>CAZKUW010000005.1:0-2363 GCA_964556125.1 uncultured Candidatus Saccharibacteria bacterium | reverse complement strand
ATGACGAGGTCGGAGGTTCGAGTCCCTCATCGCCCACCACTACGTGGTGTTTTTTGTTTGGCTGAAGGCTCCTACGCGGAGCTTTTTTGTTTGGTATAATTCTGGGATGAGATTATATTTCCTTCGACATGGCGAGAGCATTACAAATAAAGAAGAACGTATTACCGGACACTTAGATGCTGAGTTAACTGATGAAGGTCGAGCTCAGGCAGTGAAAGCAGGTAAGGGGTTGAAAGACCTCGCTATCGATAAGATTGTCACCTCGCCATTGATCCGGGCTAAAGAAACCGCCGATCTCATCGCAGAACAAATGGGCTACTCAAAAGAAGCAATTATTATCGATCCGCTCGCGACGGAACGTTTTATGGGGACGTTCGAAGGGATGTTAAAGAGTGAAACATTTCCACTAACAGATGAAAAACTCGAAGCGGCTGGCGGAGAAGACGAAGAGGCAATGTATAAACGAGCGAATGAATTACTTAGCCATTTGCGTGCAATAGGTAGTGAGAATATATTACTCGTTTGTCACAATGGATTCGGTAAGCGACTTCGCGCGGTGATTGATCATACCGAAGATCAACGCGCCTGGGAGTTACCGGATTTTCCGAATGCGGGAGTGTTTGATTTAGGTGAAGTTTAAGCTTAGTGGTATGATGAGCTCATAATGAGTGCGAGTCATACACATCACAAATCTTTCTGGGATGAATGGGGCGGTGCAATACTTTTCTTTGGATTTATTCTAGTCCTGGTTATGTTCTTCAACTGGGGCGCTATAACTTCATTCTTTCAAGGTGGTACAAAAGTTGCAACTTCCTGCGAGGACGTTACGAGCTATGACCGTAACTGGAACAATGACATGCTATGCACCAGGCCTAATGGGACGACCTTCTATACAAATTACGAAGGTGCACGTAATGCACAAGCCGCAGGTGTACAGACTACCAGAGAACAGCAGCCCGTGTTAAATGTTGTTGATACAACGACTTCCACAGAAGAGAAAAATACCAGTTCAATCACTTGTGAGGATGTGACAACTTACGATCGTAACTGGGACAACGACATGTATTGTACACGTTCGGATGGAACTACTTTTTATACAGATTATGCAGGCGCTAAAGAAGCTGAAAGTAATTAAATACGACATACCAATTTATCGTCACTTAGGTATTGCAATAACAGATAAAAACGAGTACAATTAGTTTCAATACAGCGCATGTTCACAAAGAACCTCTGGCGATCACAATTAAAGAGATTGTCGCGAGGTTCTCTTTATTGCAAAAACGACAACAAAAATATCCTTTACAGCGTGCGAGGCTGAATGGTAGGATCAGAAAGCTTGATTGCGGACGGTATACATCGTAACGATGTGTAGAAATGCGCACTCAAGAGGTGAGACGCGGAACATTAACAATTTATTGTAAGAAAATTTTTTAAGAATTGACGGCAGTAATTGATAATAATGGTTATTACCAATTACTAGTTAAGTCAATGCATAAAAAGGTACTCAAGGGCACAAAGTGAATGCCTAGACGTATATTACCGATGAAGGACGTGGAAGACTGCGATAAGTCTCGGGGAGCTGTCAACAAGCTTTGATCCGGGAATTTCCGAATGGGGAAACCCAGCACGAGTCATGTCGTGTTAACTGTCTCTGAATATATAGGAGATGTGTAGGGAACCAACTGAACTGAAACATCTTAGTAGGTTGAGGAAGAGAAAATAAATAATGATTCCGGGAGTAGTGGCGAGCGAAACTGGATCAGCCCAAACCTTTTTAACTTCCATATTTATATGGATAAGCTGATAGGCGAATGTTATCGAGGGGTTGTGATATTACATGAGACCAAGTCAGAGAACTGAAGTTTACTTCAGGTATCTGATTTGCGACTAGCGACTATCATCGACTAGATAAGGTAAGAAAACTTAGTTGTTAGCGGAATAGTTTGAATGACTAACCAAAGGACGTGAAAGTCGCGTACGCGAAAACAACTTTGACCTTATACATGTTTTATCGAGTAGGACGGGGCACGAGAAACCCTGTTTGAATCCGGCAGGACCACCTGCCAACGCTAAATATAATATACGATCGATAGTGAACAAGTACAGTGATGGAAAGGTGAAAAGAACCCCGGGAGGGGAGTGAAATAGATCCTGAAACTTTGTGCCTACAAGGAGTCGGAGCCCGATTTATCGGGTGACGGCGTGCTTTTTGTAGAACGATCCAGCGAGTTAATTTCATACGCAAGGTTAAGTCAAGTGACGGAGCCATAGTGAAAGCGAGCCTGAATAGGGCGATTTAGTGTATGGGATTAGACCCGAAACCGGGTGACCTAACCATGAGCAGGTTGAAGCTACTGTAATAG
>CAZKUW010000004.1:0-42796 GCA_964556125.1 uncultured Candidatus Saccharibacteria bacterium | reverse complement strand
GTATCGCGGGGTGGAGCAGCCCGGTCAGCTCGTGTGGCTCATAACCACAAGGTCGCAGGTTCAAATCCTGCCCCCGCAACCAAGATTATATAATAGAGAAGGATTAGCTAATTACTAATCCTTCTTTTATATCCACCATATAGTAATTGGCTCAAATGGAGCTAAGCGACTTCTACTGTATGACAACTAGGGTCTTTACTGATTCGTTCAACTCTTCAAACACTTTAGATTCGTCGATCGTGGCTGGATCATTCTCGGAAGGACCCATATATGAAGCGTGCTTCAAAATTATCTTTACGATTTTATCCTTCACAGTCATTAGATAATAGTCAGCCAGTTGTCCTGCATCTCCGTAGCCGCCTTTATATACCACGATACTATCATTCCTAAACGGTGTAACCTCTTCACCATTCATCCCCATGAGTTTTCCTGAAGTTGCGTTGAAATCCGATGGTGCCATAAGATACGGGAAGTCGATGTTTCCGCTTCTTAAAGGCTCTTGTGCGATCGAAAACGAAAAATTATCGTTGCCTGAAATAGTAACTGAATAAAACCTTTCGGATGTTCCCGCGCTTTGTTTCTCACTTGGATAGACACCGCCCTGGAATACTTCATAGTTAGAGGCCTTCTCTATTTTTCCAGCAAAAATAGAAGATACTTTAAATTTGATTCCGATATCTTCAGAACAGAATATTCCTTTCACAGCCGTTACATCCTCATCCTCTTTGCAGAACACTTTAGGCTCGGATGTTGACGGGCTGGTGGTCTCTGTGACAACAGGTTCTTTCGCAATAACGTTGTTCCAGAGGACATATCCAAGCCCTCCCAATACAAGAACAGCAGCTACTACAACCGCTATGACCAAAACGCTTCCCTTCTGAGAATTATTTCTATTCATACGTCCAGAATACCATAGGCACTACCTCAAAATTTTAGTCCTACTCCGCATAGTTAATCACTAAAGGAGCATCTCTATTAATATCTTTCGATCCAAATAAGCCCCGGCATTTAAGTTCCAATTCAAGACTATCTGGATACCCAAGATTATTAAAATCACCTCTCTCGGGAGGTGATTTTTTGTCGCGTCAGTTGTCTTTACGTATTTATCTTTTTATTTAACTTCTTACGTTGCTGATCGAAATAAGACTTCTCTCCACGGACAAGCTCGTCTGCAAAAGTGGCGACGTCAGATCCGACAATATCTTTGACATGCTTACCATCAGCAGCTGCTTCTTCGAACATCTCGACAAGTACCTTAAATGGCTCAATCGTCATGACGCCCGACGTATTCCAAAGATAATTTCTAATATCCTTGTAGGCTTCGGCAAATTCTGTCGGCAATGCCTTGGCGCGTTTCTCGTTTTGACGGTAGTCTTTTTTATCAGCGAAATCACCAATAATTGCTTTTATAATACCCATTATTTACTCCTTAATTCATTAATTTTAGACGACACGAAGTCCCACTTTGCCCAGAAGGTCTTCAATTCCTCTTTGCCTGCTTTAGTGAGTCGGTAAAACTTTCTTGGTGGGCCCACTTCTGAGGCCTGCTTTTCACTGACAACAAATTTATTCCGCTCAAGTCGGACAAGGATGGTATATACCGTCCCTTCCACAACGTCTTCGAAGCCCAGTGCGCGCAATTGCTGTGTTATGTCATAGCCGTAGGTTGTCTGGCGGTCTATGATCTGCAGAACACTACCTTCGAGTGCACCCTTTAACATTTCAGTAATATTATCCAAATTATGTTCCTTGCTATGTAGTATTACTTATTACCGCTATATAGTAGCACTAGGTAGTAATATATGTCAACATTAATTTAACGTATTAAAAAAGGCTCCGTTATGAAGCCTTTTTTAATAATGAGAACTACCTTATCGAAGTAATCTACCCCCATCGACAACGATCTGACTTCCTGTCATGTATGAAGAAAGGTCAGATGCCAGGAAAAGCGCTACCTTGGCAATTTCATCCGGATCACCCATACGCCCGAGTGGGATCATTTGAAGGAATCCCTTAAGAGCATCAGGCACATTTCCATCAACAACACCTGTACCTGGTGTGGCGATAGCACCTGGAGCGATAGCATTTACCAGGATGCCCTGTGGCGCTAGCTCAAGTGCAATGTTCTTTGTGAATCCCCATACTCCATGCTTTGAAGCATCGTAGTGCGCCAGGCCAACCATGCTCGGGTGTAACGCGTCGATAGAAGTCACGTTGATGATCTTACCTGCTTGCTGCTTTGATGTCATAATGCCGACGGCTTGTTTTGTACAAAGATACACGCCCTTCAGGTTAACATCAATCACCTTTTCAAAATCACTTTCAGACATATCGCTAAAAGGTTTCATTGGGTAGATGCCGGCATTGTTCACCAAGATGTCGACCGTACCGAACGATTCAACGGCATACTTAAATGACTCGTTTACTTCGTCTGATACACTCACGTCCATCGCATAGCTGATAGCAGAATCAGCTCTCTTTTCATTTAATGACACGGCTAATGCGTCTACGATCTCTTTGTTTAAATCTGTGACCACAACAGATGCTCCAGCTTCATGCAAACGCTCAGCGATTGATCGTCCGATTCCCACGCCTGCCCCTGTGATGAAAGCGATCTTCCCTGTTAGATCGATTGCTTCGTTCAGTGAAATATTTTTCATGCTCATTTTCTCCTTTTTACGACTTTTCTTTTTTTCCATTCATACACGAGGTATAAAGCAAACAATAAGTTGACAATAAATAACGTCAGCGGATAGGCGGCAGTGACGATAGAGAAAGATTGTAAAGCGAATACCGCAATCAAAAACTTCGAGCTATTGAGGAAGAAGGTAATAATCGTTTCGTTTGATTTCCCGAGAAAGACTTTCCTGACTGTTGGAAGTAGTCCAATAATGAAAATAGCGATTGCCATTAGTACTGCAAGATTGGGATCAGGATTTGATAGCCAAACGCTAAAGGCTATACCGACAAGTAGTAAACATATCCAGTCAAACAATGTCACATTTTTTTCACCGTACTTAAACGACAGAGTAAAGATAATAAAGTTTGCAACAGCTGCCATACCCGTCACCCATGCTCCTGGCCCAGCCCCGTTCATAATCTGCTGATAAAATATAAAACTATTAAGAACACCCCAAATCACCCATGTCATTCCATGTGGACGAGTCTTCGACAGCAAAACGTCACGAATATATATCCCGTAACTGATAAGTCCGATCAAGAGGGTGATAATTGCGAGAGTAATGGAGTTCATATCTATGAATGTAGCATAAGACTAATAGCTTTATATAGCCTTGAGCAGTATCATAGCTGTTGTGTGATCTCAATCACAGTAATTTCACATCATTCGGCTCACGATAAGACAATGAAAATAACTACTGCGATCAAACATTTCTCATCACCCGAATCAGAGGAGTCAATCACCTCTTTTATAGCAACTCATCCTCAAGGAGTCCTCTCTACTCTCGACATAAGAGGCACTATTCAAAGCTCCGTCATAAACATATACCAACTCGATAACATTCACCTCGCGTTCATGACCAAAAAGACGACAAGGAAATCAAAGAACTTACAATCAAATCCAACGATTTCTTTTGTTACTTACGATCCGTTTAGTCGCTCAGAGGTTGTCATCGAAGGAATTGCTCAAAAAGTTCATGATAAGAATAAACTCTCTGAAATCTTAGCGGCCATCGAAAAGGATGGTGAAAAAGGGAAATGGCACGTCTCACCTTCAGTCGATGAAGATGATGACTTCGCCCTATTTGTCATTTACCCAAAGAAAATACATATGACAACCTATTGGGAAAGGGAGTCTGGTGTCGAAGAATTCCATGAGTCAATTGAGTTTGAAGTGAGTATGAAAAGCTAAGCAACTTTCCCTAGCTGCTCTTCTAGAGACGCCAGGCTATTGATAATAATTTTTCCAGATTTTAGCGTTATCAAACCTTTTTCTTTCAAATGTTTCATCTCACGGTTTACCGTCTCACGCGCAAGACCGGCGTGAGAGCCTAAGTCGTTTTCATTGACTGACAAAACAATACTTCCATCTGGCTGCTCCTCACCAAATCGTCGAGATTCAATAATAAGTTCATACATAATACGACTCTTGGCCGATCCAGACATAAGATGGACAACTCTTGATAAAATCCCCTCCACTCCGTTATACAGTCGTGAGAGTAAATTAAATGTCACATCGGGATTCTCTTTTAAGAAAGCGACGACATCCTCAGCGGGAGCGAGATGAATCACCGACGGCTCTTCGGTCTTATAAAAATAGGTATTATCTTTTTTATTTATAGCCCAACTCATAGGGAAGAATGCCGGTTGCTTAAACACATTCACCACAATCTCATCACCTCTATAAGAAATGTCGTACTGGCTCACCCGTCCACTGAGGATATAATGCACCTTTTCAGGATTCTCTCCAGCAAAAATAAGTATCTGATCTTTAGAATAGGTCCGTTTCGGATACTGACTGAAAAAGTTGCGTACCTTGTTGAAAATCACTTCGTCCATATTGTTCCTTCCCCCAAACTATAAAGCTATCTTCTGTATCACACAACCTGAACACTAAGAACATCACCGTACAAATACGCTAACAGGGGCGACAAGTAGCCGACCTCTATACTTTCGTGGTATACTAGAAGTAACAGCAAAAAACTTGGGGAAAAGTTGTGAATAATAGAGCTAACAGTTTCATGACAAGCGAAACAGGGACACTTCTTCGGACCGAACTTGAAAAGATGGCGAAGAGCAAACTTTATAACACGAAGAGTATTTACTCTGCATTCGACAAAGACGGTTTAACCTTCGTTGATAGAAACATGCGCTACATGAGCCAATACCCAAATCTTAACTACGATCAATACATTTCAAATCTCAAATTGAAAACGAAAATTAGCTAAACTATTCGACTCTCCGAGCGAAATATTCCTCGGTCTCTCTCATAAATATTTCCGCCGTCTTCGGACCGACTCCATATAGCTTTTGGAGTCGTTTTGATAACTCTTCCTCATCAAGACTATCCTGAATCATGAGGGATAAAGAACCATCATAAAAATCAACGAGTTGTTGCATACAGATCTTTAGCGCCTTCGTCATGACGTGCTGATATCGAGTATACCCACCAAGGTGAAGCAACATTACTAATTGCCTGTCAGACATCGCAAGTATCGACCATGGTAAGTCGAGCTTTCGATCAATGAAAAGTTTCCATGTCTTTACTGCGACGGTCGATTGAATAGGTTTTCCCAAAAGGTACGTCAATAAAAACCATCGAAAAAGATCATCATCTCCATTCATGACATCAAGATCAAAATCAGCAGCATGATGTATCGGTCGTGGTCGTCGTTTTTTAGGTGTTCCAGCCGGCATAAAGTTTCTCCTACATCTATTATAGTTCTGTTATGATAAATACATGAACAAGCGTAAGAAGATTAGTCAGCACTTCCCACTTATAGCCTTCGCGACAGGACTCGTCATCATTGGGACTTTCATTGGTCTTGGCACCTGGACCATGTTCCTGCAACCAAAAGATCAAGATGACACGTCAGTAAGAATCATCATGCCGGGTGAACCAGTCGAGCAATACGATCGGATCCCTAAAGCACTCCTCCAAACAGATCCTACGACTATCAAAAACTAATCTTTATTGATACTTTTACTGTACCCGCCGAAGAGGAAGTTTACCCATTGTTCGAGGTTGCTGGTTTGGTCAACGACGACGTTCGCAACTGCCTTGGGCGCATCAGCGTCCTTCGCTGCCTGGCTGTTCTCTGGAAGAATCAATACTTTTTCACCCGGACGAACGAGTCCTAATGAATCACGCACAGCAAGTTCTTGATATTCGGTTGTCTGATAATATCGTTTTTGCAAATTAAGATTATCCCGCTGCAACTCAACTAATTCTAGCTGGCGTTTCTTGAGATCAACTTCCTTCTGTAAGGTATAATTCCGCTGCATCATACCAAGAGAACCCCAGACCCAACTGGCAGCAATTAAGAATGCCACGAGAATAACGACGTTGTTGAGCGTGAGGTATTTGTGGCGAGCAGCGTAGATAAATCTTCTAATATTTGTTTTTGGCATAACCATTACTCAATCTGCATTATAGCCCATAAGGGGTAATTAGGCTATAATATCCTCTACGTGGGGCTGTAGCTCATCGGTCAGAGCAGGCGGCTCATAACCACTTGGTAGATAGTTCAACTCTATCCAGCCCCACCATAAAAACACTCCTTTCGGAGTGTCTTTATTTTGAATCTTCTTCGAGTCGTTTGTCGATCTCTCCGAGACCGTTTTCAAGCAGTTCTCGAACATAGCCATGATTTTTGGCTTCGGTGAGTCGATCATACCAATAATCAAATCGCTTATCCTGGTCTTTCACAAGTTCAGATGCCAATTTACGGATAGCGTTCACGGACATGTCGCCAAGAGACTGATGTATGAGTGCAGACATTATCTCAACTTGAGACTCAGGACTATCGACATCACCTTCAGCCGGCTGTTCCCCATCGACAATCTTTTGATTGTCGCGGAACCTTGCTAGTGAACCAAGCTGAGCACGAAGAGTAGGATTACTCACAAGATCGTCATATGAAAATGCTCTTCCAAAGTGAAGGTTCTCAGCAAAATTAGCTGTATCAATGGAATGAATAATATCCCATGCGTATCCCTTGGCATCTAAAGATTGGTTAAGGACATCGAGTAGCTCGCTTGCCTCATCCTCAAGTGCAGCCTTCTTCTCAGCGTTAGTCGCAATACCTTTACGGTACGCAAGGTCATCAAAATAAGACAGCCCATTTAACATACGGTCAGTCCTGCCATTCATACGCTTAAACGCCTTCCCTTCAACTTCTGTCTCCGGATAAAAACCAGCCATACCATAGGACTGCTTAAGGAGTTGTGCGTCCTCTAGTTTCCAAATCGTTAAAGCAGGTGCTTTTTTAATTTCTTTTGGCTGGAGGATTTCTTGTTGCGCCAAACGAAGCCGTTTAATATCAGCGATGCTTGCGGCACGTAAGGCAGCGAGTTGCATATCCTGTTCTTCAGTCCGCTCTGCAGGGCCATCACCGGCCCTCCAGTATGGATCCTGGGCACTATCATTATCAGGAACTTTGCTCACGGGATGAATCCGACGTTTTGCTCGAGGTTTACGTGGCGTTGGGCTTGAAACAGTCGTTCTTAAGGCCGCGCCGCCGGGGAGTTTACCGGTGACTGATAGGTACGCTCTCTCTGGTGTCCAGCCTATATTATCCATAAGGTTGCGTATTCGCATCTCGTCATGATCGGAGAGTTCTTCGTCGGGTGCTTCGAGCTCTGACTCTTCCTCAGGAAAAGAGTTCAACATATAGAGATAATCTTCATGCGGGACACCGCCATCACTTGCGACGATAACACTTAAATAGCGACCTAGTTCCATCCCTTCCACCATTGGGTGATGCGGATTAGCCATGATCGCTTCATTAATTAGCGTGATGTAGTGCTTCGTCATACCCGAGACTGTAACGTGGTCTCCTCCAAGAGCAAGCATACGATACGTTGGCTCGTCTTGTGGTTCCGTTGCGACAGATTGTTCGGTATCTACCATTGCTCTATTTTAGCGCGTTTTTCGAAAACTGTTGCTAGCATCTTGAAGCTACTATTCCCAACGGAAGACACGGAAAGCGATTATATAGATAATCACCAGCCAAGCACCAATAAGCCCAATCTGTGGCAGAATATCGATGAAGTGCTTACCTTCGGTAGCGATAAGCCGAATACCGTCAATAATTGGTGTCAGCGGCAAGAAAGCTGAAATGTTTTGTAGCCATTCTGGCATGAGGAAGCGCGGAAAGAAAGTCCCAGAGAGGAACATCATCGGGAAGACAATAATATTCGACAGCGGTGCTGCCTGACGCTCATTCTTTGCCCATCCTCCCAGCGCAAGGCCAATACCAAGAATAGTCACAAGGCCAAGCAACAGGAACGCTATTAGCTCGAACCAATTCCCTACCACTTGTAGATGGAAGACGAGGATCGCCACGGCAAAAAGCAAAGCGAAACTTATTACCCCAATCACTGCCTGTCCAATCATTGTTGAGAGGAAGTACTGCCAGACGCGGAGAGGGGTTGTACTGAGTCGACGCAAGATTCCCATCTTCTTTAATTCTGGGAACACGTTGAGTGGACCAAAAATACCCATACCAATCAACGAGAATCCAAGTAGCCCAGCAAAGGTGTAGTCGAAGGCACTTAAACTCTTCTCGTTAAGTTGTGTTCCCTTTACTGTGAAAGGCGTTTCATTGGCGACAAACTTACTATTGATGCCTTTAAACTCCGAATCAAGGACCGAAATGAGTGCCGAGGCTGATTGTTGGTTATTCTGTGTGTAAACGACCTCAGCCTGTCCTGAAGGATACGTTGCCCCGGGTGCAACCTTACCGAAGTCTGCTGGCAGGATAATCGTTGCATCAAGCTCTGAACGGCTCATCTTATCTTTTGCTTCATCAAGGGTAGTGATGTCTTTGTTTACTTTCAATACCTTGCTATCCCCGGCTTGCTTGACGAAGTCGGTTGAGAACTGCGTCGTCGAATTGTTAATCAACGCGACGTTCAGTGATATGTCTCCACTACCGCTGTTGAGACTTCCGAAAACGAATAAGAAGATAAGTGGGAAAACAACACTAAAGAATAGTGCTAATCGATCACGGAAGAATCGTTTGGTGTTAATCCGAACGAATACCCATACCGTAAAAAGTGATTTTTTCAGAGTCGGTTTCATTATGATTCCTCCCTCAATCCTTTACCGGTGAGGTCAATGAATACATCCTCAAGGTTAGCTTGTTCAACTTCTTGCTCTTTTTTAAAGCCACGTTTGAGAAGCTGTTTAATAAGATTTTTAGGGGTATCGATCGCGACAATTTTGCCATTGTCCATGACCGCAATACGATCACAAAGAATTTCAGCCTCATCCATATAGTGAGTCGTCATGATGACGCTAATACCCCTGTCACGAACTTTTTCAATCAGCTCCCAAAGGTTACGACGAGCTTGAGGATCGAGACCAGTTGTTGGTTCGTCGAGGAAGAATACCTTCGGTCCATGGACAAGTGCTGTCGTAATACTGAGGCGCTGCTTTTGTCCACCCGAAAGGTTCTCGACAAAGCTCTTAGCTTTGTCTTGCAGATCAACATCACGAAGGAAAGACATTGCATCAACTTTTTCACCATACGCAGCTGCAAACATTTCGACAACTTCAGTCAAACGAGTTTTGTCTTGGAAGGCTGGTGACTGCGGTTGAACACCGATGATGTATTTAATTGCTTGAGGGTTCTTGGCAACATCGACGCCGTCAATTTTGACCGATCCCGAATCAATCGTTCGGAGCGTTTCCATCATTTCTAAAGTTGTTGTTTTTCCCGCACCGTTTGGACCAAGGATACCAAAGATCTCACCCTTTTCGACTGAGAAGCTCACGCCATCAACTGCCTTTTTGTCACCATATTTCTTCTTGAGGTTCTTGACCTCGACCATCTTTACCATATGTATATATTGTACTCCCACCCCTGTACGAATGCGATAGTAAAACAAACAAAAATGCCCCCGGGGAGGGGGCAAATTTGGCACCTGTTTGTTTGGCTTTAGTATATGGCCAAACCGCTTACGGTGCAATAGTGTTTTAAACTATTTCTTCTTTGAAACGGTCAAGAAACCGTTACGTGGGTTTTCTTTAACGATTCGGTCTTCTGGAAGATCGACTGGTTGACCCTTAGCGTTCTTTTCTACCTTTGCGAAAAAGTAGATTGTTTGTGGTTTACCACCACGAAGTGTTACTTCAGTGCTGTGCAAGTAGTAAGTAACGCCTTTTGAGTTTGTGTGACTGTAAGCCATGGTAGTTCTTATACCTCCTATTAGTGCTATACGAGAGTAAGAGTACAGCCTCGAGGTCACTGCTGTCAACAGTTAAACGCTTCGGTAGTGACGCCTGAGTAACAGCCTGAGGACAAGGAGGCTGACAAGTCGAATGATAATGAGTAGAACAATGACCCCACAAACGACCAGTGACCAGCCGGCGAAATCAGGCGACCAGATGGGTGATGCGTAACTATGCAAATAGCTGCTTGCAGACGGTAATTTTGCTGCTTGGATAAGGTCAGTCGCAGCGGGGTATTTTGCCAATTCACTAGTGGTACATTGCAAATAAGCAGCCGAATAATTACTAAAACGAGGGGCACAGACTTCCTGGGCTTTTTTGTAAATATTACCATTAGGATTTTGGTCACTTGAAGCACTATCGAGTACCTTTTGACTATCTCGTTTATAGCTCTCTTGGAGATAGACTCCCTTACCCATGTCAGTGTTCATGTGACTACTGACATATCGTTGTAGATCGTACAATCTTCTAATGGTGTCGTCCTGATTCCCAGCACTGTCAGCACTAATCACAGCCGCACGTCGTTCAACCATGCCAATGTTATTGAGTCTAAGAAATGTTGCAGAAACGAAACCAGCGAGAATCAACAATATAACAAGCTGCCACGTTTTTACGCGTTGCAGGTCTTTGATACTTCGTCGAACTTGCCTTTTATCTGCCACTACTTTAGAGGTTTCCCACCTTATTACTTGCCCTTATTGTAGCATGAGCATTATTTACGATAGAGAGTAAAGCGCGCTGTCGCAATGAGTAAGACCACTGCTGATGCGATATAGAAGAAATACTCCATTGCACGAAGATCCTCAAAGAACAGCAGTAGAAGCGCGAGTAACCCCGCAGCAAGCGAGGCACCTAACGCACTAAGACATTCCATCAGTCCGATATAAGTCGTCCTTTGCCCTGAAAGATCGGCGTTATCGAAATTTCCTCTAGTATATGCCATCGAATATCCAGCAGTCGCCGCTTCATTCCCAATGTTCAGCCCTGCTACTCCGATAGTTGAGGTGGTGAATGGTCGTAGGAAGTGGGTAATCGAATTAGCAATCGCGCCAAACAATAGCAGTTCCCTTCCCTTTCGACGATCAATCAACCGACCATAGGCATAGGAGGCTGCCAGAGCTGCCAGAAGGACTACCGACATTAACAGACCATTCGTTGCATACACTTCGTTATTCGAGGCTATACCGATGATCGCAATAGCGGTAAAAAGTGACCAGACTGTTCCTGAAGTGAACATATCAAAACCACGTGATGCCTCTGCAGCAATATTTACTGTAATGAGTCGCCAAGGAAATCCTTTAAAGACAAGTTTCTGACGAGGCAGTACTTGCTCTGCTGTTTTGAATAGTGGAATTGCAGCGATACAGAAAAGGAAGGCAGCAAAGATAATAACCGCTTGAGGGCCGTAAATATAAGCGAGAACGCCACCTAATAGAGGGCTTAATCCTGTCGTGATTTTCTCGACAATGTTCATATATGCCATCTCTTTACCCGCGTGCTCGATACTCTTTACTTTTGAGAAATCGACCATATATGCAATCTGATAAAGCGTTGAAGATGTTGCTTGGAAGATTACCATTGGAAGCAGACTAACAACTCCCCATACAGGGAACATCGCGAGCGAAGCAAGACCTGGAATGTAGAGGATATTTGCAAATAAAATGCTGTGTTTAGGACCAAAACGCGCTACTACCGATGCCATTGGTATCCCCATAACGACTTTGAATAAGAAGAATCCGGTCCATAAAAGTGTGATAAAAATGACACTAAATCCATTTTGATAGAGGTAAATCGAGGTAAAAGCAGCAGTCATATTGAGCGCGAGAATACGCAACATACGCGAAGCATAGAGCTCAGCAATTTCGCTGAACGTCGCTTCGCGCCAGAAATGGCGTTTTTGTAGGAGCCGATGAATAATTTTCTGAATCATGTTTGTATGGTGCCCACTTAGACTTTCTCTATTACACCACAATCACCTCCTCGGTCGCAAGTGATATACTAGGATCATATGAATATCTATTTCTCGGGTCTCGGTGGTGTTGGCATTGGCCCATTAACTGAGATTGCTCGTGACGCAGGGCACACGGTGATTGGCTCAGACCTAGCTGAGAGCCTCATCACTGATGAACTTCGCGCTCTAGGAGTCACTGTGAATATTGGCCAAGACGGTACTTTCCTGCGCGCAACACACGAAGCCTCACCTATCGATTGGTTTGTCTATACCTCTTCACTCCCTGAAGATCATGCAGAATTGGTGCTTGCTCGAGAACTCGGTATACGCACAAGCAAGCGTGACGAATTCTTGGCATATATCATCCAGGAAAAGGATCTTAAACTGATTGCGATATCTGGCACACATGGTAAAACAACGACAACTGGTATGGCTGTGTGGCTGTTTCAACGTCTTGGTATTCCTGTCAGCTATTCTGTTGGTACCACTCTCTCTTTTGGGCCAAGTGGTAAATTTGACCCTGAAAGCGAATATTTCATCTACGAGTGCGACGAATATGATCGTAATTTCTTACACTTTTCACCGTTTCTTTCGCTCATTACTTCGCTTGATTATGACCATCCAGACACCTATCTAGAAGAAACGGAATACACGGGTGCATTCCGTCAATTTATTAATCAATCAGATCATACTATCTTATGGAAAGCAGACGCTGACTATATAAAGGGTGATACCGAGTACACGACACTCCTTGAAGATGCCCTGAGTCTCCCATTAGCTGGTGCTCACAATCGTCGCAACGCAACACTCGTTGCGAAGGCAGCCGAATACCTCGCTATCGCAAAAGATGATGAAGTCATTGCGGCACTTTCTGACTTTCCCGGAACAGATCGACGTTTTGAAAAACTAGCAGATAATCTCTATACGGACTACGGTCACCACCCTGAAGAAATTCTTGCGACACTTCAGATGGCTCGTGAGATTTCTGACCACGTCGTACTGGTGTACCAACCACATCAAAACCGTCGTCAATATCGCGTTCGTGATATGTATTGCGATAAATTTGAACAAGCCGAGACTATCTACTGGCTTCCGACCTATCTCTCACGAGAAGATCCCGGTGAGCCGATTTTGACTCCTGATGATCTCATTGCTGACATCACAAATAAGGATCATGTTTTTGTTGCTGAGTTTGACGAAAGTCTCTGGCAGGCAATTCAAGACGCACGCACGAACGGCAAGCTGGTACTCTGCATGGGTGCCGGTACGATCGATAGTTGGGTTCGAGAAAGACTCGCTTCTTAAACTAGCGATTATCGCCGCTGCCGCTGAGCGTTCCGCGAGCCTGGCGACTAGCAAGTTTTTCAATATTTGCTGTCCCAATATCTTCGAGTGAAATATCGAAATAATCCGCTAGTATTGCCACATACCAGAGTATGTCACCGAGTTCTTTCTTTAGATCGTTCTTATCAACTACGTCAAAGTTGCTGTCTTGGTCGCGGACAATTTTTTTCATTTTCTCTGCAACTTCACCCGCTTCGCCAATAAGGCCAAGGATTAAATGGAAGACCTCATTCTTTTTATCTTTTGGTGCTGCTGTACGCTTAGCAAGTGTTTGGTACTGTTCTAAATTCATAACCTAACTATACCAGTCAGATTCGAACTCTTCAAAGAAGAAGGGGTCATTAAAGAACCCTCGCGCGACGATCGACTCGACAGCCGGAGCTAATCGATACTGCGATAGTTTATGGGGTCTCGCCCACATAATATCGTCACTAGGGGTGATGTCATCACGATTGAACTTAAAGACGTGCGCAAGGGTTGCTGATAGAACTTCGCCGTCCGCTTTTACCCGAATATAACAATCGCCGACATGTCTCATGTCTTGATTCTCAATTCCCAACTTTTCCCTCGTCTCACGAATTGCTGCCGCCATCAGGGTTTCATCGTCAATGTGCAATTTACCGTATGGTAACGTCCAAGCGTTAATATACGGTTGTTTGTCTCGACGCTGCAGCAGCACGTCACCCTCACTATTTTGAATCAGGAGCATGGTAATAATCTTTGGCTGTTTACGAATAGCTTTCTTTTCGGTGCTGACTCGATCCACATAGGAAAGGCCGATATTTGTGAGTGTGTATCCACCATCGGTTTTCTTAATAATACCCGCTTTGATCAACGATTTAAGATGATAGCTAAATAGGTTGGTGTCTGTTTTTGGGGGACGAAGGTCACGAAAGCGCACCACCTCATGAAACATGAGGATATCAATCATATAGCGCTGAATATGGTGCTCGATGACAACTTGGTCAATCACATTTGACTCAATTCTTACTTTCTATACCCTATTACATTTCTAAAATAACATAAAAATGTCTCTGTTAGAAATAGAAACGTCAGCAAGGAGAGTAGTCATGGAAATAATGAAGCATAAAACTATTGACCAAAAAGAGATCGATCAGCTTGTCCCAGAAGTGACCCAACGGGCGCCCCAACAAGCAGTTGCGGCACTCGCATTGCAGTTAA
This sequence comes from uncultured Candidatus Saccharibacteria bacterium, assembly GCA_964556125.1. Taxonomy (GTDB): domain Bacteria; phylum Patescibacteriota; class Saccharimonadia; order Saccharimonadales; family Saccharimonadaceae; genus Microsaccharimonas. The sequence continues at coordinate 28,403 of CAZKUW010000004.1, read as the reverse complement.
CAGGACTTTCAATGGAGTTTGCCAGAGTTGAACGTGTTCCCCGTTACGCAGACGGTCGTTATGAAAGTGATGTCGAGCATAGCTACATGCTTTCAATTGTTGCAACTGAACTCGCCCATTTGCTCTATCCGGACCTACTCAACCCTTCACTCGTCCATGAATACGGCAGCGTCCATGACCTCCCAGAGCTAAAAACAAACGACACCGCAACCTTCGATATATCTGATGATGATCTTTCAGCGAAGGAGCGTGCAGAGGAGGCCGCTATCGAAGAAATCGCCTCGAGACTGCCGCCTTATCTTGCAAAACGATTTCGTGACTATCATGCGCAAATTGATCTTGAGTCTCGATTCGTGAGAGCAGTCGACAAACTCTTACCCGTCACCGTTGATATTCTCGGAGATGGCATAACGATGCTGACAAAAGACTACAATGTCTCTAATGTCGATCAGCTCCACGAAATCCATCTACGATTATGTGAACGTATCGGCCGTCAGTATGCAACTTTCCCTGAGATCGTTGCAGCTCATGCATTACTCGTCGAACTATTTGAAGAGGAAGTGTCGCTCTACTTGCCGGCTTCCGCATAAACCCTTACGCTTGCGTGACCCCTATTTACCAGTACAATGAAGGAGAAATTATTATGACAACAGAAATCCCTCGAACAAATCCCGCTGAAGGAGAATCGAAGCCAAAAGACAAGAACGAAGTTGAGCGTCGTTTCTTAGTCGATCCTGCGCTTATCACACCAGAACTTTTAAAGGGCTTTGAGGAACAGCTCTATATTGATCAATACTATGTCTTCATGGGTGCAGATGGTTCTGAACAGCGCACTCGACAAATAGCAGATATGAACACTGGTGATCGTGAATACACCATGACAGTAAAGACGAAGGGTATGTCAGGTCTAACACGCGGAGAGCCGGTGGATGAGCTCCCTATTCCATGGGACCTTCACCGTGAGCAACGAAGTATTGCTGAATCAAAGAACTGGATGCTGCAAAAAATTCGACATAACATGTTTGTCGATGGCTATCAGATTTCTCTCGATGTGTTCAAAGGTGATTACGATGGCCTGGTTATCGTCGAGGTTGAGTTTAAAGGTGACACTATCGAAGAGAAACATGCAGCCGCAGCTGCATTCCAACCACTAGCTTGGTTTGGCGAAGAAGTGACCGAAAAAAAGGAATACCGAAATTCTGCTTTGGTCAAAAGAGAAGGTATCTTACCGATGGGTGGAACGGCACTCAAAAGCGCAAATCTTTAGCGATTATTCGCTAGCTTCGCTCGAACCGAATTCGAGTACTTCAGGGTTCAATGGGTCACCATTGAATGCATTGACCGCTTTTGCTTTTGTTGCTTGAGCATCATACAGTTTCGTAAATTCATCGACTGTTCCCTTGTTGACCGGTCCTGATGCGTTGTATTCATCGATGTTATCGACTTTATCAACTTTGTCGCTGACTGACTGATAGCCAGGTCGGCTCAAATCAAGCTGAGCTGATCCACTGACGTTATAGATCACCATGCTGATGACTACCAAAATAAGTGCGATCACAATCGTAAAGGCAATTAGCAATAAGAAGCGATGTTGACTCCAGAAAGTTTGACGCTCTACTACTTCGATAACTTCAGGTGTTTCGTCCATCTTATTCCCCCGACACTCTCTCGAAGTTAATGTAAAAATCATTAACCGCAGATCGATAATCGTCAATATATTGATGGAGTCTTAATACGTCTGTGTGCACTTTTTCACGTTTCGTTCGTGCATCTTCAATTGCGGCGTGGAATTCAGCTGGTTTCTTATCACAGTCGATACGGATCGCTGCAGACATCTGTCGCTCATACGACTGATAATCAACCCGGAAAGTATCAAGTGCTGATCGATAACTCGTTGTGACAGCGGTGGTGCCGGTTGCATCAAGTTTGTTGCTACTTAAACGACCATTAAAGCGATCCATTAATTTCGTCGCCATAGCCTCATAGATTTGACCGCGGTTAACACGAAGTAGTGCATCACTTGCATGTAACTGGTTGAGTGTATTCTTAATTGAGACACAGTTTGCACTGATCTTTTTTAACTGTTCGTCAGTGAGATCGGTTTGTGCAAAGGAATCCCTCACGACGACACCCGACAGCACAATGGTGGCAATCAGTCCTAGAATAACGAGTCGTGCGGGCAATTTCATGTTATCTTATTATACCGTTTATCGTGCCAAATGTAATCGCTGACCGGTCTGTTTCACGATACCTTCTGAAACAAGTGCCTCAAGCGCTTGGTCATACCGATCATCCTGTGGAAGTCGTTGAGCAAGACTATCGTAACTAAGATCCTCGACAGTAAGTAGCTTTATGATCTGACCTCTCACTTCGCGAACACTCCCCTTCAACGGCGACTGTTTCTTATAATGGCTACTGCGCTTGATCTGGCCCGCTCCTTGTTTCTTTAAATAAGCACCGTAATCCATAATCGCCCAATACCACTCACGGGGGTGTTCTTGATCAAGTGTTTCAATAATCTTTTCTCTTAGCATCGCGTCGGAGATCGAGTCTTCGTTTTGGAAGAAATGGTAAAAGTAAACCGTTCTGACATTCGTCTCTATAAACACAATTGGCTGATTGAAACTATACGCAAGAATAGCCCCGGCGGTATTAGGACCGATGCCAGGAAGTGTTACTAATTGCTCGAAAGTATCTGGTATGTTGCCATCAAATTCAGCCACTACTTTTTTTGCCGTCTCGTGCAAAAACTTTGCTCGTCGGTTATACCCCAAGCCACTCCAGCTGATTAACACATCGGCAAGCGATGCTTTAGCAAGCGCCTGAACTGTCGGAAATGATGCAATAAATTCATGAAACTTTGGGATCACTCTATCAACCTGGGTTTGCTGCAACATTAACTCACTCACTAATACAAAATAGGGCTCTGTATTCTCACGCCAGGGCATGTCACGATACAACTCATTAGCCTTTTGCCAGATGATCTCCTGGAATTCTTCAGATTTCACTCATCTATTATACCGGCGTATAATAATAGTATGACGACATATGTGATTGCAGGTGGATGTTTTTGGTGTTTAGACGCCGTGTACCGACGCTTAAAAGGCGTAACAAACGTTGTCAGCGGCTACGCTGGTGGTGGCACCGACAATCCTACCTACTATGAGGTAGCGAGTGGTGAGACAGGTCATGCTGAAGCTGTTGAAATAACTTTTGATGAAACAATTATTCCCGCCGACACAATTCTTGATCTATTTTTCTTGATTCACGACCCAACCACCCTCAACCGACAAGGGGCTGATGTCGGAACACAGTATCGGTCAGCGATGTTCTACAAAAACACTGAAGAAAAAACTACTTTTGAAGCCGCACTTGAACGTGCCCAGAGTCATTGGGATGATTCTATTGTGACTGAGCTCAAAGCACTTGATACTTTCTATCCTGCCGAGGATGAGCATCAGGATTACTTCAACAAAAATCCTGGCAACGGCTACTGTTCTATCGTGATTGCGCCAAAGATTGTTAAAGCCCGCTCCGCATACACTAAATGGTTTAAGGAGGACTAAATGCATCTCACTAAATATGAACATGCTTGTTTTGTTGTCGAGAAAGATGGGAAGGTCCTTATCGTTGATCCTGGCGCATTGACCACTGACTTTGTGATGCCTGATGATGAAGTTGTCGCCGTGGTAGTCACCCATGAACATGGTGACCACCTCGATACCGATCACCTCAGTGAAATTGCTGCAGCATTCCCTAAAGTTGTTATCGTAGGACCTCGTGATGTCACGGCAAAATTAAAGAATTTTGAAACACGAACTGTCAAAAGCGGTGATAATTTCATTATCGAAGGCATTGAACTTGAATTCTTTGGCGACGATCACGCTGCCATACATCCATCATGGCCCCTTGCTCAAAATGTTGGAGTGATGATTGATGAGCGAATTTACTACCCAGGTGACTCATTTACGATTCCTGAAAAATCTGTCGACACACTTGCACTACCCCTAGGAGCACCCTGGATGAAAGTGAGTGAAGCAGTCGACTATCTTCTCGCTGTCGCTCCTCGTTTCGCTTTCCCTACTCACGATGCTGTTCTTTCGCATGATGGACAAGGATTTCACGGCAACATCGTTGGTAAATTTGCGAAAGAAGCAGATATTGATTTTCGCCGTATCGACGGTGAGACTATCGAGGTTAATTAGTGGTTGAGCTCGCGACACCCAAAACTCTCAGACAAGCAGCCGATCATCTCGCGAACGTCGACCCTTTCCTTGCTCCGGTGATTTTGCGTGCAGGCCTCCCTACCATCACTCCCCATAAAAACTATTATCAAGAACTGGTCGAAAGTATTGTTTCACAGCAACTCAGCGTCAAAGCAGCCGCGACAATCATGAAACGTTTTCGCGAACTTTTCCCTGGCGATGAATTTCCCACTCCAGGTCAAATCCTCGAAAAGGATATCGAGACATTTAGAAGTGTCGGTCTCTCTCGCCAGAAAGCTACCTATATACAAGATCTAGCAGTGAAAGTTATTGAAGAAACGGTGCGCTTCAATCACCTCGACGCGCTCTCTAACCAAGAGGTTATTGATGAACTAACAAAGATAAAAGGTGTCGGTGTTTGGACCGTGCACATGTTTTTACTCTTTTGTATGGGGCGCCTTGATGTTCTTCCGACAGGTGATTTGGGTATCAAAAACGGCATCTATAAACTATACGATCTTAAAGAAAAACCAACTCCAGAAATCATGGAGAAAATTGCTAAGAAACATAAATGGCACCCCTACGAGTCTGTGGCTAGCTGGTATGTATGGCACTCTTTAGATAACAAACCGACTTTATAGACCAAGTTGCTGTGTTTGCTCGGGCGTGAGTCCACCGCTTTGAAGTTGGTTAATATCAATCCCTTGAAAGTTACCATCCTGCACACTGGTAATAAGCTGTGTCACAGTCAGAATAAGGGCAATACCATTCAGCAGTAAAAAGGCACCGAGCGCGAGAGCAAATACGAGCACCGTTCGTGCTGCGAACTTTTTATATTCAGCTGCTTGGAGCATTTCTCTCCCCTGCTTATCTTTAAAGGTACCAGTCATAATGACAATAAAGTCCACCATTGCCCAAAGTCCAAACCCACCGAAAGTGAGAAGTTTTAAGATTCCTGTAACCCAATAGCCCATATACATACGGTCGATACCAAATGTCCCCCACATAAAGCTAATGAAAAAAGCTGCTAAGAAATGGCGCTGACGGGGCATTTTTTTAGCAGGTTTTTCTATCTGAGTCGTTTCGATTTTCGTTGTGGTGATTTCAGAAAGGGTGTTTGTTTGTTCAGGATCCATAAGCACTATTATAGCGCTTCATTGTCAGAAGGAGGCGTTTTCTGTTCTGGGAGTCGCGGTATATCAAATGTTGAAGATCCCAATAAGGCACATCCGGATCCAAGAACAAACCACCCCATCGTCATACGCTGCTGCCCGTTTGGGTGCTGCGGATACATGCGTTCAGCATCACGAACAATTGCCTCTGCTTGTCTGACAACGAGTTTTGCTGACAGAGTTTCGAACATAACTAAGGAGTTAAGCGGTTGATATCACGAGGGAAGAGGGTGGCTTCCTTGATGTTGTTGAGACCGATGATTTTTTGAGTAAGTCGCTCAAGTCCCATACCGAATCCACCGTGAACAGGTAGCCCATACTGGAAGGCTTGAAGATAGTATCTAAAGCCATCAGCTTCAGGATCACCGCCAGCAATCGTCTTTAGCTGTTCAACGAGCACATCATAACGGTTCTCACGCATACTAATTGTCGCAATTTCAACGCCACGGAAGATGAGATCCGCACGTTCTGCGAGTTCAGGATTCTCTGGAGATTTACGGTGATAGAATTTCATTTCACTCACTGGCCACTGCGTGACAAAGACTGCTTCGCTGCCAAGATTCTTTTTTGCGTATTCGGTAATCCATCGTTCTTCATCGGGACGCATGTCTTTTTCACCTCGAGTATTCTCGCCAGTCGCTTCACTGTAAAGGTTGTGAATTTCTTCAAGACCAAGTTGTGGAATTTGTTCCGGTAATACTGCGGGTTGCGCATTCCACTGTTTTAATTGTGGTTCAAACTTAGCCCAAACGTCAGTCGTCACTGCTTTTAGCAAACCCCCGACAGTTGCAAGCAATTCTTGGAAGTCGGTGAATCCCATCTCAGCATCAATAGTGATGTATTCGGTCATATGACGAGTCGTCGCTGACGGTTCAGCACGATAGGTTGACCCCATTTCATAGCTCCGTTCAAACACACCAACCATCATCTGTTTATAGAATTGTCCACTCTGAGCAAGCGTTGCTTCTTTGCCAAAGTAGTCGAGAGTAAAGACTTCAGCACCACCTTCGCTTGCGCCTGGAAGAAGCTTCGGTGAGTTGAATTCGGTGAAATCTTGACTGTGGAAGTACTGACGAGCCGCTTCTTTAATGCCAGCCTGAATACGGAAGATGTTTGTTTCCTGTAGGTTTCGAAGTCCGATCACGCGGTTTTCAAATAAGGTGTCGAGATTTTCAGATTTGTGATCAAGTGGTTTGTCGATTTCGATCGGTGACTCAAAAGTAACCGGTACTAATACTTCGATAGTAACGTCATGCAACTCTGCGCCTCCGGGAGCTCGTTCATCAGCTGTCGAAACACCGGTAAATGATAGGACAGTTCCTGTTTGCAGTCCGCGCAGTTTCTCAATTTCGTCTTTGTTATCAACAAGACTTTGAGCAATCCCCGATCGATCACGCAATGTAATAAAGTTAAGACCACCAAGCAGTCGTTTTTTATGTAGCCAGCCTTGAATGGTGACGGTCTCACCGGCCTTGCTCGCAATATCTTTCATCAATGTTCGTGTCATAAGTACCTCTTTAGAGACATTTTATCACCTCTTTAGATCAGGGGCTAGACGTCGATGTGGTTTTCAGGCATATTGTTGTCGGCAGCTTTGCGCAAAGCAATCGATCGAAGATCTTCGTGATTGTCATCTTCGTCAATAATTTTACGTCCCAGTAACGCCTCCATCACATCTTCGAGTGTGAGAAGCCCGACCGTCTCTCGTTCATCATTAATGACAATAAATAAGTGATGGTGCGTTTTTAAGAATGCTGCAAGTGCGTGCTCGAGTGATTCTTCCTGATGGATATAAAAGACCTTTGGCTCCATCGCTTTTTCAGCAGTGACCGATTGCTTAATATCGAGAGACAGTAAATCTTTAAGATGGAGTGTCCCAACAACATGATTAATGTCGCTCCCAATAACAGGTAACCGACTATGACCGAGATTATGGAGCTCACTCAACACTAATGGACCAAGAAACTCACCCTTCTTAATACTATCGATGACGTTCTTTGGAGTCATCACACTATCGACCCTTTGATCTTTGAAGCCGAGCGCATGAACAATCAGCTTACGTTCGTTCTCATTCAAAACCTCACCTGCTTCATCGATGAGTTGTTGAAGCTCTTCACGAGAGTCGATGCGATGAGTGGTTTTGCCACTATAAAGTGGAAGGCTACGAATGAATGAGAATGGTAGAGGGTATTTTTCGGCGAGATTGATAATACCCGGCTCAATACGTTCGTAGAGATTTTGGCTTAAACGGTGCCACGGACCCAAACGAGCAATGGCGCCGTATTCGAGTGCGATGATGATAGCGACAATAATGCCGATAACCCATCCAAACGTCACTACTGACAACAAAACAAAAACTACTAATAAAATAGCCACTTTTACGCGAAGTAGCGCAATAACATCGGGAAGGAACGTCTCACGTCGCAAAGCAGCCTTAGCCTCTTTCCCTGCTCTTTTCGCCCTGCGCGCTAGTTCTGACACGCTGATAGTATTAGGTTCTGGCTGCATACTGGCAACGAGAATTAAGAGAAGAAACGTGATCGTCGTAATAATTGCTAAGAAAGTAAACATGCTTATCCATATTGTACCCTAGTTAGCGTCCTCATCATCCATAATTTTCTGCTACAATAGTTATAGTAAATTTGGAGGTTACCTACTTGTGAGTAAAACGGCATGGATTATTTTCGGCTCAGTTATCGTCTTGTTACTAGGAGGATTGATCGCCTGGTCACGTCTTTCAAGTGTCTCGACCAATGTCAGTACAATTGATGTTAATGGTATTACCGCTGCAAGCGACCAAAATGGTCAGATTGCGGACCATACATTCGGCAAAACAGACAGTAAGGTCGTACTGATTGAATATGGAGACTTTCAATGTCCAAGTTGTGGCGCAGCGCATCCTCAAATTAAGCAGTTGACCGAAGAATACGAAGATAAAATTCTCTTTATCTATCGTAACTTCCCCCTCACGACAATCCACCCTAACGCACGTGCAGCGGCTGCTGCTGTCGAAGCTGCGGGACTACAAGGTAAATATTGGGAAATGCACAATGTTGTCTTTGAAAGCCAAGGTGAATGGGACACTCTGACCGGAACAGCCCGAACAGATAAATTCACTGAGTATGCGTCAGGCCTCGGTATTAACAAAGATACCTTCTTAAAGGACCTTGCGGGAAACCAGGTAAATCAAAAAATCTCATTTGATCAAGCACTCGCTAAGAAAGTAAAAGTAGACGCCACTCCAACTTTCTACCTTAACGGATCAAAACTTGATAGCGCCGTTTCAGGAGCCGTTGTACAAGGAAATACTGATCAGTTGAAGGCGCTCATCGACAAGGCGCTCGGCAACTAGTAAAGATTCTTTATAAATGAAAACACCCCGGTGCCTTGGGGTGTTTTCTTTTTTTGATGAGTCAGACGACTCCTAGTGTGCAATAAATATTCGCCATTCGGCGGGCACCACATCCACTGCGATCTTTTTGCGCCGCGAAGGCACAAATTCGATTGCTATAGGCATGTGATTGATACACTCCTTGTACTATGTACAGTCCTTCGCACTCCGACCTTTAAATTATAGTTTTGGCGAAAGACGCATCATTTATATTACCAAATGGGCAGAGAACAGTCAAGAATGCGCCACATAAGACGCTACTGTTTACATCTTAAAACGCTTGTGTCATACAACACAAGCGTTTTATTATATACCTGTTTAAAAACGTAAATATTACTACATCTCCACAGGGGTATCACTCATCTTTGCAGATTTGAGTGGACGCTCCTTCAACATGAAGATCAGTACGGTTGATCCCGCCATCAATACACTAGCGACAATAAAGATACGCTTCAAGCTGTCCGAGAAGGCATGCGTCACTGTGCCCGAGAAGTTCTGTTGATCCTCGAGGAACTTTGCCTGTGCAGCACTTGCAATCGGCGCTGGTAGGTCGGTAAATGACTTCTCTGCCGCAGCGGTGATCTCCTTCTTTACACTCGGCATGTTCAGCGTGAGGATCGTATTCGCGTCATTGATATCACCAAGTTTTGATACTTGTGGGCTACTACTGAGTGTCTGAACATAAGGAGTCGATTGGATAGTTCCAATACCAGCAACGATACCCGCGGTCAGTAATGCGCCGAAAATAGCCGTTCCGAGGGTTGAACCAAGGCTCCGGAATAGCTGGTTTGAACTGGTTGCAACCCCAATCTGACGTTGCTCGAATTCATTTTGTACAGCTAGATTAAGTGTTGGCATAGCGACACCCATTCCAAGTCCCATTACAAACATAATGATCGCTTCCTGCATATAGACAGATTCAGGGGTTAAGGTCGTAAGGGCGATCATACCAGCCGTAGCAAGAATAAATCCGATCTGCATAAAGATCTTATATCTCCCGATTCGAGAGATAATTTGTCCTGAACCAATACTAGTAAGCATGAGTCCACCAATAAGTGGTAAGAGCATCAGTCCAGATTCAGTTGGGCTAGCGCCGAAGACTTGTTGGTTGAACTGGGTTAGATAAAGAATCGATCCCATAAATGCTGCCCCAAACAATGCAGCAACAGATACAAGAATAACGAAGTTCTTGTTTTTAAAGAATTCAAGTGGAAGGATTGGCTCTTTGACTCGTCGCTCAACCATCACGAAAGCGATACCTGAAGCTAAAACGATACTCGCCATAATGATCCGAAGACCAACGAGTGATAAGCCAGTTGCATCAAGAAGACCAGCAAAAATCGTTGCCGTGTTATCAACTGCCAAGATCAAGGCACCGAGGAATACGGCAAGTAACGCGGCGCCTGCGAAGTCGATCTTCGACTTCTTTGCATGTTTGAGTGCTGGCGCAAAAATAGCAATCAAGATAAAGGCAAGGATACCAATAGGGACATTAATATAGAACGTCCAACGCCAGTCGGTCGTCAAACCGAATAGACTTTGACCATCCGTCAAGAAACCTCCCAGTAGCGGTCCTATGACTGAGCTGAGTCCAAAAACGGCACCGATAAGGCCTTGCCAACGACCACGTTCACGAGCTGCAAACAAGTCACCGACAATAGTAAAGGCATTCGCAGTAATAATACCTGCTCCAATACCCTGGAAGGCACGCCATAGGACGAGCTGGACAACATCTCCACTCATACCACCAAACAAAGACCCCAGAACAAAGATTCCAACACCGACAAGCAAGACATTTCGTCGTCCAAAGATATCAGATAACTTTCCGGCAATTGGAACGGTAATTGTCGTTGTTAATAGATATGCAGTCACGATCCAGCTCAGTGAATCGTAGGCGTTAAATTGCTCAACGATCTTCCCTAACGCAGTTGAAATAATCGTCTGATCGAGCGCAACCAAAAAAAGGCTGGCCATGACAGACAACATAATAATAATTTTACTTCTCAAAGTTAAGTGGTGATGCATGGTGTTCCTTTTTACTTGTCTTTGTTGTCGAGGATTGAACGATAGTGTTCGATATTGTCGGTCAATGACTCAACCAGCGCGCGTAGTTCATCTTCTTTTAAGAATCCGATCCATTGTGCTTTTTGTGAGCCGACCACATAGAGACGATCTCCGGTTTTTATATTAAACTGCTCGCGGGCATCGGCCGGTATCACTACCTGTCCTTTTGTTCCTACTGTTGCAGTACCGAATAATTTCTTATCGTGCATTTCTATCATTGTACTCTTGGTATGAAAAGTATGTCAAGTATACCGTTGTTTAGAGACTAGAAACTGGTAGTGATTTGATATACTAAAAGCATTAGAGGAATACATATAAACACACTACTGTTATGACGCATAGCTTCTCCCCCACTCTGACCACTCGTCGGCGACTATTTATCGCAGTGTCACTTGTGAGTATACTCACTGCTTTCGTTGTCGCCCCCCTCACTCATGCTGCGTCACTCATTTCCCAAAGCTATTCAACGAGTGATAAGTTAGCGATCGATTCGATTGTTAGTCTTAAAGATAATTCTGCTGACGAAGTCATCGCAGCAACACATATAAATTCTGATAACCTTCTCGGTGTTGTCGTTAGTGCAAATAGCTCATCACTCTCTCTGACCAGTAGCATGGCAAACCAGGTCCAAATTGCAACAAGCGGAACACTCCGCGTACTGGTGTCAGACATTAATGGTGCTATCAAAAGAGGTGATTATATTACTGCGTCGCCAATCAGTGGCGTCGGTATGCGAGCAAGTGATAATGCTCGTATTATCGGTGTCGCTCAGGGATCAATTGAAGGTGGGTCTAATCAAACAATTAAAGATGACCAGGGCAAAGACCAAACCGTCATTGTTGGAGCAGTCCCTGTGCTGGTAAACGTCTCTTCGTACTTTAAACAGCCCGAAAAAACGCTTATTCCGTCGTCGATTCAAAACCTTGCCAATGCCTTCGCTGGTCGTAATGTGAGCGCTCTCCCAATTCTGATTAGCGCTGGTATCTTTGTCGTGACACTTCTTATCGTAGTGATTATTATCTATTCCATGATTCGTAATGCCATTATTTCTGTCGGCCGTAATCCACTCTCTCAAGGTGCCGTTTACCGAAACGTTATTCAAATGTCAGGACTGGTGCTCGCAATTTTGGCCGCATCATTCGCAGCAATTTACTTGGTACTGACAAAACTATGACACTACTTCAAATCATCCTCCTCATCAACGCGGTCATCATTGGTGGCTTAATTACCTTAGCCATCCAACATGCCTATGCGCACTTCCGTCCACATAAAGAAGACAAGAAAGCCGTTGATCACAGTGCACACCTACCAACGGCCGTTCGGGATCAACTCCTTCAGGATGCTCAGAAGAAATTCCAGACAATGCTCGATCAATCAGCACTCGAGCTTCAAAAAGATCTCGGTGATACAGCAAAAGGCTTGACTGATCAGCTCCATAACATTGGCGCAAAAATCGTAAATGATGAACTTGAGCAGTACAAAAATGCGCTACGAGATATGCACGTTCAAGCCGACCAAGCAATAAATGGTGGTCGCAAAGATATCGAGGCATACCAGCAAGAGATGAAGACAAAACTAGCAAATGAAATGACGGCTGAAAAAGAACGGCTTATCTCACAAATCGACACCAAACTTTCTGACGCTGTGGTCTCATTCCTCATAGAGACACTGCAGCACGATGTAGATCTTGGTGCGCAAAGTGCGTATCTCACAAAAATGCTTGATGAGCATAAAGATGAATTCAAAAAAGGCGTGAGTGATGAAAGCTAAAGAACTCTCTTTGCCTGACTCTATTGCATCACCACAAGATTTGATGCAAACCACCATTGAAGTGAAAGAATATGCAAAATGGTATGCCCATGATTCTATCTTAAAACGAGTTAGTAGCAAGAAAGGAACATCTGCACCGACACTTTCAACTAGTGCACGCCAGATCATCAGTGATTGGGACACTATTTCCCCGCTTTCAACCCGTAGTTTTAGTACGCTTATCTCTACTCTCGAAGGCTTCGCACGGAATACCGATACTGTCACTATCACCCTCGCGGCTCCTGTCACGAACAGCCTCAAATCTGAGTTAGTTGCATGGTGCCGTAAGAACATTGCTCCGCAAGTATTCGTTTCTTTTCAGTTCAACTCAACACTTCTTGGTGGATTAGTCATTCGACATGGCAGTCGTGTCTTTGATTGGTCATTTAAACGTCAGCTGATGGCAAATGCATCCCAATTCCCGGGGGTACTCCGTCGTGTTTGATAATCGCCAATTCCAAAAATTAGTCGAAGCCGACAACCTAACCGGTGAAGTTGTTGCGGTCAATAGCTTCTTGATCGAGGTCCGTGGACTCGAAGGAATTAGACTAGGAGCAAAAGTACTGTTTGAAGACGGCCAACGCGGATTAGTACGTGAGGCGTACGGTGATAAAGTCATCCTATTTAATCTCGATTCAGAAAGTATGTCGATTGGTATCCTTGCTGTAGAACAAGAAGAACTCCTTACCATTCCAGTCGGCAAGCAACTTGTTGGACGCGTTGTCGATCCTATGGGAACACCTCTTGATGGAAAAGGGCCGCTTAAAACAACTGAGACTTCTGGTATCTTTAATCCTGCCCCCGGCATCATGGATCGAAGTGCACTCAACGAATACCTGCCGACCGGCGTGACGGCTGTCGATATGTTTTTCCCAGTTGTATTGGGTCAGCGTATCGCCTTTCTCGGTGATAGCAAGTCAGGAAAAAGTACTGTCCTTAGCCAACTGAGCGCCAATCAAGAAGGGACCGACCGTATCGTTGTCTACGTCTTGATCGGGAAACGTAAAGTTGATATCGAAAACTTACTTGCTGGCCTTCGTGCATCCGGCGCTATGAGCCACACAATTGTCGTACTGGCAGATATTTTCGATTCGTTAACGCAATCATATCTCGCCCCCTACGCCGGCTGCGCAATGGCTGAGAACCTTTGGTATGGTGGTCGTGATGTCGTTATTATCTATGACGACCTCAGTAGTCACGCTGAAGCCTATCGTCAACTTTCACTATTGCAAGAGGTTGATCCAGGTCGTGACTCATATCCCGGTGATATGTTCTATGCACACTCGAGTCTACTTGAACGTGCAGGAAAGCTCCTAAAAAACGGCAAGACACTCACCTCTCTTCCTATCGTGCTCACGCCAAACGATGACATCACCGCTTATCTTTCAACGAGTATTATGTCGATTACCGATGGCCAGATTATCTTGGATCTTAAGGTATTCCGCTCCGGTATTCGCCCAGCAGTGAATGCAGGTCTCTCTGTTTCACGTGTCGGTGGTAATGCCCAGACAGTTCGCCAAAAGCGACTCTCTAGTACACTTTTTAAAACTTTGGCACGCTACAAACAAGCCGAAGAATTCTCTCACTTTGGATCGAGTCTTTCGAAAGATGCTCAGGTTGATCTCACGCTCGGTCGTCAGATTTATGATGTCCTCCAACAATCTGCAACAGAACGACACAGTCTTATGGAGCAACAGCTTATGCTCGAGACCGTCCTACTCGGTAAAGGTGAAAATGATATTGATATACCTGGAATGAAAGAGGCTGCCAAGAAAATTGTTTCAAAGGCAAAGAAAGAAGAAGATCTTGATCACCTCGAAGCAGAGCTTCTAAAGGATTTTGCTGTTAAACCGAAGGAAGTACCGAAACCAAAAGTAGAAGAGGCGGCGACTGATGCGAAGGCCTAGTACGATCGAGCAAGAAGCGGTCCAGATGAGTACTCTTGAGGATCTCACTGGAGTTTTTGAGAGTATCGCAAGTACTCAGGTAGCAAAGGTCAAAGGCAAGGTTGAACTGTCAAAAGAATTCTTTAAACTCCTCTGGTCTCGCTATAGCTCTATCCGTATCGATCCGGCAACTCGAATTACAAACCGTGAAGCTGGTGATGGTCGTAGCGATTCCGTCTTCGTCATTATCTCCGCAGAGGCAGGCTTAAGTGGTAACATCGACCAACGTTTGATCGAAACAATGCTCGTTGATTATGATGCGAAAACAACCGACATTATCGTCCTTGGCACACATGGCGCAAACCAGCTGAAGCAACGTGGCATCGATTTTATCCATTATTTCCAAGTGCCGCCGACCGACAAATATATCGATGTCAGCCCAGTTATTGCTGCGATTATCCCCTATAGCCGTGTTGTCGTTTATTACGAGGAGTACGTCTCTCTTGGTGATCAAGGGATTAAAAAGATTGATCTTATTTCAACAATGAAAGAGATGAGCGGTGATGATGGTGAACCCGTCGTGGCTATTGAAGATACTATTTTTGAACCATCTCTTGATGAAATTGCCGACCAAATGGAAGTGACGATGATGACACTCACCCTCAGCCAAACCATCCTGGAATCAAGCCTTGCCCAAGCAGCAAGCCGTTTCAATGCTATGATTATTGCCAAAAAACGTGCCGGCGAGCTACTTAGCGACTACCGTTTGGAATATCACCGAGCAAAGCGTTCTGAAAGCGACCGGTCTCTCCGCGAAGTGATGACAACATTGAAAAAGAAAGAGCGACTAAAAGGAGCCCGTACATGAAAAAAGCCGCAACCGCAACCGAATCTGTCGGCATCATCAGCTCTCTTCGCGGATTGATGGTCGAAGTCCAGATACTCGGCGAACGACCCGACGTGAAAGAACTTCTCGCTGTTGAAGGTCACCCTGAGGTCTTCTTGGAAGTAAGTTTCTTTAAATCTGATACCGTGATCTGTCTGAACCTCACCAATAGCCAAGTCCTCCAATGTGGGCAAAATGTTTCACGGACCCACAAAAAAGTATCTGTTCCCGTCGGGCCAAAGACGCTCGGCCGGGTCTTTAATGCACTGGGTGAACCACTTGATAAAGGTGAGCCAATCCTCGAAAATCGTCGCGTCATCACAGAACCAAGTGGTATCAAAACGTACCGTGATTCAGAAAAACTTGAACTACTTGAAACTGGTCTCAAGGTTATCGACTTCCTCACTCCGTTCGTCAAAGGACGCAAGATCGGTATCATCGGTGGTGCTGGTGTCGGCAAAACCGTCCTTACAACCGAAATGATCAACAACGTCGCAAGTAAGAGTGGCGGTCTGTCTATCTATTGTGGTGTTGGGGAGCGTATTCGTGAAGGTAATGAGCTTTATGAGACCCTCAAAGAAACGAACGTGTTGAAAAATACAGTCATGTTCTTTGGGCAAATGGACGCGACACCAGCAATTCGTTCGATGGTGGGTCCCGCTGCGGCAACTGCAGCCGAGTACTTCCGTGATGAAGAAGGTAAAGATGTTCTCTTCTTTGTGGACAACATCTATCGTCATATCCAGGCTTTGACAGAGCTTTCAACGAACCTTGGCCTGATTCCTTCAGAAGGTGGGTATTCTCCGACAGTGTTCGCTGAACTTCGGCGCCTCGAAGATCGTCTTAGTTCGACCGCCAAAGGGTCGATCACGTCAGTCCAGGCAATCTATGTCCCCGCCGATGACCTTTCAGACCCTGCTGTGCAAGCCATTTCACAGCAACTTGACTCTGTCCTTGTGCTATCTCGTACAATCGCTGAAAGCGGCATCCGTCCTGCAGTTGACCTTCTCAAGACCACCTCATCACTTTTGACACCACAGATTGTGGGTGAGCGTCACTACAAGCTCGCTGGCCGTGTTCAAGCAATTATGCAGAAATATGACTCATTGAAGAACATCATCGCAATCGTCGGTGAGAATGAGCTATCGCCTGTTGACCGCGCAGACTACCAAAAAGCACAAAAACTCATTCAATTTTTCTCACAAGACTTTACTGTTGCTGAACACCTCTCAGGAAAGCCTGGTCAGTACTTTACCCTAGCCCAGACACTCGACGGCATTGAAGAAATCGTTGAGGATCGTGCTCCCAAAGAAGAGAAGAAAGAGGAAGCGAAGCCTGAACAAAAGGCCGAAGCTAAACCCGCGAAGAAATAATGAAACAACCTATTAGCACCAGTCTTACCGTCATTGCCCGTTCGCCTTTCCATGTCTATTACGAAGGAGAGGCGACTTCTCTTTCTGCATTTAACAAAGTTGGACCATTTGATGTTCTGCCCGGTCATGCAGATTTCTTTTCTATGCTCGTCCCCTGCGAGGTCGCTATTGATAACGGCAAAGACAAAGAACCCATTACGTTTGAAATCCGAAATGGCATCCTCACTGTTCGTGATGACCAAGTAATGTTATTTGCAAATATCTAATTACTGCATAACGATATAGTCGAATGCATAGCCACCTGGCGAAAGCGCGTTGGCGACATATATATTGAATCCGCCAGCAGATCTGGTGATATAAAAGCTTCCGACATTTCCACCAACAGGAGTAATCACGACGTGTGGAATAGTTGGATAGGAAGTTCTGAAGGCTACCTGGGCAAGCAACCCGTTACCTGCTCCTGTACCCGTATTCACTGCGACCGTACCCGATGCATCATTGCCGCTAATCGAAACGCTTCCGTTTGAACCGACCGCCGAACCCCGCCCAACTTGTGGAGCTGCACCAGCAGTTATAATATGCCCTCCGATAGTAAGCGTATTTTCGGAGATGAGGTTATTCGCTTGGAACGAGCGGGCAGTAAGAGTTCCTCCAACCGCTAAGTTACCGACGACACTCAGGTTATTGTTGACGGTGAGAAGTTGACCTATAGTAACCGCCCCTTGAAGTCTCGTTGCTCCAGCCACCGAGAGATCAGTTCGTACATTAACATTGGTTGCTGTTATATCACCATTCACTCCGAGAGACTGCAAGGAGGTTGAACCGGCCTGAAGATTTGTCACGGTCGCATCTTGTGCTGAAAGTTTGTCATTCAATGTCAATGCGCCGCCGATACTTGTCGCTCCACTGACTTGAATAGTCCCTGCAAATTTTGTATTTGGGCCAATAGCAAGCTCTTCTGTTGAATCACCGACCGAACTACGATTTACCCCAAGCTTATCTAGAGTATCCGAACTGAGCGTCACTGCATTAGAATTAGTTGCTGATGATGATGGGTCTTTACCGCTCAACACAAACCCAATAACCGCACCATTGATGACTAGGACGCCAATAACGACGGCCAGTCCGATAAAGGTGGCTTTGTGACTTGGTCGATACGTGACACGACGACGAGCACCTCTCGCACGTTGCGATAACACTGATGATGGAATTTTTGGTGCCTGTGAACCATCGTCACTTTGAACAGTCAAAACCTCGGGCTCTGGAAGCTCGTCAGATTTAGATGATTTATCAGGGGTGTTTGCCATGTGTTTATATGTATGAGGTAATTTGAGTTTAGTATAGCGTTTTTTATCCTTACTCGCAAACCGCTAGCGCTAAAGTTGCAAAATGAGACCTAATCCTCAACAATAGAGTCTATGCGAGGGAGGTTTTTAGCTGCCGCAGGCCTATTAGTGGCAATCTTTAGTATTGTTCCCTTTTCGAGTGTTGCCTATGCGGATCCCCAATCGACAAACTTTCGTTTGAGTGAGAGTGCGATTGGATCAGGAAGTACTATTCAGTCGACCTCAACGAACTTTAAAGCGAGCGATGCCGTTGGTGATATCAGCGTCGGCAACTCAAACTCGAGTAGTTTCCAAGTAAACTCCGGTTCAAAAACACCGAGTGATCCAAATCTTGCTGTCAGTATTGGTAACGGCAGTATTAGCTTGCCAAACTTTAGTGCAGCGACAACGTCAATGGCAACCGCGTCATTTTCTGTGCTCAACTACACCAGCTTTGGTTACGTCGTACAGATCGCTGGAACACCACCAACAAATGCTGGTGCTTCAAGGACGATCCCTGGCATGCCGACAACGACAACACCAACAGTCGGGGTTGAACAGTTTGGTATAAACCTTGTCGCTAACACTTCTCCTAGCTCAATCGGCGCCAACCCAAATAATTATCAATTTGGGTTTGGGACCATCGCACCTAACTATGGCACCCCAAACTCATATAGATATGTAGAAGGTGAGACAATCGCTCTTGCATCGAAGAGTTCTGGTATTACTGACTACACAATTACCTTCCTCGTCAATGTCGCTGGTTTAACACCCGGCGGTCAATACACAAGCAATCAAACCCTCATTGTTACCGGTACCTACTAAAGTTATCCCCAGTTTTACACTTCTCTTATAAAATGATGTATTTTTTTGTTGACAGAGGATACTGCTAATGCTATCCTCAGGTTAAACATCCACCATAAAACAAAAAGAGATCAACAAAAATGACAATACAAAAACGCTCGTTTGCACCACTCATAGTTGGAGTTGTTGTATTAGCAAGCTTTATCTCCCAGCTATTACTTCCTGTAGCAGATACCTATGCTGCCCAAATTACTACCCGTAGTTTAACCCTCCAAGCCGGTGCGACCGATGGTGGTTCTATGCCTGGTGGTGTAGTCAAACACAAATTCGACTTTACCGTTCCAACAAACGCATCTGTTGGTTCAATTAAGTTTGAGTACTGTACACTTGCTGCCGGTACCTGTACAACTCCCACAGGACTTTCAACTACTTCTGCAACCCTCGATGCACAAAACGGTGCAACTGGCTTCACTATGGCCAACGGTACCAACGGTGCGCCTTACCTAACTCGTACAGCAGCATCAATTTCTGGACCACTCGCTCTGTCGTATACCTTTGGCTCTGTCACCAACCCAACGGTGACTCCTAACCTCACGTTCTTTGTCCGTATCTCGACCTTCGCTGCAACAAACGCGACCGGTTCTGCAATCGATACTGGTAACGTCACTGCCTCAACCTCTACACAGATTCAACTAACTGGTACTATGCCCGAATCACTCGTCTTTTGTGCAGGACAAGCCATATCTTTAACCTTTGGAGTGCCTGACTGTAGCACAGTTACTACTGGTGTCGTGAACTTCGATCAACTGTTCTCACCTGTCGATACATCAACCGCTCAATCACAACTTGCCGCTTCGACGAACGCAGGTGCTGGTTACGCCATCACTGTAAATGGTCCAACCCTCACCTCTGGAGGAAATACCATCTCCCAAATGTCAGCTACAACGACCGCTGCTCCTGGTGTCAGCCAATTCGGACTCAATCTCAAGGCAAATACTCTTATTACCGCAACTCAGACAGCTGGATTCGGTGCTGAAGTATCTGTTGCCTCAAACGGTACAAACTACCGCGGTGAAGCAACGACTGGCTACAACACTGTTGATAACTTCAAGTTCACAACTGGAGATGTTGTCGCTGCAAGTACAAATGGTGGCGCTGGTGGTACTGACGCCCAAATCTTCACTGTCTCTTACATCGTGAACGTTCCTGGTAGCCAACCTGCTGGTACCTACACTACAACACTGACCTATATCTGTACTCCAACATTCTAGATAAAACCAACGCTTAATTTCATTGACGCTGTCTTAATGCTCATGCTACAATTCGCACATGAGATTGAGGAAAGGCCTTTTAGGAAGTGTTTTGATGGTGGCCGTTCTGGTTGTATCCATCTATGGAGCACCGGCAACATACGCAGCGCAAATCACCCCGCGTGCACTAACTTTACAAGCAGGAACTACTGATGGTGGTTCAAAGCCTGGAGGATCAGTTAAACATAAGTTTGACTTTACCTTTAGCACAGCCTCTACGGGATCAATCAAGCTTGAATATTGTACGACCGCATCAGTGACCGCATGTACTCTACCTGCTGGTGTCGTAACAACTTCTGCAACCATTTCAGGTGGTACTGGTTGGGCGTCAACGGCGACTCTTAACAACACGACCAACGGTGCGCCATATCTGACGAGGACCGCTGCTGCTGGTACAGCCGTATCCTTCGTATTAAACACTGTCACCAACCCGACAGCAGCCAACTCGACCTTCTTTGTTCGTATTTCAACCTATCTAGCGACTAACGCTACTGGATCACCGATCGATACTGGTACTGTTGCTGCAAGCACCGCTACACAAGTCGTCCTTACTGGTACTATGCCTGAATCGCTTATCTTCTGTGTTGGAGCAACCGTCTCAACCACGTCAAGCATTCCTGACTGTACAACAGCCACAGCCGGTACTGTCACGTTCAACCAACTGTTCTCACCAACAGACACTGCGACAGCAACCTCCCAGATGGCAGCCTCTACGAATGCTGCTGCAGGTTATAGTATTACCGTCAACGGTGTCACACTTACCTCAGGGTCGAATACCATCCCCGCTATGGCGACTCAAGGACTTGGTGTTCGTGGTACTGGGCAGTTCGGTATGAACTTAAAGCTCAATACGACCTTAACTTCAACTGTTGCAACTGGTGCTGAAGTTGCTCTTACACCTGATGGCGTCAACCTAAAAGGTCAGGCTGCTGCCGGATATAACACAGTCGATCAATTTAAGTTTGTCACTGGCGACTCTGTTGCTAACAGTGCAAGCGGTGGTGCCGGCCCAACCAATGCCCAAATCTTCACTGTCGCATACATCGTCAACGTAGCCGGTAACCAAGCATCTGGTACCTACACTTCAACATTGACTTACATTTGCACGGCAACTTTCTAGAGTTATGATCGGTCGAAGAAAACTCACCACACTTGTCGCAACCTTTGTCACCGCTTTTGTATTGCTAGCTCCTACTGCAGCTTCTGCGCAGTCTGCCGGTACTGGCCAGGCGCTCGAGATTGGCCCTCCTGTTGTCAGTATCTCCGGCGATCCAGGTCAAACTGTTACGACAAATATTAGCCTCCGCGATGTTTCGTCATCTGATCTGTACGTCACCGGTCAGCTTAATGACTTCGTTGCGAGCGGGGAAGATGGCACGCCGAAAGTTATTCTTGATGATACGACGACTCCCTACTCTTTCAAGAGTTGGGTACGCACTATTGCTCCTCTCACTCTTAAATCAAAGCAGATTAGGAGTGTCACGGTAACAATTGACATCCCTGCTAACGCTTCTCCAGGTGGTTACTATGGTATTGTCCGATTTACCGGTGTGCCTCCAGAACTTAAGGACTCAGGTGTATCACTCAATGCTAGTCTTGGTTCATTGATCTTCTTAAAGGTGAACGGCCAGACCAAAGAGCAGCTGTCTCTTGAGGAATTCTCAGTGAATACTGGTGGATCAGCCTCATGGCTACTTGAAGGCACTCCAATTACTGTTGTTCAAAGAATTAAGAACACTGGTAATACTTTCGAACAGCCAGTTGGTCTTGTGACAATTACTGACATGTTTGGTAAAACTGTTGCGACTTTACCTGTGAATGAAGAGAAGCGTCTTATTCTATCTGATAGTACGCGAAAATTCGAAGAAAAACTTGATTCATCAGTCATTGGAGATAAGTTCTTATTTGGTAAATATACCGCCAGTTTTGAAATGAACTATGGCACCGCTGCAACGGAGTTAAAACAAGATATCACCTTCTGGATCATTCCCTACAAGCTGATCGCTGGTGTTATTATCCTACTCATTATCGCGTTCTTCGTCTTCCGGCACCTCATTCGCCGCTATAACCGCGCCATCGTCAGACGCGCAACAGGCGCATCGACCAAGAAATCAAAGACGCCTCGATCACGCCGCAAGTAGCCCTCTTCAGCCCATAGTGTTCATGCTATAATATGCCTATGTTACACGGGGTAAAATTAATCAAACACGATCACTCCGGTAAGCTACGACCGCACAAATACACATCGTATCTTCCCCTTCTTATACTTCTGCTTCTTGCAGGTATCCCTTTGTCTGCTTACACCTCCTTCGCGCTTAGCCCGGGACCTGAGTCACGTTCGATATCACTGACTGGCACGGTTCCTGGCAAGCCTCCGACAGTCGCAGCATCTATTACCGCACCGACAGATCAAAAACGATTTAGCACCTCACCAGTCACGGTAGCGGGCGCCTGTACTGCTGACCAACTTATTGAAATATTTAAAAATGATATCTTTGCTGGGTCGACAGTGTGTTCATCCACAGGTAGCTACACAATGGAAATTGACTTATTAATTGGACAGAACGTCCTCGTAGCGAGGATATACGATTCATTGAACCAAGCAGGGCCTGATTCAAATAAGATAACCGTCTTCTACGACTTATTACCGTCACAATCGTCGAGTATTACGCCTATCAACTTTGGTGGGCCACAAATCCTACTCAGTACCGATGCGGTCTTCCGAGGTACTTTTCCCGGAGAATCATTGAATATGCCAATCACACTGCTCGGTGGTGTTGCTCCGTTTGCCTTCAATATCCAGTGGGGCGATGGAGAAAATAATGTCGTTTCGCGTAACAACAATACCGCCTTTACCACTGCCCACGTCTTTAAGAAGGCGGGAACCTACCAAGTCTCAACACAAGTGACTGACGCCGAAGGTCGCGTTGCCTTCTTGTCAGTGGCCGCTATCGTCAATGGCCAACCAGATGCCACAGCCGCCACTGCCAATGGAAGCGGTAAGTCTGATCTTTTGAGCAGCATTTTGGCACTTTGGCCACTTTATGTAAGTTTAGTTGCAATTGTGCTTAGTTTCTGGTTTGGTGAGGTCCGCGAAAAACGCGTTTTGGCCGTCCAATACACCAACCCAATTACCCCAAAATAACGGGGGTGAATCTGCTTGTAAATTAGGGGTAAAGACGTTATGCTTAATACGGGTAGAGACTACCTAGAGGACACCAGCTCTATCAAGGTTATTTAACGAGACAAACATGGCTGGAAGAGTGCAGAGGGTTTTGGGAAAGATTGCTCCAATTGCGTTATTGCTTGGTGTTTTTTTGCTACTCTCAGTGACTACTTTTAGTTCCAAAGTAGATGCCGTCACCGGTGTTAATCAACAAATCAATTTCCAGGGCCGATTGTACAATGCGGCCGGCGCCATCGTTCCAGATGGCTTTTATAATATCCAATTCAAGATTTATCAAGATGGTGATGGTTTAACAGCCGGAAACACTACTGGATCTCCAGCAGGATCACTCAAATGGACTGAGAGTTACCTCAACAATACAAGCCAAGGTGTTCAGGTGGTTAATGGCTTCATGTCAGTACAGCTTGGTTCAGTCACCCCTTTTGGCACAAGCATTGACTGGAATCAGGATACCCTTTGGCTCTCAATGAACATCGGTAGCACTAACACTACCTGTACGCCTTTCACTTCTTGTACACCTGACGGAGAAATGGTGCCAATGAAACGGCTTTCTGCAACACCATATTCTTTGAACAGTAATCGCTTGAACGGACTGACTAGCACTAATTTTGTACAACTTGCCCAAGGTGTCCAGGCTGATGCTTCTAACAATACGAGCAGTGTTTTTCTTAACAAGACTGGTACCGCCGGAAACTTCCTTCAGCTTCAGTCTGCGGCGGTTGATGTGTTCACTCTTTCAAGTACGGGTGACATTAGCTTCGGTGCCAACACAAACAAGAGTATCGGAGTAGCGACATCAGCCGCTTCTACCGTTGGCCGCAATTTAACCGTTGTTGGTGGAACAGGTGGTAGCGGCACGGGATCTGCTGGTGGAAACCTCGTTTTACAGGGTGGAACTGCTGGTGGTACCAACGCTAACGGTGGTAACGTATCGATAGATTCCGGAGCAAAAACAGGTACAGGCACCGACGGAGCAATTCAAATCGGGACCAGTCGTGCATCAACAATTCAAATCGGAAGCACAACTCTTGCATCAGGTACGCAGACAATTGCCATCGGCAACAACAATACCGCTGGCTCTACTACGAACGTAACCATTGGCTCAGGCTCGACATCGACAGCAGGTACGACCGCGATCCAAGCAAAGAATAGTATCACCATTAGCACCAATGGTGTGACTCGTGGAACATTCAGTGACACGACAAGCGCTCTCTACCTTGGAAATGGTGTGACTGCAGCCGCACCAAGCGCCTTTACCGTAAGTGGTACCGGCAGCTCGACAACCGCAGTCACTGGTGGCGCCTTAACCCTTCAGGGTGGTAACGCGACTGTTGGTAACGCCAATGGTGGTAACGTCACCCTGACTGGAGGTACAGGCATTGGTACGGGAGCAAGCGGACTCGTCGTGTTCACCACCCCTACCTTCTCAACAACTGCAAACGACGCGAACTGTTACACGGGAGGTGCACTAGTAGCAACGAGTTGTACTATTACGACCGCATCTGTTAACAACTCCTCGGCTATTATTGCTGGGTTCAGTGTTGGTGGCCTGAGCGCTAGTTTGCCCGACCCAACAATTTTGACTGCAGGACGGGTTGTCTACCTCACCGCAGCCAACGGATCAAATGACTTTACTCTGATTGTAAACGGTGGTGGAACGGGTAATACGATCGCTATGCGTCAGAACACCACTGCGACGATGATCTGGAATGGCGCTGACTGGACTGCCGCTGGTGCGTCAAGTTCAACAACTCTGCAATCAGCTTATGACAACACACTCCAGTCAGCCGGTGGGGCAGAGTTGATCGTCAGTAAGACATCGACAACAAATGGACTTACCATTCGTGATAGCTCAACTGCTCCAGTAAATGGAACATTGCTTAGCGTTCAGACCGCATCAGCGGCAGGACTTTTCTCCGTAAACAGTAACGTGACTGAATATGCAACAAATGCTGGTGCTGAAACAGTGGGTTCAGGTGGCATCACAACGTTCCCTGCAAGCACATGGAGCGCCCTGAGCGGATCAACAGTTAGTCGTTATTCGACTGCTGGTGACTACATTGCAGCCGGACAAGCGTCTGTCTCAACCTTAACAACTGCGACAGCAAACACTGGTGTTAAGAACACACTAAGTAGTGCACTAAACGCAAATATGAGCTACAACGTTTCATTCACTACTCGCCTCCTCACCGGAACATTCACTGATATGAACGTCTACTATTCAGTTGACGGTACTGCGGCGTCGGTTCCTTGTGCAACGACCAAGACTTCAACAACAAGTGTCTGGTCAAAGGTAAACTGTACATTCACCGCTCCTGCATCCGGTATTACAGCGACCAACGCTATCTTGATTCGTCAGACGACCGCAGTTGGTCGAACTTTCTACGTTGACAACTTAAGTGTGACGATTGCTGCTGACTTCAACTATGCCACTGATGGAGGAGCAAACAACGCAGGAACCTTCGCAACAAACTGGTCAACTGCTGGTCTCGGAACGGTTGGTGTCACGCGTAATGCCACCGACGGATCCGAAGCGAGCGACAGTGCACAAGCTGCAATAACAACAGGTGCTGCCAATGCCGGTGTTCGCAACAAACTTGCGATTAACCCAATTGTGAATACCCTCTACCGTGTCTCTGTCTATACAAAACTATCGTCAGGTACGTTTACTGACTTCAAGGTTCGCTATTCAAGAGACGGAAGCACGACAGCCGGTGGTAATTACGTCGACTGTGTCGACTACAACAGCCAGACCGTCACCACTACTGGATGGACTCAGATTACCTGTTACATAAAAACAGACGCCACCGCACCGACAAACCCGTACGTCTACTTTGTCGAGACCGCATCAGCGACACGAACATTCTCCGTTGACGATTTCTCTATGACTCTATCTTCGAACACGGCACCAAACGTTCAAATCGGCGGTGGTCCAAATGGCGGACCTACAACGCTACTCACATTGGATAAAGGTGCATCAGCTCCTATTGCTAGTGACAATGACGCTCTCCTAGGCTCAATGTACTACGACACTTCTCTTGGTAAGCTCCAATGTTATGAAGCTGACGGTTGGGGAGCTTGTGGTTCTTCTCCAGACAATATCATCACCATTTCACCAGAATACACAAACGCCGTCCTGCACGGAACGGGCGTCGGAACAATGATTTCCGATATCTGTTCAGACACGCTTGATATCAATGATGGTACATCGAGTCAGCCGACAATTTGTGGGTCAAACGAAACTTATAACTTCTATAAATGGACATCACCACAGCCAACTGCACAGACATATAGTATCTATGTGACATATCAGCTACCGGGAACATTTAAGAGTTTTGCCTCTGGTCAAACATCTATCAAAGGTCGTACTGACAGCACTAACTCGACAGTTCAATATCAGGTGTATCGAAACGACGCAACAACCGGACTCACAGCTTGTGGCCCAACAGTTGCCGTCTCGACTGGAGTCGTTACTTCTTGGCAAACAGGTACAGCAAGCGGTAGTGCCGACCCTTCAACTTGTGGTTTCCTTCCGAACAATAGCATTGTCTTCAAAATCAATGTTACGGCAAGTTCAAACGCAAACGCCTATGTTGGTAACCTTAACTTCACCTTCTCTAACAGGTAATCTATGCGGAACCTTCTCACCACCACACATAAAAAAGCAAAGAAACTATTTCGAAAGCTGCCCAAAGTTAACTACCGACTTATTATTGTTGCCGCTGCAATTGTTGTTGCTGATATTAGCATTGCATTGCAGCCCTTCTTTGAAACAAAGTCCTACGCGCTAGGCAGTGCCGAATCACTCTTACCAAAAAAGAACCCGACACTATCGAGTAAACTTTCTTACGATACCGGAAAGCGCCTCTTTAGTTTTTCGAGTGCAAAGACACCAGGATCTCAATCGGCTAACATCATCGAGTCGACTGGTATCAAAGCCACTCTTAATGAAGACGTATCCAAAGGTATTACCGTTATCGATCCGATCCACAACATTGACTTCGGACTCAAACCACTCGACAAACACACCATCGGAAGACAAGATGGCAACCGTGTCGTCTACCCCTTCCAAAATGGTCGAGGTTGGACAGTGTATACCGCACAAGCAAATGGCATTAAAGAAGATGTGATCCTCACCTCTTCAGAAACTGACATGACCACAATATCTTATGAGTTAACGTTAGGTGATGGATTGGTTGCGATTCTCGAAGACGATGGAAGTATTGGTGTCTATGGCAACACTCTACTGAGCGGTTCAGTCACCGCTGCAACTGAGTCTGATGCAAAATTACTCGAAGCTGCAAGAAAGAACGCCGAGAAAGATACCCTTTTATTTACTATTCCAAAACCAATCGTTATCGAATCAGGTAAGAAGATTTCAGATGTCAAAGCAAAATACGTTCTCGACGGGAATAAGCTTGATATTGCTGTAAGTGGATTATCAAAAGCCACCTATCCCCTTTCGATTGACCCGACCATCTTTGTTGCAACGGCTCAACAGTTTATGGCCGGCAATAACGAGACAAACATAAACTTCAATGTCGACCAAGAACTCATTGAAAAAGGACGGACAACTGGAGCCCGTTTCGATTCCTGGAATGCAACAACGAGCCTGCCATCAGCATCTTGGGCAAGTGGTGCTACTGTTGCAGGTGGATATACCTATTCGGTTGGTGGCATCATGTTCCCTGGTCAAATATTCAACTCTCAGGGTACTGATAGCTTTGTTGTCCCCTCTGGAGTAACGAGTCTTACTTTGAAACTTTGGGGTGCTGGAGGCGGAGGCGGTGGTGGTGCGGCTACGGCTGGTGGTGGTGCTGGCGGTGGTGCTGGCTATACCCTATCGACAATCACCGTGACACCAGGAGAAACGTTAAGTGTCTATGTAGGTGGTGCGGGATCAGGTGGTACGTACAACAGCGGAGGAAATGACGCCGGAGGCGGAGGCGGTGGTGGTGGATTTACCAGTATTTATCGTGGAGCGACCGCGC
>CAZKUW010000003.1:188243-206121 GCA_964556125.1 uncultured Candidatus Saccharibacteria bacterium | reverse complement strand
GGAGGCGGAGGCGGTGGTGGTGGATTTACCAGTATTTATCGTGGAGCGACCGCGCTTGCCATTGCAGCCGGAGGCGGAGGCGGTGGTGGTGGACGCCAAGCAACTGCAGGTGGCGCTGGTGGTGCTGGTGGTGGCACAACAGGTGTTGCTGGAACAACCGTAGGCGCAGGTGGTGGTGGTGGTGGTACCCCTACAGCTGGTGGTGCTGGTGGTACGAGTACCAACAACCCTGGAACTGCTGGTGCATCCCTGACCGGTGGCGCTGGTGCTGATGGACGAAACGCTGCTGGTGCTGATGGGTCTGGCGCTGCTGGTGGTTTAGCCACTGGTGGAAACGGTGGAAGTCCGAATATCACTACTACACGTGCTGGTGGTGGAGGTGGTGGTGCAGGCTACTTTGGAGGTGGTGGTGGAGGTGCGACTGCAAGCACCAACGGTCAAGCCGGTGGTGGTGGAGGTGGTGCCTCAAGCTTCACTGCCGTCGGATCAACCGGCGTTACAAACACTGCCGGAAGTGGTATCAACCCAGGAAATTCAGCTGATACTGCGAGGAGTGGAGCAGGTAACGGTGGTGCCGGAGGCGCCGCACTTGGAAATGGAGTAGCCGGTACGGGTGGTATTGCGATCCTCACCTACGGCTCGGGTTCGACGACAACCGCGGCCGTAAACTGGGCACAATTTAATTCATCAACCGGTACTATCGATAGTGCAAACCCGGGCAGCGGTGCCTGTAGTGGTTGGTGTACTAATAGCGCCTATAACCTCCCTTCTGCTCGGTCAAACTTCTCACTCGTTGCATACAGCGGATATTTATACGCATTTGGTGGTATTGATTCTGCAGGCACACGTCAAAATACCGTCTATATTGCAAAGCTTGGTGCTAACGGCGAGCCTCGGCTGTGGCACCCGACCGACACGAACACAAATAACTGGGTGTACTGGTATCAAGACGCGAACCTCAGCTCGAGTCGATCAGATATGGGAATGGCGGCGTATAACAACCGTATGTACCTAGTCGGAGGACGAACAGGAACGACAGCCTATACGAATACAGTTGAAATTGCGGATATTAATCCGAACGGTACGTTAGGTACATGGTCGAGCGGCACTGCTCTCTCCGCAAACGTGTACGGTCATAGCCTCAAAATCTACAATGATCGAATGTATGTTATTGGTGGCGCCGCCTCGATAACCGGCTCGCCTCTTGCAACAATTCAATACACGAAAATCAATAGTAACGGAACAATAAATAGTTGGGTAAGTGCTGGGAACATGCCTTCAGGTCGAATGAATAACGGCGGCGACTTCTCGACGGTATGGGGTGCGTACCTGTACATATCGGGTGGGTGCACCACGATGAATGCTAGTGGATACTGTACGTCTATTCAATCCAATACCCAAGTCGCAAGTATCAATGCTGACGGCAGCCTCGATGCATGGAGCACAATGGCCGGCGTCACTGATACTCGGACGGGGGGGAATCTCCTCTCATGGCGGGATAGAATTTATGAAGTAGGCGGATGTTCTGCACAAAATACTACTACCGGCGACTGTAACGCGTCGATGCTAGACAGTATTAATTATGGAACTATCAACCAAGATGGCGATGCCTCTACCGTCGACCAGTCTGTGGCTAGTGGTACCGCACCCTGTAGTGGTGGAGCACCGATTGAATGTAACCTTCCGGGCACTGCTAACATCGGCAATATGCTCAACAGCTCATTCATATCAAACGGGTACCTGTATGTTGTTGGTGGGTGTACAAACAATACGTGTTCAACAACCTCGGGGAACCTTGCCTATGTTGCCATCTCGTCGACGGGACAGATGAGTCAGCCGGCAGTCTGTACTGGTGGAACATACCAAGGAGGTACCTGGTGTGTGAATACGACGAATGCAATCGCCGGTGGATTAGGAGCTGCGAGTCCAGTCGTCTTCAATAACCGCGTATATCTCGTTGGTGGCCTGACAGGTACAGCAAATACAAACACTGTCTACCGCGCTGACATAAATAACGATGGTAGCCTTAGTGCATGGTCGAGTCAAACAATGACCGGACTTGGCATGACATCAGTCTCGTACCTATTTGCCTATGCTCGCTCGAACCCAGCATCTGCTGGGACAAATCCTGGTAATCTATACGTATTCGGTGGGTGCTCCACCTCATCAAATGCTGGTTGTACCGCATACAGTCAACAAGTATTTAAATGTAGTATCCAAGTTGCTGGCACCCTGACAGGATGTACAACAACAGGACAACTTCAGATTGGAACTATCCCAGGTGATACCGCGACTGGGCTAGGTATCATGAGTGGAACAGTATATGCCAATTACATCTACCTTATTGGAGGTGTGTCACCAAACCAAGTCGACTTAAAAACAGTCCGCTATGCAAAATTCGATGACTCAAATAATGTCGTGACTGCTGGCTCCGGTTGGGTAGAATCACCCAACCTCATGGCCGTGGGTCGTCGTCGTGCGGCTGCATTTGGCTATAATGGATATCTCTATGTTGTTGGTGGGTACGAGGCAACCAGTGGTGTCCTGGCAGACATCGAGTTTATTAAGATCAATGTGAGTGACGGAAGTATTGGCTCTGCAACCGACCTTTTTGAAGTGTCGTCAGTCAGTATTAGTCAGCGATGGGGACTCACTGTGCCAGTTTCGAACTCATTTGCCTACGTTATTGGTGGATGTACGGCTGGTGCTAGTCCAGGAGGTTGTACCACCCGAACAGACGTCATTCAAACATTCCAAATTTACAATAATGACAGTGGTGCCCCCGCTGGATACTCAACGTCAGCAAATACTTTCGCCACCTCGCCAAACCGAATCGGTGCCAGTAGTACCGTACTAAACGGCTATATCTACAATGCTGGAGGTTGTACGAGCACCACCGATTGTACGACAGCTATCAACACAGTGTCTTATGCTCCTATCGATGTAAACGGTGTCGTCGGTACGTGGTCAAATACTACGGCAAACCTACCGGCAGTGAGGGCATTCGGAAAACTAAGATCGGCCGGAGGATCCCTCTATTACATAGGTGGCCAGAGTAGTACGGCGACCGACTACCGTACTGAAGTATATTATGCCGCTCCCTCAAGTGGTAACGTCACGACGTGGAATACCGCCACAAATGGACTCCCCCTCGGTCGGTCAGATTTTGGCGCAACAACCTGGAACAATCGACTTTATGTGATTGGTGGTAAAGGTACAGGAACCGGTTGTACTGGAAGTAACGTGTGTAACACTGTGTATGTTAGCCCTCAATTGAATGCAGGTGGCAATATTGGTTCTGCCTGGTCAACGAGTAGTACGTCATTCGATGTCGCGCGAAGTGGTGGTACAGCGGTTGCTTACGCAAACAACCTGTATTTGATGGGAGGTAACGATGGAACGAATTACCTCAGTGACGTACAGTACAGTAAGATTGATCCTACTAACGGTACCGCTGGTACATGGATATTCACCGCCAGCCTGCCTGGTCCGTTAGCAGGGTCTGACGGATTTGCCGCCAACGGCTACTTATACCTGATGGGGGGGAGATCGTCAGCTACCGTCTGTGACCCTGTGACTCTGGTAGCTCCGATCAGTGCAAACACTACTATCGCATCAGGAAATAACCCAACCGGAATCGGTGAGTGGTACGAAACTAATCAACGCTATACCGGCGCTCGCTACGGTGGCTCAGCTGTCTACTACGAAGGCAAGGCTTACGTTGTTGGTGGCGCGTGTGGTTCAACACTCACCTACGCCAGCCCTGTTACGCAACAAACGACATTGCTGGCTCAGCCCCAGGTCGCAAAATATTCCTATGCAATCGATACTGACTCTGATGTCTATCCAGCATACTGGCTACTTAACGGTGTGGACAATGCGATTGGCGCGAAGTGGCAACTCCGCTATCGATCAATGACTAATCCTATCACGACACTCTGTACGAGTCCCGCAATGACTACTTGGGGACAAGAGACAGTATTTGGTGATGTTACCCTTGGACTGCCTGGTGCGTACACGCCAAAGAACGGTTCAGGAACAAATACAAACTGTGCACGTTACTACTACTTCAATGTTACTGTCGATAGTTCACAGGCTTTCGGTTATCCTGATGATGTCACCCGCGGACCAACAATCACAGACCTAACATTACAATTCACTGCCGACCCTAGCAAACGACTCCTCCATGGCCGCACCTTTACCGGCGGACTTCAACAACCGGTCGATACCCCACTCTACGCGTTCTAATAACACTGATATACTAGAAGACAATGACCGAGCCGAAAAAATCCGTAATCGAGATCCATATCAAAATTCCGACCTGGTCTCGCCTTCCCTTTGTAAAGAAAATACGAACGAAATATCGAAACCTCTCACACACAAAAAAACGTGTGTTGAAAGCAATTGGCATTGTTATTATTGTTTCTTTCATTGCACTACTCACTGTACTCATCATCAGTGTACTCAACCCTAAAGCGACACAGCCAACAACCGGGACTTCAAAGAAAATTTCAGGACCAGTACAAAAAACCCCTGACTATAAAACCATCCTTCCTGACGGTAAAACTATTGAAGGTCTTGGTGGCTGGACGCGAGTAAGTCCACCTGAGAGTAATCCTGTCTTTGCGTATGTTGATACCATTAACGGCAAAGAGATCCGCGTCTCGCAGCAACCACTTCCCGATGAACTAAAGGGTAATGATGTCAACGCTCAAGTCGAACAACTCGCAACCGGTTATAAGGCGACTGACAAGGTCACTGTCGGTGATATTACTGTCTTCATCGGTACATCTGCAAAAGGGCCTCAATCGGCTATCTTCGCGACTGACAATCTCTTAATACTCATCAAATCGAGTGTCGTCATCTCGGATGACGAATGGGCAAGCTACGTTAACAGCCTGAAATAGTTACTCGGTAACAGGTGTATTAGAAACGACAAGATCACCAATCACCACTGCCGTTCGACCCTGATAGTCACAATTAATTGTGACTGGCCACTTCCCCTCAGGTACCGTCGGCTCGACAGTCCAAGACCAAGAAATACTCCCAAACTCATCGCTTGTTTTTTGTTTCAATCCAGAGTCAGTACTCGCGACTTTGTTATATTCAACCTTTATCGTACAGTTAGATCCGGCAACCGTCTTCGCGATAACTGATGCGTTATCACCCGACATCACCGGTGAAGTAAGAGATTGAATTGATGCACTCGCTGGAACATTCTTTGCAAGCTTAACGTGAGTAATGGTTTCTTTCTTAACGGCTTCAGGCTTTGAAACAATTTTCGGCGTATCGGTTTGACCCATGTAGAAGGTGTAGGCAACACCTGCCCCAATAAGAAGAGCTAGGAGTATGACGATACTAATCGCAATATTCCTAGCTGTCTTTAAGGCTTTTTTCTTCACTACTGTTTGCGATAATTTACGATCGACTGCGAGACACGTCCGTCTGCCTTGAGGTTCTCATAGAAGAGCACTTGGTCACGACTAATAATCATTGCGTCTTCGGGGCCATGAATCTCACTACCTAGTTTGATCAGTTCAACATTGTTTTGATCGGTAGTTGATGTCTGTGGATTTTCTGATGTTGTGTCAGTCTTTGTCTGAAGATAAAACACATCAGTAAGTTTAAAGTAATCACCGTTAGTATTTTGGAGCTTTCCAAAATAGACCTGGCCGCTTGTCAAGAATACAGCCTGGTATTTACCACCATCAATAGCAGCACCACTCAATTGGCGAGCAAGCGTCAATCCACCAAACACAATACCTGCTAATAAGATAACCGCTACGATCGAAATAACTATGCGACGACGTTGAAAGCGACGAGCTTTTGGACCGTGTGGCGATGAAGAACGAGAAGAATCCGTCCTTTGATCATGACTGTTGGTATGTACAGGAATATTATCCATGAAACTCACTCTCCACTTACTTCGTTACTACCATCCTACCATAAGAGGTATTGTTGGACAATCAGAGCGAAGTTTTCATAGGGGCAGTAAAGCTAATATCCAATGAAATAATCTGTCTTGATCTTCTTTACATCGAGCTTTTTCAACGATTTCTTTGCGCTGTCGATCATGATCGGTGGCCCTGAAATAAATGCTAAACGACTCTGGATGTCGGGAATGTTCTTGTGAAGATTGTCGACAGTAATATACGACTCATTTACGAGTGTCCAGTTTTCAATCGCTAACTTCTCGGTCGTTTTGCAAATAACAATCACTCGAACACCTGATGCTTGAATAACGTCCTTGTAAGCAAGATCCTGAAGATTACTAACAGAATAGACTAAGACAATATTTCTCACCTGTTTCGTTTTCTTCAACCACCGTAAGTGACTAATAAAAGGGGTAATGCCGATACCCCCGGCAACGAATAGAAGTGGCTTCATCGTGTCGCCTGGCAACGTGAAGCTTCCATTAATACCTGTCGCAGAAATGATTGAATCGATAGGTAAGTCAGTCAAGGCCTGTTTAAAGGTGCTTGACGGCCTATAGAATTTGATGCCTAGCTTTAGATCATCCTCTCCAGGTGCAGAAGTGATACTAAATGACCGCCTTAACCCTCTTCCATCCTTTTTCTTATGAGGTACCGTAATCTCTATGTACTGACCTGCTTCGAAACGTGTCCTCACTTCTGGTGCAAATGTTAGCTCTCGCGACGCAGGGGTCAATTGCTTACTTCCCTTATACCGCAATGTGATTGATCGACGTCGACTAAATCCGAAGGCAATAATATTACCAATAACCAATGCGAGCGCTGGTGTTGTTGTAACTGAACCAATATGAACGGGGACAGCGAAAACCAATGCAACGATAGCAACTTCAAAGATCTGTTGCCATCTCTTTGGCGGTAGTGTTTGGGGCTCGGTCAGCATGAAACCTGAGAAATAGAAAAACGGCCATGACAACAGCAACAACAATGCTTCAAGTACTGGCGTACCGTAACTCATCTGTACTAAGAAAACCAATGGGATACTCAAGCCGAGAAAAATGCCCCCCATCAAGAATCGCCGTGTCTTTTGGATGATCAAAAATCCTAGTAAAAAAGTGAACGGGAATAGTACTGGATTGGCTACCCACCAACTCGCATAAGCGAGGCCAGTAAAGCTAATGATGACCGCGGCAATGGCCGCTGGGTTAAATATGTGCCGTCCCCTATAGACAAGAATGAACTTTGAGGCTGCAGCAATCAAACCAATAAGGACATAAGCAATCAGTGCTTTGGTATCGAGACTTGGTGTAAAGATAAAGAACAGAATCAATGCCGTAATATATGACGATTCGCTATGTGCAGAGAGACCAAATAATTTTGCAAAAAGCACACTCGCCAAGAACACGACCGTTCCCAAGATCCCAATACTTGCGAGCATCGCCCAAGGAGAGTAGGCGATCCAACCAAAGAATGAAGAGACGAAGGCGATCACCCACAACGCCGTCAGCGCAATCGATATAATGCGATACATTGAGACATTGTTGAGTAGTTTCGTCAGCATCTAAAACAATTCTCCTCCAAAGTTATGACTATAGTCAAGCGAGCCATCCTGGTGCAGGCGAACATACTGATATTCAAAGTGTTGTGCGAGCAAAGATGGTTCAGTAAAAAAAAGAGCAGTCGCAAGGCCGTCGGCAATCATTGCGTGATCGGTAATCACCCATGTCGCAATGACCCCCTTCACTGGTGCTTTGGTCGATGGATCAAAAATATGGTGCATCCCCTCGCCCCACGCACGTCGATTAATCGCCGAGGCACACATACTTTGGTTCTTCACATCAACAACGCCAATGACCCGACCTGGTTGTAATGGATGTTCGAGTCCTACGCGGTTTTCAGAGCTTCCCTTATGGATAAGGTCTCCGCTCGCATCAACCACATAGTCAGCATGTCCCGCTTCATCAAGTAGCGATGCGATGATATCAACCAGGTAGCCTTTTCCCGCTGCACCAACATCAAGAGAGAGTGTCTTATTGGTGTGAACGGTATGCCCCTTCACGCTCATCACCTCATCCCAATCTGGCAAAGAAGTCTGTTCACGAGACTGCAATGAATACTGCATATCATAGCCTGCCCGCTCGAGCATCTGACCAATAAGTGGCGTCACCCGACCCTCAGTGAGGTCATATAACTTCCGATAAAAATCAAAAAGGGGAGTAGCATCTGCAGGGAATACATACTCACCCTTTTTACTGGCTAATTGGGTAATGAGTGAATCACTTCGAAATCTCGAGTATGTTTTATCGAACACTTCGATTCGTTCCTGGATTCTCTCTTTCAATAATGATTCAATTTCAGTTGCGGAGGTAATCTCCCACTGGGTCCCAATTGCCTCAAAACCGTAACTATACGGCAGCATCGGTTTTAATTTGTTCGAGTGCGGTGTTGAAACCATTTGATGTCAGTGATGAACCGGCAACGCGTGACAAAAATACCTCATCAACATTCTTACCTACTACAGAACTCTTGTAGCCAGAACTGAATTTAATTTGGTATTCTTCAGCCTCCCCAGAAACAGCATTATTCTTTA
Organism: uncultured Candidatus Saccharibacteria bacterium; assembly: GCA_964556125.1. Classification (GTDB taxonomy): domain Bacteria; phylum Patescibacteriota; class Saccharimonadia; order Saccharimonadales; family Saccharimonadaceae; genus Microsaccharimonas. Next base: position 197,601 of record CAZKUW010000003.1, on the reverse strand, counting down.
ATGATGTGCTTGTTATGATGTTATTTGCTAACGTTACCGTCAGTTCAATAGACTCTCTCCCGCCGGGCGTAGAGTAAGGTCCTTTGGCAGAATAAGTGCCGTCTTTATAGGTTCCCTTGGTAGAACTGCTCTGAGAAGGGGCGCTATTTGTACCGGTCGTTTCTGTGGTTGGAGTACTATTTGAATTGTTATTAAGTACGATCGTGACCGTCGCAACAATTCCAATCAAAACAACGACAATAAGAGCAATGATAGCCGGGCTAATTTTTTTTGGTGAATCCATGCATCACTTTCATATTAGTTATATTTTTTATAGTAACCTATTTTCCTGAGAGGATGCTGGTATTTTGCCGTGTTTAAGCGCCAAGAAGTGTCAAAACATGATAGATAACATAAACAGGCCAGATCGCTGCCTGTAGCAGTGCCAGAATGACCTCCCAGAATCCGCCTGATGATTGTTGGACAAAATAAATTGCTGCGCCAATATACATTAGAAAGAACCCAAAACCTGCTGGAGCTGCCTTATTGATTACCTTAATTGTACGTTCGTGTGTCGCCATCTTAATTTCTCCTTATGCTAGTACTATACCGCACATTAAGCGGGGATATCAATCAATGCTAACTCGCGGCGTTCATCCATGAGCCTCTTAAATGCGCTGATGAAGAGGCTATTTGTTAAGATATCCAACTGTGTATCGGGATGGTGGGGTCCGACATGCTCATGGAGCACGAGACCCGGAAATAGATCGAATGATGTTGCGAGATAATACTGTCCGAATGCATTGAGGGACAATCGTTGCGTGGCTTGTTCACCATTCATATGCCCACGAGCAATAATCTCTTCATCGGTAACAGTCACCTCCGACATTGCTACCTCGGCATGCGTAATAAAGTCACCTATGCCACGGTAAGTATCAAAAATTTCACCTGCTAAACGATATCCCGCAGAAACCTCAACCATTTGGCATAAAATACCATAAATCTAGCCTTTATTCAACAAACGTATTGAGAAATTGTATAGTCGTGACTAGAATAACAGTATGACTACCCTTCCTGGCGGAACCGTCCATACATTACCAGCTGATCTTCGTAAGGCATTACTTGCTGACAAAGAAGGTCTTGCCGCCTGGAATGACATTACCCCACTCGCTCGAAATGAGTGGATTTGTTGGGTTGAAGGAGCAAAGCTCTATGAGACCCGAGAACGCCGAGTTGAAAGAACACATACTGAATTAGCAGAAGGTATGCGGCGCCCATGCTGCTGGCCCGGCTGTATGCACCGCGAAAAAAACGGCAAAGCCTAAATAACTTTTTTACGTTTCAAAATACCGTAGGCAGCCACCAACACAAGTCCGATGACAGCAAACACCACAGTAAATGCCCATCTTTCGTGTTGGAATGGTAGCTCGATATTCATGCCGTACATACTAAAGAAGATATTAGGCAACGTGATCATTACTGTGACTATCGTCAGAATTTTAATTGATCGGTTCAGATTGTTCGAGCTAATTGAACTATACGCCTGGCGAATGTTGATGATCGACTTCGTGTTCGATCGGCATGCTTCGATTGACTGCGTAATACTCAGCTCAAGATCCTCAATAAGGTCGCGATCTTCCTCATGGAGCGTGATACTACGACCAAGCGTCATCCGACGAAGCGTCGCACTGACAGGGATGAGTGCTGAAAGGAATTCATTGATTTCATCTTCGATTGTGACGAAATCAATAAAGTCCTTATTACGAATTTCATGTCCGCGCAGGCGGTTTCGAATTGCCTTGATCTGCTTACTAGTTGTCGTGATGTATTTGTCATACTGTTCAGCAATCTCATTGATAATCTGAAGCATAAAACGAGCTCGTTGAGTGGTCGTGAATTCAATTTTGCTATTAAAGAAATTCGTAAAGTGAGGAAGTTTTCGTCGACTGACGGTAATAACTGAATCTGGACCGTAGACGATCAACACCGGCACGGTATCAAAAGCGCCGTCAGTGAGTGAAATGGCCGCTCGGAGATAAACATACACCAAGTCACCATCACGTTCGAGACGCGGCATTTCATCTTCGTCGAGTGCATCGGCGATCAGTCCTTCGTCGAGACCATGCGTTTTAATGAGTGTCGTAATATCATCAGCCGAAGGATTCTCAGCATACACCCAAGCACCCTTTTGGATTTTTTCTCGCTCTTCAAGCTTCTCAGACCGAATCGTCTTGTAGTAGTATTTGAGCATTGTTATTCTCCAGGTTTATTTTTGTTCTTCTTGGTTCTATTCTAGCCCCTATCTCTAGGAGAGTACACCCTGGCTTATTGTTTGGTTTTCTTTGTAGACCTTGAAGATGCGCCGAACATATACATAAAAGTGCCGAACGGGATAAGTATCCCAGCGAATAGCACCGCTATAGTTGGTGCATTGTATAGCACGCTACTTCTGATACGACCAGTGATAAAATGACGCGGCTGCTCGTCGTTGAATACAGACGTTTGATCTGTTGGGTAGGCATCACCAATCTGCTCGCCATTTTTATATTCTCCACCTGTCACTCTCACCGTAACATCATTTATTTCAACCATGCCACCACCTGTACTAAAGTAACTACCTGTACAATCATAGACACGCCACGCCCAATCAACTTCTTTACAGTGATCAACGGTTATTGTGCCATTGCCAAGTCCATCAGTTTTACCGTTTACATAAAGCTGATAAAAGGCCGTTAAGAATATAATCAAGCCAACAATGATCGAAATAACCAAAACGAGTATTTTTTTAGATTTCTTCATTCCCTTAATATATCAAAAATCTTAGTGTTATAATCACAGGATCATGACTACCTCAAAAGAACGATTCAAACTCATCCCCGCTGCATACCTTGTACTGAAAAAGGACAATAAAGTCCTTTTATCAAAACGAGCAAATAGCGGCTATCAAGACGGCAAATATGGACTAGTTGCTGGTCATATTGAAGGAAAAGAGCTCGGAACTGCGGCGATGGTTCGCGAGGCAAAAGAAGAAGCTGGTATCGTTATCGACCCGGACAAACTAAAATTTGTTCATGTCGCCCACCGTCTTGGACTTGATGAAGTTGACCAGGAAAGAATTGATTTGTTTTACGAGCTCGACGAATGGGAAGGTGAAATTGTAAACGCTGAGCCAGAAAAGTGTGATGACCTGTCATGGTTTGATATCGACAACCTACCAGAGAATATATTGCCGTTTGTAAAACGAGTACTTACCGATATTTCTGCAGGGGTCACCTACTCTGAGTACCTGACAGAACCAACTTTATAGCTTTGTAGAGATCTGTATTAAATGAGGGTATTAACGAATACCTGAAGCGCGAGCGTTGCCTTTGCAACAAAACTCAGAACAATGTACGCTCTCTCACCACGGAGGTAATTTGCCCACTTTCCCTTTGCTTGATACTGCTTGAATTGTACATACGCGAATGTATTAAACAGAACGAAGATCGAGATGATAATGCCGTAGACGAAATCAGGAGGCGTCGCATCTGATGGTGATTCAGGAGATAATACACTGATCAATACGATAATCCAAGGGATAATTCCAGCGATACAACCAAAGATGAAGGGCAACCAGTCACCACTTCCTGGTTTCACGTATCGCTCGTGGAGCCATCCGAACAAGATCATTGATGCATTCACGCCGATGATACCGATAAGTGCACCGTAGTCACTAACTCCGGTGATCTGAGCAATCAAGAAGATCATCAATGATGAACTAAATGAATACTCGACCCAACGGAAGATATTAATATTCTTTTTCAGACCATTCTGATAACGACCAAAGAACCATTTCGAGGAAACGACGAAATGGAAAAGCGATGATAAACCCAAGAACAGTGCAACCGCATAGGCTGTCGGAACGCTAAATAGCGTCACTGAGTCTGTAAATATACTTCCTGGAGGCCCAGCAAGATAACTTGCTGTGACCGGTAGAGAGAAGTCATTTGACAAGACTAGTACAATAACGGCGAGAATTAAGTGAAATATTCCTGCAACGATGTTCAATATTCTGAGTGATCGAAGTGATTTATTCATTATACCTCCACTCTACTCCTATCGATGCATCCCGTCTATGCTAAACATATAGTATTGAAATGAAGATGTTTGTTAGAATAGAAATTACTTAACTAAGTGCTCATTAAGGGGAATACTCTATGACAAGCATCAATCCTTATATCAACTTCAACGGTAATGCCGAAGAGGCATTCAACTTTTACAAATCCGTCTTCGGTGGAGAGTTCGGCCCGATCGTCCGCTTCAAGGATCTTGAAAGTCCTGAATTCCCCGTACCAGAGAATGATGCAAATAAAATCATGCGTATCATATTACCTATTGGTCACAATACATTAATCGCCAATGATGTCCCGGAAGCGCTTGGTCCAGTCAATGAAAACGAAAACAGATCTAAAATTTCGGTAAGCGCCGAGAGTCGCGAAGAAGCTGAAAAAATATTCTCAGGACTTTCTGTTGGCGGTGAAGTTGAGATGCCAATGGACCAAAGTCCTTGGGGTACTTACTTTGCAATGTTCAGAGATAAGTACGGTATCGAATGGACGGTTGAATTCGATCCAAGCAACAACTAGGAAACAATCCCCTCTTTCTTTGCTCGCTCGTAGTCAATATTCCATACGTAATCGTTCTTTAGCTTTTGGTGGGATCGATCGAATATACCTGTGTCATACGGATATACTCTTAGTTCTGGCTTCAAGGGTGACGTGCGGTGTGCAGACTTGAAGTCCAAGTTAATTTCTTGCAACCTCTCGACGATCAACTCTAACAACCCTACCGATTCTTCATCGCTGATGGTTGCTCCCTCAATCGTCTCTATCGAAATGAGTAAATGCTTGTGTGACTTTTTGTCTTCATAGCTAATCAATCGGAATTCTTCAATCCGATCGGCATACTTGCTGTCGCTAATAATCTGCTTTAGCTCCTCAGGACCGACGACTGCCCCGTTGTAATCAACTGAAAGATCGCTCCGACCGTAATGAAAGAGAACGGCGAAATCAAACTCCGCTTTCTTTACGAGGTCATGATACCCTAACTTCTTTAGCTTCTTTTTTAGCGCGTAGAATTGTTCACTATGTCCAAGGTCGTGTATGTTATATCGAATTCGAGGGCTGAGATTGTCGAGGCGACAAATCGTGACTACCAACTCACCCTTCTCATTTGTCTCGAACATATAATCATAGGGATTATACTGAAATACCATCGGGATGATCCCACGATTTTGCTGTAGTAGTTCATGGCGTAAGTTTTCGTCCTTTATCAACGCTCGGCGAAGCGCAATTGAGAACGGTGTCTCGTGTGCGATATTGATCTCGAGATCAGAAGCACCGTATGACCCAACGACATCTTTGTATTTTTGAAGAAGCGAATCACGCATCGTCTCGCTAATCCCTTCGCCACCATAAATAGCTGAGACAGTATATTTCGACCAGTCTATCTCTTCGCTTTCAGCTAGCTGTTTAAGGAATGGTGGATAGCCTGAGATGACGTACTCAAAACCTGGCCCTAATTCTTTCAAGGTATTAATGACTTTTAGAATGTCGGGTCCAGTCGACTTTACACGGCCCACGCCAAGCAAACTAATGGTCGTATTAAGTCCCGTCGCCCAGGCGCCCATCGAGAAGGTGTTGATCATTACCGGTGCTTTATCACCAATATAGTGTTGGAAGGCAACTTGCATAATCCGCTGTATGAAGCGTCGCTCCCGTGGCCCTCGCACCCAACTTGTTGGCGTTCCACTACTGCCCGATGATTCATCAAACATAACGCCACGCTTCGGTAATGTAGCGTGCCATATCTTATCGGTAATAGAATAGCGCTTGATATAGCTCGCCTTGTCCATCTCTGGAACTCCTTCAAGAGAGACTTCGCTCACTGTGATCAATGGCTCGACAAAGCGTTTTCGTCCGATAAATTTCTTGTAAGCCGGCACGTCACGAAGTGCTCGTTTATATAGTCGAACCGCCCGAACACCCCCCAGCCAGACACGGAAGTTACCGACGTGTGGAGCCAAGAAGAATTTATGTACTGACGGACCAACATCTATCGTCCATATAATCCTGTCGAGAACTGCAACTATACCAATGGCTATTTTTTCTATCATATATTCCTATTCGATTATGAGATGTTTATTGTACGGGAGTCGCTCGCTTTTGGCTGGAGGCTCAGATATACCAACACGGAAAATAAAGACGAGATACTTCTGTTCACGCGATTCATCCTTCACGCCCGCTACTTTTAAAAAGTCTTGGTGTGCAGCGTGATTGCTCATGATTGTGCCGAACGGATGAAGGTAATGACCGGCTAACGACACTTCATTCCATACATCCATTATTTTTAAACCGACACCAAAAGCCTGTTTCTCATTCGAAAACGGCGAGAGCATATAAAACACTCGGCTCTTATCACGCATTGTTCGCAGATAGTATTGCTGTAGTACCCAGGATATTCCCGGTGCCTTCAATATTCGTGGATGATCAACGGCAAACTTCATTGCAGCACCACTGATTTCCATACAATCATATGAGAGACCGTCTTTCTTCGTCTCTTTCTCCTGCTTGCTATAGCGAAGCCAATGATCAAGCTCTTTTCGGACTGGCTCGTCAAGCATGTCATCAAACACTGCCCGCTGATTCAACCAAATTGCTTGCTCACTTTGTTTCTTGTCGAGACCGACGAGTGGCTGAGTACTATCTGATAAACCAGCGAGTGACTTAATGAGTGATTCAGATGGAGCAGTCGTATACTTACGCCTCGACGTCTGTCTGAACTCAAGCGCTTTCTTTAATGTTAGGTCCTGATCGACACTATCCCATTTCACCTCAACCCGTGCAAAGAGAATGATTCCTTCGCCTTTTATCTCCGTTACTTTCGGGAGGCTGAGTGTATAAGTAACATCATGACCCAATGAATGAGCGACTGATTCCATATATCGGATAAAGACGCCCATCGAAACAAAACTAAAAATATAAGAAATATCTGATGATTGTAAGCCGCGCTCTCTATCGAAATAGATCTCAAATGAGTCTGAGTTTGTCTGTTTCAAGCGAATAGGTTGACCATTGTGTGGTGACGGATACCGATTTAATAGACGCAGAAAATGGTCGAGGTTATGCATTTCTCCTTAATGATAGCAAAAAGATTGAAAAGCATAACAATTTTATGGACTAATGGATTTCGCGATACGCCTATTTCGGATTCAAGATACAAAAAATCATACCCAATACGGCACAGGCTCACCTGATTTCTTGAAGGATTCCCGTATTAGGCGATCTTTTCCTGACCTAATGATTTGCCAGATGAGAATTGGTGTTATTGCAAGTGCTGTCCCACCAAACAAGGCAGGAACGAGCCAAAAAGGTACCTCCGAATTTAGCATAGTACTTAGGGGTGAGCCAAAAACCGCGATAAGTACAAAGACCGAAAGAAGTATGGAAAGAAATCGAATATTTCTAGAGCTATCCTGTGAGATAGACGGCGAAATCGTGGCATATTGTGTCTCTCGAATACGTGTCCAGCGAATACCTAACTGTTTAGCTTTGTTTGCAACGCGAATGTAATCCTTAATTACTTCAATGTCGTTAGCATTAAAACCGCTCTCTAGGCTTACCTGCCCCGCAGACGTCTGGAACGAATCAGTACCTTGGATAATTTGCGGATCTCCAAGTTGAATTAATCGCTCAATCACACAATCTCTTGGTGTATACGCTGAAGTCAGGGAGCCTACGTTTTCAACTTCCGAGGAATTACCATTTGGATTGGCTATTTTAATTTGATAGGTCTTTTTTATTGTTGATGTGGACATAGCATTATTTTATCACTAAAGCTTTTGACGATATCCGCTGGATCAGAAGCAAAACAAAAACACCCTCCTTTCGGAAAGTACCTTTATTTGGCTCTCGGTAGTGGACGTACTTCGCAACTTTACAAAGTTTGGATCTGTTTCATAAAAGATTGGTATTGTTCATCAAAAGTAAGTACACCATCGATCTCAATAACCAACTCATCGTGTCCTGGTTCTTCTATGAGATTTGCATATTTTTCGACAAGCGCTTCCATTTTTTCAATAGAATGCTGTCGTTGGTCTAACAGCTCTTCTCTTTTTGCGCCGCGAAGTATAGCGACATCACGCGGCGCTTTAAGCCATATGATAATAGGCTTGGCATTATGCTCACTAGCAAGCAAAGCCCGCTTATCACGAAAACTTCTCTCATTATGCTGGTAATCACATATAACTGAATTTCCCGACTCCAATATCTGAGCTGTTGCATAATCAATCATGCCAAAGACGATTGAATTCAGGAGACCGGTCTCCTGGTCAAACTCTCTCGCTTTTTGAATCGTACCCATAGCCGCAACCCTCGTTGCGTCTGCGTTTAGGCGTACGATATTCATTCTTTCAGCAAGCTGTTTTGCAAAGTGTGTTTTTCCAGAGCCCGGATAGCCCAAAAGCATAAAGAGATGCTGATCATTCATATACATGCAAGTATACCGTATTAAGAGAAAACAAAAACACTATGACCTTCATCATAGTGCTTATGCTTGGCTCCCACTAATGGACGTATTTAGAACTGCGGAGCTCGATGAGGGGTACGCTCACCTTATCACTGAAGAGATTCACAATATATAAAATACAGGACCTTGGGAATTGAAAAGGGCGCGCAACTGGATGTTGCGCGCCCTGGTGCTGGAGTATTACTTCCAGCCCGTCCCGACGATGGCGTTGCCCGTGAAGCTGTTCCCAGCTGCGGGCTGCCAGTAGATCCAGAGACGGTTCGAGCTGTCGATCGCGAAGACGCTCATCGCACCCGTGCTATTCGCAACCACCGAAGGTGATCCGGCGGCCAATCCCGTTGCGATCACAGCGTTGCCCGTGAAGCTGTTCCCCACGGCTGGCTGCCAGTAAGTCCAGAGTCGACCGATTGTGTCGACTACGAACAAGCTTGCTGCCCCGTTGCTCGCGAGCTGCACAGCCGGAATCGACTTACTGATGTTGGACGCGATGACGTCGTAACCAGTCAGACTGCTTCCGGAGTACGGCTGCCAGTAAGTCACCAGCTGGTTGCTGGTGTTGACAGCATAGACCGACAGTAGCCCAGAACTGAATACGGCAGTCGGTGACGAGGCGATGTCGACCCCCACAACCGCATTACCGGTGAACGAGTTCCCTACGGCAGGCTGCCAGAAAACCCAGAGGCGATCCAGCGTGTCGACGGCGAAGACGCTCATTGCGCCAGTGCTATCTGATACAACCGACGGAGTTCCCGCGGCGATATCGTCGGCAATCACGGCGTTGCCCGTGAAGCTGTTCCCCACCGCCGGCTGCCAG
>CAZKUW010000003.1:0-188143 GCA_964556125.1 uncultured Candidatus Saccharibacteria bacterium | reverse complement strand
ATCGTCGGCAATCACGGCGTTGCCCGTGAAGCTGTTCCCCACCGCCGGCTGCCAGAACGTCCACAGCTGGCCACTGGTATTAACGGCGAAGACGCTTGCCGTGCCGTTGCTTGCAAGCTTGACCGCAGGTGTTGCTGCTGCGAAACCTGAAGCGATGACCGCGTAGCCACTGAAGCCGCTGCCGAGCGATGGTTGCCAATAGGTCACCAGCTGACCAGCAGTGTCCACTCCATAGATACTCATCAATCCGTTGGTGTCCTTGAGGATCGCAGGAGTGCTCGCGAAATTGCTTCCGATAACAGCATGCCCCGTTAGGCTGTTCCCCACCGCCGGCTGCCAGTAGGTCTCAGCGCTGTTTGAGGTACTAGCACCGAACACGTTCAACGTGCTGTTGTACGCCATAAGTCCTGTCACCTTTGCATAGGGCTGCTGAACCGTGGGGATGACTGGCGGCGCTGGAGCGGCGGGAGTAGGACTACCCACACCCTGACCCACCGTGCTGTTCGGACTGCTTGGGCTACTAGGGCTGTTCGAACCTCCCGAATATCCCCAGCTGTACCAGTAGTAACCCGAATTCACAGGTACGTTACCCCCAGCGAATCCGTTGGAATAGACGGCACTCCCAAGGAAGGTGTAATCCGAGTTAGCATACGGAAAGATGCACCATGCCTCGTTCGGGTTCTGCGAACTACCCTCAGGGTATAGGTTGGCCCCATGGAAGATGCCCGTGCACGACTCGTTCTCTACCACATTGTTCGAGTACATCCAGTGGCTGGGTACCCACACGAGTCGAGCCTTGGGAACTTGACCCGAAACAACCGAGCCAGACCATGAAACGCTGACGCGGTAATTTACACCCGCCTGCATACTATTGGTGTAAACCCGCGTAACACTAGGACTCGCGTCGTTGGCGTTGTCCATCCAGCCGACGTCATGCATACCTCCGGGAAGGTTGGTCGACATGTAGTAGTTGTCCCAGTCTGCCGGCGTCACGAAATTGACAAGGTGGAAGTCGATCTCGAGATATTTCGCCGTTGCTCTCAGGGAACACAGCTCGTTACTCGTGAGCGAGAAGTCGAAGCTGAGCGTGTAGTTGCTCGTCCCAGAGGCATGGGACGTCTGAAACACACCACGACTCGGCCAGTAGTTACCGTTGCCGCCACACGCTGCCTGAGCAGCTTGCGGGTTGACGAGAGACAGAGCCCCCGTGAGTCCGACGATGGTGAACAACACCATCAGCAGCCGGAGGAATTGCTTCCTTACAGTTTTCACTTTTTTACCAATCTGATTGAATAAAGGGTTATGAAAGAACAACACGGAGCCTCTTTTGGAGCCTCCGTTAAAACCTCATTTTGTGAGATCGAATATAATTATGTATTAAATATAGTGTTTGGTCAAATAACTAACCCATATTACAGATGAGGTACGTAGATGTACCATAAGCTGTTCCGAACAGCCCGACACGCTTAATTGTTACAGCATAGTAATAAACACTGGTTGGATCACTACTGCATGGTCTTGTTGTGTTCGGCATAACCTCTTCGATCTGTGGAGGCAAAAAACGTGGCGCAGAATTAGGTGGGTAATCGTATTGATGATCTAGTGCTCTTAACGCTGCCTCTTTCTTTACACCGTCATATTTATCGAGGTTCGAGTTAGTCGTATAAAGAGGAAGGGTTGCAATAAAGGCGACGATAACAATAACAGCCAAGATACTAATTGTGATGATGAGCTTCTTGTGTTTTTTCATAGATCTATCATATCAGAATATCTCAAGGTGTTGTAAATCCATAAACGAGATATATTACTCTCGCATCAAAAGTGATCCGATACGATTACATCTAGCATGAACTATTAAGTCTCTCGTATAGAGGCTCTTCAAACCTAATTTATAGCTATATCATAAATTGCTTATGCTTGCAAATACGACATAATATTTGTGTGTAAAAATACATCAGACTCACAAGCGTTAGCAGCATATAATTAGAGGTGATCTGAGGTGTTTCAGATTGCACATCATAAAACTAAAACAAACCGATTGGAGACTGAATATGAACAGAAGTCCATACTTTCAGATCTTTCGCGGTTCTAACGGTCAATGGTACTGGCGCTTACGCGACGGCAATCACAAAACGATTGCAGACGGCAGTGAAGGCTATACTAGTAAAGAGGGTGTTATTCGAGCAATCAATAACGTCGTCGATGCCGTGAAGAACAGCGACCAGACAATACATGAATAATTAATAATTTCGTTCAAGAAGCACCTTTTGGAAGTTGTTATTAAACAGTTAACCCACCTGTTTGCGCAGGTGGGTTTGCATTTGAACAACGTTGTTTCTATTGAAATTGTAGCAGCATAAGTACGCTCATACAAGCATAAGCTTGCTTGGTATTTATACACTCAACAGAGGTAGATATCTCTACGACTTGCTTACTCTCTACACTTGTATAGCTTACTCCCCCTGTTATTTAGATAGAATTGAATTCACCCCTACCTTCTCTTTTATTCTTCTATACTCTGCACTCGGTGTGTGCACAAAATTTTTAATTTCAAAAATGGCCAGTGATTAGGTGTCTTCTTTCTTGAGCCAAAGGCCTACGCCCGCTACCATCATTTCGAATGGAGGGCTAAATGGTACAGCAAGGCCTCCTGTATCTGGTCGTTGTATTACTTTGGGCTTATCCTCGCTATAACGAATAGGTATAAACTTAACAAGACCTTTTCTATGTACTTGAACTTCAATCTCGAAGCTCTCGTTCGGCATTATCCGACTAAACTCAAGGAATTCTACGGGTCGCCCTTTTACACTACCGTGAATTAAGTAGCATGCGGTGTCCATCTGAATACCATCGCCTATATCCTGTATTTGCTGCATGTGCTTAGGTTTGATTTTAACCTCTTGATTCTCATCAAACCAACAAGCGATCTGAATATCAAATAACGGGTCATTGCTTTTGTTCTGAACAACTATGTAGGTAGAAATCCAGTGCTTACCCTCGTTCTTTATTTCGTGAGGCAAAATACGCAGCTTTTTACCAGCTGTTTTAATAATCCACTGAATAATAGACTTACTTAGACCGAATGCCTCTAAGCCGAGTCCTGCAATACTAAACGGATCCATTATTATTTAAGCCCGTCTAGGTCTGTCTTAAGATTTACTAATTCTTGCAAAGACATATCCAACAAGGGCTCGTACATAAATGAGTTTATATGAATTGACTCTGGTGTCATAAGCATAACTCGATTCAATACGGGATATGCGTCATCTTGATCAGAATATGCGCCTATGAAGTCTTCAAAAAGTGTTGCAGTCTGATCTTTAGTTGTATCAACTATGTAAGCCGGGTCGTTTGCCACCAACTGCGTGATCATGTAATCCTCCGCTTTAAGTCGTAACGCAATAGCGACTACAATTTTGTCTTCAAGTTTTGACGATGTCGGAGTTAGTGCAATTGCTTGAGCATTCCTTTCAAGAATATCAATATATAAGTCCATTCCGTGGCTACTAGTCACGACACCCTTTAGGTATGGATCGAAGCTTTTTAAGATGTCTTCAGCAGTTAAAGTTTTAGTGTCTGGCTTGATGTGTAAAGCTCCAGTTAGAAGCTGGTAGTCTGTATTTGATGCGCCCTGTGAGTATTCAATTAGATTTCTTACAAACGCAATACACCCGATAAAAATTGCTTCATTTCGATTTAATTCTTGTCGGAATCTATCAAATTCAAACAATGTCGTAATTGGCTCAAGTTTTATAACGCCACTATTACTTCTACTTGCAATGTGCGTCTTTTCTCTATATATCTTGCCCCAGAAACGCATCTGTACAGTTCGGAAGAAGTCAAAATTATGGGTCATTATAATCATGTGGATTCCATTGCGATTTGTACGAGAGATAGTGTGTAAATATTCAATGATTGCATATTTGTTTTTATAGTCAAAAGAATCCGCGATGTCATCAATAATGATTAGGTGATCACCGCTAGCTTTTTTTCGTGACTCGATCTCAAACATTACACAAAGTATATATAGGGCACGACTTTCACCTGTACTAAGTATGCTGGAGTTCATGTAGGCAATATCAATTACTTTACTTATTCCTACACCATCAGTAAATTCAAACTCCAGAACTGGCTTAGTTTCGTTTAATATTGAATCTCTTTTGTTTTTGATCTTTACTTTGAATGGTGCGTTGAAATTCTTATTAAACTTATCTACAATTTTTTGCCATTCGGTTTCAAGTGCTTCAGATTTTTCATAAATCTTTTTTAGTTCAGCGGAATTATCACTATATGCAGTCACTAATTGATCATAAATTGGACCAGATTCCTGTAAATATGCCGCCCAAGTAGACGTCCTCATATTGTTAATGTTCTGCATAAGAGGTATGAACTCTTTATTCTCACCCATGAATTTGCGCAGTCCTTGCAGTTGTGCGTTTTTTTGCATCGCATCATCCAATTTGCTGTATTGCTCTTTTAGCTTAGGGTCAGTGAATATTCGATCTTTATCTTCAAGAAAAAGCCTCTTCAGCTCCTCTACGTCAGTAACCTCTGTACCATCGGATAAAATTATCTTGTTGTCTACCTTTAAGAAGTTATTTTTATCTAACGCTTCGTAAGAATTTAGTCCATTTATATAATCGAAAACGTCTTTTTTAAAATACTTTGATTGCTCGAGTAACTTGTCATAAGTTTCAAAATAATCTCGCAATGCAACATGTGTTTCTGGTTTTTCTAAAAATGCGATAACCCTAGTATCTTCAAATAATTTGTAATCAACCTTTAGGTACTTTGGATCAACCTTTTCAACTTGCTCTTTTAGACTAAGGATTCGAGCTAGGCGATTGGTTTCATCTGTGCCGAATTGCTGATCGAATCTTGAGATAGCATCAACAGGACTTCGTACTCTTAGTTTTGTCGCAGCATATTTAAAAACCTCACTCTCTGCGGAGTCAATTTTTGAAACGATGGTCGCATACTCAGCCTGTGTCTTTTTATCGGCAAGTAAAGTCGCCATCTTATCCGTTTCGAAATATTGAGCTTTTGATTCAACGACAAATATTGAGCTAGGAGTTATAGGTGAACCGTCTACCTCAATTTTGTGTTTAGACGTTTTACCATAAACTAACTCTTTCGGATCATCTCCACCGGAAATATTTTTGAATGTTTTTGCAAGAGATGACTTCATTAAACCATTCTGTGCATAGATAAGATGAGTCTGAGAGTGCCTAGGTACGGTGCTCGAGCCTTGTGTAAAATCAAATACCTCATCAAACTCGGCTATTCCGTAACAATCTTTGAGATATACTTTTAACTCATTCATACTGAGTTAATTCTACTCCATTCAAACAGATTCTCTATTCACGAGCGTTTTGAGATTACAAGCTAATACGAATCGTCAGGGTACTTGTTTACCTCTTCGTAAAGTTCTTTGTCATAATCGGGTTCAGGGCAATCCGTGTCAAATGAAAACCTACTACCCCCACAATTTTGAATTGCCTTATCTATTGACTCTTGCTGGGTAGGTTGTCCGAAAATTGCGCCTGCGACCACAAATATAATGACAGCTATTAAAACCACGGCACCTAAAGCAATTGCTTTTTGATACCAAGGAATGTCGATCTCTTCATCTTTGCTAGCCATTAAATCCTCGCTTTCTGCGGGATAAAAAAGGACACCCGCTCTAGGTGTCTAAACCAGCAGAAGAGATTGCGTCCCAACTGTTTTGTCGAACGGATGCCCATTTATGAACACAAGCTCGACACATATAGAAATGTATCGCTTCAACTGGTTTAGACCTCTTTACTATAACAAAAAGTTATACTATCTGTATGAGTCAAAATAGCCGAACCGATAGTAATCCTGTGGGCATACATTCTGAAAGCGACTTCGAGAAGCTAGAGCGCGAGAACTTCGATACGCTTATTAGAATTGAACGCAAATTAGATGAGATCTCAGAAAAAGTCGATAGGAATACGGCAAGGATGAAATTCATTATGGAATCACTGCCACAAGTTCCTGTAACGCCAGTTAGAGTATCCGAATTAGAATATGACCATACCAATAGGATTCTATGGGCTGATGAACGCTACTACATTAATTTTGACGGAAAACAAGCCAACCTGCTCGCCCGATTGTTTACGAAAGCCGGCAAGCCAAAAAAAGCGCGTCTACTCATTGAAGATCTAGTGGAGGAGTCATACGACTATGCAACCAAGAAGTACCTTAAGCCCAGGACTTTCTATTTAAGAGGTAAGGAAATTGAGAAAAAAATAGACGAAGGTTATAAGACACCAAATCTACTAACCGTTACACTTAAAGAAATTTATTTTAACCACAACGACTGAGAGTAGTAGTCTTAAAACGTTTTATCTCATCAGATTTGTTTAACTGCTATTTATGCAGAACAAGTTGGATGCAAACGAACTCAATTCATTAATCGCCTTCTTTGAGATTCTTGCAGAGATTGAGAGCAGTGATGAAACAAAATGACAATGTACCAAGGGGACTAAAGCCTCTGCAGATAAGTTTCTTCAGCTTACTAGGTCAGGAGAAACCAAAACCCATACCCCCTAAGCTCGTGCGTATCTTCGGCTATCCATTATCAGCGATGATTTCCCAACTACTATTTTGGAAGGGTATGGAAATGCGTAAAGACGGCTACATCTTCAAAACGGAAAAGGATTTTATAAATGAGTTGGGGTTATCGTCAGCGCAGCAAAAATTAGCAATCAAAAAGGCTAAAGATTTTGGCTTCTTCGATGTCGTGAGAAAAGGCATCCCCGCAAAGCGACACTATCGTCTAAACTACAACTTGCTTGTTGAGATTACGATTAGCGAAGCAGCTCGAAAAAAGATAGTTCTAACGAAAGGCTACTACAAGTCAGGCGGAAACAGCCAGCATCTGCTGGGTGCTAACAACCGAACTAATACATATAGCACTACAGAAACCACAGCAATATATCACAAAGCCGAATCTGCTGCGGACATATTGGCTAAGAAATATAAAAAAGAGTAATATGAGAATGCTTCCTCGTTCCAATCATATTCTTTTGCAGATATTTTATTTTCTGCTCTTAATGGGCGGTTGTGCCAGAAAAACGTCTGCAAGGATTGTTGGAATGGGAAGCCACAACCGTCCATTTTAAGTAGGAGAAAATATGAAAGCATTTCTATTAGCACGAGTATCCACCGACGACCAGAAAGATGCCCTACCCGCTCAAAGCTACCGTCTAATAGAATACGCTAAACGTATGTCGTATGAGCATGAACTATTCGAAATAAAAGAGAGTGCTTATAAAGAAACACGAAATGATTTCGGTGCTGTAGTCGATAAGGTCAAAGCAAATACCGAAAAGGTCATCGTTGTATTTGATAAGATTGATCGCTACACCCGAGACTCTAGTTCGGAACAAGTCCGCATCTTACAGAGTTTATATCGAGCGGACAAAATAGAACTCCATTTCCCTTCTGACAATCTATACATCCATCAAGGCTCTCCGGCAACTGATTTGCTCCGCCTAGGAATGGGTATCGTTGTCGCTCAATACTATTCAGATGCTATTAGCGATAACGTCAAACGGAAGATCGAACAGAAACTTAGAAATGGTGAATGGATTGGTAAAGCACCTATTGGATATAAGAATATTATCACTCCTCAAGGCAAGAAGTGGGTTGAGATCGATGCCTTTAAAGCAGACGTTATAAGACAGACTTTCCAAGAATACGCATCAGGCAATACCTCGTTGCGACTCTTGAGCAAGAAATGGCTAGACGACTTTGGCATAAAGGCAGGTTCAAGTAAAATTGAACAGGTTTTGAAAAATCCTTTCTATTACGGAGAGATGCGTATCAAAGGCAAACTCTATCCCCATAAATACGATGCCGTTATTTCAAGAGACCTATTTGATCAGGTCGATGCCATTAGAAATGGCTATAAAATAACCCAACACAGATGGGGCGGATTACCTTACCCGTTCCGTGGCCTAATTAAATGTGCCGAATGTGGCTGTAAAATTACCTTTGAGAAAAAGAAGGGACTATATATTTATGGGCACTGCACCCAATCGAAAGGCAAGCATAACGCTAAATATGTCGCTGAAGATTTAATAGATTCTAAGATAGCGAAACTATTCGAAGACATCAGAATACCTGAAGATGCATATAACGAGCTCAGTGTTGCTCTACGCATGTCGCATGAGGACAAAAAGCGCATGAGAGATCAAACTCTGAGAACTATTGATACTGAGATAGAGAAGTATCAAACACGTATAGAGAAGGTGTATGAAGACTATCTTGATGAGAAGATCCCTGAACAGCTATATCAACGTAAATTTGAAGAATACAAGAAGACCCAGAATTCACTTCAGAACAAGCGATTAAATATCGAACAAGTAGAAGACGAATACTATGGCACGGTATCTCATCTGTTAAAACTTGCTAAAGATGCTCCAGCCTTATTTTCTAAGGCTAATAATGAACAGAAAAGATCGATAATCAATACAGTACTTTCGAACTTACAACTAGACGGCGATCAACTGAGGTGGGAATACAAAAAGCCATTCGATACGATGGCTTTTTGCGTAAATAATTCGTCTTGGCTCCGACGGCTGGACTCGAACCAGCAACCTCGAAGTTAACAGCTTCTTGCTCCACCATTGAGCTACGTCGGAATACAAAGCGTATTATACCCTTACCCCTGTCAACTAGTCAATGTTCTGACGGAACTTAGGCGAAAATACGCCACTTTTGATTACGGCGTCGTTCTTCACGAGCTTCAGTGTGCGCTCGAGCGAGTGCTCGCTCAAGGACGCGGATCTTTTCTTCAGGAGTTAATGATTCAACAGGGCGAACCATCGGTGTTGGTTCGAATGAAATCGTATCAACTTCAATCACGCTATT
The DNA here is from genome assembly GCA_964556125.1 of uncultured Candidatus Saccharibacteria bacterium. Taxonomy (GTDB): domain Bacteria; phylum Patescibacteriota; class Saccharimonadia; order Saccharimonadales; family Saccharimonadaceae; genus Microsaccharimonas. The sequence goes on along the minus strand of CAZKUW010000003.1, from coordinate 179,242 downwards.
AGGGGTCACAAACACTTGCTCGGTATACACAACTGTCCCCGCTGGACGGGTATGCAAACGATCAGCGGTACGACCGCGACGGTGGAGCTGGTGATAAGGAATGACGTCTTGCATGTGTGTTTGTTTTTTAGTGAACTTTGTTTTCAGTATAGAGGTAATGTACTTATGCTTCAAGAGGTAAATGATGTCATATTGTCAACATTAACGAAGTTTAGCGAGTCTTGCTTTTGTCGACTCGTGAGCAGCATCAAGTCCCAAAATTTTGAGTGTACCGATCAAGACGTATAATTCATCTAATGTCATCTGCGTCGGCTGGGCATGATACTTTTCGAATCGTTCATCGATAGCAGCGACTAACCACTTCTCTTGAGAAGCTGTCGGACCTTTCGCCTTCACTTCATTTCCAGTGTACTGCGTCGTCACGACTACTAATGATCGCGCTGAGTTATCCGTCTTTCGTAAGTACCCTTTTGCAATCAGTCCTTCAATATGAATGGCGACTGTTGAAACGGATTTATAATTGAGCGCATTCATAATCTCACGGTAGCTCGGACCATAGCCATACTGTTGAATAAAAGCATCAACGAAATCAAGCAGTTCTTTTTGACGCTTTGTTGATCGCTCGCTCATGAGCACCTCCTATTACGATTGCTGCCAGTCCCCACCATATTAATGACACCGTATCATCTGCCCAAACAGGAAGCAAGAGACCGATAATCAGAAGACCGACTCCACTTGTGAAGACACCAAGCGCCAGCCAATCTTTCCGCCTCGCCCATAGCTGTTTCATGACTTTCCAAGTAATACCGAGGAAGAGTGCGAGGCCAATCCATCCAGTCTCATGGGCAATGAAGAGATACTGGTTTTCAATCACTAATGGCTGGTCACCAAATAGTGACGCTGAGCCCGTACTCCCAATTCCCCCACCGAGCGGTTGATTGACCATACGTGAAACGCCATCAGACAGCGAGTCGACGTGTCCTTCGTTTGAGCTGATTGATGCGCCAGTGGAGGCATTTTCATGAAGGAGGACATTTGAAATAAAGTATGTGTTTCGAGCAGCGACCACTGCTCCACCAATCGCAATCACCGCAATCACGATACTGATCCAGGCCCACTTCGAAAGCTTGCGCCCTGATGTAATGATCAGTAGCAGAACGATCGCGACAATCGCAGCCACCAGTGCACTTCGTGAATAGCTTGCCCAAAGTGCAACCACGCCACCAATTCCTAAAAGTGCCACGATAAACATCGGTCGTTTAAATTGGCGATGATGACCTCTGAGTCCAAATGCAAGCAGTAACGTCAGGACGATTAACGCGTAAGCACCGAGCGGATTTGGTCCACGAAGTGTACTACTAATGCGGATGAAATCTGGATTTTCGTCGACCGTTAGATACGGCATGATAGTTGACTGACTATAGCCAATGTGTTTCAAAAAATCGTTCGGGAGGACTGTCGCCTGTAAGATAGCGAAGCTTACTACGACGAGCGCTCCGCCGAGGAAAACCCCCACAAATACTCTTCGAAGTTGCGGGTAGAGACTCATCGCTAAATAGATAAGGCTAAATAGTAAGAGATAGCGGAGATCGATTGCTAGACCCGCACCGATCACGCTCGGCGAATCAGGGTATAAAGGAATCAACAACAAGTGCAACAAGGCATAGAGTGAGATGAGTATAATCAATGGACTTTTAAGCAAGTTCCATCTTTTCTTATTCGTCAGTATGGCAGCAGCGACAATCGTCGCAACAATAAGTAGTATTTCTTTCCATGACTTTATCAAAAGCGAAGCATCAGGAAAGAGTGTTGAAATACCAACACTCAGAGGGGCGTGAAGGACAATACCACCGAAAACAACCAGCAAGATACCGACGAATACTTTATCGAGAACCCCTAGTTTTTGTGTCTTTGTTGTCATCGTTACCTCTTAGTGTACCGCAAACAGTGGTATAATAGCATCACTTATGCCACACCGAAACAGCAAGCTCTATAGCTTAGTCCTGATCCTCATTGACGCTCTGGTTTTGGTTATTACCTTCGTTCTTTCTTATATTGCGCGGGTGCAATATGACCCTCGTCCACTCCTCCATAACATCTATGCCTATGACTATCTACTCACATTCCTGCTCATCATTCCTTTTTGGATACTCGTTTTTGCTATCGTCGGATTGTACCGACAAGATGTCTATAATCGTCGTTTGATCGAATGGGCAAAAATTGCTATCGGTGTCTTCCTCGGAATCCTTCTCGTTATCGGCTGGGAATATGTCAGCGATAAAGACATCTTCCCTGCTCGACTTGTTGCTATCTACGCCCTGATCGGTTCATTCTTCTTGATTGTCATCGAACGTGAGATTATGCGCGCTATTCGTACCTACCGTTACCGTTTCGGTAAAGGGATTCGCCGAGTTCTGCTGGTTGGTTCATCGAGTGCCACCAAAGATATCGCGATAAATATTGCCGACACTGCACGATCTGGGTATGAACTCGTTGCGATCGCCGGGCCAAAAAAGGTATTACCAAATGAATTCAGCAGTCACCACTATTCACTAGTAGAAACCGCACTCAAAGATATCGAACTCAATCAAATTACGGCAATTATTCAAACAGACCTCTACGAAAACTCTGAACGCAATCAGAAGATACTAAGTGCCGCTCAATCACACCACATTGACTATAGTTTCATTCCAGGTGAAGCAGAGTTCTACTCAGGTAAAAATACTGTCGACGTATTCTTGGGATACCCAATGATCACTGTCTACCAGACACCCCTTGTAGGATGGGGCGCAATCCTCAAAAGAATATTTGATTTCCTCGTGAGTTTAATTCTCGTAATCATCTTTTCACCTCTATTCGCTGTCGTGTTTATCTTACAAAAGATTCTTAACCCAGGCACGATCTTTTATCGCAATGAGCGCCTATCACAGTTTTCTAAACCTGTGGAGCTTCTTAAGTTTCGTTCGATGACACATATCGCAGGATACGATTCACACAACGTCGATGACGCAGCTGAATACCGAGCTATGGGCCGCGAAGATCTTGCACTTGAGTATGAGCGCACCAACAAAGCACCTGACAATGACCCTCGTATTAATAGTTTCGGCCGTTTCCTTCGTAAAACCTCTATCGATGAGTTGCCCGGTATCCTCAATGTTTTGAAAGGTGACCTGAGCCTGGTCGGCCCTCGTCCAATCTTGCCACAAGAGGTCCGCCTCGTTCGCGGTAAAGCACCTCTTCTTCACAGTGTGAAATCTGGGGTGACCGGCCTTTGGCAGGTATCAGGTCGAAGTGAACTTAGCTTTGAAGAACGTATTGAACTTGAGTTATTCTATGCTCAAAACTGGACATTCTGGCTCGATATTAAGATTTTGTTTAAAACTGTTTTAGTTGTCTTTAAGGGCCGTGGGGCTAAATAGTGTCAGCTCCAAAGATAGCCATCGTTCACGATTGGCTCACCAACATGGGTGGTGCCGAGCCGGTTATTCTCGAACTTCATAAACTATTTCCAAAAGCTCCGATCTATACTTCTGTCTATGACAAAGAAAAACTTCCTGCATTTCATTCTATCGATGTCAGAACGACCTACCTGCAAAAGCTATTGCCTGGTTTCCTTCGTTACAAACATGTCCTCTGGCCAACTTTCCGCGCCCATGCTTTTCGGACACTCGATCTTTCTGAATTCGATATTATCATCAGTAGTAGTAGCGCTGAATCGAAAGCCGTTCGTAAGACTCGACCTGGCCAAATCCACATCGCCTACATCCACACACCGATCCGCTATTACTGGAGCCACTACGAAGAATTTAAAAATGAATTCAGTTTTGGACTCCTTACCCCCTTCATCCGACCGGTCATCCCTTTCTTCGTGAAACAAATGCGTAAAAAAGATCTCGCATCTATAAAAGATATTGACGTCATTATTGCCAACTCGACTGTCACCCAAGAACGTATAAAGAAATATTACGGCCGGGCATCAACGGTCATCCACCCACCTGTCGAAGTTGAAAGGTTTACCCCTCCACCAACCGGCGAACGACATGGCTACATTGCATGGGGACGACACGTGCCCTATAAACGTTTTGATCTTGCGATCGAGGCATGTAATAAGATTGGGGCTGAGCTCACTATCGTCGGAAGTGGCCCTGATACTGAACGACTAAAGAAACTTGCAGGACCAACCATCCATTTCCCGGGTCGCATTAACGATAAAGCCCTCGTCAAAGCTGTTCAAAGTTCATCTGCCGTCCTCTTTCCTAATGAAGAAGACTTCGGCATCGTTGCCGTCGAAGGTCTCGCTGCGGGCACGCCAGTCATCGCATATGAAAAAGGTGGCGCACTCGACATCGTTCAAGATGGTGAGACCGGTGTATTATTCAAACGACAATCTCTTGATGGATTACTTGGTGCGATGGAGAAAGCGAGCAAGTTGAAATTCTTGCCTGCGACGCTCCACCGTAAATCGAAACGATTCGACAAGAGTTTGTTCGACACCAAGATCAAGAAGATCGTTGAAGATGCCTCGCGGGCACAACAACGAAAGTAACCATACCGTATAATTGATAGTTGAATAGGAGGATCCCATGAATACAGAACACTTGCACGACATTTTCAAATCATATGATATCCGAGGAAAAGTAGGAACCGAACTTACTCCAGAATTAGTAAATACCATTGGCCGCGTCTTCGCTGACTGGCTCCCAACTGAAGGTATTGTTGCCGTTGGTCGCGATATGCGTCCTGATTCAGAAGAACTTGCTAAAGCACTTATCGAAGGGTTGCGAGCACAAGGACGTGACGTCTGGGATATCGGGCAAGTCACCAGTGACATGATTTACTTCGCTGTCGGGAAATGGAACCTTGCCGGTGGTGCAGTCGTAACAGCTAGTCACAACCCTGGTGCAGACAATGGTATTAAACTGTACCGCGACCAAGTGATCGCCGTGGGTCTTGATGCAGGGCTCAATGTCATCCGTGACCGGACGCTTGCAAACGAAGTCAAAGAAGCTGCGGCAACTCCTGGTTCAGTTACCCCTAAATCAATTACTGACGAATGGGTCGAGCACAGTCTTAGCTTTGTCAAAGATCTTACACCATTCCACATCGCCATCGACGCGGGTAACGGTATGGCTGGTGCTATCTTGCCTTCAATACTTCCGAAACTTCCCCTCACTGTTGAAGAAATGTATTTTGAACTCGACGGTACCTTCCCTAACCATGAAGCCAACCCGCAAAAACCAGAAAACCTGGCTGACCTTGCAAAGAAAGTTATCGACAATGGCCTCGACTTTGGTATTGCCTTTGATGGTGACGGTGACCGTGCGGGATTTGTTGATGATAAAGGGCGTCCAGTTCTTGGGACCGACCTCCTCACCCTAGAAGCAAAACTTTATCTCGAAAAATACCCTGGTTCAAAAGTTGTCCATGATGTTCGTACTAGCCAAGCAACCCAAGAATTCATCGCTGAGTGGGGTGGCGAAGCGGTTCGTACGAAAGCTGGACGAGTCAACATTGGTACCGTCATGCGCCAAGTTGGTGCACCATTTGGTGGTGAGACCACTGGTCATATTTTCTTCAAAGAAAACTACGATGCCGACTCAGGCCTCCTCGCAGCACTTGTCGCCATGCAGGCTATTTCAGATAGTGGTAAGAAACTTTCTGAACTCATCGATGAGTATCGTCGTTATGCGATGACTCCTGAAATCAACTTCACCGTCACTGAAGATAAATCAGTCATCTTCGATCGCCTCAAAACCACCTTCCCAGGCTCAAAACAAGACGAACTTGATGGTCTTACCATTTGGCTCGATAATGGATGGTTCAACCTCCGTGCAAGTAACACCGAGCCAGTTATGCGTTTAAATGCTGAGGCAGACGACCAAGCAGCGCTTGAAGCACTGATCGCAAAAGTTACTACAGCTATAAACGGCAACTAGACCGGGTCATTGAATATAGTTGGCTATTATTCAACCGTCACACTTTTAGCAAGGTTGCGCGGTTGGTCAACATTGTTTCCCCTCGCAACGGCAATATGGTAAGCAAATAACTGCTGGAAAATGTTTAACACAACTGGAGCAAGGATTTTTAGCTTAGTGTTTATGTGAACAACCGTCTCAGCTTCTATTTCTTTACTGCTATTTGTAATGGCGAGGATATGACCGCCACGCGCATTAACTTCAGATAAACCACTGATCGACTTATCAAAAAGCCAGTCATCTTGAATTAAGAAGACTTCAAAGAATCGGTCATCCACTAATGCAAGTGTTCCGTGCTTCAGCTCGCCCGTCGGGTAACCGTCAGCGTGCACATACGAGACTTCCTTTAGCTTTAAGGCACCTTCAAGTGCGGTCGGAAAAGCAATGTCTCGACCGAGATAAAGCGCATGATCATACTTAGCATATTTCTTTGCTACTTTTTTTGCCTCTTCTTGGTGATTATTCAAAACTTTTTCAATTTCATCAGGGAGCTTTGCAAGTTCAGCAACATATTTTGAGGTGTGCTGGATACTCACACCTTTCGCCTGAGCAAGTTGAATACCAAACATGATCATTGCCGACACCTGAGAGGTAAATGCTTTCGTACTTGCCACCGATATCTCAGGGCCCGCGTGAACATATACCCCACCGTCAACTTCGCGAGCGATCGTCGAGCCAACAGCATTGATAATACCGAGTGTTCTAAAACCTCGGTTTTTTATTTCACGAAGACAGGCAAGTGTATCCGCCGTTTCGCCTGATTGAGACACAATGAGGGCAACTGTATTGCTTGGGAGATGAAACGATCGATAACGAAATTCCGAAGCAACGACAACGTCAACTGTTAGTCCATCAACCAACTGTTCTAAGTAATAAGAGGCGAGGAGTCCAGCGTAATACGCAGTTCCACAACCCACAATTGTAACGTGTTCGATAGATCGAAGCTCATCGTCAGTCATATTTAATCCGCCAAGCTTCACTCTCTTCTCTTCAAATAAGATCCTTCCATTCAACGTCGATCGAAGTGTTGTTGGTTGTTCGTTAATTTCTTTAATAAGGAAGTGGTCGAAACCTTGTTTTTGGATTGCCTGCATATCAACCTCAATCGTCTCAACCTTTGCAGAAATTGGCTGTGACGCTAAATCACGAAGCTCAACCCCATTAGCAGTACATAAGGCCATCTCCCCATCATTCAAATAAATTGCCTGACTAGTATGTCCAATAAGCGCTGACGCGTCACTTGCGATAATCGTTTCATTGACACCAACTCCGATAATTAACGGACTCCCAGCCCTTGCGACAACGACTTCATCTGGCTTTCGAGCCGATACGACAGCAATTCCATAGGTTCCTACGACAAGTTTCAATGCCTGAGCAACTGCGTCGATGAGCTTAGTATCACCGTCATAAAGAGAGTTAATTAAAGCAGCCAAAACTTCAGTATCCGTATCACTCGTAAACGTATGATTCTTTAGTTCTGCTTTAATTTCTTTGTAATTTTCAATAATGCCATTGTGAACTAGGTAAATGTCACCTGCTTTTTGGGGATGAGCGTTGCGTTCAGATGGAGCACCGTGTGTTGCCCAGCGTGTATGGCCAATACCTACAGTATCTTCTGTTCTCGATTCCTGAAGCTTAGCGTCGAGTTCCGATACCTTACCCTTCGCACGAAGTAGTGTTGCATCTCCACTAGCATTCATTGTGACGATACCGGCTGAATCGTAACCCCTATACTCCAATCGGCGCAATCCTCCTGACAAGATCCCCTGTGCTTCTCTGGTTCCGACGTATCCGACAATTCCACACATTGCTTCACCTCCTAGCCTATATTCTTACATTATTATATCTCAGCTACTCTTGAGGTTGCTATAATAGAGCTATATGAAGATTATTGTTACAGGCGGCGCGGGGTTTATCGGCTCGAACTTCGTCCACTACGTCTACAGAGAGCGTCCCGACTGGCAGATTACCGTTCTTGATGCACTTACCTACGCAGGTAACCGTGCGAACCTTGAAGGACTTGATCCCGAGAGAGTCAATTTGGTTGTTGGTAACATTACGGATGCGGAGCTTGTCGACAAGCTCGTGTCTGAACACGACGCCGTCGTTCACTACGCTGCCGAATCACACAACGATAACTCACTACAGAATCCTCGTCCCTTCCTCGATACAAATATTATCGGGACGTACACCATCCTTGAGGCTGTTCGCAAACATGGTAAACGACTACACCACATTTCAACCGATGAAGTGTATGGCGATCTCGAACTCGACGATCCGGAACGATTCACCGAACACACACCGTACAACCCCTCAAGCCCTTACTCATCAACAAAGGCTGGCTCAGACCTCCTTGTTCGTGCCTGGGGACGGAGCTTTGACGTTGAAGCGACCATCAGTAACTGTTCAAATAACTACGGACCGTACCAACACGTCGAAAAGTTCATCCCCCGTCAGATTACTGAAATCCTCGAAGGCCGTCGTCCTCGTCTCTACGGCGCTGGTGAAAACGTTCGTGACTGGATTCACACCGAAGACCACAGCTCAGCAGTACTTACCATCCTTGAAAAAGGAAAAATCGGTGAAACCTACCTCATCGGCGCAGATGGTGAAAAAGATAACAAATCAGTTGTTGAACTCATCCTCAAAACCATGGGTAAAGATACTGACGATTATGAACACGTCAACGATCGTCCAGGTCACGACATGCGCTACGCTATCGACTCAAGTAAACTCCGTAATGATCTCGGCTGGACACCAAAGTTTACTGATTTTGAAACCGGACTCAAAGATACAATTGATTGGTATACCCAAAATGAAGCTTGGTGGAAGCCTCAAAAAGAAGAGACTGAAGAGAAATATAAGAAAGTAGGACAATAAATGGCCGTACCGACAACCGAATTCACTACTCACACAACAGACATACCAGGGCTACTCATTTTCGACGTGACACAAGTCGGCGACGATCGCGGATACTTCCAGGAGAAATTCCAAAAAGCGAAACTTGTTGCTGCAGGACTTCCTGAGGATTTCAATGTCGTTCAAAACAGTCTTTCCTATAACAAACAAGCTGGGGTTACCCGTGGCTTTCACGCTGAGCCATGGAGTAAATACATTTCTGTTGTGACCGGTAAGGTGTTTGCTGCCTACGTCGACCTCCGCAAAGGTGACGGCTTCGGAAAAGTAGTGACTGTTGAGATTAACCCGAACATCACCGTCTTCCTCCCACAAGGAGTTGCAAATAGTTTCCAAACTCTTGAGCCAGACACCTACTATCTTTATAGTGTGAACGCTCACTGGAGCGCGGATAACTATGACGAATATGCGTTTGTTAACTTGGCTGATCCTGAAATAGGTGTAAAGTGGCCAATTGATTTAGCAGACGCAGAACTGTCAGAGCGAGATAAAAATCATCCTATGCTCGCGGATGTCACACCAATGGAGGTACAGTAATGAATAAATCAAAGACGCTCATTATCGGTGCCTATGGCCAACTCGGTCGCGCATTGTCAGTAGAGTTCCCTGACGCAGAACAAGTCGACCGTGACACGTTTGATATGTCTGACCCAAGCGTCATCACCGCTCGTAATTGGGACGAATACAGTTTAATCCTCAATGCTGCTGCCTACACCGCAGTCGATCTTGCAGAGACCGCAGAGGGCCGTATTGATGCATGGAAAAGCAACGCAACAGCACTCAGCCATCTGACGCAAATTTCAAATGCTCACGATATCACCTTAGTGCATGTCTCTACCGACTATGTATTCGATGGCACACATGCTCCTCACCTCGAAGATGAAGCATTTAGTCCACTTGGTGTCTACGGTCAAACGAAAGCCGCTGGTGATATTGTCATTAGTGCCGCAAAGCAACACTACATCACTCGAACATCGTGGGTCATTGGCGATGGTAAAAACTTCGTTCTCACCATGAAGGAACTCGCCGAAAAAGGTGTCAAACCAAGTGTTGTTAATGATCAAATCGGCCGACTCACCTTCACTGCAGATCTCGCAAAAGGCATTAAACACCTAGTAGATAGTAAAGCTCCTTTCGGAACATACAATCTTACCAATGAAGGTGATAGCGTTAGTTGGGCTGAAGTTGCCTCTATTGTGTATGAAGCTGTCGGTCACGAAAAGAGTGATGTCACTGGCGTTTCAACAGAAGAGTACTATGCTGGTAAGGAGGGTATTGCCCCTCGTCCATTACAAAGTACTCTTAATCTTGATAAGATAAAGGCTACCGGCTTTGAACCACGAGAGTGGCGAACAGCGCTTCAAGCATATTTAGACAAAATTCAGTCATAGCGGAGGAATCATGAAAGGAATAATTTTAGCAGGTGGATCTGGGACAAGACTGTGGCCAATCACAAAGGCTATTAGTAAACAGCTCACTCCAATTTACGATAAACCGATGATCTACTACCCGCTCACTACGTTGATGGCAGCAGGTATCAAAGACATACTGATCATAACGACACCAGAAGACCAGTTCCAATTTGAACGTCTTCTTGGCGACGGTTCACAATGGGGTATCAAACTTACCTATGAAGTCCAGCCATCTCCTGATGGTCTCGCACAGGCATTCATCATTGGCGAAAAGTTTATTGGTGACGACAAAGTTGCTTTGGTCCTCGGAGATAACATCTTCCACGGACACCGACTTAACGAATCTCTTAAAAATTGTACCGATCCAGATGGTGGTATCGTCTTCGCCTACCAGGTCTCAGACCCAGAACGATATGGCGTGGTTGAATTTAACGAAGAAAACGTCGCCGTTTCTATCGAAGAAAAGCCTACGAAGCCGAAATCAGACTACGCAGTCGTCGGCCTCTACTTCTATGATAATGACGTGATTGAAATCGCTAAGAACGTCAAACCAAGCGAACGAAATGAAATTGAAATCACCTCAATCAACGAGGAATATCTCAAACGCGGCAAACTAAAAGTGACCACACTTGATACCGGTGACGTCTGGCTTGATACGGGCACTATCGACTCAATGGCAGAAGCAACCGACTATGTGCGCGTGCTCCAGAAACGAACTGGCCAAGTCATTGGTAGCCCTGAGGTTATGGCCTATGAAGAAGGCTTTATCGACAAGCCTGCTCTCGAAGAGCTATCTCAGTCACTCATGAAATCAGGCTACGGCAACTACCTAAAGTAAGCCATGGCTGCTAAAAACAAAAAGTCGCAATTATTTTCCAAACATCTCCTTCGGCTTGCGATCTTGTTCGCAAGCGGCATTATTATCTTTTCGCTACTTATCCTGATTGACCATCGAATTGTTGGCTCAGACGATACTATCTTTCAAACACAAATTCTTCCCTATCATTCTGTCTTTGAATGGATACAGTATCGTTATTTCAATTGGAGTGGTCGTGTCTTCTCGGAAGGATTCATCTATTTGTTGAGTCCGGCTCCTTTCTATTTTTGGCAAATACTAAACGTCGTTGCCTACGCCATATTTAGTGCTATGTTTTTTATCTACTATCGTCTTTTCTCTACAAGCAGAGACCATATTAAAGACTACGCCATGCTCATCATTGCTCTGTGTCTTCCCTTCTTGATGCATAGCGCGGTTCTATCTGATGGCATTACATGGATGACTGGTTCGATTGTGTATTTCTGGGCATCGACACTCGGCCTCGTCGCTCTGTATCCTCTCGTGTTCCACAGTATTCGAAAAAGACTTCCTTCTGTTCCGATTATTGTCATCTCAATCATTGCGACCATTGTTGGCATACTTTCTCAAGAGCAAGTCGCTGTGACGCTGACGGGATTGTCTTTCGTGTTCCTGGCTTATGGTGTGATCCGAAAGGTTAAAGATGGGTTCCCGTTCCCTACCTACCAACTGTTTATATTTGTTTTATCAGTAGCTACATTTCTTACCACGTACCTGGCACCAGGAAATAATATTCGTCTCGACCTTGAACTAGTGAGATGGCTGCCCGACTTTTACACGACGCCACTTTTAGATAGGCTCCACTATAGCTATCGCTGGCTACTCGACGCGCTGGTAAACCACACTGGATTCATTCTTTCGTTGGCGTGGCTAACGCTCAGTGGTTTGTTTATGGCGAAACCTCAAAAGAAAGTGATCGATTATCTATTCGCAGCAACATTTGCGACCGTTGGAGTATTGATCATCACGAAAGGAAATCCAATCGTTGCCTATTGGTTTGAGTTCTATGCAAGCTGGAAGCCGACCATCACAAACAACATTGTCGCTCTCAATATAATCCCTTGGGGTATCGTGCTCGTACTGACACTCATCGCACCTTTTATACTATTTAAGAAGAACCTGTATTTCGCAGTGATTGTTAGCATTCTCTTTGCTGTCAGTTTCGCCTGTGCTGCGATCATGATTCTATCTCCGACACTCTATGCATCATCATGGAGAAGTTTATTTGTTAGTTCAGTTGTTCTACTATTTGTTCTTTATCTACTCATTGACCGTCTATTAACGGCGTATCGTGGCCGCCAATACCAATTCATACTCACTATAGTGATAGTTACTCTGGCATCATCACACTATTTATACCAAGCAGCAAGACTTATTGAGCACTAGGAATTTCAGGTTCTTTTTTTGAGAATACGAAGAACTTAAAGATAAGGAAGTTCCAAATAGCGATTAAAGCCGTGACGGCTATCTTCGCAACACCAATGTCTATTCCGACAAGGACCATCAGTTCAACCAAGCCTGAAGTAATAAATAAGTTGAGAATGCTCAGCGCAACATAAAAGGCAATTTGCTGTTTAAAACTAAACCGATCATGGATTGAATGTTTAAACACCTTCTTTCGATTCATTGGAAAATTGAACACGAAACCTGAGAGAAATCCAACGGCGCTCGCAATGTATGCCGGAAGCAATAAGAAGTGAAAGCTAATGTAGGTAACGGAAACGTCGATCAATAGGGTGGTTCCACCAACGATGCCAAAGAATAGTATTTGTTTAATAAGTGCTGAATGAGCTTTCATATCACTCTATTATACCCTGCCTTCCTACTACTGTTAAATGTGCTACAATAATGAGTAACGATAAGGGGAGTCTATGTACCGAAAACTGACAGTTACTGCTATTTTACCTTGCTACAACGAAGAGAAACTCATTGGCAAAACGATTGAGACAATGCCTGATTTTGTCGACCAGATCATTGCTGTTGACGACATGAGTAAAGACAATACCTGGAAGGTCATAACAAAGATTGCCAAAAAGAACCCTAAGGTTGTCCCTATCCATCTAAAAAAGAATGTCGGTATCGGTGGTGCGTATATCAATGGCTTTGAACATGCACTTAAATCTGGTGCTGACCTTGTCTTCACGATGGCCGGGGATGCTCAGTGTAACCAAAATTACATGACAAACATGATCGATGCACTCCTCGATAACGATGTCGACTACGTCAAAGCAAATCGTTTCGTGCATCTAGAAGAGCTGAAACAAATGCCAGCGTTTAGACGGATTGGTAATACAGTCATCACCATTCTCACGAAATTTGCGACTGGTTACTATAGTATTTTCGATAGTCAAAATGGCTACGGTGTCTTTAAAAATAAAACTCTGCAGAGTCTTCCTTTCGAACACATTGGACGCCGATACGACTATGAGAATACACTTCTCATCGCTCTCGCAATTATGAATGCAAAAGTAAGAGACGAAGCCGTTCCTGCTATTTATGGAGATGAGGAAAGTACTATCCCAGTGTTTCGAACAACCCTACGTGCATTAAAGGTAGTTTGGAAAGGTTTCTGGAAGAGAGTCTACTACAAATACATTCTTGTAAACTTTCACCCTATCGCCCTATTCCTACTACTAAGTATGGTCCTTGGTTTGATTGGTCTTGGTTTCGCTCTATTTATGCTAATCGATAAGCTCGCCTACAACACATCGCCAACAACGGGAACCGTTATGTTAGCAGTCCTTCCACTTATTCTTGGCTTCCAGCTATTCCTCACGTCTATTACTATGGACATGAATAACGAAAGTAAATAGACTTTTCTACTTAAGCAGTTCTACAACTTGATCAATACCCGAAACGACATAGTCTGGATCCATGGCAGCGAGAAACACTTCGTCACGAATCCCTGAAGTAACAGCAAATGTTTGCAACCCGAGTTCTTTTCCTGCCATAATATCCGCTTCGGTATCACCTATAATAACACCTCGATCATCACTCAGCTTATCTTTAATCAATGCAATCTTTACATCGTAGCCGTCATTCTCAGAATGGCCGGTGAGTACTTCGGTGAAGTGTTTTTTTAGATCCAGTAGATCTAGCTCTTCCAAGACGTTCTCTCTATTACGACGAAGTGTTACAAGATAACATTCTCCGATCTTCAACAGTGACTCAAGTGTTTCGACAGCACCCGGTAATAGCGTATCCATCTTCAGGTACTGAGGGTCTTCAATTTTATCTATAAACTTCAGTAGGAATTCAGCCTCAATCGTAGCGCTCACATGACTCAATCGCAATAACTCATCCCATTTCATCTTCTGACGCTTAAGCTTCCAGTATTCGTCTTTGCTCAAAGGCGTTCCATTGAATTCAGTAATCGTCTCACTATACACACGGTAATGACGTGAAGTGACATCGATCAATGTCCCATCTAGATCGCAAAATATTTTCATTTCTTTTTCCATTCAACATAGTCCAACAATCCATCTTTAAATGAACGTGTTTCTCGAAGCAATCCTAATGAGCGTGCCTTCTGTATGTTGAGCTGATTATCTAATGGTATGGAGTCTTGCAATTCTTCGTGTTTAATCTCAACAACCGTATGATACTTCTCTTGCCAAATACTCTGAATGGTTTCTGCAACCTCCAAAACAGAGAGAGACTTTCCGCTTCCAATATTCAAGATTCCACCCTCAAGTTTTTCACTGTCCACAAGACTCACGATTGAAGCGACGAGATCACTAATATATAGGTAGTCACGTTTTGTATGAAGAGACTTTAGAATTAGTTCTGACTTGTGGTCTGCTGCGTCGACTAAGTTTGGAATGAGCCCTGAAGATACTTGGCCAGCACCATATATTGTTGCTGTCCGGAGAAAGAGACATGTCGTATCACCAGAACTCCGTTCAAAATATTGTTCAACCGAGTATTTACTCTTGGCGTAGTCATCTAGAGGGTTGACTGGTGTGTCCTCCGAAAACGGAGGCTGCCCCTGTGTCATATCATAAACGTTCCATCCTGATATAAATATGAGGTTTGGAACTTCCAGCTCGACACACAGACGGCGAACCGATTCAGCCATGGTAAGGTCTTGTGAAAAATCGAGATCTTTCGACCATGGAGTGACCGCTGCAGTGTGAACGATGTGTGATATCTGAAAGTCCTTCAGATTCTCGATCGTCGTACTCACACTGTTCTCATCGGTAAGATCACATTCAAAGATATACGGATTATCCGCAACCGAGGTGCGTTGCAGTCCAAGCGCTCGATCTCCAAGACCCTCAATGAGTGCTTTACCAATGAATCCCGATGCACCCGTTACGAGGATCATACCACCCTACAGTTCTTTTAAGATGTCTTCTTTTTGATCAACAAAGCTCTGTACTGTCTTTTCATCTGACAAGACAGGTTCAAAGTCCATTCCACGAATCCAAACTAGGCCGTCTGGAAGTGGGTTGAGGTTTTTCTCAAGCTTTGGAGTTGGTTCATCGTAAGCAAGTTTCACAAATATCTCTGGCATGTTAAGACCGGCGTCAGTGAAGAATTGGTGTGTGGTAAAGAAACGACCGATATTAATCTCTGTGGGGTTTGGTACCTTATTTTTGTCATATGCCATATCAACACCAAAAAGACCATCCGGCTTCGGATCGATGGAAAGCACTGCCTTCTCTGCGATCTTGTTGAGCTCTGGGTCTGAATACGTCACACCTGTTCCTGTTGCACCCGTAACACCTGAAGGTGAGATTTTAGCAAGTTCCCAGTACAATCGCTCACGTCCCTGAGCAACAACAAGTTTACCGTCCTTCCAAATTGACATCCATGTCACTGTTTCAGGCTGAAGCAATTCTGCTGCAGTAAAATTTCCATCCCATGAGCCATTTGGTTCATTGAAGTCGAGCCAGTTCTTAGCCGTCTTTACGTCATGAACGGGTAACGATCCTCGTCCACCTGCGCCGCTAATTGCACGGATCCACATTGATCCCCCGAAGCTATCAAGTAGTTCTTGAAGGTCAGTGTCCCGACTGATCAAAACAGTGCGAGGCACCTTGATACCAGCTGCTTCCCATACCTTAAATGACTCAAATTTATCTTGTAGAATCTTTACGGTCTCTTTCTTTGGAAAGAATGTTTTTGCATGAAGCTTTTCACGGTGTTCACTCAAGAATGCAACCTCGACATCATTTTGCGCGTGAACGAATTCGATTTTCTCTTTGTCGATAACGTAGTTTAAGAAATCAATATACTTCTCGTGAGAAGCAGGCGGTGCCAAGTAGCGAGCGTCTACTTCAGCACGTTGCAGATAATACTTGTCAGCATCTGTTCCGACAATATAATACTCTTCGTCAGATTGTCGTAGTGATCGTGTGAAGTTGACTGAGGGTGAACCACCGGCGCCGGTTACTAAAATTCGTTTCATTATATTCTCCTAAACTTTGTTATATGATTCTGCAGCTTCTAAGGCGAGGTTAAGGGCATTTCGCGCTTCATGTGGTGTGACGAGTGAAGCAGATTTGTCACCGCTAACGTGTGCAAGGAATGTCCGTAACTCTTTAGCTAGTGGCTCTTCGAAATCGACATTAATCGTCTCTTTTTCCTGTGCCTTCATCTCTGTCACAAAGCCCTTAAAACCACCTTCATCAAATTTCTTTGTGAACGTATGTCGATAAATTGAAAGCTCCTGGGTAACGTAGTTCCCTTCGATGTATCCTTCTGATCCAGTGATAGCGATAGTGCGAATCTTCACAGGAGTCAGCCAGTTAGCTTGAATGAATCCAGAAGCGTTCCCGTAATCAAGCAGGATCTCAGCAGAATCTACTTTCTCTGAGTGAAACGTACGAGAACCATGACTCGTAATCTTCTTTGGCTGTGAACCGAGAAGATGGCTAATCAGTCCGATATCGTGAACGGCGAGATCAATGATCACATCTGTCTTCGGCTCAACTTGAGGAAAACCTCCAACACGCTTACAAACAATCGATGTAATGTCGCCAATTATTCCTTCATCAAGAAGGCTCTTTAAAGTCATAACCAGTGGGTTATAGTGCTCAATATGTCCTACCGTAAACACTACCGCCTTCTCGATTGACAACTCGATAAGCGCTTCGGCTTCTTCGGTCGTACTCGCAATTGGCTTCTCTAATAGACAGTTAATCCCGCGGTTCATCACTTCAGTGGCAACAGCCGCGTGAAATGGCGTAGGAACGACAATGGAAACCGCATCTGGCTTCACCTTATCAAGCATCTCTTTATAGTCAGTAAAGAATTGCGTCTCGAACTCATCAGCAAGCGCCTTCACTTCTGGATTGATATCAGCCAGTCCGACAAGATCAGCTTCTTCCATCAAGTAATAATTACGCAGGTGGTTTTTACCCATGTTACCTGCGCCAATGACAGCAACCTTGATTTTCTTTGTCTTTTTGACTGCCGGTGACTTAGGCATGAGCAACTTCTTTTATAACATCGACAATCGTCTGAACATCGTCGGCCGAGACATGTGGGTGAACTGGCAGTGCTACTACTTCCTCAGCAGCTTTTTCAGCGACAGGGAAATCACCCATTTTGTAGCCAAGCTTCGCAATATGCGGATAGCTGTGAAGTGCCCGAGGGTAATAAACACCTGCACCAACTTCTCTATCCTGAAGTGCTTTCACAAACTCATCTCGAGACAGTGGAAAGTCAGAAGTAACACGAACAGTGTACTGGTGATAGACATGGCTCCGTCCAGGAGTTTCACGAGGAATCTCAATTCCACCGACTCCTTTCAAGCCTTCTGAAAGAAGTTTCGCATTAGCTTGACGAGAACTGGTGAATCGTTTTACTTTCTTAAGCTGTTCAATAGCGATTGCTGCTTGTAGGTCGGTAAGACGATAGTTAAATCCTAGCTCTTCGTACATATAAGGCCCACTCATACCATGCTGGCGGAACCTCTTCATTGCAGTCATATACGCTTCGTCATTGGTGGTGATGATACCGCCTTCTCCTGACATGATATTCTTTGTCGCATACAGAGAGAAACAGCCAAGGTCACCAAGTGCGCCGGTTTTCACGGTGCCGTAATCGGCATCGATAGCCTGGCAAGCATCTTCAATAACCTTTAGGTTGTGTTTCTCAGCGATAGCTAACAATTCCTTCATGTCGGCAGGTTGTCCATAGAGATGAACAGGGATAATAGCTTTCGTTTTAGGAGTGATGGCTGCTTCGATTTGGCTAACATCAATAGTGAACGTATCAGGTTCGATGTCGACTAGCACCGGCGTTGCACCGACCATTAGTATCGGGTTGATAGTAGCAATAAAGCTAAAGGGGACCGTAATCACCTCATCACCTTTACCAATACCAGCAGCATGAAGTGCAGCATGCATTGCAGCCGTCCCACTATTTACTGCCACGGCATATTTTGTGCCGCAATACTGAGCAAAGTCTTCTTCTAATTGGGCGACCCTCGCGCCCTGAGCCAAGATACCAGACTGCATCACCTCGTTGACTGCAGCAATCTCCTCTGGCCCAATCTCCGGTTGAGCTATTCTAATCATAGGTCTAATTTTAACGTATCCGACCTCTCAATAACAGCCCTTATCAATGGTATAGTGAATATAATGAAAACATTAGAACGATGGCAAAAGACAAAGTTAAGCGTTCTCGTTTATCGATACAAGCGTCATATCTTCCCTCTCGTAGCATTGCTCATTTTTTTGATCTTTGGCCTCCTTCGTATTAGTGGCACCTCAATAGGTATCTACCAGGAGTATCTATACGGAAAAGGAACGAGCGACAGTTCATTACTCTTTGGGCATCCTCAGCCGATCCGATCAGACGAATGGCTCGTTGCCACGCAACTAACGATCGCTCAGGCCTCAAATGACTATATAGCCAACAACGATAACTACCCTATAGCCAAGAATCTTGGCATTGTTACAGATGTACCGACAAAAGAATGGGCAACGCTATTCAAACCACAAAATCTCGGCTTTTTCATTCTTCCGTTTGAGTTCGCCTTTGCTTTCAAGTGGTGGTTATTACTGTTAGTGCTGATTGTCGCTTCTTATTACTTTGTTTTGAAACTGACAAAAGGTCGATTGCTCATCGCTATCTGTACTTCGATTCTCATCTCCTTCTCGCCATTTGTTTTTTGGTGGTACCAAACAGCGACAATTGGACCACTTGCCTACGGATTCCTGATTTTACTCATCATGACCAGCATTATCGATGGTGAAAAATGGTCATTCTTTGGTAAGTCCCTCAAGAAAAACTATCAGCAGACATTCATTAAGTCTGTCTGTCTTACCTACATCCTCGTTGCTTTCGCGCTTATCCTCTACCCACCTTTTCAAATACCTGTCGCGATCGTTATTGCTGCCTTCTTAGCGGGATATGTGCTTAACAAACGTTCAACTTTAAAGAGATCGCACTGGAAAAAAATCGGTGTGACTATCGGAATAGCCCTACTGCTCACCGCAACTATTTGCGGTGCCTACCTTCTCACCCATAAAAACGAAATTCGCGAGATTACTAGCACTGTCTATCCAGGAAAGAGGGAAGTGAAATCGGGTGGTTTTGATGTGAACACTCTCCTCGTTACCTACCTCCAACCTCAACTTCAACGCAGCGAAAGAGGTGCTAACTATATCTTAAACCAAAGTGAGTCGTCGAATTTCATCATCTTGCCAATCTTCTTCTTGATACCTTCAATCGCAATAATGGTTTGGTTATATATAAAGAAGCGACGAATCGACTGGCTGCTTGTCACCCTTCTCCTCTGTACACTACTCTTCTTTGCTCACTTATTCCTTCCGCTTCCAATTTTCATCACAAAGCTATTTTTCCTCCACATGGTGCCTCAATCAAGGCTTCTTATCGGTCTTGGATTCCTAGGTATCTTACTCATGATCCGTACCATCATGGTCATAAATGAGAACATCAAACAGAGCCGCAAGACTATTCTCGTATCAGCCGCTTATACCCTCATTTACTTCGGCATTATCGTACTAAGTGGTGTGTATATCGCCGAGCTATACCCGAACTTCGTTTCAAGCAAGAAACTAATTGCACTCCTAGCAGTCGTCCCAACACTTGGGTTCTTCCTACTACTTATCGGAAGACTTCGTATTGGTATTGGCATCTTAACGATCTTCTCTCTCGCAACGGTCATCTTTATACACCCTCTTTACGTAGGGCTTGGACCTATCTATAAGAGTGAAGTAAGCGCAAAGATACAAGCACTCTCCACTCCGGCATCAACCTGGGCTGCTGCAAATGACATATTCATCGAGAACCTCCCCCAGATGAGTGACAGAAAGGCCATAACGGGAGTAAATCCTTACCCTAGTCTTGATTTTTGGAAGAAATATTCAGATGATCCTACTATATATAATCGCTACGCCCACGTATTCCTTGCAGACAACGACACAGCATCTCTTATACTCGTACAGCCCGATCTCTTTGCTGTATCATCAGCCTGTACTCGGCCTATCTCTAAGGAGATCGATTTTATCATCACGACAAGTCCAATGACCGGTAGCTGCGACAAGCTTGTCGATACACTAAAGTATCCGACCAGAACATTCTATTTCTACAGTGTCTCTCATAATAATTAGTCATCACATATTTTCCCCTTTCAAAGAACTTATGGTAAAATAGTATCAATAACCGTTGATGAGTAACCACCATGAAAATCACCACAAAAAAACAAAGAAGAAAATCATATAAGCCAATCATTATCACAACGAGCGTTGTCGTAGTATTGCTTATTGTTGCCGTAATTTATCTCATCCCTCTCAAAGGATCACTTTTTGGCTGGCAGCCTTTTCGTACATCAACACCTGTCGACACGACCACACAGAACTCTGACGACACCAGCCATGGCACAAAGGATACGACCACTACTGATGGCTCAACTGACAAAACAACGGATCAAATTCCTGTCAGTACGACACTTACTGCGAAGATATCTCAACTCGAACAAACAAACGGTGCTGTCGTCTTTACTGGCTCAGTAAATGATGCGAGTACTGGCGGCAAGTGTTCGATTACCTTTTCAAACGAGAATGATCGCCCAATCACTCGAAGTGCTGATGCAGTCGTCGTTAATAATACAGGTACCTGTGGACCTATAAGTGTCCCTGAAAATGAATTCTCTTTCCTTGGTGATTGGAAAGCAACCTTCCGCTATTATCTCAACGATTCACAAGCTATCGCTGAAGGGATTATTACGATCAAATGAGAACAATAACAGCCACAACTAAAAGACTGAAGCTCTCCCTGTGGATTGCCAGTTTTGCTGTCGTATTCTCTTCCTTTAGCGGTCTTTACTCTCTCAATAATTCCAAGCAAGCTGATGCACTCGTCTCTGGTGCTAACTGGCAAGCTGGAAGAATTATTGATGACGACATTTTCTACAACGGCGATGCGATGACCGTTCAGGAGATCCAGATATTCCTGAACGAAAAAGTACCCAACTGTGACACAAATGGTACACAAATGTATAACGCATCAATCACAAACGCTCAATATGCAGCTTCTCGTGGCTGGCCAGGACCTGCGTATGTCTGTTTGAAAGATTATTACCAAGTACCTCGTAGTGACCAAAACATTAACAACCTCACAACTAACGTGATCCCGTCTGGCGCTATCAGCGCTGCTCAGATTATTAAGAATGCGGCCGTTGCCTACAACATCAACCCAAAGGTATTGCTTGTCACCCTTGAGAAAGAATCTCTCAACCTTCTTAAAGATAATTGGCCCCTTCCCAGCCAGTACCGAAACCCCATGGGATATGGATGTCCCGACACTGCGCCTTGTGACCCACAATACGAAGGCTTCTACAACCAAATGACAAATGCAGCTCGTCAGTTTAAACTCTACAAGGACAACCCAAACTCATACCGATACCGTCCATTTCAGGACAACACCATTTCATTCCAAGCAAACGCTCCTTCTTGTGGAACATCAACTGTATATATAAGTACTTATGCAACTGCGGGACTGTATAACTACACGCCTTACCAGCCAAACCAAGCGGCCCTCAATAATATGTACGGTACCGGTGATAGTTGTAGTGCATACGGAAATCGTAACTTCTGGAGAATCTTTACTGACTGGTTTGGTGGTACACAAGGAAGTACTTACTACATGTGCCGAGACGGTACAAATACGGTAGGTGCTGCTACCGGTCAGAAAATAACAAAGAGTCGACCTTCTGGTGGCAAAGACACTCTTTCCCTTATCGTCCCAAATAACACTAATACAAAGTGTGTCGAAGTTCACACCTGGCTCGACTCTCAGGCACAGACCTGGGTACAGCATACTGCAACCAACTCATATACTTTCAACCCGGTAAACAGTACTATCGTTCCGATGCGCGTTGGTAGCCAACTCACTCGTTTTGCAAAGATCGACGTAGCAAACACTGCGAGTGGACGCCTAGAAGTTCATGGCTGGGACTCAACCATTCAACAATGGACAAGCCATGTAGCAACCATCTCGGGTACTCTCGACCCAACCTCTTCAGCGGTTATTCCTGCTGACACAAATGGTGACGGCGTTGATGAACTTTATACTGTCGACTACCGAAATACGACAACAGGAATGGTAGAGGTACATGGCCTGACTTCAAACTTCCAGCAGTGGATCCAGCACACCGTTACCAACTTACCAGCGATAAATCCTGCTGAAGGTCGTGTCATAGCGGCTGACTTCAATGGTGACGGCAAGGATGAGTTTGCCTACGTTAAGTACGCCAACGTTCAAAGTGGCTTTGTAGAAGTCCACGTCTGGTCAAGCAGCTTCCAGCAGTGGGTGCGCCACACGGCAACTAACTTACCTGTCTCTGGATACAATAATGCCACAGACGACATCGTCGTTGCAGATACAGACGGACGATTCGGTTCTGAACTTTACTATGTAAAATACTCCGGTGGCCAAAGTGGACGTGTTGAGATACACGGATGGAATGCCGGTCAGACCGGATGGGTTAGCCATACCGCGTCAAGCGCTGGCTCGTTCTAAATCTAGCGAACTTCTGGAAGTACGTAACCTGGACCGTGTTGCTCAAAGTTCGCATTATAGAATGGATCGTTCTTAAGATATTTCGCCCATCGCTTTTGCATTAACTTCTTTGCTTCTTGGAATTCAGTCTGATCACGATCAGCCGTTTGAATCTTACCGACACTCATCGATTCGTAGTGGAATAGCTCAACAAATGGATTGTAGACGTTGAAGTATCCCTTATCAAGCAATCTTAAGCAGAGGTCAACATCGTTATATGTCACCCGTAACTTTGTATCAAATCCTCCGACAGCATCAAACTTCTTTCGCGAAACCATCGAACAGGCAGCGGTCACCGCAGCGGTATTCCTTACGTTGCTGATAAAGATATAGTTTGCAATATCAAGCGTTTCTTCGTGACCATAGAAAGGATGGTAGGCAACATCACGTTCACTAAGCACGACACCTGCATGTTGAATATTGCCACTTGGAAACAGTAGTTTTGCGCCCACCATACCAACGTCTTTACGCTGAGCGTGTTCGAGAAGCCCTTGGATCCAGTCTGAAGATTTTACTTCAGTATCGTTATTAAGGAACAAGAGATACTCACCCGCTGATTTCTTTGCGCCAAGATTACATGCGCCAGAAAAGTTAAAGGCGCCTTTCCATTCGACTAGTTTAATCTGTGAATTGTCCTTCATTATCTTTTCGTAGTATTGGTACACTCTCTTATCGGTACTCCCAGTATCGACAAGGACTACTTCAAAGTAGGGGTATGAGGTGTTTGCGAGGATTGAATCAACACACTGACTAATGAGTTCGAAGTTATCTTTTGTCGGGATGATGATCGAAACAAGCGCAGGTGTATTAATCGAGTATTTAACCCTCCAGAAGCCAAGAGCTGGGTGAGCATCTACGAGAGCATTTTGTTTTTTCCGAACAACGCTTGATCGCAGTACTCGCTTCTGATTTATGTATGCGTAAGGCTTACTATCTGCACTCATGGCTGTTGATGTTGCAGATTTTCTCCACGTGTAGAGAATCTTTGGAATGTGTTGAATCTTCTTAGTCACTTCAGTAATACGCAAGAAGAGGTCCCAGTCTTGCGCACCTTGGGTACCTGGTGTGAAGCCATGTATCTGGTTCATTACTGAGGTACGAATTGTCGCGAAATGAGTAATGTAGTTGCATGAATTTAGGAAATCAGGGCTCCAGTCAGGCTTAAAGAATGGCTCGACATGATATTTGTCTTTCTCGAGTTTGTCTTCGTCAGTATAGATAAGATCGACATCTTTATGTGTGTTGATTGTTAAGACTGTTTCGTAGAGTGCATTCGGAAGAAGCAAATCATCGTGATCCAATAGTGAAACAAACTCACCCTTCGCCATGCTGAGTGCAATATTTGATGACACAGCAATATGGGTATTCGACTTGTTAAAGATGACTCTCACCTTCTTATACTCTTTAGCGAGTTGCTTAATCATTGCTTTCGTTTCAGGATCTGTTGAGGCATCATCTGAAATACAGATTTCCCAGTTATCGTAGGTCTGCTCGACAACCGACTCAATACATTCTCGAAGATGGGTTGGATTTGTGTTGTAAGTAGGGATCAAGACACTTATAAGTGGCCTATACGCCAGTTCATTGGCTGCTTTCTTTTGATCCTCAAGTTCACTTACAGATAGCTGCTGACTCTTAAACCAACGAATATAATGACGACGACGATCTGCATCAATTTTGCGACGACGAGCAACAAATTTAACCAACTCTTTCGTCTTACGCGGATTAGCAACGGCTTTTAGGCCAAACTTTATTACTTTCTTTACTTTACTCATATAACTCTCCAGTTCAGATCAACGTTTTTTCCATATTCCACTCAGTCGTACCGGCCCATCATATCCCTCTTCATAGCCTTCAATCATGAACGTTGCCGCTCTTGGAATGTGCTCAATAAGCTTATCATCAGCTACACGGTGAAGTGAGATATGGATGTCATACCGACCACTATTAAAATTCTCGAGTGGTTGTTCAAATATTAGTTTGTGGACTCCTTTTTGGTCATCAAGTTCGTCGACAAACTTTGTATTCTTATCAGCAATAACGAACCCATTATAAACGAAGGAGACATTTACATAACACCGCTCTCCCTCGACGGGAGTGTACTTTACAGCAATACCGATACTGTTCTGCTGAGTGTACTTGCGCTTGTTGCCGACAAGAGTAACGGTCATGTGTTCTTTTTTGTCTTCTCGTTCGTCGAGATTCTCTTCTGTGTAGAGGTCGGCGATTTCACTCGGCGTTCCAATCTTAACGATGACACCATCTTTAATGATTAGTGCTCGGTTACAAAAACGTTTTACCGCATTCATGTCATGGGTCACGATAACAATAGTTTTACGTTCGGCTTTTAGCTTCTCAAAATAGTCAAAGCACTTCTGCTGAAAGGCCGCATCTCCGACTGCTAATACTTCATCGAGAAGCAAAATATCGCCCTGTGCCTTAATGGCGATCGAAAATGCTAAACGAACCTGCATACCTGAAGAATAATTCTTCAAACGTTCTTCCATGAAATCCTGTAGCTCGGCGAAGTCGACAATTTCATCGTACATCGCGGTGATTTCTTTACGACTAAAACCCAGGAGAGCGCCGTTCAAATAGATATTCTCTTTACCTGTCAGTTCAGGATTAAAACCAACACCCAATTCGATAAATGGCACGAGCGTCCCATTAACAATGATGGATCCCGAGTTTGGAGTGTAGATACCTGCGATTGTCTTCAAGAGGGTACTTTTACCACTACCGTTTTTTCCAACAATCCCGAAGAAATCCCCTTCATTAACGGTGAAAGAAATATTATTCAAAGGGGTAAAGTTTCGATAACCACGACGGCCCTTAAGTGTGTTGATAAGCTTCTGTTTGATCCCGTTACTACCTTCAAGTGGTATCTTAAAAGACTTTACGACGTTCTTGGCGACGATGACTTCATTTTTTTGGACGATATCAGCCATACTAAATACTCTCCGCGAAGTGACGTGAGTTTCTACTAAAGTACGTCACTCCCCCTATGAATACGGCGAGGACAATAGCAACAGGAATAGCGACGTAGGCGACATTTCCAAACAGCGATGCGACAGTTACCGACTGGTCTGTTACAAGAACGTAACGAGCATCTTGAACTGCTTGGGCAACTGGGTTCATCATGATAATCTTTGCTGCGAGTTCACTTTTAGCTATGACGATCGTGAGTGGATAAATAATTGGTGTCGCATAAAACGCTGCTTGCATGACAATCTCCCAAATATGAGAGGTGTCCCGATATTTGATATTGAGAGCAGAAAGAAAGAATGCAAGTCCTAAGGCGAACAAATAGATTTCTAAAATATACAAAGGAAGCATCGCAGCACTTGGACCAAGTGAGACACCGTTGAAGATCATAAGAACACCGACGATTAATAAGTTAAGGCCAAGATTTATCAATGCAGAAATAGTAGTCGACAAGACAATAATGTACTTTGGAAAACTAATCTTACGAATGAGATCACCGCGGCTAATGATTGAATTCATGCCTTGATTAGTTGCTTCAGAAAAGAACGTCCACAGCACCACTCCTAGCAGAAGGTACACGGCATAATGTTCGACTGATCCCAACTTTACGAGCAAGCCAAACACTACATACATAATGGCAAACAAGAATAATGGCTTCAAAAGAGACCAAGCATAGCCAAGCACTGAGCCTTGGTATCGTAGCTTAAAATCGGTAATGACGAGTTCGCGCAGCAGGACCCGATTCCGCTTACTAAAAACATTCCTAAGTTTCATAAGTTCAGGTTTAATTATAAGATAGTTACAGTATTATGACTAGCGTTCTGATCGTTGTATTAAACTGGAATGGTATTAAGGACACAGAGAAGTGTCTTCCTTCGCTACTTTCTCAAACTTATGAGAATTTCGACATTGTCGTCGTAGATAACGGTTCAACGAATGATTCCTTGAAGCGACTCCGTTTGATTGAAGAAAAAGAACCGAAGATCACTGTCCTTGCAAACAAAAAGAACCTTGGGTTTGATGGTGGTGTTAACACAGGCATCCGCTATGGCCTCGAGAAGAAATATGATGCAATCGCCCTCTTTAATAATGATGCGGTTGCCGATAAGCATTGGCTTGAGGAGCTAGTCGAAACGCTTTCTGGAAAAAAGGTTGGTATTGCTACTGGACTGCTCCTTCACGCTGACGGCAAAACGATCGATAGTAGCGGCGACTGGTATTCGACATGGGGTCTCGCCTATCCTCGTAATCGTGGGCACAAAACTGAAGCTGCTCCCGAAGGTGGTGAGGTATTTGGTGCATCAGGTGGTGCGAGTCTCTACAAATCAGCCATCTTTAAAGAGATCGGCCTATTCGACGAATCCTTCTTCGCCTATTACGAAGATGTTGATATTAGCTTCAGGGCTCAACTCGCCGGGTGGAAAGTGGTTTACAATCCTAAAGCTCTCGCCTATCACAAGCAAGGCTCCACTGCGAAGAAGATTCCCGGCTTAGCTTTAGAAAAAGCATTTGCCAACCTGCCGCAGGTATATATAAAGAACGTCCCTAAAGGTTTGTTATGGCATATTGGTAGTCGTTTCTATCTTTCGCATGTACTATTTTTTTGGAATGCTGTTCGCCGTGGCGATGGCCTCCCCGCGATCAAAGGCACCCTCAAAGGTATTGCTCTCACACCCGGTTCGCTCATCAAACGTCGTCGTATCCAAAAGAATCGAAAGGTTTCTGTTGAATACATAAAAGAGTCTCTCTGGAATGGCCTCCCTCCTGACCAGACAGGTATGCGCAAATTTCGTAAGATCTTTACAGGAAAGGTGTAGTCATGAAGTTACTCGAATACGAAGCCAAGCAGTTACTCGCTAGAGCATCGATTAACATCCCCTCCTCTCAGCATTTAAAAAAAGGTGAGTCACCAACTCTTCCTTTACCCTATGTCATAAAGTCACAAGTTCCTGTGGGTGGTCGCGGTAAGGCCGGTGGTATTGTGGTTGTCGACTCGATTGATCAAGTTTCATCCTCAATCGAAAAACTGATGAAACTTTCTATTAAAGATTTCTTACCAAACAGCCTTCTACTCGAAGAGAAGCTGTCGATAAAAAGAGAATTTTATCTGAGCATGCTCATCGACCGATCTTCAATGAGTATCTCTCTCATCGCTCATAAAAACGGTGGCGTAGAAGTCGAAGATAATAGAGATTTTAAAACCTTGGCTATTGGTTATGCAGGACTGAACGCAGAAACTATTGGCCAAGAACTGGCAGACTATTATGAACTGCCAACTCAGACATTCGCACTACAGGATCTAGTTGAAAATCTTTACAACTGCTTTGTAAAAAATGACGCGACACTGATAGAGATTAACCCTCTAATTCTCACTGACAACGAAACGTTGGTAGCCGGTGACTGCAAGATGACAGTCGACGATGCAGCCTTCTTTCGTCATGATTGGAATTTTGAAGACAAACCAGCTGAAGCCAATTTCGTGACGATCGACCCACTCGGTAATGTTGCGACAATCGCAAACGGTGCGGGTCTTGCGATGGCAACCGTTGATGCTGTATTTGAAGCTTCACTCAAACCTGCAAACTTCCTTGATATTGGCGGTGGGGCAAACACTGAGACATTATTAAAAGCTTTTAATAGAATCGTTGAGTATGAACATATTAAAGCAATTGTCATTAATATCTTCGCAGGGATCACCAGAGCAGATGAAGTCGCAAGAGCAATCATTGCAGCCAAAGAACAGATTACGAATCTCCCTCCACTCTTTATTCGTCTAGCGGGTACGAATTATGAGTCGGCAGTAACACTTCTCGAGGATAAACAAATCACCATACTGCCCGACCTGCATTCATGCTTAGTTGCAGCAAAAGAGGTAATCCATGACTAATTTATTCGAAGGTAAAAATGTTATTGTTCAAGGTATCACTGGGTCTCACGGTAGTTTCCAGACCAAAGCTATGCTTGATGCGGGAACCCACATCATCGCGGGAACCTCGCCAAACAAGGCCGGACAGAGCATTGAAGGTGTTCCTGTCTATGATTCAATCGACGCCATCAAGAACGACTTCCCTGTTGATATTTCGGTCATCTTTGTTCCAGCCGCCTACGCTAAAGCTGCCATCCTTGAAGCAATCGTAGCTGAGGTACCTCTTATTGTCTGTATTACTGAAGGAATTCCAATACACGATATGCTCACCGTAAAGAAGGTATTAAAATCATCAAAATCAACACTCCTCGGACCCAACTCACCCGGCGCCCTACTTCCTGGTATCAATAAATTAGGCATCATCCCAGCTGCAATGTCACTACCTGGCAATACGGCTATCGTCAGTCGATCCGGGACACTCACCTACGAAGCGATGTCAGGGCTTAGTGAAAAAGGCGTCGGCCAAAGATACGTGATTGGTATTGGTGGTGATCAGATCCACGGCATGGGGTATATCGAATGCCTGCAACTTTTCCAAGATGACCCCGAAGTGAATCAGATTGTTCTGATTGGTGAAATCGGCGGACGCGAAGAATTAGACGCGGCCACCTTTATAAAAACCTCCGTCACAAAACCGGTCTTCGCTTACATCGCAGGACACCATGCTCCGGCGGGTATCCAACTCGGCCATGCTGGTGCCATTCTTGGCTCTGAGCAAGAATCTGCTAGCAATAAATCTCGCGAACTTGAAGAACAGGGTGTCATTGTTGCAAAACAATTAACTGATCTGATCGAAAACGTTTCAACAGCGTCCAAGTGAGCTATAATTAGGCTCAATATGACAAAGGCCTCACCCCTTATTTCGCTTGTCGTGCCCGTCTTCAATGAAGGCGATGGTATTACATCACTCTATCGGGATATCAAGAAGCGATCAGAGCAGCTTTCTCAATACAGTTGGGAGATTCTCTTTGTTGATGATGGAAGTACTGATTCTTCATCTGAACACCTGCGTAGAATTGCTGAGTCAGATAAAGCGGTGAGCATCTTGGCGCTGTCTCGTAACTTTGGTAAAGAGTATGCACTCACTGCTGGTATCTCACATGCTCATGGTGATGCGATCATAACTCTTGATGGCGATGGGCAACACCCCGTTGAGGTTGTCGACCAGTTTATCGATCACTGGCAAAAAGGTTCACAAGTGGTTGTTGGTGTCAGAAAAGAATCTCGCTTCTCTCGCTCTCGTCTTTTTTACACCATTTTTAATAGGGTGTCAGGTGAGCACTTAACTGTGGGTGCGACCGACTATCGTTTGATTGATAAGATTGTCCAAGATGAATTCGTACAGCTGGCAGAAAGTGGTCGTATCACACGAGGACTGATTGATTGGCTTGGCTTCAAGCGAACAACTGTCATGTTCACGCCTAAGAAAAGGGAATTTGGCAAGCCAACCTATTCTACAAAACAATTACTCCGTCTCGCCGTCCATAGCTTCGTTTCACTCAGCAACCTACCACTCTACATCTTCGGTGGCCTTGGTGTTGCCATCACTACTTTAAGTGGACTCCTCGGTATTGCAGTAATTATTGAGCAGTTCATTCTTGAAGATCCTTTGAATTGGAACTTTACGGGAACTGCTATGTTGGGGATCCTGATTCTATTCTTGATCGGGATTGTCTTGATGGCGCAAGGAGTTGTTTCTCTCTACATCTCTGCGATTCACCGTGAGTCAAAACATCGACCTCTCTATATTATCGATCGAACAAAATCTAAGAATTTGAAATGACCCGAAAAAAACACACGCGCTTCTCTCAACAAAAGATTCGTCGCTTCCTCACTAGTCCAAGGTTTGAGAAAGCATATATTATCTTCTCCATCACACTCCTCGGACTTTCGACTATCGTCTGGTCTTGGCTAGGATCAATTATTCAATCTGGCAATGCCGATCAGCTTGTCAATTCCTACCTATTCGAAAGCACAGCAACAGCAAATGGCGCTATTCTCCCTGATCAACATTCATTCCTCATAAAAATTCCTATTTTATGGTTTGTTAATGTACTTGGCGGTTCGCCACTCGCCTTTAGTGTTGTCACCTCAGTCCTTGTACTGACAACTGTTGGTCTCTTTGCCTACTTCCTCTACAAGATCGAGAAACGCCCTCTCGTCATCGGGACGATCTTCCTAGCACTCGCTTTAGTCCTTGCAATGATTCCTGCCGAACCTTATAGCGGTTCATTGTTGCCGACAAACATGGCAATGCTCACCACAAGAAACATTGAATACATTCTCTTTGTATTATCCATTGCTCTAGTGATTAAAGCCCCTCGACTTATGGGAAAGTATATCCTGGGTGCAGTTATAGTTCTCACACTTTTGATCGCTAGTGACAAACTGTTTATGACTCTTGGTGTCGGTGGTGCTGCCGGTCTTTTGGTTGTCGCGCTCTTTTCACGAAACACCCCCATACGATCAATTGCGATTCGCTGGCTGGTTGTTGCCGTCACGAGCACTATCGCGGCATTGGTCTTGCTGCGATTACTGAACCTTTCGGGAATTCTTTCGACAGAAGGGGTTGGCGTTGCTGGACCATACGGATTCGTCCAAAGTATCAAAGACCTGATCTTAGGAATTATGTATGCAATCCTAGGTGTCTTAACAAACTTTGGTGCAAACCCTGGATACGACAGTCGTACTATCGTTGATCTCCCAACGCTCGCCGCACAGCGAGTTACCCCTGTTACCGGTTTTATCTACACTACTTGTTTTATCATTGTCGCCACGATTATCGCCCTGTGTGTTCGTCTGGTTAAACGCTTACTAGCCGGTCGCAAGAGTCGATCACGAACGACAAAACCATTCTCTACGGCTGAGGTACTTTCTCTCGCCATGATCTCTGTCTCGATAGTTGCAGGGTTTGTCTATATTGTTACTAATCATTATTATCCTGTCGATGCCCGGTATTTAGCAGTTGTATTTTTTGCTGGATTCATCGTACTCGCAAGTACGAAACCGAAAAAAGTACTGCCAATTCATCTCTTTATTGTCGGTACCCTTCTCACTATTTCGCTTATCGTCAGTATGTTTATCGTGACTAAAAACTTTACTGATCAACAGGAGGCAACGAGTGACGTACGCAACCGGACCACACTCATTGCCGATAGCCTGAAACATCATCCTGTTGAAACGCTTATTGGTGATTATTGGCGCGTGCTCCCCGTAAAGGCAAGTCTCAATGGATCCCAAAAAGTCACGCCACTTTCTGGATGTGCGACAAATCGTAACCTCTTAACCAGTACTGCCTGGGACGTAAACAAGACCAAAAGCTTTGCTTACTTGCTAAATCTTGAGGGGCCTTCAGCTACTTTTCCGGGCTGTAGTATCAAAGATGTCACCGATCAATACGGACGCCCCGATAGTAGCCTTATAATCCGTGGTGAGCCAAATGACCCTAAAGAGCTACTTCTCTTTTACGACAGAGGTGTGCACAAGACAAAGAATGTGAACATAAAACAACAATCCCCTGATACGGTCGTTCCCATACCGCTATCTAGCCTCCCTTTTACTGCTTGTGTGAAACAGACGGTGATGCAGTTCGTCGCACACCAAGATGATGATCTATTATTTATGAGTCCTGATGTTAATAATGAGATAAAAGCAGGTAATTGCGTTCGTACCGTCTACTTTACCGCTGGAGATGCGGGTCACAGTCAATCGTATTGGCTTGAACGCCAACGTGGGGCAAAAGCGGCCTATAATACACTTCTCAAACTCCCAATTAACAGTCCCTGGACGGATCGCGTCGTCGAGCTAGATACTGGCCACTTCGCTACTGTCGCAACACCTCGCACAAACCATCAAGTATCGCTTATCTTTCTTCATCTCCCCGATGGTGGCACAGAGGGGAAAGGCTTCGCTTCATCACAAGGTCAAAGTCTTGAGAAATTATTAACAGGTAAAATTAGTACTATTCAAGGAATTGACGGTGGCACAAGCTACACAAGTGATGATCTCAAAGAATCCCTCGCTTTACTCCTAAAGACCTATCATCCTGACCAAGTGCATATCCAAAGCACAAAGGGTGGTGAAAAGTTTAGAGACCACAGCGACCATACAGCAGTCGGTAACTTTACGACACAAGCGCTCGCACTCTACAGTGGAAGCCCGAATGTGACCTACTATCTTGGCTACCCTGTTCATGAACTTCCAGAGAATCTCTCCGGTGACGATTATAGTGCGAAGGTGAACAGCTTCCTTACCTTTGGTCAGTTCGACCCAGCCACCTGTACTAGTCTCGAGATGTGTAATGATCACTCTGTCTACGGCATCTATTTACGTCGACAATATACTTCACCGTATTAACCCTTTTCAGACCGGTCGATGGTATACTGAGAGCAGTGAAAAAAATTAGTATTCTTATCCCTGCATTCAATGAAGAGCCTGTTCTTGAGAAGCTCCTGATTCGACTTGGAAACCTTGCTAACGAAGTGAAGAACTATGACTTCGAGTTCCTATTCGTCAACGACGGTAGCCGTGACAAAACCCTTGATCTTCTCAAAGATTATGCTGAAAAAGATGATCGGATCGCCTATGTAAGCTTCTCACGTAACTTTGGTAAAGAGATTGCTATGATTGCAGGTCTTGACCATGTTACCGGTGATGCAACCGTCATTATCGACGCCGATCTTCAAGATCCTCCTGAGTTGATCCCTAAAATGATCAAGCTGTGGGAAGAGGGGTATGACGACGTCTACGCGAAACGTCGCAGCCGTGCCGGTGAGTCTTGGTTGAAGAAAATGACCTCAACAATGTATTACCGAACCCTTCAACGAATTAGTAGGGTACCTATCCAGGAGGATACGGGTGATTTTCGACTGCTCGATCGTCGTGTCGTCGAAGCTCTCAAGTTATTCCGTGAATCAGAACGAAACCAAAAGGCGATGTTTAGTTGGGTAGGATTTAACAAGAAAGAACTACTCTATGACCGTGATGCCCGAGTAGCCGGTACTACCTCTTTCAATTATTTCAAACTTATTAATTTGGCAGTTGACGGTATTACGTCGTTTACAACAGCACCCCTTCGTATATCGACTGCTCTTGGTTTCATCGTCTCAATCATCGCCTTTATCTATCTTGTTGTCTTAGTTGTTCGCACCATCTTCTTTGGAAGCGATATCGGTGGCTATCCTTCAACGATGGCCGTCATCCTCTTCCTCGGGGGTGTCCAACTACTCTCACTAGGAATTATTGGTGAATACATCGGCCGCATATTTAACGAGACGAAACAACGCCCTCTCTATATTGTTCAGGAGTACCATGCAAAAGCTCGTAAAAAAACACGCTGAGAAACTACGCTTCGGCATTGTTGGTGTTGCTAATACGGCACTCGATTTTGCGATTCTCTTTGTACTTGTCGGGCTTGGCGTCGATAAAATTGTCGCCAACTTCTTTTCAACCGGTGTCGCCTTTATCTTTAGCTTCTTTGTAAACAAGTCGTTCACCTTCAAGACAAAAGGAGGCAACGTAAAGAAACAATTCGGACTCTTCATTATCGTCACGATGATTGGTCTTTGGGTAATTCAACCCCTAATCATTGCGGGAACAAGTGGTCTGTTTTCGGCAACTGATTGGTCACCCTCACTTATCCTCCTGATCGCTAAACTCCTTGCGAGCGTCGCATCGCTCGTTTGGAACTATCTCTTCTACTCACGAATTGTCTTTAAGAAGCCTTCAGAAGAAGGAAAGGAAGAAAAATAATGCATATCGCTATTGATGCTCGTATCATCAACTCTACCAGTGGCCGTTACGTCGAACGTCTTATTACCTATCTTCAAGATATTGATAAGACAAACCAATACACCATCTTGGTTCGAGCAAAAGATGAAAACTTCTGGAAACCACGAAATAAGAACTTCACCGTTATGGTTGCTGAGTTCGATCAGTTCTCATTTGCTGAGCAGTTCGGCTTTAATACCTTCCTAAGGAAATTAAATGCCGACCTGGTTCACTTTGGTATTGTTCAACAGCCAATCCTTTATAAGGGTAAGAAGGTGACTACTATGCACGACATGACGCTTCTTAAGACCTATAACTCGGACAAGAACTGGCTCATCTTCCACGCAAAACAGTTTGTTGGCAGGTTTGTCTATAAAAGCATTATTCAATCAAACGATCATCTTATTGCGATTAGCAAATTTACTAAAAAAGAGATGCTCGAATTCTCTCCTGTGCCGAAAGAAAAGATCACCGTCACCTACGAAGCAACTGATGTTGCTAGTGGGTCATCACGTAGCTATAAACTACCCTATAAGCGGTTTATTCTCTATGTTGGGAATCAGTCAGACTACAAGAATATTAAACGACTTGGCGACGCTCATCAGCGTCTTCTCAAGCGATATCCAGACCTTGGACTCGTACTCGTTGGAGCAAAGAATCAAGCAGCGTTAAATAACGAGAAGTACTTCAAAAAGCACAACTATAAAAACATCCTCTACACCGGCTATCTCCCTGATGACCAGCTCAACTGGGTCTACGCTCATGCAACAGCATACACCTTCGCGTCACTCATGGAAGGCTTTGGCTTACCTGCACTTGAAGCAATGGGTCACGGTCTACCCGTTGTAAGTAGTAACGCCACCTGCCTTCCTGAAGTCTACGGTGATGCTGCCTATTACTTTGATCCTAAAAATGTAGAATCGATGGCTCGAGCAATTGACGACGTATTATCGAGTGATAAGATTCGTCGTGATCTCGCAGCAAAAGGCTACTCTCAAGTAAAGAAGTATTCATGGAAAAAAATGGCGGAACAGACTCACGCTGTGTATATGAAAGTATTAAAAGCTAAGAACTAGTTTGAGCGATCGTAATACGACGTTCGTGACCTTCACCCTCAGAAAAAGTACGAATATCAGAGTATTCAGTAGCAACCTGGTGAACAATGCGGCGATCAGCGGGGTTAAGACTCGCGACATGTGAACTGCCTGTACGACGAACTTCTTCAATCCAGACACGTGCTTCTTTAGCGACGCGTTCTGCACGCTGTTTCTTGTAGTCGGCGATGTCGATATTGACGCGAGTGAGCGCTGCATCTTTATTACGAAGAACGGTAGAGACAAGGTATTGAAGACTACGGAGTGTTTCTGCGTTGCGACCAATCAGAAGACTGTTGATATCTGTCGAAGGAACAGATAGTTCAATCACGTCATCTTCAGTCGTAGCAACAACATCAACATTGACTCCAAAGAATGACAACAGATCAGCTAGGTACGTTCGAGCGAATTCGGTTGATTGTTCTTGGTTCATGAGTTCCCCTTCTTACTCCGTGGAGTATCTTTTGCAGAGATGCGAATCACATTACCTTCACGAGCTACTTTTTCACGAGCCTTAGCGGTTGCTTTTTTACCTGGTTGTTTAATGACTTCGTCGGCAATCTTATCCATTTCAACAGCATCTTTTTTCAACAAGTAGTGCTGTTGGATTGCTGCGAAAATGTTTGACGTTGCGTAGTAAAGGGCGAGTGCACCTGGAAGACTGAGCATAATGAAGAACATGAAGAATGGCAAAATCTTTATCATCTTACTCATCATGACGGCATTAAGTTCAGCCTGGTCGGGTTGTTTGCCGTCAGCAGCTTCTGCCATAACGTCACGGAAACGCTTTGTTTCACCAGTTGGGGTTGTTTGACGAGAGATGATGTACTGAGTAACGGCAGCAATAACTGCTAAAACAACGAGGAAGATATTTATACCTGTTGGGCTAATCGCGTGAGAGGTAAGGTCAACGAGGCCAAGAAGTTTCTCGTTAAATTGCTCTGGGTGTGCAATTAATGCTTGGATAGGTTGAATGTGTTCAATGAAGTCATAGGTGAATTTAGCCACCTGATCTCGCTGGGTCGTAAAGATCTGGATAACTTGGTAGAGGGCGATGAAAATAGGGAGTTGGATCAACAAGACAAGAATTGAACGGAAGGGTTTAACATCATGCTTCTTATAGAGATCGAGCATTTGCATACTCTCGAGCTGACGGTTTCCTTTTGTTGCTTTCTTGATCTTAGCTAGTTCGGGTTGGAGCCTTCGCATCGCCTTTACTTGGTGAAGTTGGCGAACCACTAGTGGCCAGAGAGCAAAACGAATCAAAATCGTAAAGATAATGAGGGCAATTCCGAAGTCGTGACCCGGAATAACACTATAAAGACCCATTAGTAGGTTAAAGATTGGCTGAACGATGAGCGTTTCAAAGATATTCATAATGGATATTGTTGGCCCACCTCAGGGCTTACTTACTAGCTATTATATCAGTTCTGAGAGGTTTTATACAGTTCTGCTCTCTGGAAAAGCTGATTAAATAACTCCTCGAACTCCGGAGCGGGCATAGTGCGCAGCTCAGGCGAGGTAACAATAATCACAATATCATAGGTGTCATTTAGTTCAGATAGATGAAGGCGAACATACTCATAGACACGACGGCGAATGCGATTACGTCCAATAGCACTCTTAATAACCTTCTTACTCACAACCGTAGAGATACGTGATTTTGTCCGGTGGGTATTCTTTGTCCATTTAATAGTGAGTGGTTGCGAACGAATTGCCTTACCATTGGCGTAAACATAACGCAGACTGTTGTGACCGTGAAAACGGAAGGTTGCAGGAATCATATATGTCTATTATAGGATAAAAAACACCGCTTCTTTTGAAAGCGGTGAATTTATTAAACAGTCAATCGAGCGCGGCCCTTAATACGACGACGCTTCAAGACGAGGCGGCCAGCTTTGGTGGCAATACGTGCACGAAACCCATGCGTTCGAGCACGGTGACGTGTGTGTGGTTGAAAAGTTCTTTTTGGCATATCTCATCAATTCTAGCGTATCCACCTCTATAAATCAACCCCCTCACCTCTCTTATGTTTGATTTTTCGTCAGAATCTTTTTTTATATATGAAACTTATCCCCACTTTAGTCCCCTTTATCCACACATTAACAGAGGTGGTCGTCAACTGTGTACAACTGGTACCCCTATTTCGCCTTCAGTTTTACTGTGTTATTTGAGGTTGTGGAAAACTCTGTGGGTACCGTATACTAAGGTGTAATAGCAGTGCAAAACGGGAGTACAGGTAGATAATGAATGCGCTATGGCAAAGTGTTTTAGGTGAAATCGAATTGACGGTTTCTCACGCCACGTATACAACGTGGTATAAAAACACCGAGCTTATTAGTCAGTCTGATGAGGAGCTCGTTATCGCTGTCCCTAATATCTTTGCCAAAAAACAGTTTGAAGTAAAGCTTAACGAACAACTCAAAAAAGTTCTTGAAAATAACGGTGTCACACCAAAGAAGATCTCATACACCATTGTTGTCTCGGGTAAAAAGACCCGCGTCAGTCGTGAAACAACCCCAGAGACACTCAACTCCACTCGTAGTGATATGGCAACTTCCCTACTTAGCCAACCAACTTCTTCGCTTTCTGTTCGAGGTAATCTTAATCCTCGCTACACTTTTGATAATTTTATTGTCGGTTCAAGTAACGACCTCGCCTACAATGTCAGTCAAGCAGTTGCCGCTAATCCGGGCGTGAAATATAACCCTATCTACTTCTATGGTGGGGTTGGTCTTGGTAAGACCCACCTTATGCAAGCAATTGGTAACGAAATTATGAAGAACACCCCAGAGAGTCGAGTACTCTATATTAGTTCTGAAACATTCGTTAACGAATTCCTTGACTACATTCGGTTTAAGAAAAAGGGCTTCTCTGATAAATATCGTAATGTTGATGTCCTTATTGTTGATGACATGCAATTTATCGCAAACAAAGAAAAGACTCAGGAAGAATTCTTTCACACCTTCAACTTCCTTCATCAAAATAATAAACAGATTATTATCAGTAGCGATAAACCGCCCCGTAGCATCCCTACACTCACCGAACGTCTTCGTAGTCGCTTCGAGATGGGTATGGCGATTGATGTCCAAATGCCTGATTTTGAAACTCGTTGTGCAATCTTAACTGCAAAAGCAGCGCTTTCGGGAGTTGAATTAAACCGTGAGACGGTTGAATATCTCGCAACAAATATCAAAACAAATGTTCGCGAGCTTGAGGGCGCACTTAACCAACTTCTCGCTTACGCTGAAATGCGCGGGATTAGTCCAGACATTTCGACAGCCGAAGGGCTCCTTGGAAATGTACGTCACTCTCGCCCACAACACCTCACTAGTAAACAAATCATTGATCGCACTGCTAAACATTTCCAGATTCAAGTTGAGGAGATTTGTGGAGATAAACGAGATAAACACATTGTTACCCCCCGCCAGATCGCTATGTATCTTCTAAGGAGTGAGCTTCATCTTAGTTTTCCTAAGATTGCTGGTGAGCTGGGTCGCAAAGACCACACCACCGCAATTCATTCTGTTGAAAAGATTGAGAAGGCTATTAAATTAGATTTTGTTATCCGTGAGCAGGTAGCCTCAATACGGGAGAAGCTCTATGCCTAATCTCCTATCTACTACCTGGGTAAAAAATGTGTACAGTGTAGGGAAAGTTCAGGGTATAAAGGGTGTTCTTCTATCCCCAATATATGAACTCGTTAATAACTTAAGTACTCGGGGTGTCCACAACCAACCCTCTTTCCCCCTATTTTTCCCCGCGTTTCCACTGTCACTTTCCCCACCAAAAAACACCATTTCATCTCTGTTAATTAGCTACTTATACCCATTATCCACACACCCTATTATTAAGAAGAAAAAGAAAATTTAAGAAAGGAACAACAAGATGGAACTTTCAGTCACACAAGAAAACTTCGCACGAGCTTTGTCAGCTGTTGGACGTGTTGCAAGTAGTAAAACCCAACTCCCTATTCTTAGTAACATCCTTTTAAGAACAGATGGTAATCGATTGCTTATAGCTGCTACAAACTTAGAGATCGCCACAACACAGTATATTGGTGCAAAGATAATTAAACCCGGAGCTATTACTGTCCCCGCCCGTTTGATATCAGAATTCGTCAGTAGTCTCCCTAAAGACTCAATCGACATTAAAGTAGTGAATAATAATATTCATCTTAAGTCTGGAAACTATACCTCAATTATTAACGGTGTCATTGCGGATGACTTCCCGGAACTCCCAACAATTAATGAAAAATCATCGATTAGCTACACAATTAACATTGAAGATTTTAAACAATCAGTTTCACAAACAATTATTACCGCTAGTTCAGACTCAACCCGTCCAGTCCTTACGGGTGTTTACTGGCACTCACATGAAGGACAACTTTACCTTGCAGCGACAGATGGATACCGCCTCTCTGAACGCCGTCTCGTTGAAACAACAAGTGAAGTATCGGCGATTATCCCAGTACAAACCCTACAAGAAGTATTGAGGACGATTGTTGACGATTCAGATACGATTGATATTCTCTTTGACGAGACACAGGTGCGATTCCGCATTAACGAAGCAGAAATTATTAGTCGTCTTGTTGACGGTAACTTCCCCGACTACCGCCAACTTATTCCAAAAAAGACAGATACCAACGCTATTGTTGCAAAACAAGAGTTCGTTCGCGTGACCAAAATAGCGGGACTCTTTGCTCGTGAATCTGGTGGGAGTGTTACAGTGACAGTTGATGACGCAAAAAAGACAGTTTCCCTTCACTCTATCGCATCTGAACTTGGTGAAAACACCTCTGAACTCACCGCCGAAGTAAACGGCGAAGGACAAGTCACTCTCAACTCACGCTACCTTAGTGAAGCACTGTCGGTACTTGACGATGACACGATCGAATTTGGTTTTAGTGGGAAGCTTTCACCTTGTATTTTAAAGTCCACCAAAAAAGACACCAATTACTATCACGTGATCATGCCTTTGAAGAGTTAGTATGCCAACAATTACCCGATTAGCGGTTCAAAATATCCGATCGCATGACCGGTTTGATGTTGAACTTTCTCCCGGGGTAACGGTGATAACAGGGTCAAACGGGAGTGGAAAAACAACTCTTCTTGAATCACTATATATTGCACTACAAGGGGCCTCATTTAAAGGAAGTGACAATGAGGTACTTCGAATCAATAAGCCATGGTGGAAAATCGATATTCTATTTGACGATCAACAAAAGCGAACAATAAAATTTGATCCGTCTCGAACAAGCGGTAGAAAACAATTTGTGATTGATAGTAAAAATATGTATCGTCTTATGCCGAAATATAAATACCCGGTCGTATTATTTGAACCAGAGGATCTTCGTCTCCTTCATGGGTCACCTAGTCGACGTCGACAATTTATCGATAGATTTATCTCACAACTCAACCCGCTATACGGTGTAGCGCTTCGTAAATATGAACGGGCATTGAAACAGCGCAATAATCTTCTGAAACGTTTCAACACCTCTATTGATGAACTTTTTGCTTGGGATATCGCCCTGAGTGAACACGGTGCGTATATTATCGAGCAGCGTATTGCTTTTATCGAACAAATTAATAGTCGACTCAATGACGCCTATAAAGATATTGCTCACTCAAATGACGAAATATCAGTTCATTACTCACACACCTTTGTTGGTGATATTAAACAACGACTTATTACAGAATTACAGGCACATGGCGAGCGTGACCGAATGCTCGGCAATACGTCAGTAGGACCCCATCGTCACGATATTATGTTTGAATTCAATCACTCACCCGCTTTGTCGGTTGCGTCGCGTGGAGAGGCGCGTACGATCGTCTTGGCACTAAAGTTTCTAGAGGTTGATATTATTGAACAACTCTCCGGAATGAAACCCCTTATACTTTTGGATGATGTTTTTTCTGAACTTGATCTTGAACGACAGAAGTCACTCAGTGATACTGTCCGCTCTCACCAGATAGTTATAACAAGTACCCATGTGCTCTCTGATAGTAATCAGTATAAACACGTTAATCTAAATTAATCTTGACCCTCAACTTGATAACTAAAGTCAAGAGTGATTACCTCGTAGTCTTCGAGTTTGTAGCCGCGACGAGTAATTTCATTAAGCGCTGCTTCTTTTGCTTGAGGATCATATAGTTTTACACAAACCGCGTACTTGGTTTTATCCTCAGGATACTTTTCTGAAGGACATTGAATGATAGAGTAAAACTTATCGTTAATCGGAAGGTCTTTAAAGATTGGGTAGGTATCTAGAGTTTGATTAGCAGCTTCAGCAGCCCTTTTCCCTGTTTTTCCTTCGATAACACGCTCTGCTCCTGGAGTGTTTAATAGTTTTTGTGCCGCTGGAGTGAGTGCATCAAGAACAAAGAAGAGTTCTTTGGTTTCACCATTTTTGATCGATATCTTTTGAGTCACTGTCGTAAATTCATCTCGCGAAAACTCAACACTCACATCACCTGGTTTGACGGTGAGTTTGTCACCATTTTTTACAGTATTTTTTTTACCATCGATAGTGACCGTTCCTTCTGCTGGTGCGATCGAGAGAATTATTGTTGCTCGCGGTGTCACTGCAAGAGCAATAAGTAGCGCAACGATAGCGACGAAAACCCCAACAATAAGTAACACAATCCATTTTACATTCATTATTTAATTACCCTCACTGAGATTGCCCCTTCTCTAATCATCCAATCGGCGCTTCCGGAATTTCGAACCGACGGGACACGTTGGTGCCACGATGCGTCAACTGACGGATATTTTGCTTCACCAGTGAACATTGTGACATGCCCCCAGGGATTGCCTTCTTCATCAACACCACTTGCGTAGAGTATATCCCCGGGTTTGAGATCCGCAACAGTAGGACGTTCATTAATCTGGTACTTTTCAGGGTGAGCTCGAACGTACGCCTCCTGTACACCGGTGCCAAGTTTGGCGAAGTTTACATCAACCTGACTCGCAATCATAACAGTGGCGATAAATGCACCACAGTCAGAAAAGTCACCTTCAGGATTGTATTTAGCTTTTTCATCTTGATAGGTCTTCTTTGCAAATGATTTTTCTGCCATAGGAGGGTCGTCAGTAGCTGGTGTATCGAGTGCAAAGTAAAGAGCTGTCTTTACGAGGTTTCCTTGGACAACTCCATCTCCCGCACTACTGGTACAGCTATTACTTTTTGTCGAAGACTTACCACCATAGAGGTTGAAGAAGCTGACCGCGGCTCCGATGCGCCGATCATCATGAGCGAGTGCGACATTGGCACGCTCAAAGACGACACGCCATCTCGACGCAGCGATACCTGGCTCTGCGGCACCGTTAAATTCGCTGTCGAGGAA
This sequence comes from uncultured Candidatus Saccharibacteria bacterium, assembly GCA_964556125.1. GTDB lineage: Bacteria > Patescibacteriota > Saccharimonadia > Saccharimonadales > Saccharimonadaceae > Microsaccharimonas. Next base: position 135,924 of record CAZKUW010000003.1, on the reverse strand, counting down.
AATAGCTTTTTCACTACTCTCAAGTTCCTTTTGAAGGAATTGCATCTGAGTGGTAACGTTTGTCCAATCCGCTCCCTTACTGGTTGCAAAAGTAAGAAGACCATCAGCACCATCCCATCGTCCGAATGTCCATTGAACGAGTCCATGACCTTTGTCTATACGAGTTGTATCTTCAATAGCCTCGGGGCGCATTGACGACTCTGCGTACATATTTCCCATAACACCAGCTGCTTGAGAGTCTGACATCGGCTTACCGTTATTCGTTGAGAAGTTTGTCTTAGTAAGGAAGTCCCAGATAGTGTCAGTGTTAGCGGTCTTTTCTGTTTTTATGGTTGTCGTCGTGGTTATGCCGGCAACTTTAGAGGAACTTTTACCCCCCGTATTACAATCAGGCGCCGCCTTGTCATAAAGGAGGATATTATTCTTTATATAGAAATTTTCATATTCACCATAAGCACTTGCAGGTACGTTATTTACCACTGATGAAGTAAGGAAAACAAATAACATTGCAAGGATTCTGATTCCAACGCGTTTTGTATTTCTTTGTTTAAAGTAAGTCATCGTTATAATTTCTTCGTGTTAAATTGTCCAGGTAATTCACCGGTCGACCAGTGCCACGGTTCGTTGTTAAGGTTTTGGAAACCGTATTCTGCTGCGTGTTTATCCATCCAACGCACCGCATCTCCCGCTGCTCCAGCGCGACTTCGACAAGCGATAGCATCGGCGAGATCACCTTGGGCATTTGTGTAACACCAGCTTCCATTTCCATTTTGTGTTGACCCTAGGTCGAACGCTAAGCCCATACTGTGTCGTGATTGAGCGCTGTAATAGGGATCACCAGATTTACGAAGACTTTCAGCCAAGAAGAAAGTGATTCCATCTTTCTTAGCAGCGTCATACATGTTCATGAAGTTCGTTGAAACAAGGGCGTTAGTAGTTGTTTTAATACCAGCGATTTTCGTATCACACACTCGGATGGTATATCCACGGTCAGGGTTTTTGTAGGTACCAGCATCAGTGGTTCGAGGGTCACACTGGACACCGCTGTAGTCAACACCGTTTGTGAGAATCCAACCATTTCCGTAGTCGGTTGTGTTCGCGGGGCGTCCGACATTAAGACCGCTTGGTTGGCTCTCGTATTGATAGGTTTCATCACGGGCTTCGAGAGCAGATCGGTCGAGTGTGTAAACACGGTAGTAGCTATATGGTGCACCGCTTAATTTACAGTTCGCGCCTGTCTGCCAAGCATCTGCAACTTTACTAGTATCTAGGTCGTAGGTTTGTCCATAAGGAAGTGCACGATACGCACAGAAGTCGAGGAATTTAGCGTAGTCATTATCATAGATACTTGATGATACGCGACTTGAGTAGGTACTTGAATCAACACCTTTAATAAATGAGTCTGCGAAGGCTTGTACTTCACTAGGATTCACTGGTGAATAGCCATCAGGGTAACCGGTTGTTGTGAGGTTGTCTACACACGCCGACCCGCCACAAGCACTACTTGCCATCGCTTGCTGTACAGCAATGGTGTCGAGGTTGAGATCATCTTCAGACATAATGTAGCGAACATTACAGCCAACATCAGCGCTCACACCAACACTCTCGTAGGCATAATCGTTGCAGTATTCATAACGATCTGGATCAATGGTTGCAGCAAACGTATCGGCTGGCTGTACGATAGTAGCCATTCCACCTGCAACGATTGAAGCAACATTTCGAAGTGTTGCACTACCGGTGATTGGTGAGTTTGTCATTGTTGAAAGTGATAGCAGTAATGAACCAAGGAATGAGTACTTACTTGATGCATCGAGTGGGCTGGTGTCTTGTTGTTCAATTGCGATGTAGTCGGCCCTGCTTTGGGCACCGAGTTTTTGATATGCGAGGATTTCCTCAGCGTTACCTCCTACGAGTCCACGAGGTTGTGCAGCTGAAGCGCTCGTTGCTGCTACATAGGTCCACGCAATTGTACCGAGATCTGCAGGAGATTCCGACATTTTATCACTAATCACCTTTCCATCTTTTCCGTTGGTGATGATCTTGTCGAGGGTAACAGCGCCGTTGTACACATTAATGAAGACAGGAAGTTTTAGAGCAAGCGTTCCAGAGGCTGATATAAGCCCTCCTGACAATCCAAAGATGACACCAATACCTCGAATGACCGGGTTCTGTACAACTGCACAGGTCGCGTCATCAATAGTGCTACCAACATTATTCAAGGCTTCGATGGTGTCTGAAGCGGCACTCGTCTCTCCGCCAAAGAGGGACTTCACACTAACTCCGGCAGTATATCTACTATCCGCAATCTTTGTGCCGGGATTGGATCCTTTGTTGAGGGACATTCTGAAGAGTGACGAGTTGAGAGCACTTTTACCGTAGTTAGGATTGTCGACCATTGCCTCTTTACCGGGCACTGCGGTAACGGTGGTGCCATCAATTGTTGCATCTTCGTAGGCAGCGGCTGGAGAGGGAATCTTTTTCCGATTGTCAGTTTTGTTAAAGTATTCAGCAAGCACTGCGCTATCCGATACTGATATGTCACCCGCCTTGGCTTTATATGCGAGTGCCGCAACCGGTTGAACATAGTTAACAGCAGCAGCTTGGTTTGCTACCTTTGCGGCAAGTGACGCGGCTGACACCATACTCTTTACCGTACACGCGAGATCCCAGTATCCAAAGGCACTTGCGCTACCGATTAATAGGTCTCCGAGTTGACTTGGTGTTCCTGACTCTCCAGAGTCACTTTCTTCAGGATTTGCAGCATTATAGGCGTCAACCTCTTCTTGGGTGTACGTTTCACCACTCGTATCACCTTCAACCGTATAGACTACCTCTGTGGATGAGGCATCTTCACTATCTTCATCAACAGGTACGAAAACTTTTCGCGCAACGGTCGTACCTGTTGAGCTATCACTTGGATCACTAGTGGTGCGATCGATGAGTTGCTTAGATTTTTCTTCAGGTGTGCCTTCAAGTGTTGGACCCTTTTTCGAGCCCCCATAACGATTTAGTGTATTTTCGACGAATGTTGAGTCACTAAAACCTAATACCTTGCTATTAAATGCGCGCTTGTATGCTAAACGAAGCTCGGAGTTATCTCTGACCTCTGTTGCAAATTCGCTTGCCGTGTAGTCTTTGCCTTTATATGAATAATTGTTTGGAGCAAGCCTATCTCCGTACTTGTCACCACTGACGTCGATCCCTGCATTATCGAGTCGCTTTTCTTGGGTGGCGGATATTGTCCTTGTTCGACAGACGATAGATTCAGGAGCTGTGTTACAGGCTTCTAGTGAAGCGTCTGTTGCACTGCCTGGCACCATGTTTTCGAGGGCGGCCTGATTCCTAAAATCAAGTGCCGGGACCTGATCGTTTAGATCGTCAAAGAGTGTATCAAAGAAAGCGATTGGAGCGTAGAAACTACCAAGAACAACAAAAACGATACCGCCGAAAACAGTAAGAACGATACCGATAATGATAGGCAGAAGTTTTTTGATTATAAGATTACGGGTATCTTTGTCACGGATAATATCCGCAACAGCAAGAGCGGCACCGACACCAGCAGTCTCTACTCCTGTGGCTGCTCCTGCTGCAAGCTTCGCGGCTAACTTTGCTGCGGCTTTTTCTGCAGCTTCGGCTTCTACTTTATGCTCTACTTTTTTCTTTACTGCATTCTTTGCTGCATCTGTAGCCGCGTCGCCTACTCGGTTTTTCCAGTTACCAGTTTCCTCAGCATCTCTAAGGTCTCGAGAGTCTGAGCCGAATGTATTGTCGGCGTGTTGTTGGCCTGGGTTATTCTTGTCGTCTTGAGGACCCATAATTACTCTCTATTATACGCTATGCACCCGTGGTTGCTTCGGGGTTATTTTGTGTTGCTTGAGGATTTGTCGTGATGAGCTGAGCTTCGGTTGGACTTGCCTGAATTTGAATGTGAACGTGGTTTTGACCGGCAAAGAAGAGCCCTTGCCCTACCGGGAAGTTTGCCAGTCGCTTCTTCTCTTCTTCTGTGAGCTTAAAGACGTCAGAGAGAACATCAACGGCACTCGATGACTGTTTCAAGAGTAGTTGCATTGAACTGTTGGCAACGATAGCACGCCCCATTTTGCTCCCCATAAAGTCTTCGACATCTTGGGTGATGGTGGTAAGACCGAGGTAATATTTACGAGCACGCTTCGCCAGGCTAAAGAGGAAGTTGGCAGAGTCATCATATTTCATCAACTGCCACGCCTCATCAACGATGAGCATACGCTTCTTTTTCTCGGTGCGAGTAATATTCCAAATGTGACTCAAGACGATGTACATTGCCACTGGACGAAGTTCGTCTTCGAGGTCGCGAATATTAAAGACAACCATTGGGTTATTGATATCAATGTTTGATTGCTGCGAGAAGATACCAGCGAAAGTTCCGGTAGTGTATTTACGAAGACGTTGCGCAAGCGCAGGACCGGTCCCTCCCATATGAAGAAGAGTGTCGTAAAGATCAGAAATAGTTGGAGGTGGCGAGTTGTGAGTTAATGGATCGCTGGTAATGCCGACACGTGCATAGGTGTCGATAAGTGCTTGATCGAGGTCGGCTTCTTCGACAGGGCTAAGTGCTGAGATCGCCTGTCCATTACTGGCAACTTGAGTACCACCGAGCATTAATCGGAATAGTCCATGAAGAGTCACAAGGTTAGCACGAAGGGCGTCATCTGCTTCATCGCTATCAATCACACGAGGAAGATCAAACGGATTAATACGAGTTGACGAGTTAAGGCTCAAGCGAATATAGGCACCACCAACAGCATCGGATAGTTTTTGGTATTCATTTTCAGGGTCGATGATGATCACTTCACTACCAGTCATCATGCTGCGGAGTGCCTCAAGTTTGACAGTAAACGATTTACCGGCACCAGACTTTGCGAACACTACCATGTTGGCGTTCTCAAGACTGAACCGGTCAAAGATAACTAAACCGTTGTTGTGCATATTGATTCCATAAAGGATTCCCTTATCTTGGGTGAGGTCAGCACTGGTGAATGGGAAGCTGGTGCTGATCGCACCAGTGTTCATGTTGCGACGGATTTGAAGTTGGTCGCTCATCTGTGGAATTGTGCTATTAAGTCCTTGTTCTTGTTGACTACTCGCTACCTTACTGAAGACGAGTTGTTGACCAAACATGGTTTCGATCTTGTGTTGAACGAAATCAAGTTCTTCAAGACTGTCAGCATAGAGAGTGACATAGAGCCCATAACGGAAGAACCGCTCGGCGCCGACCTGGATTTGGTCACGGAGTTCCTCGGCGTCGTTAATAGCAGCTTCGAGTCCTGGGTCACGGGTCTTCCCTTTCTCTGCATTGATCGAAGTACTTGCTTCGAGCTGAGTCACCTTTTTGCGAAGGTTTGTCAGGACGACTTGGCTATCAACAGGATAAATAAACATGCTCACATCGAGGACTTCGTCAATGTTGATAAGCCCACTCAACCAACCCGTATAGATCATACGTGGATAGCCGTAGATATAAATCGTACGACCATACTTTGTACCTAGTCGGAAATACGAACTGTTAATTTCAATACTACTTGGCGCAATCAAATCGCGAAGAGTGGTGACACCCTTTGCGAATGCTTGGTCGACTTCTGCCTGCTCTTTCGCACGTTGCTCATTAGCGATCTCGGCCGCAGTAGGTTTGCGTGCCATTAGACAACCGCTCCAGGCGTCGGTGCGGGACCAGTCGCCTTCTTCGTATAGACGGTGGTGACATTATCAAAATTACCGAGTGGTTGGCGAACAGCAGTGTCGGGGTTGTAGAAGTTGTAATATAGCTCTCCTAGTTCCTTTGTGTTGAGCTGAACACTTTGTACACCGATCGCAGCGAGACCTGATATAACTACCTCGATACGGTTTTTGATTTCGTCCTTAGCTTTTTGGTAGGCGACTTTATCAATTTTAGTAACGGTGTTCTTTGGTTTAGAAATGAGTTTCCCGAAGAATCCCTTACTTTGCTCGACAAGGTTTTGGATATCACCTTGTGGATAGAAAGGAACGGTAATGTAAAAAGACTTTTCCATGATATTTGCTTCCTGAGAAAGGATATCAATGAAGTTGATGTAGTCGTCCATCAATACACCAAGGAGCATGTTATCTTGTCCACGACGAAGCGATAGAAGATGTTCGATGTAAGGACCGATGTCGACGCGCTCAGAACGAACCACAATCTGTACGGGGAAGGTTAACGAGTTCAGGAAGCTTTGATAGCTATACTCTACTCCTTCGCGTTCCCGATCACTCATAAGGTCGAAGTTGATAGAACGACATGAAATTACCGCACGGAAGGTACCGTCGGCCATGATCACCATATTGTCGCGGATCTCTGAGAGCTGGAGTGTGTTTTGAGTTGAGTTCGGATTACGAACTGCAGGCTTTTGTGTAGCGGTTGTACCAGAACCAGTAGCAGCAGGAGCTGCTGCGGGCGCCTGAGCGGGAGCTAAAGGAGCGACGGGCTGAGTAGTTGGAAAAACACCCGGCGCGGTCGGAGCTGGTTGTCCTGGAGTTGTGGACGGTGTGTTAAAAAATGGATTATTAGGCTGCATAACTTATGGAACGTCCCACTCCCGATTAGTCACCGACTATCTTAGAGAGATGACAACCTCTTCCTGCAAACCGCTTTCTTGTTGTTGAATACGGTTTGCCTCACGAGCGATTGTTTCAATTGATAAATCGGTATTGTTTGCAAGATTCATTATACCAGCAGATACGGGGGTATCGCTAGTGGTTTGAGCAATTGGTGCCGGCGGAATTGCAGGGGCAGATGGTGCAGCAACGGGCGCGACGCCTACTGGTTGAATAACGGTCTGCTGAATATCCGCAGGGTAAGGATTATAAATGGGAGTTACTGCTGGAGTTGTTGGTGTCAAAAACGGGTTAACGACTGGTGGAGCAGCGGGAGCTGCTATCGCAGCCGTGTCTTGATGCATTTTATCAATCATTTCTTGACGGCGACGATCATCACTAGCACTCATCATAGTGTTAAGCGATTGAGCTGTTGAGTTTGAGCTATCAAGCACGTCTTCGACACCCTGAGCTTCAAGGTAGATATCGTTGTTGATTGGTCCCCCATTCTGTAGACCCTGGCCACGAACTGCCCAACCTTCACTGTCGACAAGATTCGCAAGGTAGCCGAAACGTTGGTCGGCGTCAGCTTGCGTAATGTCTTTTGCTAAATTCGTCTCGACGACTTTCGGTACAGTGATCTCGATTAATGACTCAATACCATCCGGGTCCCATAGACGTCGGTGTGGCTTTAAGAAATATGAAATCATTGCTGCGAGATAGATCTCCATTGGCTGGTCTTTTCGGAGAGGGAGCGCTAATGCTCCGAACAGTAAAATGACCGGCAGTGGAATAATTGCCAGGGGTATGAATAGTTGAGAGAGTCCGTACGCTGCTCCACCGGCAAGGGCGACGATGATAAGGTAAATAAACTGCCGAAAACTAAACGGTCCAATTAATTTATCATCCGCCTCGACGTCTTGCGGAACCTTGTACTCTGCCATGATGCTTATAGTATAGCAAGTTATGGATTATAGAGTAAGGTGACTATTTGTTCATACCGTCGCGGTAGGCATCGGGATCAGCGGCACCTGCTGGTGCTTGGAATCCGGTTGAGTCGGTCGTTGCTCTATTTTGGTCCAAAGCTTGGCCTTGTTTTGCCGCCTCGACTGCGGCGGTTCTTGCGGCTGCTTGAGAGTCTGCCGCGCTGATTATAGGAGCTTGGTTGACAGCCGCTTTGGTTTCGCCACTACCGTTAACAACAAATGCACCATCAGTACTACTTGCACGACGATTTGGCCTTACGATACTTTGATCAACAGATACTGAAGGTGTGCCACTTTGATCGATAACTAGCTCAGTCGGATCAGCTTGCGGTGCACCAACAACAGTCATTGTTGCTGGATCGACACTATTTGCTGGGACTTGCATGGTCCGGCGACTACCAGCAACTCGAACAGTGACATTATTTTGAGCTGTTGTATTTGATGCTGTTGAAGAAGGTGTTTGCATAATTGTTGGAGGAGCGGCTGCAGGACTGCCCGCAGGTGATGAAGCACGTCGACTGTTTGTGTACGTCGTTACTCCAGCCTGTGCTGCACCTTGAGCAACAGGACTGCCCGCAGGTGCGCCACCACTACTACCACCTCCGCTAGGAGGCGTGCCTGGTGTCGGAGAGCTGCCACCTGGCGCTGGACCTGCCTGTACATTCGTAGAACCTGCTGTTGGAATGTTCGTCGTGCCACCGCCGCCTGGGAATGGTGGCAGAGCTTGACCTTTTGCTTTCGCAGCTTGTGCTGATGCTGCCCATTGTCGTACTGCTGGTGAGTAGTTCTCTTCAGTTAATTTATCAGTAGCCGCTGACATGATTGTCTGAGCAAATCCTGTATTTCCGTTACCAATACCATCACGAATAGCTGCATCCTTCATCTTATAGGTTTCGGTTGCCTTCATGTTATCCCACTTGCCTTGATCCATATCCATCATTGCACTTGGGTTCTTTTCCTTGAGAGACGAGTGGTGACCAGCAATCGAACGGTCAAAACTACTGAGTGCTGTCTTACTACCGCTTCTGACGATTTTCTTGCGAATATCAGCTAGCTCATCAGCATCACCCTTTGAGGCAAGTTTGGCAATAGCCGCTCTACCTGTTACTGAGTCTGCTCCATGTTTAAGTGCTTTTTGGTGAAGTGCGCTTGTACTGCGTCCTGTTCCGTCACGATCCCACTGTGCGTGAAGCGCTTCAATCTGCTTAGCCTCTTGAGCCTTACCCATAGCAGCGAATCCACGAGAGCCCTTACCAGACGCTATACCACCAAGGAATCGTCCACCGCGTGTGCCACCAAATTTTGTATTCGCCAATCTTCCCATTCCAGCATTAGCACCTGTTTTAGCAAGAGACTTGCCCGCACTCTTTGCTGCATTTGCCCCAGCCTGCGCTTTATTACCCGCTGCATTCATAAGTGCACCGATTGACCCAATGCCATCAAGTGATTTTTTGAGGATTGCCGGCACGAGGAACAACGGCAGGATAAGTACGCCCGCTCCGATAATCTGATTAATAAATCCACCGACATCTCCATCAACATTATCTGCTGCAACGCTCGAAATGATGGTTGATGTTAAACTTGCCAGACCAAAGACAGCTGAAATAATCGGGAACATAAGAAGGAGCGTCGTAAATGCTTTGCGCCATTGCGTAAAGAGGCCCTGTGTATTCGGGAGCAAGAAAGCAACGAATGCAAGTGGAGATATAACGATCAGCATCACAAGGATTGCGGTTCGTGCAATCAACATGAAGACGATGACGATAATAGCAATCAGCCCAGCGAGCATAATAGGCAGAAGGATCGATAACAACAAGAGAACAGATGCACTACCTAGTACACCATTTGTCATCGTTACAAATTGTGGGTCGGTTGCATTGGTACTCCCTACTCCCTCATTGAGCTGTATGATATTTGCTCCGATACCTTCAAGCGCACCTTTTATCGAATAGCCGAGCACGTTAGATAAGTCGACAGCGATCTGACAAACGAAATACGATAGGTTAACAAGTATGGCGGCGATCACTAACCTTGGGAGCATTTTTTTCACACCATAGTTCGTAATGCCGGCACCAGTAATCTGCGAGAAGATAATGATAAGGAACACAATAACGAAGGCGACGTTTGCGACGTTACGCATAATAGTCCATGCGTTGTAAGCGGGGTTATCAGTTCCAGTTGCAAACATCTTCACGTCTACTCTTAGGAGATTGTCAGCAAGGAAAGTGAATACTCCGTCACTAATGCCTGCAAGGAACCTCACTGCAGGACAGATGATCCAACCAAGAGCACCATCTACTTCACAAGGTTCATCAGTGCCACCCCCACCACTACATGATTCAGGGCTATCTGTACATCCATCTGTCCCCGCTCCTAGGATTGCTTCTGCAGCGGATTCTTCATCAGGGTGATCTCCACGATATATTGCGTAATCGGTAGAGTAAGCATTTATCTCACTTTCTATCGTCTTACATTTCATGTTGACGGTTTCATCGCTGCCTGAGTCTTTTTGACCAATGGCGATAACCATACTGCGTACCTGGGTGCCGTTGTAGTAGTTGGTAACTTTTGTCCCATCTTTACTAACAACATCGATTTTATAGATTTTTGAGGTATCACTATCAGCATCGTAATTTCCGGAGATACCACTTGTTGGCTTTGAACCCTTTGCACAAGCATTAAAGAAAACCGTACTTAGGTACTCATGGAAGAATGGCTTATTGTCGTCTCTTGTTTCGAGAGTGTAATTGTTTGGGAAGCTTTGCCCGGGACCAAGGCCATACACTTTCTTTTTTATGTACGCAATAAAGGCGTCCTTAGAAGTCTGTGCATCAACCTGAAGTCTAAAGCTACCCTTGCCTCCTTGTTCGTTAGTACATATTGCCCAGTCTGCTTTATCGGTTCCGTCACGATAGAAGGATGAGTTACAGAGGATATCGTCATACTCAAGATGCCACAAGCTCTTTGCTTGCCCGATAAGTTTTTTCATACCAGCGTCACCACAAGGTACTCTGACATCAAGGTCGCTATCGTCAGGGTCTATGCCTGCTCCCCTCAAATAGTTCCCGAGGGGTGTTTTATGTACTGCTGCGGGAGCATAAACGAACCATTGTCCACTTTTTCCATCTGCAGCAGAGATAAAGGATCTATCAGCAAGGTTTCCTGCCAAAGAGGCGGTCTTCATACAGTAACCAATAGCTTTTATATAAATAGCGCTCAGTGCTTTTTTGCTGAGTGACCAGGTGTCAGCAAGGATAGCATTACATAAGGTTGTATCACTCCAGACAGCAGGACAATCATCCGGCGATGAGGACGAACAAGTAGAGCGAGATTCAATCCAGTAAAGATCCGCCGCCGCACACTTTTCCGGCGTATCGGTACAGTAGACGCTGTCTGGATTTTGCGCACAAGTAACGGGTTCTGCTGCAATATCTGAAACGACGGGCATTAGGATACTTGCAAAAGTCGAGACGACCATCGCAAAGGTGACAAAAAGCAGACCTATTCGTTTTGGTCCCCATTTACGCAAAGAAAGACGAGTTCGTAGTAAACGACTCGCCTTTCTTTTTATGTTAAAGCGTGAAGAAGTATTTCGATTGTTTGCTAACCGTGACATGTCTGCTTCTATTGAAGCATAAGAGGCATGATACGAGAATAGCTGACGCTTCTAATGTGTCTCGGTAATTTGCGCGTCCGTGATCTCTACGAGACCGTCATCGGTCATTTCGTAAACCACAGAATAGGTGCCTTCGATAGGACCAGTACTGATAAGGAGATCGTCAGGTGCATAGTTCTTGTTAGAGTTATCACTTTCGATGTAAGGAATATCAATCTGACGAAGTGCTTCACCGATCGAATCAGGCGAGACGGCACTACCATTTTTATTAATGTAGCGCTCATAACCATCAATGTTTTCTGGCTTTTCGTCACCATTCCATTCGGAGTTCACGAAAAGCTTGAGAGTCTGAAGGTTAATTTCTGCTTGAAGGTCAGCAAATGTAACGAGTCTAGGATCGTTTTCCCAGCCTTCTGGGAAAAGAATGTCACCGAAGATTTTGCGGTTTTTCTCTACAACTGTCGGTAAGAATGTATCCCAGTCCTGGTTGGCCTCAACACGATCGTATCGCAATTGGTCGTTTGCACCGGCATTTCGCCAGTCAGTGAGGATCTGCATCGTTCCTTCACCAAGTTCGTCGTCAGTCATATCAGCTGTTAATTCGACAGATGGTCCAACTTCAGGCGCTTCCGTCTCAACAGGAGCAGGTGTTTCTGATGAACCGCTTTGCGTAGGAACAGGAGTCTCTTCAAGAGCTGGAGCACAAGCACTCAATGTTAGAGCACCAAGAGCAATGACTGCACCGGCGGTAAATCGACGCGCGTGGAGCTCAGCTGTAGTTAAGTATCGTTCTGATTTCATCTGATTAATCATCCTTTAATCGTATTAAATGTATATGCTGACAATTCTTTTATTGTTTGGGGCTAGTGTACCACAAAAGTGCTTAAAATGCAATACCCCTCACGCTTAGTTACATACTACTTGCCAGCCAGTCCAGTTCGTTGTATCTTATAAACAGATATGAGTATAAAACAAAAAATAAAACAATTCGTCGTCGGTGCAGCCCTTGTATTAAGTCTTGCGGCTTTTTCTAATATTATTGCCTCACCAAACACGGACGCAGCTTGTGATCCGACGGCAGCTAACTGTTGTGGTGGTGTCGAGACGGCAATCATTAGCTGTGCCCAAACTGGGACCAGTGGAGAGGTTGAAGACACGGGTGCTTGGGGCGTTCTTCTTCTCGCAATTAACATTCTGACAGCCGGTGTGGGCGTTGCTACCCTTGGCGGTATCGTCTATGCCTCTATTATGTATACGTCTTCTGGAGGTAATCCAGAGCAGACTAAGAAGGCAATGCAGATCATCACTAATATTGTTATCGGTGTTATTGCATACGCCGGCATGTATGCCCTACTTAACTTCTTGGTGCCTGGTGGACTATTCGCTAATTAAGGAAATGAAAATGAAATTACTAAAAAAATTATTTAACACGTTCGCATTCGCAATATTGGTCGCTGCACCTGTTATGACGATCGCCGCACCACAGACAACATTCGCTGCCCCTTCTTGTGAGAACCGTATTCTCGGTATGCCGGTGTGGTATCGCGGCCTCACTACAGGATCTGGTACGTCTTGTGAGATCATATCGCCGAGCGACCCTAGCTTAGGAGCTGATTCAGGTGCTCGTCTCAGCAACTTCATCTGGCGTGTTGCCTTAAATGTGATTGAAATAGCTCTGGTACTTGTCGGGTATGTTGCATTATTCTTTGTCCTATACGGTGGATTTATGTATCTGACCGGCGGAAGTGTTCCTGGACAGATTGAAAAAGCTCGTTTGTCGATTCTTCACGCGGTCATTGGACTGGCAATTTCAATGGGTTCGATCGGTATCACAAACCTTATATTTAGATTGATTAACGGATAAACTATGCGATATTATCTCTTACAATTTGCACAAAAGCTGACAACAGGAACGGGCTCTGGTGATATAAAAAATCTCCCGACTCTATCAGGGGATCAAATCCTCGTAAATGGACTCAACATTGCCTACTTCGTCGCGGGTATTGTCGCAGTTATTACTATCATTGTTGGGGGCATTATGTACGCTACTTCATCTGGTGATCAGGCAAATATTACCAAAGCGAAGAACTTAATCCTCTTCTCGATCGGTGGTTTGATCATTATTCTGTCAGCGTTCGCTATTACTAACTTCGTTATTGGGAGCTTTAAATAAATGAAACAACGAATAAAACAACTAATTATAGGTTTGACCTTTGTATTCGGTCTTACCTTTGCACTCGTGCCAGTGACGGCTGGAGCGGTAAACGTCGATCCACTTAAAGATGTCTGTAATAGTGGCGGTTCAGGCGCAGTCTGTGCCTCAAAGAATGACAACGTCTCAACGACTATTGCAACAGTGGTGAACGTCCTTCTCTTCATTGTCGGTTCTCTTAGTGTGATTATGATCATCGTTGGGGGTATTATGTATACGACCTCTATTGGTGACGCTACCCGCATTACTAAGGCAAAGAACACACTGACCTATGCTATTGTCGGTTTGGCAGTCGCCTTCCTGGCATATGCTATCGTAAACTTCGTTATCGTCAGATTTACCTAGAGAGTAGCCCCTCTTAACAAATGTGTGATAATCTGCTATAACTGACCATAGATTCTACAAGAAAGGAAACTAATCAATGAAAAAACTAACAATGAACGCGCTAAAGACTTTGATCGTTGGATCAGCTTTCGCCCTCGTTGCTGTTGTTAGCCCACTCGCTCCAGCAGTAGGCGCAGCATGTAACCAATCCGATCTTTCAGCTGGAAGCGGCGTCAACTGTGCACAAGGTAATAACACCCCTACGACCCTCTTTGGTGAAGGATCAATTTTCACCCAAGTTGTGAACGTACTATTGTTCATCATCGGTGCAGTTAGCGTTATTATGCTGATCGTCGGTGGTATCCGTTACACTATCTCTGCTGGTGACAGCACAAACGTGACGGCTGCTAAGAATACTATCATGTACGCATTGATAGGTCTTGCTGTTGCCTTCTTGGCATTCGCAATCGTCAACTTCGTACTTGGATCATTGACTCCAACCTCTTAGTAAACGAATTTCTTGTATAAAAATATCCCGGTTCATCCCGGGATATTTTATTTTGGTTTCATACTCGATGACTACACTATATAAAAGAACCTCCCCCGAAGGAGAGGTTCTATGTTCGAGAAGCTCTGGTTATTGAACCTGGATCTTCTTTGCTTGTTCTTGCTTGATCTTGTTGAAGGTGACCGTTAGGACGCCATCTTTCAAGACTGCTTCAACTTCATCTTCTTTAACGCTGACTGGAAGCGCGAGTGTTCGGCTGAACTCTCCCCAGTAACATTCTTGGATGTGCCAGTTGGTTGCATCTGTGTCATCACCGCTACTAAGCGTACCGCTGATGGTGAGAATGCCGTCGCTGATACTGACGTCGAGTTCTTCTTTGTTAACACCTGCTGTGCGGGCTTTAACAACGAGCTTCTCGTCGGTTTCGTAGACATCAACTGCTAGTTGACCAGGAAATTCTTCTTCACTGTCGTCCCAGGTGTCTTCAGACGCTATTGGCGCTGGTGCGTTTGTTGATGTAAGGTCGTCGTCGCTCAAAAAAGCTGCGGCTAGTTCATCTTCAATTAATAAATCTTCGTTTTGTTTGCGGGCCATGATATCCTCCACTTTCTCTAGGCTCATTTGACAAATAGTCTTTCGTATTATAACGGGCATATGCTTGTTAATCAACCACATAGGAGCCCCAAACGTAAAAAACACAATGATTGACGAACTGCTCGCGTTTATTGCCCCACACCTCTGTTCTGGATGTCAGAAATTAGGACCTAGTTTATGTGACAATTGTAAAAACGACATCATAGAAATGACTATTTCTGAATGTGTTGTCTGTCGTCAGCCTGCCCTTCGAGGTGTCTGTTTAGACCATAATTTGCATTACCAACAAGCTTGGGTTGTAGGTATACGTCAGGGAGTTTTACAGAGGTTAATTGATGAATATAAGTTTCAGTATAAAAGAGCGCATGCGTATTATTTGGCGGAACTTCTTTCCATGAGGTTGCCCCGTCTTCCTTCATCGACGGTCTTGGTGCCAATCCCTACCTCCCCTGCTCACATCCGGACAAGAGGGTATGACCATATTGATCGTATAACGCGTCGACTAAGTCTGTTTAGTGGTCTGAGAATGCTTAAAGTACTGCAACGTCAGAATATGGAGACTCAGCACACTGCCAATCGGTCCCTGCGCCTTACTCAGGCACAGACAGCATTTCGTGTGGACACACCGATCGATCCCGCACTGATATATGTTATCGTTGACGATGTTATTACGACCGGTTCTACTATTGATCAGGCGGCTCGGCTGCTCTATGAGGCCGGTGCTCGATGTATATTCGTACTGGCTCTTGCCAGACAACCTCTCGACTGATCCTGCCCTATCTGTTAAAATAGGCCAAGTTCACCTGGAGAGGTGACCGAGTGGTTGATGGTACTTGTCTTGAAAACAAGCGTGGGGAGACTCACCGCGAGTTCGAATCTCGCCCTCTCCGCCAAATAAAAATGACGACCTTTCGGTCGTCCTTTTTATTAGACGTTAGTATAGCCTTGGTCGCCACCCGGCGTGAGATTGTTGAGCACGAAGTTGACTGCGGCAAAAGCGAGGAAAGCGATCACAAGACCGACGATAGCATAGAGGATGGTATTCTTTGCAGCGGTGACCGCTGTTGAGTTACCACCAGAAATGACATAGCGCAGTCCACCGACGATGACCATAATGACGCTGAGTGCACCGACGATAAAGAGAAGGACGTTAGTGACGGTGCTAATAACACTTCCCGCACCAAATAACTGAGATGGCTGATTGGTGCCATGGGCAGCATTCACTCCTTCTTGGATACTGTAGGCAGAGGTGTCATTACTGAGTCCGAAGGTCGAGAAGACGGCCAAAACAAAGGCCCATAACAGTGGTCGAATTGTTTTTAGCGCTTTTCGCATCACAAACCTCTATATTAGATAACTATAATTCAATTATAGCAAATACTCCCTTACAATACTAGTCTCAACCCCTGTTGTATGCTACAATCGGTCAAGTTGTTCACCTAGCCAAGAACACAATTGTACGGAGGAGTACCCAAGTGGCTGAAGGGGACGGTTTGCTAAATCGTTAGTCTGGGGAGACCTGGAGCGAGAGTTCGAATCTCTCCTCCTCCGCCAAGCACAAGCACTATGTGAAAGCATGGTGTTTTTGTTTTGATATTATTAAGTCATGAACGAATCAATTTTGACCAATCCTTCGACTGACTGTCCGCCTGACGTATTAGACAAAATAGTAGCGATAAAAGTTGATTATTGGAATTTTGCCAACGAATCGAACCAGGGCGTCATAGAAGTGCACCGCGACGTCGCTAATGATGTTGCAGAATTCTTTTCGGAGGCATACAGGATACACTTCCCCATTGAGAGAGTTGTTCGAGCTAGTGATGAGCCGTATAGGTGGGATGACAACAAACTAATGGACGCGAATACCTCGTCAAGCTTCAATTACAGAACAATAGCAGGTTCATCAACGCTATCCCACCACAGTAAAGGCCTTGCTTTTGACGTTAATACACGACTAAATCCATATATCCGTCTTGTTGAAGGTCAGCACATCATAGCCCCAGACGGAGCGACATGGGAGCCAGGATCACCGGGTGTGCTTTCTGAAGAACACCCGCTTGTCCAGTTAATGATGAAAAAAGGCTGGTTTTGGGGTGGTCATTGGACGTTTGAAAACGACGGTATGATTGACTACCAGCATTTCCAAAAAGACCTAACTATCGGGGGTTAAGTTCGCAGCATGTTCCTCGGTCATGCTCATGCTATACTGGGGGTAAGTATGAAGTCTGAAGACGAACAGAATTATTGGGAAAATCCAGAGGAAACTCCTGTTGAAGATGAACAGGATGTTGCCGAAGATCAAGATACTCCTGAAGAAGATGAACCGAAATCTAGTACGGAACTTCCTGAGGCTGCACCGGTAACCTGGACAGCAAAGGAGTATATCCATCCAGATAAAAGTCCCCTATGGTTTATTATCTTTGTAATCGTTGTTCTCGGACTAATCGCAATTGACGTTTTCTTCCTCCGATCGTGGACATTTACTGGCTTGGTTATCGTTATGGCGGTCGCACTGATTATCTATACTCGTCGCCCGGCTCGCGATCTTACCTACGGGCTTAGCGGTAACCAAGGTCTCTACGTTGGTGAAAAACTCTATCACTACGATGAATTTAAAGCTTTTGGACTGATCAAAGACGGCGAGCATAACTCAATCATGCTCATCCCTCGCAAACGCTTCTCTCCTGGAGTATCAGTCTACTTCCCTGTTGAGGCTGGAGAGCAAATTGTCGATATGCTAGGGCAACGACTGCCTATGGAAGATTTGAAACTCGACATCGTCGACATTCTGATCCGCAAGCTTCGTCTTTAAGAGTGGTTTTTCCCTTCTCACTGTGGTACAATGGCCTTTGTTCGCTCGCTTTCTAGTGGGCTGGAAGCACCTTCTAGTTACAATGATATGGCCCGTTGTTCTTAAGACAACGGGTCGTGTCTTATGCACCCGTAGCTCAGCTGGATAGAGCGTCGGCTTGCGGAGCCGAAGGCCACAGGTTCGAATCCTGTCGGGTGTACCACATTGTAATTATCTAAAAAGACTCCCCTAGAGGAGTCTTTTTGATTGTCTCGAGATAGTATAACTAAACTGCGAGTGTGTAGGTGAGAGTCTTTGCTTCTCCACCCTTGAGGTCATAGACGACAACTTCATATTGAAGTTTCAAGCCAGTTGCACCTTTGGTGACTTCGTAAACGATGTTACCAGTGAGTGATGCACCTGCTGAGAGGTCGCCTGAGTCAAAGGTTGGGGTGACATCAACGTATGATGCTGAGTCAGCCACACCTGCTTCATTGATCTTTAAGTCGTATGAGCTAAGATACTTGCTCTCTGATCCAACGTTCTTTGCAGTCACGTTCAAAACGATTAACTCTTTACCTTCGTCTGCTTGAGAGTATCGGTTTTCAGGGACGTAATCACGTTTGACTGAGTTTACTTTCACTTGGAATTGTCCAAAAGTAGCGGTTTCGCCAGCTTTGAAGTCTTTCTTAGCGTCGATAAGTGATTGGTTTTCTTTGTTGTATTCGTCGAGCGTACGATTTGCTTCTTGAATCGCTGTGCCTGCACCGGCTGAGCCGAGAGCGATAGCGATAATGAAGAAGACCGTTACAATGATGCCCCATAGCGCACCGATTCCACCAGTAATAATACCGGCGATTGAGAGCCCTTTACCACCTGGTTTCTTGAGACCAATAATACCCAAGACGACCGCGGTTGCACCAGCGAGGAATCCAAATATGAATACCCAGCCGAATATGAATGCCACGATACCCGTGACGAGTGATCCGATTGCGAGACCGTTGGTGCCGTGAGCTACTGGTGGGGTTACCACTGGTGCTGGAGCCTCAACTTCCTTAGTTGTTTTTACGTCTGTCATGCATCCTCCTATTTACTAGTTTGAATTATAACGCATAAGCAAAATCTCAGACAATAATTATACTTTCGTAGGCTGGTAGAATAGAACCAATGGAGAGGTGCAGGAGTGGTTGAACTGGCCGCTCTCGAAAAGCGGTGTGGAGCAATTCACCGAGGGTTCGAATCCCTCTCTCTCCGCCATGAAAAGGAGCCTCGGGGGCTCTTTTTCTGATTCTCGAGTACAATACAGGTATGGAAGATACTATTTTTACAAAAATTATTAAGGGCGAAATACCCTCTCACAAAATCTATGAAGATGAACACGTCTTTGCTTTTCTAGATATCAATCCCATTTCTGTCGGCCACACATTAATTGTTCCGAAAAAGCAGGTCAGATTTGTTTGGGATCTTGAAGCAGCTGATTATGAAGCGTTGACGTTGGCTGCTCAGAAAATTGCCTTACACCTACGCCAAAGTCTCGGAGTGCCTTTTGTCGGTGAACAGATTGTCGGGTTTGACGTGCCGCATGCTCACATTCACCTCATTCCCTTTACGGATATTAGCGAATATCAACGTCACCCTGACCCAGATCATGAACCTGATCACGCGGCACTAGCAGTGCTTGCTGAGCAAATAAAGCTGTCGTAGTACCATGCCAATAACTATTCTTGCTGTTGGACGAAAACACGAAGACTGGGTAGCTGACGGAATCGAACGTTATCAGAAGCGCCTGAAAACGCCATTTATAGTGAAATGGGTACTTTTACCACATTCAAGCTACGAGGGCGAGAGAGCGCGCCAGGAGGAGTCTGAGAGGCTTATTTCGAGACTTGATGCTCGTGCTTACGTCGTGCTTCTAGACGAGAATGGCAAAACACTTGATTCACCTCAGCTTTCTAAGGTTTTGGTTGACCATCTTGATAAGTCGGAAGAGATAGTGCTTATCATTGGCGGTGCCTATGGCGTCGATGAATCCGTCCATTCTCGCGCAAACTTCGTATGGTCGCTTTCACCCCTGGTATTTCCTCATCAACTGGTGCGTTTGATTTTGATTGAGCAGCTTTATAGAACACAGCAGATCTCCTTGGGCGGTTCGTACCACCACGAGTAGTTTTCGTTACTGACACCTCCTTGACAAAACATCAAGCTTATGCTAGATTAGATCTGTAACTAAAAGATATAAAACAAACATGTTTCCGACACTTATAAACCCACTAGCAATGACCTTCACTATCGCCACCACCTTCGGTGTCTTAGTGCATGATACGCAGATTGACCGTGCGAGTATGCTCGCCATCACTGTTCCGTCAGCATATATTTCGTATGCTGCAGTAGATTCGGTCAACAAATCAAGTGAGCAACATGTCCATGTCGAAAGAGTTTCAGCACCAGCGCATTTTGCCGGTATGAACCGTTCAACTCCTCGTATTCAACCCCGTGATGACGATCGTCGATATATCCAATCTAAGAAGCTTAACTTTGGTACTATGGGCAGCGGCTATCTTTGGCCATCTGTCTAACGCAAGATAGTGAGTTCGTTTGCAAGCCTTGTCGCCAGGGCTTGTTTTTCTTCCAATTGGTTTTTCGTTTCTTCAACAAGTTTTGCTGGGGCTTTTTCGACGTAACTCTTGTTACCAAGGCGACCTTCGAGAGCTTTGATATCACTGTGTGCGACAGCAAGGCGAGCTTCGAGGTTCGTTGCGTGTTCATTGAGAGTTTCCTCAGAGACGTCGAGCCAGGCGTCACGACCAGAGTTTGCCAAACGGAGTCCACGACCCTGTTCGACCATGGTGATGTCCTTGAGGCGAGCTAACCGCTTGATCAGGTCTTTGTTATCTTCGATCAGGCTGTCGGTTTGGTAGAGAAGGCCGTATTTGTCATTGCCAGGAAGTGCCGTGATGATGAAACGTGCCTCGGTGACGAGTTCTTGGACGCGACTAAACTCAGCTGCTGAGAGTTCGTTATAGCCGATAATCTCTGGCCACTCTTCACTGATAAGGAGTGAGTCGTGCCATGGAAGGGTTTGCCAGATAGTTTCAGTGACAAAAGGCGCGAACGGATGGGCAAGTTTAAGGCTGGTGTCGAGTACCCAGGTGAGCAGGTCGTTGTTCTCTTGGTCCTTTGACGCTTCGATATACCAGTCAGCAACACTATCCCAGATGGCGTGGTACATATTTTCGCTTGCTTCTGAGAAACGATAGTTATCGAGATTACGTTCAATTGACTTTTTGGCGAGAGCTAGCTCACTGACGATCCAGTGGTCAGCTAATGATTTTGGCTCGGGAGTGCCTGGGCGGTAGTTGTCCCCTAGTTTCGCCTCAGTAAAGCGAGCGATGTTCCATAGTTTATTGCAGAAGTTACGACCAGCGACGATGCGGTCATTACCAAATGCTTGGTGCTGACCGGGGCTACGGCTCGCAATGAGTCCCAAACGAAGGGCATCAGAACCGTATTCAGCGACCATTTCCATTGGATTGATGACGTTACCCTTACTTTTGCTCATTTTTTGACTGTGTTCATCGAGGACCATGCCGTGCAGATAGACGTCTTTAAACGGTACTTTACCTGTGCGGTAGAGTCCGAGCATGATCATTCGAGCGATCCAGCGGTCGAGAATATCGGTACCTGTTTCCATAAAGCTGGTCGGGTAATAGCGTGAAAGCTCACCTTCTTCGATAGCATCTGTCACGATAAAAGGAAGTTGACCACTGCTAAACCAGGTGTCAAAGGTGTCCTCTTCTCGTTTATATGTTGTCCCATTAACAACAACAGTCTTTTCATCGACTCGTTCATCGAAGATCCAATCAGTAGAATCATTCATGTTCTGAAAAGCTGGGATAGGAATACCCCATGGGATCTGACGTGACAGGTTCCAGTCATGAAGCTTCCGTAGGTATTGAAGTAGGACTTGCTTGCGACTGTTTGGATAGAACGTAATCTCACCATTTTCAACTGCTTTAATCGCTTTTGCTGCGAGTGGCTCAATCTTAAGGAACCACTGGTCTTTGATGAGCGGTTGGATAGGAAGACCACTTTTGTAGTCGTATCCGACGGTGTGTTCGTAGGGTTCTTCTTTGCGAATAAGTTCTTGAGCCTGCAAAGCAGCGAGTGTTTTCTTACGAGCCTCATCGACTTCTAGTCCCATGAATTGCTCGGGCACATTTATCATTCGACCGTCAAAGTCGATGACTTGGATACGAGCGAGGTCGTGTCGCTTCCCTACTTCAAAGTCATTCGGGTCGTGAGCAGGAGTGATTTTAACGGCACCGGTTCCGAAGTTTTGATCAACATAATCGTCAGCAACAATCGTGATTTCACGGTCGGTAAGAGGAAGTTGAACCCGGGTGCCGATGAGATCTTTATAGCGTTCATCATTTGGATTAACAGCAACGGCAGTATCACCAAAGAGAGTTTCAGGACGACTGGTTGCGATGACAATTTCACCAATTTTATCGAGCAGTGGGTAGGCAATGTGCCAGAGGGTTCCCTTTTCGGTTTTGTGATCAACTTCGATGTCTGCGTAACTTGTCTGGTACTTTGTGCTGTAGTTAACGATGCGCTCACCTCTGTAAATTAGGCCATCATCCCACAGTTTCTTAAAGGTGCCGTAGACATCTTCGATAATGTTTTCGTCGAGTGTGAAGAAGGAATCGTTCCATGAAGCACTGATGCCGAGAGCACGGATTTGGAGCTCCATATTCCCTTTTTGCGCTTCTACAAAATCCCAAACCTGTGTGTAGAGTTGCTCGCGGCTAAAGTCAAAACGGCTTTGGCCTTTCTTTTGGAGTTCCTTTTCATAGACTACCCATGTCTCGAAACCTGCGTGGTCTGCGCCAGGGATGTAAATGGTGTCAAAGCCGCGCATACGTTTGTAGCGGACCATGATATCTTTGAGGCCCATATCGAGTGCGTGACCAATGTGAAGATTACCATTGGCGTTTGGCGGCGGCATGATCGTACTAAACGGCTCACCTTTGCCCGATGGAGCGAAAGCACCGCTTTTTTCCCATAAGGCATAGATATTCGGTTCGTACTGATTTGGGTCGTAGGCTTTAGCTAATTTCACGCGAATTATAAATCTTTCTTAACTCTCACGTGAATTGATGAAAATCACCTCTTAACTCACGCTTTTTAATCAGTTTTCATTATAGCATAACCCCCGTTGTATAATGGAGGTATGATTGAGCTTCAAAAGTGCGGTGATAAAGAGCAATGGGATGAATATCAACTTGAGCATGGCGCTCACCCACTACAACTTTGGGGATGGGGACAGGTAAAGGCGGGCCATGGCTGGACGGCCGAACGCGTGTTTGGGTATAACGAAGATAAGATCATCGGATCTGCTCAGATCCTTATACGCCGATTACCACTTCCCTTTCGTTCATTTGCGTACATCCCGCGTGGACCTTTCGCGCAGGATGAGCATAGAGATGAGTTCTTAGATGCTCTCGCAACTTTAGTGAAACGTGACTATAAGTCGGTTGCCCTTTCGATTGAGCCCGCAAGCTTTGAATACGATATTCCTAAAGGGTGGCGTCGGTCTCACAATAAAGTGCTGCCGTCTGAAACAGTGCTTCTCGACCTCAAAAAAAGTGAAAGCGATCTCTTAGCAGTAATGGCGAAAAAAACCCGTCAGTATATCCGTAAATCAGCTGCTGAAGGTATCACGATTAAACAAGTAAAGACTAAAGAAGATATTGATAAATGTCTTCATATCTATAAACAAACAGCCGAAAGAGCGAAGTTTAACCTTCACACTGAGCAGTACTACCTCGATGTTTTTCATTTGATGAATGACTACTCCCCTATTTTTGCTGCTTACCTCGACGATGAGCCGATCGCCTTCCTATGGCTTGCGATCAGCGCTGATATCGCATATGAACTTTATGGGGGTATGAACGAAGATGGACAACGACTTCGTGCCAACTATGCACTCAAGTGGCATGCTATCCGCAAGGTAAAAGAATGGGGTATCACTTCTTACGACTTTGGTGGACTTGTTGTTGGCGGCGTATCGGTCTTCAAACAGGGGTGGACTGAAGAAGAAGCCGTTTTTGCAGGGACATTTGATAAGCCGCTTTCACCCGCCTACTCTCTTTGGAGTAAAGGGCTACCTGCGGCTAAATCAATATTGCAAAAATTGCGACGTTAAGACTTGGTATGAATATTGATCTTTACGCCTTCTGATTCGGCTTGTTCGATGGCAACTTGTTGAATAACATCAAGGTGTTTGGTGACAAATTCACCGACCGAGGCTTTCTTTTTTGATAATGCTTTTTGAGCGAGCTCATCTGCATCGGCAGCACTTAGCATAGAGGCAAATGTTCGGTCGTCTTCACCATCGTAGTCACCCAATAAATCTATAGCTTCACGTGCTTCAACCGCTTGATCGAAAATGTCGTTAAATTCTTGGTGTTGCTCATCATGTTCTTGCATGACATCCGCTTTCAGAACCGATTTAAGAGCATCGATGCCTCTCGCTTTAGGATTTACTTTGTCTTCAGCGATGTATCGGCTTACTTTATCGATGCTTTCTAATCTTTTTTCGCGTCGTGATTCTTGAGGGCTCATGATCTGTTGGTACCTTTTTTTCTTTGCTAAACTATGTGCATATATTAGCATAAGCTTTACAAAAAGTCAATAAGGGTATCTATGCCCAAGCAGTTTTTGTCATCGAAAGACTAGGGACAACTTCAAGATCAAGAGGTGAGGACGCCTGTTTTTTATTTGCGTAGAAGTATCCTAGGGTAGCGATCATCGCCGCGTTATCAGTACAGAGGCTCATAGGAGCGTATTCGATAGTAAGAGGGAGTCGTTCAGAAAGTTGACGACGGAGTTCTTGATTGGCAGCAACACCACCAGCAATGACGACTGAAGCAGGGGAGTAGTCGTGAAATGCTTTCTCGGCTTTATCAACTAACGTTTCGATAGCCGTGCGCTGGAAGCTAGCAGCAAAGTTTACCCGCTGTGAGTTGCTGAGAAGCGCTGCAAGGTCTTTTGAAGGGAAAGATGTCTCGACACCCACTTCGCGCTGAACGGCTCTCAGAACCGCTGTCTTAAGGCCTGAGAAGCTGAAATCGTACGCACCTTGAAGCTTTGCCTTCGGTAACGGGTAGGCTTTTGGATCGCCCTCAAGGGCAGCTTCGGCAATCGAGGGGCCGCCAGGGTAGGGGAGACCGATAATCTTTGCGACTTTATCAAAGGCTTCGCCGACGGCGTCATCTTGCGTTTGACCGAGAAGTTCAAAGTCACCATGATCTCTAAAGAGAACGAGTTGTGAGTGGCCGCCGCTGACAATGAGAGCCAGCATAGGGAATGTTGGCTGAGTACTAGGGAGCGTCAGAGTAAGATGATCTGCTTGATCTGTTACGAAGTTTGCATAGACGTGGGCCTCGACGTGGTGAATAGGGTAGAGAGGCTTATCTTTTATGATCGCCAACGTTCTCGCGGCAAGAGTACCAACGAGAAGTGAGCCAATAAGTCCAGGAGCGTATGTCACGGCAATAGCGTCGATATCGTCCCAGGTAAGGTTTGCGTCGGTGAGTGCTTGGTCAACAACGGGGTTTATCACTTCAATGTGGCTTCGGGCAGCGACTTCGGGAACGACACCACCGTAGATTTTGTGAATGTCGATTTGTGAATTCACGACATTTGAAAGCAATAAGTGACCATCTTCAACGATGGCCGCTGCTGTTTCGTCACAGCTACTTTCAATTCCAAGGACTCTCATCTGTAAATATTTTATCACGGTTAACTTTTATAGGGTTGAGCTTGATTGGTGTATGAGCCGAATTTACAATGGAATACAGACACAGAGAAAGTGAATGGCGTATGAGAACCCTTGTTGTAGGGAGTGTTTTGGTGTTTGTTTTTTGCTTGATGGGTAGCCCGGTTTCTGCGGTGAGTGGGGGAGGATGGCGTGAAG
The DNA here is from genome assembly GCA_964556125.1 of uncultured Candidatus Saccharibacteria bacterium. GTDB lineage: Bacteria > Patescibacteriota > Saccharimonadia > Saccharimonadales > Saccharimonadaceae > Microsaccharimonas. Next base: position 110,324 of record CAZKUW010000003.1, on the reverse strand, counting down.
GTGTGCCAGTAGTAGTCAACTCGCAGAGTGTGTCTCATTCTTCGGATCCTGTCTGCCCGATTTCCTACCAAAGGCGTGCCGTCGAAGGATTTACTTCACCTCAAGAGGTATGTTTGTTTGAAGGCAGAAGGATGTCTGCTGGTATGTTTTTTGCTGACGGGGCGAGGGCGCGTTTTGCTATCACGTATCCGCTCGATCTGAAATTATCGGTCATCACAGGGGCCTGTTTTGATATGACCGGGTGTTACTACGCTCCAGAGCAAGATACGCTCATCGTGAGAGACCAAGTTACTCCTATGAAGAAGGGAGTAAAGATTTATCGACATTTTTCTGATAGGATCAGTCGAAAAGTAGATCTTATCGGGACAAAAGTAACCTATGAGTTTGAAAATCAGCAACCAGACTATGTACTGGACCAGTATGGTGTCGGGGGTATGGGTATGTCACAAAATGGTCAGTGGTTGGCGGTAGAATACCCCGGCACAGGAATCGGTCTTTTGAATCTCAACAATTTTGAACTGAAACAAATTAGACACGGAGGTATTCCGTACGGGTATGGATTTGATCCGACAGAGGAGTTTGCTGTCAGTAATGACGGCAGGTCTGTCCTGGTGACAGGGATGAATGCGGGATTTTCTATTATCGACGTTAACCCTTTGTGCGGAAATGGTACATCGTGCGAAATTGTCGTCTATACGACGAATGGGTTTATTGATGACTTCCGTTATGGCACTCATCCTCGGTTCGAATCGAACGGGGGACAGCTGAGGTTGACCTATGTGAATTATTCGGGTGTTGCGAAGCAAGTGTTACTAAGGACGGCTGGATATACACCTTCTTCTGATTTGGCGTATGTGGCGCTGGGAGATTCATTTTCCAGTGGCGAAGGTGAGACCGACGATAGTTTTTATATAGAGTCGAGTGGAATCTGTCATGTGAGTCGTCGCTCGTATCCGTATTTAATCGGAGCGTTTATGATGATCCCTTTAAATCAGATGCGAAATAGTGCTTGCTCTGGTGCGCGCACGGCTGATGTGCTCAGGGACGGTGGTCAATTATCCTCAGTCGAGGAGAGTCACCCTAAGATTTTGACGGTGACTATTGGAGGAAATGACGTCGGTTTTTCTGCCAAACTCAAAGTCTGCGCTATGCCGGGTACTTGCGAATGGGCAAAGGATGGATCGCAAAGATACCAAGTCGGTCTCGAGATGCGACAACTTTTCGACACGCTCGTCAGTACGTACCGTCGTCTCAGCGAGTCGACTCCTTGGGCGAAGGTGTATGCCGTCGGGTATCCGAAAATAATCGCAGTAAATGGTATGTGTGATCCAGTGACAAGTACACTTCTGGATAGTCAGGAGAGACAATTTATCGATGAAGGGGTGAGTTATTTGAATCATGTTATAAAGGCAGCATCGGCCGCCGCGAAAATTTTCTATATCGACGTCGAAGAAAGCCTTATAGGAAGAAGACTCTGCGATATATCGTACCTACCAAGTGCGGTGAATGGATTGCGCATAGGGGACGATATTGCACCTCTGAAAATATTTCCGATGCTCAAGATGATTGGTCGTGAATCATTTCACCCCAACCCGATGGGGCACGAACTCGAGGCACTTGCGATCGAGAGGAAATACGGAGATCTTAATCAGACTCATTCTTGTGTGGAGTGCAGCTCCACTATTCCAGAGCTGCCTAATTACTGGGGGAGTTCAGGAGCTGAAAGACAGCAAAAATTTGTATCTTTTCTGAAGACTATTGAATTATCGTCGTCTTCAAAACTGATTATCAGGGTTGATCCCCACAGTCTCGAGCCAGGTTCTCAGGTGAAGGTCGAAATACATTCCAAAAATAAGGAATTGGGAACGGCAACCGTCGATACAGAGGGTGGTTTACAGGCGGAATTCTCATTGCCGAGCGGTCTCGAAGAGGGATATCATACGGTTCATCTGTACGGATCTGTATATGATCAACAGCCGGTTGATTTGTATGAAGTGGTTCGATATGGTGCGGTTGAGGAGTCTGTAAAAAAGCCGACCTCAGAAGAGCCATTAGGACTAATCGCCCAAAATATCGCTTCAGTGCTTGGCGTAAGCGAAGTGGCGATACCCCATAAAGATGATGCTACCGTGCCTCTCGTACATACCGATACCCCTTACCGGTCGTTGTTTATAGGTATCGCAGTCGTTGGTATACTCCTAGTCTGTATAATAGCGATATGGCTATTATTCGTACGATTGTTAAGAAACTGATCCCTCGAGGTGTCTTTAAGAAAATTGAACCAACCGGTCACTTGTTTGAATCGATGTTGATGAATGTCCGATATGGGTTTCCTGGACGTAAAGTTCGCATTATTGGTGTCACAGGAACAAACGGTAAGACGACGACGTCATTTATGATTCACCGCTTGCTGCAAGACTCGGGCTTAAAAGTAGGTTTGATGACGACAGTTGCCAACGGGATTGGTAACGATATCGTGTCTCAAAAGGAACATATGACCACGACCAAGGCGAGTATTTTGCAACGTCGGCTTCGTCGGTTCGTCGACGAGGGAGTTGACTGGGCGGTCGTAGAAACTTCAAGTCACTCGCTTGCACAGAATCGTGTCTGGGGTATTCCCTACGAAATCGCAGTGATGACAAACATTACCCATGATCACTTGGATTATCACGGGACGATGCATAACTACATCGAAGCAAAACGCCGATTGTTTAAGATCGCGAACCGACACGGGCTTCGTTACGGTGTGGCAAATGCCGAGGATCCAAATGGTGCAAAGTTTGCAAAGACTGTTGAGAACTCGACAACATATGGTATCAAGAAGGGTGAGCTCCGTGCGAGCGACGTCGTGTTGGCTCCAGATCATTCGACCTATACAGCTTCTATCGACGGAGACACTTACAAGATTCGGGTAAATATTCCGGGTGAATTTAATGTTTTCAATAGTCTTGCTGCTTTAGCGGTTGGCCGAAAACTCGGTCTCACGAAGCAACAAATCGAAAAGGGCATCGCGGCACTAAAAGGTGTTGAAGGTCGTATGAATATCATCGACGAAGGTCAGAATTTTAAGGTTATTGTTGACTTCGCGAGTACTCCCGATGGCTTTGAGAAATTTTTTGAAAGTGTTCGACCGCTCACAAAAGGTAAACTGATCAGTGTCTTTGGTTCAGCGGGACGTCGTGATGAATCGAAGCGTTCTGTACAGGGTATGCTTGCCGGTAAAAGCTCAGACATTGTGATTGTGACCGAAGAAGATGATCGTGACGTCGATGGCCAGCAAATCCTTAAGCAGATCGCAGCTGGTGCGAAAAAAGCGGGTAAAGTCGAAGGCGAGAATCTATTCTTAATCTCTAACCGCGAAGAGGCAATTGGCTTTGCGATGGCGCAAGCGACCGGACCAGATGATGTCGTCGTGTTGCTTGGTAAAGGTCACGAAAAAACCATCGAGCGTGCCGATGGTGTCTATCCGTGGAATGAAGCAGAAGTTGCTCACGCGGCACTCCAAGAACTGAAGAAGAAACGATAATCAATCGAGCGTTAAAGTGGTGCAGCGGATGTAGCCGCCGCCTTTAGCGAGTTCTGAGATTTTGGGAGTTAACACCTTTAAGCCAGCAGCTTCAAGCTTTGCCTTGAGTTCAGGGGCGTGCGCACTCATGACGACTGTTTCACCTGTCGAGACAAGGTTGCCGGCGAAGGCCTCTTGAGCCTCTTGAATCGATAATTCGATCTTTTCGACACCATCAAAGTGAGCGAGTAGTTCACGACTTTCAGGTACAAAAGCATCAGGACAGTAGGCGATGAGACCTTTTTTATCACCTACAGGCGCTTTGATAATAGAGAGTGCCAGGTCGATGTCGTAGAAGAAGCTATCTGCCCAGCCAGAGACTTTATTCACCATCGGCTGACCGTTCTCATCGAGTCCGGGAATTGTTTCCAGTTGAATTCGTTCGTAACCGAGTGTGTCAGCGGCAAACTTCTGTGCTTCTTCGTCGCTACGGTAGCCTTTTCCGCAGAAGAGTAGGTTCCCACAAGCGAGGGCATCACCTTGGCCGCTAAATTTCAATCCTTCTGGAGCATAGATGATTTCTTTGCCAAGTTCTCTTAGTACGGTTTCCGCATAGGCTTCTTCCGCTTTACGAACCTCTGGCAGACGAGCAAGAATCGCTTTGTCACCTCTGACAAGTGCCCAATTGGCAGTGTAGACGCCGTCTTGGCTATCGACGGGAGAAGGGACTTGAATGATCTTTATGCCGGCATGTGAGAGCGCGTCGGCGATCTCTTCGTGCTCTTTGGCGGCAACACCAGTATTTACATCCGAGTCGCCGTAGTAAGGGTTGATAGCATGGTAGGCGCTAAAGTTATGGGCGTCAGACATCAGGACGGTTCGGTTGATAAGCGGCATAGGGACTCCTTAGTAGTAGTAATCGTTCGTTCGTTTGTAATAATAGTGCCGATAGACACGTTCGCCAAGTTTTACCCAGGCTTTGTGTTTCACAGGGCTGATCACCAGGTCGTAACAACCGATATAGTCGGCGACGTGTTTGCTGAATGAGCTTTTAAATAGGCCGATGCCATGGTGGGGATGTTCAGGATTATCAATCTCATCACTTGGCGGGGAGCCACAAAAGTCATGAATCATTGCTCCTTGAGACTTAGCCCATTCAATGACGTGCCACTGAAGGAGGTGACTCGAGCCATAGGTGGTGCGTTTTCGGATTGAAGCACCGTCTTTATAGGTGCTTTTTTGACCATAGACCATTGCGTAGGCGCCGGCAACGACTTTTCCTTCATAGTATGCGAAGAAAAGCTGACCTATTCCTGCTTCTGAGAACCGTTGCCAGTAGGTTTTGTAGTAAGAATAACTACGGATTCCAAACTGGCCTTTGGCGGTTTCTGAGAGGAGTTTGTACATAATTTTGGTGTTCTTTTCAGAAGGCTCGACTTTCAGAACAGTGACACCATCGCGCTCGGCCCGTCGAATAGCGTGACGGCCTTTTTGCGGTAAATTCATGAGGAGTTCATCTAATTTTGGTGAAATATCGAGGGTGATGGTTGAAGGATTTGGGATAATTGGCGCCGCTTTTTTGAGACCGTGACGCGAAAGAGTTGGTTGGAGATCGCGAGGAAGTTCTGATTCGATGCGCACAACGAAGGCGCCGTGTTCTCGAGCAAAAGGTTCGAGTGCTTTTAAAGCGTCAAAAAGCTGTTTTTGGGTCGCGACATTCGGCCCTTTTGGCAGATACCAAAACTTACCGAGAGGGGGAGTCTTCTTTTCAAGAATAGTTATCGCCAGACCGTCGATGATAACAAAAAGAGCTTTGTATTCACCCAATTTCTTTATTTGGGTGTACACAAAGCTTGAAAAGACATTTCCGCCATCGGGGTTATTGATAATCAATTCATCCCAGCGGGCAATTTCATCTGGTGTGGCAAAACGAGCGGTCATTAGACCTATTGTATCCTAATTTGGAAAGTCGGCCAGCTCCTCGACGCGATGTCGAGGAGCTGGCCCGGCGAGATGGTGGTCGGGCTCAGGTGCCGACGAGAAGCATGGGATATTTGACATCCTGCTCCTCGATCGGACCGAGTGACGCGAACACCTCCTTGCCGTCCGGAGTCGTCCCGAGTCCGTAGTAGGACTCGATGGGGGGTTCGAAGGTGATCACGATCACCTCGTCTCCCCCGCTGACGCTCCTGACACTCACTTCCGCGGCTTGGCCGCTGTCGACGCTCTTCTGGATCTCCTCGCGGAGCTCCCGAGCGGACAATCTGGAGGTAAAGACCTCGTCGATTGTCGACATGGTTCCTCCTTGCTATCGAAATGGGCAGTGCTAAATATATAGTAACACGTTAGAGCTTGTCAGTCAAGTTAATGCTCGTGGTCAAGACCGTGTGAAAGTGCCGTCACAAGATTGAGCGGACTCGTGTGAGTTGAGACGAGATGTCGTGCTTTTGCGACCAATTCATTGTCGTTGTTTGAAAACTCAAAGTTACGAATAAGGCCAAGAAGGTGTCGAGAGCTTTTGAAGTCCCATCCCTCATTGCCCTGAAGACCAAGTACGGCATGAAAGTCAGTCGTCAGAGAGTCGTGGGCGAATTTACGGGTTTCATCAGCACTTTTAATAATGTATTGACGATCGGGATTATCCATAGGGGTCGTTCTCTCTGCCAAAACGTGTTTTGCCACTGTTGCGAGGTAGGTTTCCCACTTCGCAATCACATCTGGTGGCATCAGTTCGTAAGGAAACGCATACGTATCTGTCTCTGGACGGCCTTCTTCGCCTGGGTTTCGGATACCCAGCGCAACAAGGATTTCTCTCGGTGTCTTTGGGTTTGTCGGGTTTGTCTCGATGAGATCGCTGATTCGCTGCCGAGCGGCTTCGATCGCACTAAACCGTGCTTCATCGGGGAGACCTAACTCACTGGTTGCTGCTTCTCGAAAGCGTTTGCGTAACTCTTTTATCTGAGCGATGAGCTGAGGCGGGTTATCACCAGATGTCCGCTGCGCTTCTTTCATTCTTCGTAAAATATCCTGATATTCAGGGTCGCGATCAGCAATACTGTCGACAAGCTCGTCCAACTGCTCGTTAAAGGCATCAGGGTCTTCTGTGAAGGCATAACGAAGGCGTTCGCCAAATACTGATGAGTTTTTTTGAGACTCACGAATAATATCGATAATACTTTTTGCACGAACAACAAACTCTGAATCGTCGATTTCTCTTGGAGGAGGAGGTGTTGCGCCGGGAACTTGTTTGTTTTCGTTTTCGTCCATAAACTCTCTAAACAGTAGCATTTTGAAAATAGCGTGTCAAAAAAACCGCCCTTTCGGGCGGTAAATAGCTAAGCGGCTTTGTGTGAGAGGTAATCGATCTCTTTGACGATGTCGAGCAGCGCTTCGGCCTTTCGTTTTTCATCGCTGATTGCCTGTGCAGATGCGTAGGCTGGAGCAACCAATGTTTGGTCGTCGGTACTACGGATGAGCATGAGGTAGGTGTCGAATTTCTCTTCAGCAGGCAGATCAACACGGTCAATCAATGGGCGAAGTTCGCCAAGGGCACCTTTTTTAATGCTTTCGAGGTCAGTTGCAGGGGCGACTGGCGCAACAGCTGGCGCAGGAGTAGGTGGGACGACTGGTGCAGGAGCAGCTTCGGCAGCAGGTTCTGCTGGAGCTTCAGGGGTCGGTGCAGGGGGATCTTGCACTACTGGTTCTGGAACATCTGGTAAAACACCAGCAAGAGCCTTCGCGAGCTCCTGGTCATCACTAATCGGTTGTGTTGTTTGATCCTGCGGAGTAATATCCATGCCCACCCTTTATACTACTTATGCTTCGTTTAAAAATACTGTATCATAGACCCATATGAGTGGGCAAGACTGATGAGCGATGTGCTCGATAATCCAAACGTGCTGCAGCAACGCGATCCGGAAGGTGCGTTGAAGGTCTCAGCTGAGCAATACAAACAGGCTGCATTTGATGCGCAACTCCACGAAGAAGACCACGATGGGCGTGCTATAACCTCGATCGTTTTGACTGGTATGGGTGGTTCTGCGCTCGCAGCGCTGATCGCTAAAGTATGGCTTCGAAATGACTTGAAGGTACCTTTTGAAATTATTCGTGGCTATGATCTCCCTGAATATATCGACGAACACACGCTCGTGATCGCGAGTAGCTATTCAGGAAATACTGAAGAGACCTTAAGTGCTCTCGAGCAAGCCAAGCAAAAAGGGGCACAGATTGGCATTATCGCTTCTGGCGGAAAACTTATCGAACACGCTGAAGATCAGACGATTGCGCATGCCCACGCTGAAGTAGAACAAATCCCTACAGGACTTCAACCACGTATGGCGATGATCTATAACCTCAAAGCACTAGTCGCTTTGTTTGAAAACTTCGGCCTTGTCGAAGGGAAGTCGCAAGAACTGACTGATCTTTCTAGTTGGCTCGAATCGGAAAGTGCGCAGTGGCTGGCGGATGTCCCGACCGAACATAACTATGCGAAGCAATTGGCAGAAACTGCCGTTGGCTCAACGCCCGTTTTCTACGGTGGCGCTTTGACCGCACCACTGGCGTATAAATGGAAAATTAGCTGGAACGAAACATCGAAGAACCTAGCTTTTTGGAATGAATTCTCTGAATTTAATCACAACGAATTTATGGGTTGGACGTCTCATCCGATTGAAAAGCCGTATGTTGTCTTTGATCTGATTAGTCCTCTGGAACACCCACAAATCTTAAAACGATTTGAACTATCTGACAGACTGCTCAGTGGCATGAGGCCAAAAGCACACACCATCACGCTAAAAGGTGACACGCTCATCGCACAACTGCTCTGGGGCTGTATCCTGGCTGATTTCTCGAGTATTTACACAGCGATATTAAACGGCGTTGATCCGACGCCAGTTGTCTTGATCGAAAAACTCAAAAAAGAACTTTAATCGTACTGTCTCAAAGCTGAGATAGGGTCTTTTCGCGATGCGCGAATAGCGGGGTAGATGCCGAAGATAACGCCGATGAAGAGTGAAACACCGAGAGCGACAGCGGCTATTTGCCAGTTCAACACTGGATCAAAGGTGAGGAAGGTTGAGATAGCAAAAGCCAGTAAGTAGCCACCGACGTAGCCGATGATGCCGCCACCGACACTAAGAGCGAGTGATTCGATCAGGAACTGCCAGACGATATCACCATTGGTCGCACCGAGCGCTTTTCGAATACCGATCTCGCGGGTTCGTTCGGCGACACTCACCAACATGATATTCATGATACCGATACCACCGACGAGCAGTGAGATAGCCGCAACTGCAGTCGTCGTGCCAGCGATGGCGTAAAAGAGGCGATTGGTGGGCTGTGCAATTTCGTCCCCTGACAGGACGCTGAAATCTGCTTCGTTCGAGTGATTTTTCAAGAGAGCTTTGTTGATATCGATGATCAGTTGATTGAGATTATCGACGGAATCACTTTTGACGTTAATCTGTTGGATCTGGAGTGAACCGTTATTGAGCTGGCGACCACTATCGATATTGATGATGACCGAAGCATCGAGATCGACACCGTTGTAGTTGATCGGGTTATTCTCTCGCTTCATGACGCCGATGACCGTAAATGGAGTACCGCGAATATCGATAGTTTTACCGATCGATTGCTCAGTGCCAAAGATATCAATCGAAAGTTGTGGACCGATGACGGCTGTTGCAGGACTTAGCTCGGGGTCGAGGAACTGGCCCTCACGGACTTTGATATCTCCGATGGTTTCAAAAGAAGGAGTCGTGGCCACGATCGGCGTATTAGCTGGGGCGTTAGATTCGGCTTTGACGCCACCTGTCAGGATCATGAGTGGCGCAACGGCTGAGACATGAGGAAGCGCCAAAATCGTTGAGAAATCAGTATCAGTCAGTGTGCTAGCAGCAAAGCTTTGGTTGCCAGAATTTTGGATGAAATCTTCGAGCGGTTTATCGGTCGGAGTCCCGGGACGGATGACGGCGATGTTGCCACCGAGTTGGTTTACTTGGTCACCGACGATCTTACTGGCCCCTGTCGAGAGTGCCAAAATCGTTGTGATGCTTGCAACACCAATCATGACACCGAACATCGTCAGGGTCGATCGCAGGCGATTACTCTTCAGAGACTGACGAGCATTTTCGATGTGAGTGAGAAGGAGAGAACGCATTATGCTTTTACCTTTTCTTTCTTACCCAGTGGTCGCTTTTTCATCGCGCGCTTCCGCGGTGCTTTCTTGGTATCCTTTGCAATCTTACCGTCGAGCATCATGATAACGCGACTGGCATACGACGTCAGCTCAGGGTTGTGGGTGACCATGATGATCGTATTGCCACGACGATGAAGATCAGACAATTCTTCCATGATGATATGGCTGGCTTTGGTATCAAGGTTACCGGTTGGTTCGTCTGCCAGGATAATCGACGGGTCATTAACGAGTGCACGGGCGATCGCGACGCGCTGCGTTTGGCCTCCAGAGAGTTGGTGGGGCATATAAAACTCCCGTTCGCCGAGATGGAAGTTGTGCAGCATTTTGCTCGCCATCTTGATGCGCGTCAGGCGAGGGACACCTTTATATATGAGTGGTAATGCCACGTTTTCGATGACATTTAATCGAGAGATAAGGTTGAAGCTCTGGAAAATAAAGCCGATTTGCTGTGAACGAATCCGCGCCTGACGGCGAGAACTCAGAGATGCGACGTGACGACCATCGAGTTCGTATTCACCTTCGATATCGCTATCGAGCAATCCTAATATATTGAGTAACGTCGTCTTACCGCAGCCGCTCGGGCCCATGATCGCGATAAATTCACCCTTTTTAATCGTGAGATCGATCCCATCAATCGCGTAGTGTTCGGCATCACCAATACCAAACCGCTTTTTAAGGCCTGTGAGTGAAATGACAGTAGGGGTGGACGTCTTAGCCATGACTCTCATTATGCTCAGGGATGCCGACAGATACAACGGTAATTGTGGCGTGGAAATGACAATAGTATACTAGTGAGTCGTTGGAGAGATGGCCGAGTGGTTGAAGGCGCACGCTTGGAAAGCGTGTGTAGCAGCAATGTTACCGCAGGTTCGAATCCTGTTCTCTCCGCCAAATAGACTGGTTTTCTCTATTTCACAGTAGTACTCTGGCACTCGATCTTTGAGAGTGCTAAAATAAAAGCATAATTAAATGTGTGCGGTGGAGAAAGCGACAGCTCATGACATTGATAGCGCGGCAAATCGGAAGTGCTAGCCAGGCAATATGTGACAACATCGCCACGCTTAGTAGTGATCGTCCATTACTATCTCAAAACATGTTGTCTCAAGCCCGAAACTTAGTTGAGGGTGTCATGGTTTTAGTTTATAAAGACGGTGATGAGATGGCTGAATTTACCTATCAAGACACCAAGCCAGCGCTAGTGCGAGTCAGTTCAGCCAATAGAGAGGTAAATTTCCTTGCTCGGTTTCATAAGTTTCTTCAAGAAAGTGCTTCTCATTACACAATGGATGGAGATACGTCGGAGCGACTGATGCTAAAGTATTACGAATATTTGCTTCGTGTGCGAACACTCCTTAGAAATAATTACTCTATAGAAACGCTTGCGAATCTTGAGTCGTTTCCGCTTGATCTCGACCCATCACTAAAAGAATATCATCAGAAGATTTCACGTCGCGTGGAAGTTGTGCGTGCTGGGCCACGTCCAATCGAAGGGCGCAATCGGTATTACATTCATGGAGTACGTCCATTTTTTGTTGACGGGCGGATATACTACGAAGTTACTTTTAACGATGCAACTGACAGAGTGAGCAAGTTTGATCGTGTAATTGCATTTACAGATATTGATTTGACTGATAAATATGCCGCCAACTTAACACTAGTACAGGAATCCATTGACGTATTAGGTCAAACAATGCCGATCATGGTCATCTATGAATGGGAAGTTTCGGTTAGACCATGTGAGTTTAATAACTTTGCAAAAATATTTGGCATTCGGACAGACGTACAATCACGTAATACCGAGTACAAAGCATTAATGGAGCACTTAACTGAGACAGGCCTAAGTCTTATTAATGTCATCGCTTTACCAGAGAAAGAGTTTCAAGAGCTTTATATTGAATCCACAAAACGATCTCAAGTGCCCAGGATCTTTCCGGTCCTAGCTAAGGCTAGAGGAATAGTCACTAAAAATAAACCAGGAAGTAATGTGGTTCGCTATTTAATGCTTAGATTGAATAATCAGTTGCTTAAAGAGCAGTACACCATAGAACCGTGCAGTTTGCTATCGAATCTTCGTCTTAAATTTGGTTGTATCCCGTTTGACACGATGCCTTTTTGTACGTCACCACTTGGCCATAACCCACGATTCGGTGACTTAATCGCTTGTCTCGAGGTAGATGGGCGTACTCATGAGCTTCTTGCGCGAAAGATAAAAAACAATGTTGAACAGCATGGGATGCTTTACACACCACTGGATCAATTGGAGCATTTCGGAGAACTTCAACCTCTAATATCGAAATATAATGCGGAGTTATATTACAAGCATACATCCCGACGGATGCTCGAGGAAGATAAGGGGCATCTCTTCATTCATGAATATGAGAATGATACTGTCGACATTGTAAATGAACTTCAAAGCTATGTTTCTTCAGGCATTGATGGCTATGAGGTTGCTGTATCACGCTGGATGGACGAAACGGCTTTAGAGATCGACGATTCTCTTAAGGAGGACGCGCTCAAATCATTGTTTTCAAGATCACGAGCAGCTTTAATTTACGGCGCAGCAGGTACAGGTAAGTCGACCATGATTAATTATGTAGCAAACTATTTCAGTGATAAGGATAAACTTTTTCTCGCACACACGAATCCTGCCGTTAATAACCTTGAACGACGAGTTAATACAAAAAATGCAACGTTCAAGACGATTGCAAGTCAGATTCGAAACGGAACTTTGGATGTTGAATATGATCTTTTAGTTATAGATGAGTGTAGTACGGTGAGTAATGCGGATTTGTTAAAAGTGTTACAGCACACATCCTTCAAGCTACTTCTATTAGTTGGTGACACGTACCAGATTGAGTCAATTCAGTTTGGCAACTGGTTTGAGATAATTCCAGCCTTTATACCCAGCAGCTCCGTATTTGAGCTTAGGAACCCTTTCCGCACCACTAACAAAGACCTATTGAGCTTTTGGAGTGCGGTGCGAAATATGAAAGATGATATAGCTGAGGTCCTTGCTCAATATGGCTATTCGACTATATTGAATGAGTCTCTCTTCGAAGCACAGCGTGATGATGAGATTATATTGTGTCTAAATTACGACGGCCTTTACGGCATCAATAATATTAATAGATTCCTTCAAAGTAGCAATCCAGGTAATGCTACTACATGGGGAGTGGCAACATATAAGGTTGGTGATCCTATACTATTTAACGATAGTGAAAGATTTAGAGGTGTTATATATAACAATCTAAAAGGCAAAATTATAGACATTCAAAAAACACCAGGAATGATTCGTTTCGATGTTGAGGTCGACAGACCGATTACAGAGCTCGATACCTACGGTACTGAATTACAGTGGGTTGAGGATTCGACTGTCCGATTTTTTGTCCATGAACGTGGTAGTACCGACGATGACGATGAAACGTCCGGTACGAATGTTCCATTCCAAGTTGCATATGCTGTTTCGATTCATAAAGCACAAGGCTTGGAATATGATTCAGTTAAAATTGTCATTACAGATGCCAATGAAGAAGATATTTCTCACAGTATTTTTTATACTGCGGTAACAAGGGCTCGGAAGGAGCTCAAAATCTATTGGACTCCTGAAACACAACAAGCCATTCTTGAGGGCCTAACTCGCCCTAACAGCGATCGTGACGTGGGAATTCTTTCTAATCGAAGAAGTCTTACACCTGTCAGATAAGATATCTGTTTTTGGAACGGACCTTCTTATATTTAAAGTAGAGCGATTTCTCGCTCTACTTATTGGGAGGTGTGACTTTTCTAGCGCTATTGAGGTCGCAATTGACCCGTAGTTCTCTATAATCCGGCCACTTTTCCATTTACCTCTTATCGATCGGTGTTTGCTTCCGGGTTGCAGTACGCGCATCCATTGATGTGCATTGACTCGTTCGGGTAGCTTCGCTTGGCTGTATTCACAGCTTCGATACCGTTGTTGAACACGCCGAGATCAATCTGATTCTGCGGGAGTGCTCCGTGACTGCAGCTGTACATGTGGACTTCGTAGTCCCCATTTGGCTGCTCGTTTCGGTTAATGTAATAACCAGTCATATATTTTTAGCCCTTTCTGGCCCTTTATGACTATCTGTGGCTTGAGCTCATTGCCACTTCGACCTTTGGTTTTTGTGTTTATTCACGCATATGCGAATCACTTAACCATTTTTATTATAACATAAAGCTTACGTATGACACACCACATCTAGTGTACCGTTTCTAATTTACAACACCATAAGGTGTTAAATACCGCTTAAGCTCCATGTAGTCAAAAAAACACATAAAAATGCTTGAAAAACTACATGTGGGGGCTTATAGTCTAACGTAAGCACTACATATGTAGTACTGACATCAAAACAGACATTTGGCAAATTTAGTAACAACGGCCGCTACGCCATTACTATTTTTAGCCTCAAAAATGGAGTTTGCCTGGGGAGGTGGACGACATAATAAACGTCGAATCAATACATATAACATAAGAAACGTAGCATAGGGGATAGTACATGAGCGCACTTACAGTGGTAAAACGCGACGGCACACGCGAACCATTTGACGCAAACGCGATCAACCTTGCATTGGTAGAGGCAAGTGAGGGCCTTCCAGACCAGATCAGCAAGGTAGTTCAAGTTGCATCAGAACTTCAATTGACTCTATTTGACGGTATTACCACCGAGCAATTAGATGAGGCAGTCATTCACACGGCGCTCCAAAACGTAAAAGACGATCCTGATTTTGATATCATTGCGACTCGTCTTCTACTAAAGAACATTTACCGTAAGATTCTTGGTGAATACAAAAATGCTGACGAGCTCAAGAAGCTTCACGAGACAGCTTTCGCTGACTACTTGAAGGCTGGCGTCGAAGATGGATTGCTCGATACTCGTATGAACGGTAAGTTGTTTGATCTCAAGAAGCTTGCAAAGGCACTTGATCCGTCTCGCGATAACTTGAGCAAATACCTCGGTGTGGTCACAAACAAGAACCGCTACGCACTCCGTAAGCAATCTGGTGAACCACTCGAAGTGCCTCAGTTCACTCACATGCGTATTGCGATGGGATTGAGCTTCAACGCTGAAGACCCAACTGCTTGTGCACTCGATTTCTACGAGCACATGAGTAGACTCGACTACGTTCCTGGTGGTTCAACTCGTGTGAACGCTGGTGGATCATTCCCACAACTCTCTAACTGCTTCCTTATTGAAGTCCAAGATGACATGGAGTCTATCGCTAAGGGTGTTCGCGACGTTATGTTTATCGCGAAGGGTACCGGTGGTATCGGTATTAGCTTGAACAAGCTTCGTGCTGCGGGAAGTCCTGTAAAGACAACCAACACCGAATCAACTGGTCCAATTCCGTTCATGAAGATGATCGACACCGCACTTTTCGCTGTCAGTCGAAAAGGTAAAAAAGCTGGTGCAGCCGCTCTCTACATGGAGAACTGGCACATGAACTTCCCAGAGTTCCTCGACCTTAAGCAAAACTCAGGTGACCCATACCTTCGAACTCGTCTTGCGAACACCGCAGTGTTCATTAGCGACGAATTCATGAAGCGTGTCTCAAAAGACCAAGACTGGTATTTGTTTGACCCATCAGAAGTAAAAGATCTTCCGGAACTGTACGGTGCAGAATTCTCAGAAGCCTACCAAGGCTACATCAAGAAGGCTGAAGCAGGTGAGATGCGTAACTTCATCAAGACCAAAGCTCGCGAGCAATTCCGCCAGATCCTTATCACCCTTCAGGCAACCAGCCACCCATGGCTCACTTGGAAAGACACGATCAACGTTCGTGCGCTCAACAACAACACCTCGACTATTCACTTGTCGAACCTGTGTACTGAGATCACGCTGCCACAAGATGCTGACAACACAGCTGTCTGTAACCTCGTCAGTATCAACCTTTCATCACACCTCCGAGCAGATAAGACGTGGGACTGGGACCGCCTCGCAGAAAGTACTCGTTCTGCTATCCGTCAGCTCGACAACCTCGTTGACATTACCAACACGCCGATTCCTGAAGCAATGAACTCAAACCTTCAGAACCGTGCACTTGGTCTTGGCCTCATGGGCTTCACTGACATCACTGAGAAACTTGGCTTTAGCTACGAATCAGAAGGTGCCTACGACATCATGGACCAACTGGCTGAATTCATTAGCTTCCACGCTATCGACGAATCGGCTGAACTCGCAAAGAAATACGGCTCATACCCAGCATTCAAGGGAAGTGGTTGGAGCAAGGGAATTCTTCCTTTCGACACCATCGACAAGCTTGCTGAAGACCGTAAAGTGAAAGTGGAAGTCAACCGCAAGTCACGACTCGACTGGACCAAACTCCGCGCTAAGGTCAAAAAGGGTATGCGTAACGCAACACTCATGGCGATCGCACCAACCGCGAACATCGCTCACATTGCGGGAACGACCCCTGGTCTTGACCCACAATTTGCTCAGATTTTCTCACGAGCAACGTTGAACGGTAAGTTCCTCGAAGTGAACACTAACCTTGTTCACGACCTAAAGGAACTTGGTATCTGGGACGACGTCAAAGAAGACATTCTTCGATTCCAAGGTGACGTCCAACAGATCGACGCGATCCCACAACGGATCAAAGATGTCTACAAGACCAGCTTCCAACTCAGCCCGTACAGCTTCATCGAAGTCGCTGCCCGAGCACAAAAATGGGTTGACCAAGCAATTAGCCGAAATATGTACCTTGAAACTCGCGACATTGACGACATGGTAGACATCTACTCAACCGCATGGAAACGAGGCCTGAAAACGACGTACTACCTCCACGTTAAACCACGACATAGTGCCGAACAAAGTACCGTCAAGGTCAACAAAGCAGAAACGACTGATGGTACCGCCCGAAAGACTGGATTTGGATTTGCAAAAAAGCAAGAGGTCGGCGTATGATAAGTCACAACTGAAGTAAACATAAACACCACGTAAATAGCATCATATAAGGGGATAAAACAATGAACGCATCAACAATCATCAACGACACAATGTCACTTGACGAAAAACTAGCCGCAATCGACGCAGCGATGGCATCGGCTCAACAACAAGCACAAGACGACGCAAGCGCAAAAGGCTTCAGTGTCGCAGCACCTTTCGATCCAGCAGACTTGACGATGTGTGAAGGTTGCCAGTAGAGTTATTTCTACGCTTTAACTACTGATTTTTATAAGGAGATCACAATGCCAGGAATTTTAGGAACCGGTATCCAAGACGGGCTCTTGCTCAAACCCGTAAAATACAAATGGGCAATGGACCTATACAACCAAGCAGTTGCTAACACTTGGTTTCCCAACGAGATCCAACTAGGTCAGGATCTATCAGATTGGAAGAAGATGAGTGAAGAAGAGCGCCACGCGGTGACCTTCCTCATGAGCTACTTCAACCCAAATGAACTACTCGTGAACAAAGCGTTGGCTTTCGGTGTCTACCCATACGTAAACGCAGCTGAGTGTCACTTGTACCTTGCAAAGCAGATGTGGGAAGAAGCAAACCACTGTATGAGCTTCGAATACGTCCTTGAAACCTTCCCAATTGATCGTGACGCTGCGTATGCCGCACACGTCGATACTCCTTCAATGGCACGCAAAGAAGAGTTCGAGACCAAGTTCATTACCCGTATGACTGAGCAAACACTCGACATCACAACAACAGAAGGCAAGAAAGACTTTGTTCGTAACCTCGTTGCCTACAACGTCATCCTTGAAGGTATCTGGTTCTACAGTGGCTTCATGGTAGCACTGTCATTCCGTCAGCGAAACTTGCTCCGTAACTTCGCAAGTCTTATTGACTGGGTTGTTCGTGACGAATCACTTCACCTTAAGTTCGGTATCAACTTGATCCTCACTGTCCTTGAAGAAAACGAAGATCTTCAAACTGAAGAATTCGCTGCTGAAATCAAGCAAATGATTATCGACGGTGTTGAAATGGAAGAAGACTACAATAAAGACCTTCTCCCTAACGGTATCCTCGGTCTCAACAGTGACTACATCAACCAATACGTGAAGTACTTGGCTGACCGTCGTCTCGAAGAGCTCGGTTTTGAAGCACACTACAAGGTGTCTAACCCTGCGAAGTGGATGGCTGGTGCGAATGACACTCTCCAATTGGTGAACTTCTTTGAAGCAACCAACACGAGCTACGAAGTAAATTCCGGCGCTAAATAATCCTGTAACTCTCCGAAAGGGCCGTTCATGAAGACTGAAATCGAAGCCAAATTCTTAAACGTCAACTTTGATGAAGTTCGTGAACGCCTTTTGGCTGCTGGTGCGGTGTGTGAACAACCGATGCGATTGATGCGTCGAGTGATTATTGAGCCTGCATTTATTAAGGATGCCGGTCGCAACGCTTTTATTCGTATTCGCGATGAAGGCGACAAAGTCACGATTACTTTTAAAGAGTTTCTTGATCTATCTTTAACAGGCGCCAGCGAGCGTGAGGTCACCGTCAGTGATTTTGACGAAGCTGTCGAGATCTTTAAAGCCGGAGGACTCGACTATCGCTCCTACCAAGAGTCGAAACGTGAGACCTGGAAGCTCGGTGACGTTGAAGTTGTCCTCGACGAATGGCCATGGATCAATCCGTATATCGAGATTGAAGGGCCAAGTGAAAAACACGTCGAAGAGACAGCAGAACAGCTCGGTTTTACATGGAGCGACGCGGTCTTTGGCTCCGCAGATGCTATTTATAAGCTTGAATATCCACACCTCGAGAAACGCGGCGTGATTGATGTCAAAGAAGTGCGCTTCGAAGACCCTGTACCGAAAGCTCTCGGACAAAGGGTACAATAGAAGTATGAAAACCAATTTAGTCATATTCGGTATAACCGGTGATTTAAGCCGTCGAAAGTTGATCCCTGCGCTGAGTGAAATCGTGGCAACGGGTGACTACGAGGATCTTTCGATTATCGGCGTCTCACGACGCGATGTTGATGTCAAAGAACTGCTTGGCGAGAGTAATCTGATTGATCGCACCTCAATCCACACCATGGATTTGGCCGAAGCAGGTGAGTATCGAGGACTGAGCGAGACACTTGATCTTCAGCCTGACGAGCAAGCACTGATGTACTTAGCGGTTCCAGCAAGCGCCGCAGCTGACATTGTTGATTTTCTGGGACAAACTGGTCTTAACACGCCAAACGTAAAGATTTTATTTGAAAAACCATTCGGTTTTGATCTCTCATCAGCACAAGAATTCTTAAAACGAAACGAACGCTATTTTAGCGAAGAGCAACTCTATCGCATCGATCACTATATGGCGAAAGAAATTGCGCAGTATCTTTTGAGACTTCGTTCAGAGGCGGAAAGTCACCATCACCCATGGGGTGCTGATAGTATTGCGGCGATTGAAGTCGTGGCCAGCGAAAATATTGGCGTCGAAGGGCGAGCTCATTTCTATGAAGAAACCGGAGCACTACGCGACTTTATCCAGGGACATTTGATGCAAGTCCTTTCATTAGTCCTAATGGAGATTCCATTCGACTTCACGACGGATAAGCTCCCTGAATACCGTCTGGCTGCGCTGATGGAGCTAGAACCGGCAAACCCTCATCTCGCACGTCGTGGCCAATATGAAGGCTATCAGGGCGAAGTAGAGAAGAAGGGAAGTCTAACCGAAACATTCGCCAGTATTGAACTCTTTAGTAATGATCCAAATTGGCAGGGAGTGCCGCTCCGACTCAGTACGGGTAAAGCATTGGATGAAAAACGCTCATACGTGACTATCTCGTTTCGTGATGGCACCAGTGATACGTTTGAAGAAGGAAAGATCCCTATCGAGGGCCGTATGCGCGACGCGTATGAACGGGTCATAGTCGAAGCGATTGAAGGCAACAAATCGATTTTCACCACTGACTCAGAAGTTCTTCAGTCATGGAAAATTGTTGCGCCTGTCCAAGAAGATTGGGCGATGAACAATGATCCACTCGAGCTCTACGCTCGCGGCACGTCACTTGACGACCTCTTATCATAAGCACCACATCTAGTGTAGTGACAATACTACAACGTCGTAGGGCTAGCGTTTCCTTCATAGGTACTGTTACAATGAGCTTCCATGGAGGTGCAAACAAACATGGGGGCAAAACAAAAATTTATCTTTGTAACTGGAGGTGTTCTGTCGGGCGTCGGGAAGGGTATTACCGCCGCTAGTATTGGGGCTATTTTGCAGGCTCAGGGCAGCAACATATCTATTCAAAAATGTGATCCGTATCTCAATGTAGATGCGGGTCTTTTAAATCCAAAAGAACACGGTGAATGTTTCGTGACCAAAGACGGTGCCGAAACGGACCTTGACCTTGGTCACTATGAGCGTTTTTTGGATTTGGAATTAACACAGAAAAACGCCACACTTTCTGGTAAGTTGCTCAGTCAGTTGATCGCTGACGAGCGTGCCGGTAAGTTTAATGGCCAGACGATTCAGCTCGTCCCGCATTTGACGGGAGCGATTCAGGATGCAATCCAACTTGCCGCTGATGGCTCTGATTTCCATATTGTCGAAATCGGCGGAACGGTCGGGGACTATGAAGGTCTGAGTTACGTCGAAGCGATTCGTGAATTCGCGAGCCGCGTTGGTCGTGAAAACTGCTTTTATGTTCATGTGGTCTATGTGCCATTTATTAAAACGAGTAAAGAATTTAAATCAAAACCGGCTCAGAACGCACTCAATGATTTGCGTGGTTTCGGTATCGTGCCTGACTGTGTCGTTGTACGTACGGATGATCCTGCACCAGATAATATCGCCGATAAGATCGCTTCATTTAGTGGAGTGAGCAAAGATGCGGTTATTCTTCTTTCTAATGCGAAAACCGTCTATGAAGTACCGCTGACGATTGATGCCAGTGGCATCAATACAGTGCTCAGCCGCTTTACCGGCAACAAGAAGAAAGCGGATCTCACAAAATGGATGAAGCTTGCTGCCGCTCAGGATACCGTTTTTAAGAAGACGGTTCGTATTGGCATGATCGCCAAGTATATGGATAACGAAGACACGTATATCTCCGTGATTGAAGCACTAAAAGCTGCGGCATGGGATCAAAAAGTGAACCTCCAACTCGTCTGGGTAAATGCAGAGCAGGCAAGGCACGAAGACTTTACGTTGATGGACGGTCTATTAGTACCGGGTGGATTTGGAAAGAGGGGAATCGAAGGCAAGGTTGCCGCGGCAACCTATGCACTGACACATAAGGTACCGTATCTCGGACTGTGTTTAGGACTACAAGTAGCTGTTATCGCCGCTGTGCGTAAAGCAGGTCTCAAAGACGCGAATAGTACCGAGTTTGATCCTGATACGAAACACGATGTTGTCTACATTATGAAAGATCAAAAAGGCAAGGAATCAACTGGCGGCACACTTCGCCTCGGTGATTACACTGCAAAACTTACCAAGGGCTCAAAGACAGCCAAAGCGTATGGCTCAACCGAAACAGTCGAGCGTCATCGCCACCGTTATGAAGTGAATCAGGTATATCTTGATGAGATGGCGAAGGGCGGACTGACCGTCAGCGGACTTTCTCCAGATGGCACGCTGGTTGAATACGTTGAAGCAATCGATAATCCTTATTTTGTGGCGACACAAGCGCACCCAGAATTTAAGAGTCGACCGTTTCGAGCGCACCCACTATTCGTCGGTCTTATTAAAGCCGCTGCGCGTTCTTAACCCTTTGCGCTATAATAAACCGTAATGGAAGCAAAGCTTACTCAGATTGTCCGCGAACTATTCGATGTCGATACCGACGTCAAATTAACGCGACCCGAAGCTGAGTTCGGTGACTACGCAACGAACGTCGCTCTACAAATCGCTGGAAAAGTCAGCCGCAACCCACGAGAAGTCGCTGAAGAAATTGCGGCTAAACTTCGAGAACTCAATAACATTACAGAAGTGACAGTGGCTGGACCTGGTTTCATCAACATACGTCTTTCCGCTCGTGTGCTGTTTGAAAATCTCCAAGAAATCTGGACGCTAACCTATGGAAATAATGAGGACGGTAAGGGAAAAACTGTCGTTGTCGAATACCCAAGCCCAAATATGGCGAAGCCGTATAGTGTCGGACATCTTCGTCCTGGTAATCAAGGCTGGGCAGCGAAGCAATTAATGGAAGCGACTGGCTGGAAGGTCATCACTGATAACCACCTCGGTGATTATGGTGCGCCTCTTGGTATTTGGATTACCGGATTCTTAAAGTACTCAAGCGACGAAGCACTAGAAAAAGACGGTGTCTACGAATTAGGCCGCGTCTACATTGCCATGAAGAAAGCGCTGAAAGAAGAGAAAGAACAGGACGGTCACGCACTGGCCGACGAAGCACAAGAGTGGCTTTTGAAATACGAAGCTGGCGACCCGCAAGCAGTTCTTTTTAGTAAACGCTTTAACCAAATCTCACTCGATCACATTCACTCTGTCATGAGCCGACTCAAAATATCAACGGAATATGAGCTTGGTGAAGCTTTCTTTGCTCCACGAGGAAAAGAGGCAGTTCAGCGACTACTTGAAAGTGGTGTCGCGATCCAAAACGATGACAACTCAATCATCGTTCCACTTGATGAGTTCGGATTTGACGTTCCATTATTAGTACAAAAGAGTAACGGTGCAGCGCTCTATGCGACCAGTGATCTCGCAACGATTTTATATCGCGAAAGCGAATGGCACCCTGACAAGGTTATCTATGCGGTTGGTGCTGAACAACAATTTTATTTTGCGCAGCTCTTCGCCATGGCCAAAAAACTCCGCATTACAACAGAATTAATTCACCTGTGGTTTGGCACGATCGATCAAGTGAACGAAGATGGTAGTCGTGAAAAAATGAGTAGCCGAAAAGGCGTCATTTTGATGGAAGAACTCCTCGATCAGGCGGAAGCAAAAGCTCGCCAGGTTGTTGAAGGTCGCGATGTCAGTGAAGACGATATTAAAAAGATCGCTCTTGGAGCTATCAAGTTTAGCGACTTTACGTCAGATCGCCGCACCAACATTTTATTCGACTGGAATAACATCTTTGCACTGACCGGCTTCAGTGGACCCTATGTTCAATACGCTGCTGTTCGTTTAAATAAGATCTTAAGAGAATATGGTGACGGCAGCGATACTGTCGACGACTACGAATATGAAGCTGAAAAATCGGTTATCGCAAAACTCCACGACTATCCAGCGGTTGTGGCACTGAGTGCTCGCGATCTTGAACCACACCGCATCGCAAACTACCTCTATGAGCTCGCTCGTGAGATGAACCGTTACTACGAGAGTACACCGATCGCGACAGGAGAGGTGAGTGACAGTGAAAAAGCAGCCCGACTCGGACTTCTGAAAAAAGTGAGCCAAGTATTTACGCATGGTCTTGCACTCCTTGGTATCGAAGTTCCCTCACAGATGTAGTGCTATAATATCCTTATACTAGTAATAAGGAGTTACCATGGCTGAAAAACGCAGCAACACGACCAGTTCCCGCACTTCAAAAGTAAAAAAAGTTGTTCTTCCATCTAAGGCAATTGTGAGTGCTGCCGGAGGGCCGTTGAAAGGTTTTGTTGAATTTATCCGTACACAGGGAGTGATCGGACTGGCTATTGGTTTGGTATTAGGTGGTGCAGTCAGCGTTCTCGTAAAGTCGTTGGTTGATAACGTAGTGATGCCACCTGTCGGTTTGCTACTCGGATCAGCAGATGGATTGAAGGGACTTTCAGTTTCGATTGGTGGGGGTGCAAAGCCTGCAGTGATTCACTACGGGACATTTTTAAATGACTTGATCAACTTCATTGTTATCGCCTTCGTTATTTACTTTGTCTTTAACTTGCTTCTTAGTAAGCTCGACAAAAAGAAGAGCTAATCATGACTGACGGCGCTCAGTACAAATCAAAGCTTACCGACGAGCAGTACGACGTACTCTTTAACAAAGCCACCGAAGCGCCGTTCAGTGGCGAGTACGACGACTTCACAAAAGAGGGTACCTACGCCTGCGCAGCCTGCGGCACTGTCCTCTTCGATAGTGATAAAAAATTTGATGCACACTGTGGCTGGCCAAGTTTTTATGATGCGAAACCAGGCGCTGTTGTCTTTACGGATGACACAACTGGCTTTATGAAACGAACTGAAGTCACTTGTGCACATTGTGGTGGTCACTTGGGCCACGTGTTTGAAGGTGAAGGCTTTGATGTACCAACTGATCAACGGTACTGCATCAACTCATTGAGTCTGACATTTACCCCAGCAAAGAAAGAGAAATAATGGATAAAAAACACGTTAATACGCATCAAAAATACCTCCTCTGGATCGACCTAGAGATGACTGGCCTTGATCCTGAGAAAGATCGCATCATGGAAGTTGGAGCGGTGATTACCGACTGGGACTTCAAAGAGATTGCCACGTATGAAGGAGTGGTAAAAGTCGGACCACGCTTAGTTGATCGTCGTATGAACATTGCGTTCTGGGATAAGTTTTCGGCAGTTCGTGATGCGCTGAAAAAACAAAACCTCGAAAAGGGACGATCGGGTCGGACGATTGAGAACGAACTTCTCGCATTTATTGATGAACATTTCGATAAAGATATCCCCGTTATTCTAGCGGGTAATTCTATTCATCAAGATCGTCGTTTCATCGTTAATGAATGGCATCGTCTCGACGAGCGACTTCATTATCGTATGCTCGATGTCAGTGCCTGGAAAATTATTTTCGATGCCAAATATGGCATTAAGTTTGCCAAACCAGAAGCACACCGAGCGATTGATGACATCCGGGGGAGTATTGAAGAACTGCAATACTATCTCAAGAAACTAAAGATCTAGAGGTTGGAGCAATGCAACTGAAGGAAAAGAAAAAGAAGCGAATCGGTCTTATCGTTGGCATCATTGTTGCAGTGCTTTTGATCGGCAGCGTTGCCACATTCGTGATTCTTTTCCCGCATAACTCAAATACATCAGAAACGGTGAAGGCACCTGAAAAGCCGGCTGCCTTGCCGACGAGTGTGTCATCGAACACCTTATTTTTCGGTAATATGTTTTGGGGTCGCTACATAAATGATTGGGCGACAGCGAGCCCATTGAAGACAGCGTATCCTTTTTCTCGATTAGGTGAATTCGATCGAACAAAATATGATGCCTGGATTGCCGGACTTGAGTGCCCAACCGTTGCGAACTTTTCACAAACCTCCATTCAAGAAGATACGACACTATCATTTAATTGTTCACCGACCTACCTCCCCGAAGCAGCGAAGTGGTTTACAGCAGTGACACTCGCAAATAACCACACCGATAACCGTGGTGCTGAAGGATTTGCGGAAACGAAAGTGCACCTCGATGAAAATAAGATCCAATACTTTGGTCACTATGACCCTGATCAACTGACCGATGTCTGTGAAGTGATCACGATGCCGGTAAAAGTGACCTATAACGATGGCGCTACGAAAGAACAGGGTTTGCCATTTGCAATGTGTGGCTATCACGGGGTGTTCAAGATTCCATCACAAGAATCTTTGGCCGTCATGGAGCAGTATAGTCAGTACATGCCGGTGATCGCGATGCCACATATGGGCGTTGAATATCAACCAGCACCCGATCAGCTCAAAACATCGACCTACCAATCGATGATCGATCACGGTGCAGATATGGTCATTGGTGATCACCCGCACTGGATCCAAAACACAGAAGCCTATAAGGGCCATTTGATCGTGTATTCAATGGGTAACTTCATGTTTGACCAACAAGATACCGCCGAAGTTGTTCGCTCAGCCGCGATTAATGTAAAAGTCGATCTGAAGGACGCTAACTCTTCGCAATTATCGAAATGGCTCGCTTTGGCCGACGACTGTAAGAAATTCCATGACGACTGTTTGGAAAAAATTAAAGACGCAAACCTCAAGAAACTCGACTTCACGTATCAATTTGGTGTCGTCGGAACAAACGACTCAGGGAAGATCACGAAACCAGCAACTGCAGACCAGCAGGCCGGTATTTTACAGCGTCTTAACTGGACGAATACGATGAATAAGTTGCAACCACCGTACAGTAGTCTGTAAGATAGAAGTAATGAACCACAAAGAACTCGAAGAAAATATCCTTAGCTATCCAAACACTTGGCTTGATTTTCCATTTGGTGAAGGCACCTCGGTCTACAAGATTGGCCACAAGGAAACAGGAGAAGGGAAGATCTTCGCTATTATCGCCGACGGGTCAAAACCACTCCGTGTGAGCCTGAAGTGTGATCCTGTGCTCGCCGAAACACTTCGTGAACGCTACGAAACAGTCGTACCTGGCTATCACTTAAATAAGAAACACTGGAATACGATTATTTGTACCGGGCAACTGAGCAACGACGAGATCTTTGATCTTGTCCGTCTTAGTTATGATCTTGTAAATGCCTAGCCGTTTGCGGCGTTGAAAGCTTCAAACGATTTTTGTGTTGGCTCAAGGCTATCAAAGGTGGCCTGGAGGAATTCTTTCAATTTCGTACTACTCGTCGACTTATAGATTTGTTTCATGAGTGTGATGAGGGTATCGAGTTGGTAAGCCATCTCACGAGCATAGGTACGATCGTAGACGGCGTTGAGACGTGCGTCCTCGAGTCGCGCATTGATCGCGTCAGGTGACTCAGCATCGGTGACTGTTTTACTAATTTTGCTTACATTGATACCAGCGGCGAGGAGGGGATCGGCGACATCACGGTTTGTGTTAGCCAAATAGATCTTCAGGTTACTGTTGAGGCTGCGTAGCTCACTGCTCTTGAGCTTTGTTTGAGCGGCGGTAGCGATCGTTTCCGTGGTAGTAAGTCGAGCGTAGAGGGTCTCAAGTGGTTTCTTCTTTGCCGTATTGGATGCGTTAAAGGCAAACGCCATAATACCGACAAGCAAGATAATGATACCGAGTACCAGAATCATCAGCTTTGGACCGATCTTAAAAAGGTCTTTTTTCGGCGCCTGCGGCGCAATCTGATCCAAATAGTTAGGAGAGGAAGGTACCGGAGGAGGAGTCGGCTGTATAGGTTGTTGTGGTCCAGGTTGGTTTGGAAACATGTTGCCTCCATTTAACCATAATCAATAACAGAGGTAAAGGGTGCTATAATCAAGACATGCAAGACGTGAAGGAGGAAGTTCGCGCTCGCCTCAATATTGAGGATGTAGTTGGTGAGTACGTACAGCTCAAACGAGCTGGGCGTAATTTCCGTGGTCTTAGTCCTTTTTCTGGTGAAAAGACTCCTAGCTTCTATGTCAGCCCTGACAAAAATATCTGGCACGACTTCTCCTCAAACAAAGGTGGCGATGTGTTT
The DNA here is from genome assembly GCA_964556125.1 of uncultured Candidatus Saccharibacteria bacterium. GTDB lineage: Bacteria > Patescibacteriota > Saccharimonadia > Saccharimonadales > Saccharimonadaceae > Microsaccharimonas. Next base: position 83,356 of record CAZKUW010000003.1, on the reverse strand, counting down.
AGCTTTGTGATGGAAGTTGAGGGTATCGATTTTCGTGCTGCACTTGAATTACTCGCAAATAAAGTCGGCGTCGATCTCTCGGTCTACGACACGAAGGGCGCCCAGGAGATTGCGAAACGCAAAAAACGTTTGCTCGAGGCGCACGATCTCGCAGCAAATTATTATCAACAAAGTTTGATCCAAAATCCTCATGCTGTCGAATATGTTTTTAAAAAAAGAGGACTGAGTAAAGAAATTGTCACGACGTTTCGTATTGGTTATGCGCCAGCAACCGGTGATGCTCTGGTAAAGTTTCTTACTAAAAAAGGCTTTACTGCGCGAGAACTCGATGATGCAGGACTCGTGAATCGTTATGGCGGTGATCTTTTCCGCGGCCGTATGATGGTCGCACTGATGGACGGTTCGGGACAGGTAATTGGTTTTACAGGACGAATCCTACAGGACGAACCAAACGCACCAAAGTATCTCAATACACCGCAAACGCTACTCTACGACAAAAGCCGTCACGTTTTCGGCCTTAGCCAAGCGAAAGAATCAATCCGCGCCAATGACTACTCGGTGATTGTTGAAGGTAATCTCGATGTCGTGAGTAGTCACCAGGTCGGTATTAAGCAAGTGGTGGCAACCGCAGGAACAGCAATGACCGAATCACACCTGAAGGCGCTCGTGCGCCTGAGTCCGAACGCAAAACTTGCTTTTGACGGCGATGCCGCAGGGCTCGCCGCGACGGAACGAGCGATTCCGATTGCACAAAATGTCGGTATTGATCTGACAATCATCAGTTTGCCAGAAGGGCTTAAAGACCCGGATGAATTGATTCAAAAAGATATTTCGCTATGGCAAAAGGCTATCGACGATTCTGAAGCAGTGCTTGATTGGGTATTAAAACAATATTCAAAACGAGAAGATCTGACGACATCGATTGGCAAACGAAACTTTACGACGGCTGCTCTTCGTGTGGTGCGAAGCTTGAAAGACGGTGTCGAACAAGAGCACTACTTACAGCAAATCGCTGTGTATACCAATTCCTCGATTGATACCTTAAAAGAGAAGCTCGCTGGTACTGATGCACCTGCTGAAAAAGAACTCAAAAAAGTCATGATAGCCGCGGATGCGAAGCAAGACCCTGCTAGTTATCAAGATAATCTTCTTGCCGTCAGTCTCATTGATCCTGCAGTGCGCGAACTACTCTTGGATGTGACCAGCGAAATGATTGCGACCGATGAACGTCGCGCAGTGCTTGAGTATGTTCGTTCGACCTCTGATGGTATTCTTCAAAATGTCCCCGAGGATTTGAAGGATTACGACACCTATGTTAAAATATTACTATTAAAGGCCGATGCTAGGTACGGGGAGTGGAGTGACGAAGATCGTTACTTCGAAACAGCCCGCCTTGTCCGCCAACTGATAACAGAACACAAGAAAAACCAAAAAAATGACCTGACGGCTGCACTTCGTCTTGCTGAAGAAGCGGGTGAAGATGAGAAAGCTATGAAGATTAGGCAAGAACTCAACGAACTTATAAAGGAGATACCTCGTGCCCAGAAGTAAAAAAACCGATGATCCAATTATCGAAGATGAACTCGCTGACGAAGACGTCATTGACGACACAGTCATTGCTAATCCACTAGTAACAGATATCGAAGAACCAGCACTCGAAGATCTCGAAGATGAAGAAGATACCGATACTGATCTCCTCAGCCAAGACCAATATTTCGACGACGCAAGCGATGACAGTGTTCGTTTGTACCTCCGCGAAATTGGTAAAATTCCACTTTTGAACGCGGAAGAAGAACTTGCTCTCGCACAACGAGTTGTTGCTGGTGAGAAAAAAGCCAAAGACAAGATGGCTGAAGCAAATATGCGTTTGGTTGTCTCGATCGCGAAACGTTACAGTGGCCGTGGCCTCGATTTCCTCGATCTTATCCAGGAAGGTAACACTGGACTCCTTCGTGCTGTAGAAAAGTTTGATCCAGACAAGGGATTCAAGTTCTCAACCTATGCGACCTGGTGGATTCGTCAAGCGATTACTCGTGCAATCGCTGACCAGGCTCGTACCATTCGTATTCCTGTCCACATGGTGGAAACAATCAACAAACTCCTCCGTACACAACGTCGTATGACACAGGAGCTTAACCGTGAGCCAACCATCGAAGAGCTCGGTAAAGAACTTGAAATGGAACCTGAAAAGGTTGAATACGTCATGAAGATCAAACAAGACATCACTTCACTTGATGCTGGTGTTGGTCGTGATGGTGACGATGAAGATTCAGTCCTTCGTGACTTTATCGAAGACGAAGATAGCGCTACCCCAGAAGAGTCAGCAGCATCTCAACTTCTTAAAGAACAAGTTCAATCAATCCTTTCGACACTTTCTGATCGTGAACAAAAGATTATCAAGATGCGTTTCGGTCTTGAAAATGGTAAAAGCCACACACTCGAAGAGGTTGGTCAAGAATTTGCCGTCACCCGTGAGCGTATTCGTCAAATCGAAGCTAAGGCACTCGCAAAACTTCGAAAGCACAAAGACTCAAAGAAACTTCACGAATACCTAAACTAGGATTTACCGATGAAACTACCTGAAATTGTTGGGGTTGCAGGCACAAACGCCGCGGGAAAAGATACTCTCGGCGAACTTCGCGAGCAACTTCAGCATGCGAAGTTTGTTAGCCTCAGTGATATTCTACGAAGAGAGTTAGACAAAAGAGGGTTGCCTCACGAACGTTCTAACCTCGGGGGTCTCAGTCTTGAATGGCGCACCGAAAGCGGACCGGGTGTCCTTGCTGACAAGACAATCGATCTTTATAAGTCTGAAAAAGAAGCAAAAGGCTACCAGGGTCTGACCCTAACGAGCATCCGTACTCCAGAAGAAGCCGAATCGATTCAGAACGCCGGAGGTATTATTATTTGGATCGATGCTGACCCAAAGATTCGTTATGCCCGCAGCCAAGTTCGTAATGGCGGCCGGCCAGAAGATCAGAAAACATTTGAACAATTCATGGACGAAGAACAGGCCGAAATGAGTCCAACCACTCAAGGTAACGGACTCAATATGGGTGGCGTTCGTGACCGCGCGAATCTCACGATAATCAATGACTTCGATTCTGTCGAAGCCTATACTGAATATCTCAAAAAAGAATTTGAAATTAGTTAACGAAACCGAGTTCTTCGAATAACTCGTTGATCTGGGTGAACATGGCTTCATGTCCGTCAGTCTCGATGTAGTACTGTGCGAGTTCGAGTAAATTCGTGTGGTGAGATCTCTTTTGCTCCTCCCAGTTTTGAATATCATGACTCGGGTCTTCTTTGTAGTGCTCGATTTCGGAAACAGGCACAAGGGCGACGAGATGGAGCTCGCCAGGAAAAGTGTGACGAAGTTGGTGATAAAATTCAAAGTCCTGAATTTCATTGGTGATAATGTGATGCTGACCAGCTTCTGATAAATGATTAATCTGCGTCACGATTTCATCGTGGCTTACTTTTGGATATCCTTTGTCGGTGTAGTGGTCAATAACGGTTTGTGCCACTGAGGGGTCTGAGCTGACGAAGGCAATAATCTTGAGGTTTGGATGGTGGGTCATACTCCCATTCTAACAAATTATTCTCCTTATGCTTGCGACATCTGTCATGTAGCCGTTAAGATGAAGGTAATACGAACCAAGTGTGAGACAAATCTATGGTAGACGGATTACAACCGAGTGGTGATGAGGCAACATTAGCGCGGCGAGCTGCGGATCGGGATCCCCGTGCCGTTGCAGCAAGATTCTTTCGAGTCATGGAATTTGCTGAGGGTGGTTCAACGCCAAAAATTCGTGAAGATATTATTAAATTGCCGCCTGCTGTCGTCGCACAACTTTCTCGTGCAACACGAGCATTTGAACTCACTATCATTCCTCGAGCAACTCCTCTTACTGAACAGGAATTCTTTGATGAGATGGGTATCATTTCTGGCGAAGAAGTTGCAGAGCCACTCGCTTTTCTAGAGGCAGAACAGCCCGAAATCGTCCAGGACACTACTATTAGTGAGGTAGTTCACGAAGTTGATGAACCGATTATCGTCGATGAGCCAGTCGTTGATACTGTACCAACCAACCCTCTTCTCGTATTCGAAGCTGACGGAACATCAGCACCTGAAATCGAAGCAAAAATTGTTCTAAAGAATCTCTTTGGCGACGTCAGCGACCTGTCGCTCACTATCGCTGACGCTCCTGTCATCGCTACTTTTCTTGTCAGTAAAGTAGAAAAACCCTCTCACCATCCTTGGCTCCAAATAGTGCAGGAACGATTTGAGAATGTTCCCGTTGAAGACATTGCTAAAAAATATGACTTTAGTAGCCCGCAGAATTTTCGAGTAGCACTGTCAATTTTCTTCAGCGCTATTAAGAAAATAGCACCTGAGCAATTGAAGGCCGAACTTATCCCACTCTTATCACCACGGACTGTGACTCCCATCGCTGTACAAGCGAAGACAGAGCGAAAACCTTTTGCAGAGAAGGTAGTGGTAGAACAGAAAATCGAAGAGCAGCAGGAAGAAGTCGAAGAGAAAAAAGATCCTCAAGAAATGATGGCGACATATGCTCAAGTACTCGAATTGAACGATGAACAACAAGCAGCGCTCTTATATTTTCTGGGCATTGACGAGAATACCCCTCCAGTTCAACACGATGAGGTGTTAGGAGTCGTCAACACACTTCGACTTAAGATAAAAGAAACATTCAAGACGTTGTCTGATCCAAAACTAGGCTTAAATCAAAGACAGCGTCGCGCATTGTACCCAACGCTTGGATGGTATGTCCAGGGCGGTACCGATATCGTAAAGTTCCAAGACCCAAAATACGTGCGAAAGTACGCGATGGCTGGTCGCCAAAATGTTGATATTGAACTACTCGACGATGCCCACTCTGCTTACGAACAAGTGGCAAAAGCGCTCTCAGCGTAACGCACTTATGGTTGCATATCTGTTGAGACAGCAGATAATAGGGGCATGGAAGCAGCAGAGGCAAAATTATACCCTGAAATGACGATGAATTTTCGTCGATTTCGAGATGATCTTGTGCGCTTTGAGCCACGTCTTGCAAACGTAAATATGTCTATCGTGGGCGATCTTGTGACAGAGTTTTGTGACGAGAGAACGCAAGGCATTGTTGTTGCGTATATCCTTGGTGCACAAATGACTGACGTTGGTGATATCTATCGCCTCGAAATCAATGATGTGCAAGTCGCACTCGAGCACGCAGCGGCATCTATTGGCCTGGGACTTCATGAAATGACTACATCTGACCCGTTTCAAAATACGAAGGCGAGCGCGTAGGGAAAGCACTCTCGCGCTGGTATACTAAGTCTATGAAGCGGCTGGCAGTTATTGATGGAAAATCCGTATTTTACCGCGGTTATTACGCAATGCCGAGCCTTTCTTTGCCTGACGGCACCCCAACAGGAGGCGTCTATGGTTTTGCTTCGATAGCGATCGAACTTATAAAGAAACTCGAACCCGATTATGTAGCGGTTGCTTGGGACAAGCCAAAAACTAATATTCGTAAACGTCGTGAGATTTATCCAGAATATAAGGCGGGTCGTAAACCAGCGCCGGCTGACTTTTATGCGCAAATGCCGATTCTCCACGAACTCCTTGATGCTTTTGGGTGGCCATTTTATGAACTTGATGATTATGAAGCAGACGATATTTTGGGTACCTTCGCTCAGCAGGCGAGTGAAAAGGGGATTGAGACACTTCTTTTGACAAGTGATCTCGATGCACTGCAATTGATCAGTCCCTTGACGAAGGTCTATGCGATTAAGAATGGTCTTTCAAATATTGAAGAGTTTGACGTTGATTATTTTGAAAACAAATACGGTATTGATGTTGAACAATTCTTGGATTTAAAGTCGCTTAAGGGCGATTCGTCAGATAATCTGCCTGGTGTTCCGGGTATCGGCGAAAAAGGAGCAATACAGCTTCTCCAGGAGTTTAAAACACTCGATAATATTTATGATCACCTCGATGATATTAAGCCGACGCTTGCCAAGAAGCTCGAAGCAGGCAAGGCCTCAGCATATATGAGTAAAGAGGTCGGACGTATCTGGTGTGATGCACCAGTAAAGCTCGATTGGGACGTCGCAAGTATCGAAGATATAGATCTCGCCAAGGTAGAAAGTGTTTTAAAACGACTTGAGTTTAATTCACTGGCAAAAAGGCTTCCAAAACACATGCAATTCGATCGTCCTGCTGATGAAGTAGCCGAGATTCCGAAAATTGAAGCACTGAAAAAGGTCGACTGGCCTGAAACGCTTGAGATAGATGGCCCTGTATTACTTGAGATTGTTGATGATGAGGTGTGGGTTTCGACTGATCACAAGACTGTTTCATCACAACCTATAAAGAAGGTTCACAAATCTGTCTGGAAAGTTCTCGAGATGACGACCGTAGTGAGCTACGATATCAAACAGGTCTATCATACGCTCGCAACTCATGGCGTGTTTGTTCATTTCGCGCCGATTCACGATATACGACAAGGTGCATTCCTGATTGATCCGCTTCGCCGCGACCGTTCAGCGGCTGGTCTTGTCGGACAGGAAGACCTCGAGACTGCCGCACTCATGGCGGGTCTCTGGAGCGTCTATGATGACCAGGTAAAATTCTTTAAGACCAATCCAAAACTCGCGAGGATCGCTGACGAATTTGATTTCCCTTTGACGTATACACTTTTCCGCATGGAAAACAGGGGAGTATTGATTGATCCTAAAGTCCTTGAAAAGATGAGCGATGATCTGGGAAAGGAACACCAAAAGCTCGAACAAGAAATGTATTCAATGGTCGGCTACGAGTTCAATATCGGGAGTCCAGCGCAGCTTTCAGAGGTATTATTCACGAAATTACAACTTCCAACAGCAGGGGTAAAAAAGGGCAAGACTGGCTACAGTACGGGCCAGGCAGAACTTGATAAATTAAAGGGCCAACACCCAATTATCGAGCTTATTGAGAAGACTCGTGAGCTTGCAAAGCTCAAGAATACCTACACTGACTCATTGCCAAAACTCGCCGATGAACACAACCGTATCCATACGACTTTCAACCAAGACGTCGCTGCAACAGGACGATTGAGTAGTACGAATCCTAACCTTCAGAATATTCCGATCCGTACCGATCTCGGTAAAAAAATTCGTGAAGCATTCATCGCTGACGGTGACAAAGTACTCGTCAGTGCCGACTACTCACAATTTGAACTTCGCTTGGCTGCAGTCCTCGCGGGGGACAAAGAACTCATCAATGATTTCAACGGCGACGTCGATATTCACACAAAGACCGCCAGCGATGTCTATGGTGTTCCTATGGACCAAGTGACGAAGAATCAACGACGCGATGCAAAGGTCATTAACTTTGGCGTGCTCTATGGCATGAGTCCTCATGGACTGGCTGCAAACACGGGCATGAGTCTTATTCAAGCGAAGGAATTCATTGATCAATACTTTGCACTTCGTGCACCAATCCGCAAATTTATTGATGATACGTTGAACAAGGCGCGAACCGAAGGATATGTTGAGACATACGATGGTCGACGCCGCCCTACGCCTGATGTGACGAGTTCGAACTTCATGGTTCGTTCGGGTGCAGAACGTGCAGCTGCCAACATGCCGATCCAAGGAACAGAAGCCGATCTTATGAAGTTGGCGATGCTTCGCGTCGACGAGCAGCTAGGTGACTTAGGTGAGCAGGTGCTTCAGATCCATGACAGTATTTTGATTGAATGTCCGGCAGAAAACGCAGAGAAGGTCGCTGATATATTAAAAAACACGATGGAGAATATTGCGCCAAATCTTGGTATTAAACTCCGCGTCGACGTCAGTACGGGCAAAAACTGGGGAGAGCTGTAGTCACTCGTCATTGACAGCGAGGGCTAAACGGACTAAGGTTAAATCATGGCAAATTACCGCACATCACGAATTCTTCCCGTTATTTTGGTTATCGTTATTATCATTATTGCAATCGCTGCGATGGTCTCACTCGCTCGTGTGCTGTTCTTTTCAGGCAGTTCAAACACGTCGACAACCACAACGTCTGACGTCAGTAGAGAAGCACTGCTGAATACTGCAGTTGGACGGAGTGTCAGTATGACCGTTCGTGGACCAATTACCGCAGATGAAGAATTCCACTCGTATCAAATTACTGTCTCGAATGACAGTCGAAGCATCAATACCTACACCGGTTATCTTCAGACGGTTGTTGCAAACAAAACCCTCGGCAATAACGTCGCTTCTTATGAACAATTTGTATACGCGCTTGATAAAGCAGACCTATCAAACGGCAAAGAGCTGACCGGTGATAAGAATGACATTCGTGGTATTTGTGCGACTGGTCGCGTCTATGAATTCAAGATTCTAAAAGAAAACAAACCAGTGAAATCTCTTTGGACCTCAACCTGCCGTGGTTCACAGGGCTCACTTGACGCGAGCGTTTCGCAATTAACAAGTTTATTCGTCAATCAGATTCCTGATGCCGATAAGCTGATCTCAAAAGTAAGTCTTTAGGATTTCTCCATGCCTGAACTACCGGAAGTAGAAACCGTTCGTCGCGGTCTCAGCGAACTTATCGTTGGTAAAAAGGTTGCATCTGTTATTCACGATACACCAAAGAGTTTTCCGAACGCCGAGACAGATGTCAGACAATTTCTGATTGGCGTATCGATTAAAGAAGTACGACGTCGAGCAAAAGTGTTGATTATCGATCTCGATAACGACTATTCGTTGATGATTCATTTGAAGATGACGGGCCAGCTCGTCTTTGTGGGTGATGTTCGTTTTGGTGCCGGACACCCAAACGATAGTCTGGTCAACATATTACCCGATAAATCGACCCGTGTCTCATTTGTTTTTGATGACGGTTCACAACTTTACTTTAACGATCAACGAAAGTTCGGCTGGGTGCGTTTGATGCCAACAGCAGAGTTGGGTAACGTTGATTTCATGAAGAAAGTAGGCCCCGAGCCGCTTGAAGATTCATTTACCGCTGAGCAATTTGCTGCGCGATTTGCGCGGCGTTCACGAACGAATATTAAAGCAGCTATTCTTGACCAATCGGTCGTCGCCGGCGTTGGCAATATTTATGCTGACGAATCACTATGGGGTGCTAAGATCCATCCGAAACGACTGGTTTCCTCAATCACGAAAGAAGAATTTGAAAAACTCTATAGCGAACTGCGTGACGTGATGAACCTCGCCATTAAAAAAGGTGGTTCGTCGAACCATACCTATGTGAATGCCGAAGGCAAGAAGGGGAGTTACATGGATTTTGCCCGTGTCTTCCGTCGTGAAGGCTTGGCGTGTCCCCGTTGTGGCACGACAATAGAGAAAATGCGTGTCGCAGGTCGAGGGACCCACATCTGCCCGTACTGTCAGACGCTCTAAGGTATACTAGAAGCAATGATTACCGTACTGACTGGAGACAATAGCTTTGAATTAAATGAGGCGCTACACACGCTGATAACGTCTTTTGATGGTCGTGCTGAAAAAGTTGATGGTTCGGAGATTGAGTACAAGAATATCCCCGACCTTTTAATGGGAGGCACGTTATTCGCCGAAAAACGTTTGGTCATTATCAAAGACCTCTCTACCAATAAATCCGTTTGGGAACGATTACCCGAATGGCTCCCACGACTTTCAGATGACATTCATCTTGTGCTCGTTGATTCAAAACCAGATAAGCGTACCGTCGCGTATAAAGAATTGAAAAAAATTGCCGACGTCAAAGAGTTTGTCGCTTGGGGTGATCGAGATAGGGGAGTTGCTGAAAACTGGCTAGCCAAACGTGCTGAATCGTTAGGGATCAAGTTGGATAAAAAATTAGTAGTTCAAATTGTGGCACGAGTCGGCCTCGATCAATGGCAGCTCGCAAGCGCACTCGAGAAGCTGTCGTTACTTGATGACATTACTAGCGAGACAATCGAAGCCACGATCGAATCAAGCCCTTCGGAGAATGTTTTTCAGCTCTTTGAAACCGCGCTTGAAGGACATCCTAAAAAAGTTCACGACATGATTAAAAATCTTGAGCTGACTGAGGACCCGTATAAATTATTTGCGCTTCTTTCCTCTCAAGTGTTTCAGTTAGCGGCTGTCGCGAATGCGCGAGAGGGAGATGATCCTTTGAAAGACTTCGCCATTCATCCATACGTCGCTTCAAAACTTGCTCGTCATGCAAAGCGAGTCGGTGCCGCAGGAAGCCTTCGCATTTTGAAATCATTTGCACAAGCAGATGCTGATATGAAAATATCTAAAGCTGATCCTTGGATACTGATCGAACGAGCACTCATCAGCGTGAGATAAAAAAGAACCCCAAGCGGGGTTCTTTTGATTTAGTGACAAATTACTTCTTTGCCGCAGGTTTTTTAGCAGGTGCTTTTTTCGCAGCAGCTGGTTTCTTTGCAGCAGCAGGCTTCGCAGCTGGTTTCGCAGCGGCTGTCTTTGGTGCAGCTTTGGTTTTTGCAGCACCGAGTTTGACGCCGGCTTCTTTTGCAAATTTAGCGAGGTTCGCTTTACGGCGAGCAGCAGTATTCTTGTTCAAAAGTTTCTTCTTAACAGCGGTGTCGATTTCACTGTGAGCTTTTGAGAGTGATGCAGCGGTTGGCTTTAGCATGAATTCTTTGACTGCGTCTTTGATTTCACGTTTAATACCAACGTTTCGTTCACGTCGTTTGATAGTTTGCTTTGCTCGCTTGATAGCGGATTTGATGATCGGCATGGATTTCCTTTATCTCTTAAAAATGCTTTGTCTAGTCAAAGGGTGATTATAGAGGAAAACAGATGAAATGTAAAGGGTAAGGGTAACATTTATTGACGGTGTGAAAACCCTTATGGTATAGTTAAGCAAAAGCGCTAATAAAAGAAACAAAACTACCAACAATGGACGACGTCAAAGCCAAGCAACAGATAGTCGAGAAGATCACTAGCTCGACAAACATTCTCGTGACGGTATCTAATGATCCTTCAGTCGATGCTTTATCGGCTGCTTTAGGTTTGACCCTGTTGCTCGATAAGCTTGAGAAACATCCGACAGCGGTCTTTAGTGGTGCGGTGCCTCCGGCAATCTCTTTCCTCGAACCTGAAAAAACCTTCGATAGTACGACCGATAGTTTGCGTGATTTCATTATCGCTCTCGATAAAGAAAAAGCCGATCACCTTAAGTACAAGGTAGAAGGTGACTCAGTAAAAATCTTCATTACTCCTTATCGTACGACGATTACCAGTGATGACCTTGAATTTAGCCAAGGTGATTTCAATGTTGAACTAGTCATTGCCCTTGGTGTTGATAATCAAGATCACCTCGACGGTGCTCTCGAATCTCACGGGCAAATTTTGCACGACGCAACAATTATTACGGTGACCGCTGGCGAACAGACTAGTACACTCGGTGGTATCGACTGGCATGACACTCAAGCAAGCAGCATCAGTGAAATGATCGCTGGATTAGCTGAAGCGTTGAAAACCGACAAAGCACAATCATTGCTCGACGGCTCAATCTCCACTGCGTTCTTGACGGGTATCGTCGCAGAAACAGATCGTTTCTCAAACACCCACACGACTTCACGAGTGATGACCATCGCTGCTCAATTGATGACTGCGGGTGCAGACCAACAATTAATCGCCTCGAAACTTCAAGAATCTCATGAAATTGGTGAAGCAGCGGTTAAATCATCGAAACCAGCTGCGAAAAAGGAATCGAAAGATAGCCTTAGTATCAGCCATGACCCAAATGAAACTCTCGAAGAGATGGATAAAAGGGTTAAAGCAGCAGAGCAGGCCGAAGCAGCTGATGTTGCAAACGATGCCGTCGATTCTAATGGACAGAAAAATCTCGATGAAAATAAAGAAGAACCTGCACCAGTTGAAGGCAAAATGGGTTCTGCTTACGCACTCGATCCTGAGGACGAAGCAAATGAACCGAGTCTTGGCGGTACATTAAGCGCGACGACTGAACAAGCAGCTGAAGATTCTCGCACAGCAGCTGAGAATGACCAGAATAAAACGATTCTTACACATTCGTATGTTGGTTCAACGCCGACTGCTCCGATTGATCCACCAAGTGTTGAACCCGGACATGAATTCCTCGGAAGTAGTGCAGCGGCCGGTTCATCAAGTGTGAACTCAGATATGCCACCAACAGTAGGAGCAAGTATGGTTCACTCGGCGTATGCCATCGAGCCAGAACCACAAGAACCGGGTGCTCAACCTATGGCACCTGAGACCGCTCGAGTCGAAGCACCAACTGTCGCTGGTGAAGCGGTGATTATGCCGTTATCGACCCCATCAACACCTCCTGCACCAACAGATCTCGGACTTCCAATGCCTCCAGCGGTGCCTGATTTCTCGCAGCCTCCAGTCCTTCCTCCAGCACCAGTGCTCGGACCACTCCCAGCTGCTCAACCTGAAATCCTCGGCGACATTTTAGCGCCAGAATCTCCTGCTCCTGCAGCACCTTCTGTCGTACCACCAAGCCCAGGCTCGACGGATCCAGGACAATTCAAAATCCCTGGTCAACAATAGACCATCACTTCTTAAGGTATAATCGGTTGATATGAATGAAGACAGCGTCTTACTTATCGACAAACCAGCTGGGATTACCAGTTTTGGCGTTGTGGCTCGCGTTAGGCGTCGTTTGTCTCAAGAACTAGGTAAAAAGGCTAAAGTCGGTCATACCGGCACCCTAGATCCGTTTGCGACGGGTCTGATGATCATTGTGACCGGCAAAGAGTGCCGTAACGCGGGCGATTACTCAAAACTCGACAAAGTATATGAAGCGACGATCCGACTCGGTGAGACGAGCTCTACAGGCGATCCAGAGGGTGAAATCACCAATACCTCCGAGGTTGAACCAACCCAGGATGAAGTAGAGGCAGTGCTTAAGCCGTTTATCGGAGAAATTAAGCAGCGTCCACCCATCTACAGTGCCATCAAGATTAATGGCCAGCGAGCTTACAAGCTTGCACGAAAAGGGGAGACCGTTGAGATGCCCGAACGAACAGTGACTATCTATAGTCTAGAACTTCTTAGCTATGCGTATCCGGATGCCAGAATCCGAGTCCATGTCAGTAGTGGGACATATATCAGAACACTGGCTGAGGATATAGGAAAGGTCCTTGGAACAGGTGCCTATTGCTCCGAACTTCGTCGTACCAAGATTGCAGATTGGTCAGTAGACGACGCTGAATCGATCGCTGTCTAGTCTTACCAAAGTGGTGGCATAACGTAGTTTGAAACTTCGCCGTCGACAATCTTCTTGAGCTCGATCTTGGTTTGATCGTTTGCCTTGCCGTTGAGGAGTTCTCGCTCGTCGGTAATCTTCGCAGCACTTCGCTTGAAGCTCGCAACGTTCTTATTGAATATCGCAACGTTGCTCTCACCAGTAACAGGGTGAACACCTTTAATGTAGCCCTTAGCAACTGCTGTACGAATCGCCATGTTGTAGATCTGGATCGCACCAGCATCGTTAGTCGCGAGCTCTTCAGGCTTAATCTTACCTTCAAGGATACTTTGAGCAGCCCAGTAGACGAGGTTCTGTTTGCCTGGAACATCTTCGTCGATACCGGAGATACGACCTTGGCTAACCGCGTTAATGAACTTACCACCAAGGAAGGTTGCCTTCGTTGGCATACCATTTTCAAAGATAGCTGCAGAGATGGTATCGAGGTGATCGGTCGCAGATGTACCTGAGTTCGAGATGATGTCGAGAAGTTCAGGGAATGAGCCAGTCTTAAGCTGACGAGAGATGGCTGCATCACGCATGAAGGCATCGTCACCACGGAAGGTGTATTCTTTGCCATCTTTGGTTGCGGTGAAGTTGAGTCCGTCGGCAACCATCTGGCGCTGTGGACCACTAATGTTGAAGTGGTTAAGCATTTCAGTACGTTCAGCCACCAAGACACCTTCAGCCTCACGCTTCGCTTTAATGGCGAAGGTAAGCGCTGACTCAGCACCGTAGTCGATGCCAGATGTCGGATCGATGTCAAAGCCAGCACCAGCCCATTTACGAACAGGTACATCACCAACCTTAGCGTCTTTATCGAGAATAACATTGGTGAACTGACGCTGTTGGACGCGTTGTGCTGTCTGGATTGAGTAGTCACTGAGACGTTGTGAACGGATCGCGATTTGTGAACGAGTCGCGAGGGTACCGAGGTTACGAGCGCTGCTGATGTCGAGCCCGATACGGAGACCTTCTTGGACGCGAGTCAATTCTTTATCGCGCGCCGCAACTTCATCGGCAAGAGTACGGTTCTCCATTTCCTCGCGTAACATGCTAGGAGTATTGAGCATACGTGTCTTCAGGTTGCGATCAAGCGTATTAGAGATGATGCCCTTCTGAGTTTCTGCTTCATGACTTAATTCGTGAAGGCGAGAGTGACGTCGGGTACGTCCATAACGATTCTGACTCATCTGGTTGTAGATCTCTGTACCTTCTTTAACACCTTGGTTTCGGTTGTCCATGAACTTCGCAAGACGACGGACGCCGTTAATGCCACCAGGTTTGTTCAGTGATTTTACGCGGTTGTATTCAACACGAGCATTTGCCCAGTTGCGGGTGCGGTCCATAATACCCTTACGAGGATCGTTGATCATACCTGCAATACGGCCAAGGAGGCTACCGCTAAGCTTGAGAAGGAGGGGAGTCACCACTAATGGGGCAACCTGTACCGCAAGTCCGAAGATGAGGGTCACGATATTGCCATTTGAATTCTGGATGATAATGCTACCTGCGAGTTGTGATCCACCGAATACGAGTGAGAAAGCAGGGAAGAAGATAAGCATGGTCATAAAGACCTCGCGCCATTTTTGGAACCACTTCTCAGTGTTCGGAAGCAGGTAGGCGACAAAGGCGAGTGGGGCAACAACAATCAAGATAATGATAATCGCCTGACGAGCGGCTAAGACAATAAGGACAAAGAGAATCGTTAAGATAAGTCCGAGTAATAGCGGCAAGAGCAGGAAGATCGCACTCGCGGCAGATCCAGCGGTCGCAGCGGCAAGTGAGCCGATACCAGCAGCACCACCCGATAGGACAAAGGCAGTTACTTCGGTCCAGTTAGTATTAACGGCATTGAGCTCTGTATCGTCATTACCGATGTTAAAGGTATTATCACGAATGCCAGTGAGCATGTCTTGTAATGAATAACCAAGGACATTTGAAAGGTCGACACCGATCGCACATATATAGAATGAGAGGTTCACGAGGATAGCCCCGACAATCAGACGAGGAATCAGCTTCTTGAGACCATAGTTGGTGACACCAGCGTTAGTGAGCTGCGAGTAGATAATAATGAGGAATACGATAATGAATGCCACATTGGCGAAACTACGCATAATATTCCACGCCACATAAAGATCACTATTAGTATCACCGGTCGTAGGGGGTTGAACAGCAATCAGATCGCTGACAATGTTAAACAGCCAGTCCATAGCACCGGCGATAGTGACACTGACGGGACAGATGATCCATCCGATACCGCCGTCAATCGTACATTGTTCATAACTTTGCGTTACTTGAGTCTGTGGACTCACGACGACGATTTTTTTATCTGTTGGGTTTGAGAAAACTTTACTGTTGGCTGAAAGATCATAGGTAATGAAAATAGCCGACTTAGCCGTTGGGGGGTCGGTTCCTGGTGTGAAGTAGATGATATGAGCTTTTTGCTGTAATGGGCGGTCGCTAATCTTTTCGACACGCATATAGTAGTGGACGCCTTGAGCAAGTCCGTGACTTTCGCCACCCTTTACCTCTGTTGGACCGTAGTACTGATTGCCATCATAGACAATAGAATCACCTTTCCAAGTGGCGGTCGGCTCTTCAGCATGTACAGCTGGAGATACGAAGGTTGCCCATAAAAGTGCCGTCACGAGGACGGATAGGACAAAAGTAAAAATACTTTGTACGGAGAACCCTCCGCGCAAAGTGGACCTCACGAGTTCCATAGCTAACCTAATATATCATTTTAAGAGGTAAAAGTCAATGCTTACGCTAAAATTACATCAATGTTTTATATCGTCCCTTTAGACCCCTTGAAACAGATCAGATATTCTGATACAATACACATTCGATGATAACTGCAGATAACAAAGCGAAGGCATTTACCCTTACGCAGACCCACAAGAGCGACGTTGGAAGCCCACAAGCCCAAGCGTCTGTTTTGACGACTCGAATCAAAGAGGTCACTGCACACCTACAGACTAACAAGCACGACAACATGGCGCGCCGAGGTCTGATTCAAATGGTGGCACGACGTAAAAAGCTTCTGAAATACCTTGAAGCAAAAGACTTCGAAGCGTACAAAGCGACTGTCGCGAAACTTGGACTCCGTAAATAATACGGAGTTCTTTTTATTTAAATGGTGTGTAATCGTTCCAGATAAAAACGGGACGATCGTTTTTTATGTAGTCTTCAATATCAATTGTTCGTAAGAACGCGGGGAGGACTGGTTCTGTCGCTGGGTCAACGAATTCATGCCGAGCTAATTCGATATGTCCGTGGGTTGTATCTTCAAACTTAATGTTTTCGTAATCCTCAGGATTTTCAATATGGAAGAAGAACTCAAGGTTCTCCTTTTCACCTTCGCCAAATTGCTGGATGAAGAGGAGTTTGCCAGCTTTGGGTACTACGCCAGTTTCTTCGATCATTTCTCGATGAAGCCCATCAGTCAGTGATTCACCGTCATCGAGACCACCACCAAAGGTTCCCCAGAATTCGCTCTCGGTCCCGTCACTCAAAATGAACTTTGCTACCAGTAGTTTGCCGTCTTTAAAAATAATACCGCGGATCGCAACACGTCGTGTGTTCATAAACTCTCCTTTATTGAGTCATGGTTGTTAGTAAGATTGCGTGAGCGGTTCGGCACGTCCGAACGTCGTCGCGTAGCGGATCCAGGTTTCTACACAACAGGGATCATAGTATCTAAATAGTACCATCCTGAGGTATAATGGACAAGTAACCACACAAGAGACGAGGTGGTGGATGCAGACAGTCTTTATGAGAGTAAAGAATGTATACACCCGTTACCTTCAGTCTGTGGACTTTAAAAGGAGGCGCCAAGATGGCAACAATTAACCCTTATGGTAAGGAAATTATTAAAGTAACGACTGAGTTCGAGGGTCGTCCGTTGACACTCGAAGTTAACCGAGTTGGCTTTCGTAGCACCGGTTCAGTCATGGTCACTTATGGTGACACGGTGGTTCTTGGAACCGCTCAAGTCGGCACACGCCCAGTAGTACTTGATTACTTCCCGCTGAGCATCGACTATGAAGAAAAGTTTTATGCAGCAGGAAAAATCAGCGGCAGTCGTTTCATCAAACGTGAAGGTCGTCCGAGCGATGAGGCAATCCTTATCGGCCGTATTATTGACCGTCCTATTCGTCCACTCTTTCCAAAAGGCTACCGCCAAGAAGTACAAGTTGTCGCTAGTGTCTTGAGTCTTGACCCCTCTTTCCGTCCTGACATGATCGGCATGATCGCTGCTAGTGCTGCTTTGATGCTCACCGGAACACCATTTGATGGTCCTGTTTCAGGTCTTCGCATCGGCCGTGTAAAGGGTGAATTCAAAGCATTCCTTAGTCCTGAAGAGCGCGAAGAAAGTGACCTTGACCTCGTTGTTGCTGGTATCGAAAGCGGTATCACGATGGTGGAAGCTGGTGCAAACGAAGTTCCTGAAGAAGTCGTCGCTGATGCGCTTGCCTGGGCATTCGAACACTACCAACCAGCTATTAAGCTTCAAAAAGAATTGGCAGCAAAACTTGCTCCAACCCCTCAGGAATACACCCTTGTCCTTCCAGATGAGAACATCCAAGAAGTCGTCAACGAATGGGTAAAAGACAAGCTCGGTGACGCTGTTCGTAAACCATACCCAGAACGAAATGAAATGGTCAACCAACTTCGATGGGCTTTCCACGAAGAAATGGCAACAAAACTCGAAGACGAATACAAAGCGGTTCGCGATGAATACGATGAAGCCTTTACCTCAGCAGTTCATAAAGATGTTCGCCGCGGTATCGTCGAAGAAAATATTCGTCCAGACGGTCGTAAATTCGATGAAATTCGAACACTTTCAAGTGAAGTAGGGGTCCTGCCTCGAACACACGGTTCATCACTCTTTACCCGTGGAATGACTCAGGGTATGAATATCATTACTCTTGCACCACTCAGTTACTCACAAGTCGTCGATACGATGGAAGTCACTGATGGCGAACGCCGTTACATGCACCACTACAATGCTCCAGGCTACACCGTTGGTGAAGTACAGCGCCTTGGTGGTCCAGGACGACGTGAAATTGGCCACGGCTACCTCGCAGAACGTGCCGTACTTCCGGTCCTGCCATCTGAAGAAGACTTCCCATACGCTATCCGTAGCGTCACCGAAATCATGAGCCAAAACGGTTCAACCTCAATGGCCGCTACCTGTAGTAGTATCTTGGCTCTCATGGATGCTGGTGTGCCTATCAAGGCCCCTGTGAGCGGTATCGCAATGGGACTCATCATGGAAGGTACCAAGCCACACATTCTTTCAGACATCGCCGATGCTGAAGACTTTGCTGGTGACATGGACTTCAAGTCTGCTGGTACTGCCGCTGGTATTACTGCTTTGCAGATGGACATGAAGGTTCATGGTCTCCCTGTTGAAATCCTCCGTGAAGCGCTTTTGACTGCGAAAGTTGGCCGTGCTCACATCCTTGAACACATGTTAACGACAATTGCTGAGCCACGCGAAGCACTCAGTCCGTTTGCACCACGTATCGAAAAGATCAAGATCAACCCTGATAAGATCGGTGCTGTCATCGGTAAGGGTGGAGAAGTGATCAACAAGATTACTTCTGAAACAGGCGCCATGATCGACATCAAAGACGACGGTTTGATCACTGTTGCGGGCACTGACGCAGAAGGTATCATGCGTGCTATTGAATGGATCAAGGGACTCACTGAAGAAGCAGAAGTCGGTAAGATTTACGAAGGTAAGGTCGTCAGCATTAAAGACTTCGGGGCATTCGTTAACATCATGCCCGGTACAGATGGTATGGTCCACATTTCACAGCTTTCAAACGAACGTGTTGAAAAAGTTGAAGACGTTCTCACCGAAGGCCAAATGGTTAAGGTGAAACTTATCGGAATCGACGAACGAGGCCGTTTAAGCCTTAGTCTCAAAGACGCACAACAATAGGAGTGATCTGTTGAGTAAACAAACTCAGCTCGACCAGCTCGCGGCAGATATTCGTCAAAAGAATATCTGCCCAGATTTGGCCGCGCAAGCCACCCAACTCGTGATGGGGGATGGCAATCTTGATTCGGACATTGTCTTTATCGGTGAAGCACCAGGGAAAAATGAAGATCTCCAAGGACTTCCTTTTGTCGGTGCGGCCGGTAAATTTCTCAATGAAATGCTAGCTACTGCGGGCATGGTGCGAAAAGACGTCTATATTACGAACATCGTCAAATACCGCCCGCCGAATAATAGAGATCCTTTACCAGATGAAAAGGCCGCCTTTTGGCCGTATCTCCTAAAACAACTTGAGATTATTAATCCTAAAGTCGTGATTACGTTAGGGCGTCACAGTATGGAGTATTTTTTACCTGGATCCAAAATAGGCGACGTCCATGGCGAGCCAAAACACGTCCAGTTTGGGGATCACAAGATCGTTCTTATGCCACTGTTTCACCCGGCAGCAGCACTGTACAACGGCAGTCTTCGACAGACACTGATTGACGACTTTTTAAAGGTCCCTAATGTTATAAAACAGATTGAGGCATTGCCAAACGAGCTCTAAACTGCTATACTGAGACAACTTGATAAGAGAAGGCAGAGGAAAGATTTCCCGCTAATGCATCCTTCTCACCTCGAATTCGTTACTAATTTAATAAAGAAATTATTTTCATAAAATTAAGGAGAAAATATAACTTATGGGTCAACAAAGACTCTCATCACCTCAGGGTGACGAACATTCAAAGAAGCCACGTCCACAAGGAAATGGCAACAACAACCAACAAAATGGGCAAAACCAACGCCCAAAACAAACCAATACGGTTCTTGCGAACACACAGACTCGCCGTGGCGAAGTCTTCCGTGCACAGCGCCGTACGAGCGAAGATGTTAATCTTCGTGCGTCTCAACACATCATTAACGTCCCGGTAAACAAGTCTGTTTTTAACGGTCTTGGCGGTCGTCAATTTAGCGTTGTTGAGAATAAAAAACTCCCTCGGACAAACGGTCCAAAACTAAAGATTATTCCACTTGGTGGACTAGGTGAAATGGGAATCGGTAAAAACATGATGGCGATCGAATACGATAACGACATCATTGTTATCGACATGGGATTCCTCTTCCCAGGCGCTGATTACCCTGGCATCAACTACATCGTGCCGGATATCTCATATCTGCTCGAAAACAAGCACAAGATTCGTGGCGTCGTCTTTACCCACGGACACCTTGATCACATTGGGGCTGCACGACACCTGTTGTCACAACTTGAAGCACCAGTCTTCGCAAGTAAATTTACTATGGCCATGGTTCAACGAACAATGGAAGAGTCTACTGACGGCTTTACACCTGAATACACTGAGTTGAACCCTGAAGAACACCAAACAGCAAAACTTGGTGACAGCTTTGAAATTGAGCTCGTCCGTGTGTGTCATTCAATACCTGACGCGACAGCAGTCGTTATCCGTACTCCAGTCGGTGTCATTCTAAACACTGGTGACTGGCGATTCGAAGACAACCCGATTGATGGCGTCAAATTCGACCTCGAACGTTTGACCGAAATCGCGACCAAAGAGGGTATTCTCTTGATGATGAACGACAGTACTAACTGTGAAGATGCCGGTACTCACCAACATGGTGAATTCGACATTAAAGAGAGTATTGGCCAAATCATGGACCAGCACGTCAACAACCGTATTATTGTCTCGACTTTCTCATCTCAACTTCACCGTTTGCAGATCATTATGGAAGAAGCAGCTGCTCACGGCCGTAAGGTTGCAATCGCGGGATACAGTATGATTCAAAACGTCGAAGTTGCACTTCGTACCGGGACGATCAAGGTTCCTAAAGACACTATCGTTAAGATGGAAGACGTCGTGAAGTATCCTGATGGCAAAGTTGTTATCCTCTGTACTGGTTCACAAGGTGAATTCAGCGCCGTTCTTAACCGAATGGCTTCAGGTTCACACCGTTTCCTTAAAGTAAAAAACACCGACCTTATCGTCTTTAGCTCAAGTGTTGTCCCTGGTAACGACAAATATGTTGTTCGTACCGTTGATGGCTTGATGCGAGAGGGAAGTGATGTCATCCAAGACCGAAAGACTCACCTCTACGGTATCGGACGTATTCACCTTTCAGGTCACGGCTACTACGACGATCACGTTAAGTTGATCAACGCACTTAACCCGAAGTACTACCTACCAATTCACGGTGAGTTCCACATGCTGGTACACAGTGCTGAAATGGCTGAAAAAGAATGTGGCCTCAAAAAAGATCAGATCTTTGTGTGTGACAACGGTGACGTGATTGAAATCACCCCTGACCAAGTCGCAAAACGTGCCGGACGCGTTCCTGTTGGTGGTGTTATGTATGACGACTCGGGAGCGATTGTTTCTGAAGTTGTCCTCAAAGACCGTATCCACATGGCGAGCGAAGGTATGTTTATCGTTATCTTGACGGTTTCAAAGGGAAGCGGACGCCTCCTGACCAGCCCTGATATCATCTCACGCGGATTTATTTATCTCCGTGATAGTGAAGAAATGATGGGCGTCGTGCGTCAGTATTTGAAGCAAAAAGTTGCTCGTTCATTCGGTGGTCGTCGCGTTGATCTCGATGTCATTAAGAAAGAGATCAAAGACGAATTGACTCACGTTCTCTATGACCAAACTCGCCGCACCCCAATCGTTATCCCAGTGATTAACGAAATTGGCGGTGGTGGTAAACCACAGCACGAAGGTGGTCCTGCAGAAGAAGGTCGTGAACAACGCCCAGCTGGCAACAACCAACGTTTCCAACGTCCACAAGCCGTTGCGAAACAGTTCCCAGCTCCAGTTGTTCCTGATATTGAAACGATTGAGCCAGCAGCGAAGATCGAAAATCGCGGCTACTAGTCTCGATGCAGTTTAAAAAAGAGGCCCCTTTGAGGGTCTCTTTTTGACTCAAGCATAAGCCTCTTGCAAAATGTAGTAAATTTTGCTATAATATCAAATATCAAACAGCGGCAAAACCGCCTATAATGATAAAGATTATGGCAAAAAGAAAAAGACGAAGTTCAAAGAAAGCTGCGGTAGCTGCAGCACCAAAGCACCTTCTGCCGGAAGGTTTCTGGGCACAAGTAGGGGCACTTGCTCTGATTGCGTTTTCTTTCCTCTTGGTTCTTGGCTGGTTTCACATCGGTGGACCGATTCTTGATTGGCTGTATCAAGCAGCACTAAACACTATCGGTTACGCCGTCTACGTCGTGCCATTGGTCTTTATCTACGTTGCTGTTGAAGTTTTCCGTGCTGTCGACAACCGTTTACCTTTTGTCATGAAAGCAGCCACCGTCTTCTCATTGGTGTGGTTCGCTGGACTTTTCGGACTTTTGAAAAATGCAGAAGGAGCAACCACAGGTGGTTTCGTCGGAGATCTCGTCAACAGCGGACTGCTGATGTTGGTAAACACAGGGGTTGCTGCATTTATCTATATCTTGCTCATCCTCATTACCGCTCTGTTTATTATTCGCGTCTCGCCATTTACGATTATTAAGAGAATTTGGGATCTTATCCGCCGTGACACGACTGATCAAGAAGAGAACGTCAAAGTGATGCGAAACGCTGCAGCACTTGATTCTCCAAAAACTTCAATTGCTGACTTTAAACTAAATGCCGGCGTACCAACGCTAGGCGAAGAAGATAAACCATCACGTCGTTCAAGCTTCCGTGATTCAACTCCTCGTGACCAAGCAGCCGAAGAAAAAGCTGCTCTCGTCACGATTAGCGATCCAAACTGGAAAGCACCAAGCTTCGATTTACTTGAAAAGAAACAATCACCAGCCGATGCCGGTGATGTGCAGCAAAATGCTCAAATTATCAAAGATACCCTTGGTGAATTTGGTATTGATGTCGATATGGAAGGTGCCAATATTGGTCCAAAGGTAACGCAATACACCCTTCGTCCACCAAGTGGCGTGAAGCTTGGTCGTATTACGGCTCTCGAAACCAACATTGCATTGAATCTTGCGGCACAGAGCCTCCGTATGGAAGCACCGATCCCTGGTCAAAAAGCCGTTGGTATCGAAGTGCCAAACCGTAAAGCTGCTGATGTCCGCTTACACTCAATTCTCACTAGCCCACAATGGGGAAAGAGCGGAGAACCGCTTGAATTCGCCATTGGTAAGGACATTGCTGGACAGGCAACACTCGGTGAGCTCAATAAAATGCCACACCTTTTGATCGCTGGTCAAACGGGATCGGGTAAGTCAGTCATGATTAACACGCTTTTGACCAGTCTCTTGTACCACAACAGCCCAAGTCAAATGAAGCTTATCCTGGTTGACCCGAAGCAAGTTGAAATGGCGCCATATGAAGATATTCCGCACCTTTTGACCCCAGTCATTACAGAGCCTGAGAAGACCATTAGCGCACTGAAATGGGCAGTCAATGAGATGGAGCGACGTTACAAACTCCTCGCTGAACACAAGGTTCGTGACATTCATACGTATAACAAATTGATGCAACAAGCGGGTAAGAAGATTTCTGTCGCTGATGAAGACGGTCACGAACAGCAATACGAGAGTGGTGAAATGCCCTATATCGTTATCGTGATTGACGAGTTGGCTGACCTTATGATGGCAGCTGCACGCGACGTTGAAGCGTTGATTGTTCGTCTTGCTCAAAAGGCTCGTGCCGTCGGTGTTCACCTGGTCCTTGCGACACAACGTCCATCAGTCGACGTCATTACTGGTCTGATCAAGGCCAATGTCCCAGCTCGTATTGCCTTTACTGTCGCCTCACAAATTGATTCACGAACCATCCTTGACCAAGTCGGAGCAGAAAAACTTCTCGGTCAGGGAGACATGCTCCTCTTAACTCCTAGCATGAGCAAACCAAAACGTATTCAGGGTGCCTGGGTAACTGACGATGAAGTCATGAAGATTACTGATCATCTCCGCGCCCAATCACCACCACAGTACAACGACGAAGTTGTTAGCCAACCGGTCAGCCTCAACGGCAAGGGTGGAGTGGTCATGGACTTTAACGATACTGGTGATGACGATATGTATAAGGATGCTGTCCGTGTCGTGATCGACAGCGGCAAGGCGAGCGCCAGTCTATTACAACGTCGTCTCCGCGTCGGCTACGCCCGTGCAGCACGTTTGATTGAGACAATGGAAGAACAGGGTATTATCGGTCCAGCAGACGGTGCACGGCCTCGTGACGTGCTTGTCAGCAGTCTCGATGACGTCTTCGGTGAAAACAGCAGCGACGACGAAGCACTTGGGTAATATTATCTCCGTCTTAAACAAAGTCTGATTCATATTGCGCGTCCGCCCGGACGCGCTTATATTAAGGGGTGGAGCGGTTGCAATAACAGATGAGGTAGGGTATAATAACCAAGTTATTAACTCAAGCTTATGTCCTGCATAAGCATCCGGATAAACCCGGATTCCAAAAGGAGAGTCTGTGAAAGAATATGAACTAACCGTTCTGATTCACCCTGATCTGGAAGCAGATCTGGAAACGCCACTTAACAAAGTGCGCGATATCATTAAAAACGCCGGTGGTACCATCACCCGTGAAGACAACTGGGGCAAGAAAAAACTTGCATACCCAATCAAACGCGAGGAATTCGCCGTTTACGTCTACATGGATGTTGCATTACCAGCTGACGCACCTTTGAAGATTAGCAATATCTTCAACATTACCGACGAAGTACTTCGCTACCTACTGGTAACAGTAAATGAGAAGGCTCGCCGCGCTCTCGAAGAGCAAGCAAAACAAGCTGACACCCGCGAGGAAGTCAAAGAGGAGGAGTAGGGACCATGGCAAAGAGTATCAACCAAGTCATTTTGATGGGTCGTCTCACACGAGACCCAGAACAGCGCACTACATCAACCGGTAAGGTAATCGCTAACTTTAGCATTGCTGTCGACCGTGGCGGTCAAGACGACGCTGCAGACTTTTTTGAAATTACTGCCTGGGAAAAACTCGGCGAACTCGTGATGCAATACCTTGGAAAAGGTCGTCGCGTCCTCGTTCAAGGTCGCTTGCGACAAGATAGCTGGGACGACAAAGAAACCGGTAAAAAACGCTCACGCGTTGAAGTAACCGCAACTGACGTTACCTTCCTTGACGGTCCAAACGGTGACAGTAACGGTGGCGGTATCCAAAGTTCAGCCCCTCGCTCAAGCGCTAGCTCGAGCAAATCTGACGACGTTGTCATTGAAGACATCGACGACAAACCAATTGATTTAAGTGAAATTCCATTCTAGTCCTGCTAGATAATGATATTTAGGAGAAATATATAATGATGCAAAAACGATCTAAGAAAGACTTTCCAGCATATTTTGACTACAAAGATGTCAAAACGCTGCAACGTTTCATCAACATCTACGGCCAAATCGAACCAGTAGGTAAGACTGGCCTCAGTGCTAAGCAACAACGTCAACTCGCTGTCGCTATCAAGCGTGCTCGCCACCTCGCGTTACTACCATTTGTATCTCAAGGATAAGACCATGGCTTCGTATCAGCCTACTGATCTAAAAAAGGGTGTTGTCGTTCAAATCGACAATAAGCCTTTTAAGGTGATTGATTACAACCAGAAGGTAATGGGACGCGGTGGAAGCATCGTGAACGTAAAGCTCAAGAACCTTATCGACGGAAGTGTTATTCCGAAGACGTTTAAGGGTCAGGAGCGAGTCGATTCAGCAGAAGTGAACAATCAAACTGTACAGTATCTGTACAACGATAGTGATAGCTTCTACTTTATGGACCCTTCTACTTTCGAACAATTCCAGCTAGCCTCTGATATCGTCGAAGATTCAAAAGGTTACCTTAAAGAAGGCGATGAACTGAGTCTTCAGTTCTTCGATGGTCGCGTGATCAACGTTGAGCTTCCAAAGAATGTTTTCCTGACTGTGACCTACGCTGAAGACGTTGTGAAAGGTGATACCACGAGCAGTGTTCTCAAGGACGCGACGATGGAAACAGGACTTATCGTAAAAGTACCTTCATTCATCAAAACGAATGATGTTATTTCCATCGATACTTCGACCGGCGAATACCGCGAACGAAAGAAGGACTAATCCTTCATGGATAAAAAGCGTCTCGACGTAGAACTCACTCGTCGTGGCATGACAGCGACCCGCTCTCAAGCCGAGAGCTGGATCAAGCTCGGCAAAGTCAAAGTAAACGGCCAGGTGATTTCAAAGCCTGGTTTCTTTGTTACCGCCGTCACTGATATTAAACTCGATGCTGATGAACAGTATGTGAGCCGTGCTGGGCTAAAACTCGCAAGCGTTGCTCGGATCCTTGGCCTTCAGTTTAGAGATAAAACAGTGCTTGATGTCGGCAGTAGTACAGGAGGATTCACCGATTTTGCACTGCAAAACGGTGCTCAGAAAGTCTACGCTGTTGATGTTGGGACGGATCAGCTACACCCGAGCCTTCATAAACACCCAAAGATCTCACTACATGAAAAGACCGATATTCGTGACTTCCGACTAGAGGACAAGCCAGACATTATTGTCATCGACGTATCGTTCATTAGTCTGCGTGACATTTTGCCGCACGTTGCTCGGGAACTGAGTGGCCCCGAAACGCAAATCGTTGCGATGGTAAAGCCGCAGTTTGAAGCCGGACGTGAACAGATTAATAAAGGGGTCATAAAAAATGACGCCATTCGTCGTCAGATTTTAAAAGATTTTGAAAATTGGACGAGGGATTTATTCGTCATTAACGACAAACGCGATAGTGAAGTGGCTGGTGCAAAAGGGAACCAAGAGAGGTTTTACTTACTCACGTTGAATCGGAATTCAACGACATCACCTGGGCGCATCACGTAGTCACGACCTTCGGTGCGGAGCTTACCGGCCGATCGAGCAGCTGATTCTGAACCAGCGGTGACCAGATCGTCGAAATCAACAATCTGCGCGGCAATAAAACCTTTTTCAAAGTCGGTGTGGATGACGCCGGCTGCTTTTGGAGCGGTATCACCCTGGTGAATTGTCCACGCGCGAACTTCTTTTGGTCCTGCGGTCAGGTAGCTTTGGAGCTGCAGGGTGTCATAAGCAACACGGGCGAGTTGAGCCAATCCTGATTCGCCGACGTTATAGGCATCGAGTAATTCGCGAGCATCAGCATCGCTCAGGCCACGAAGGTCCTGTTCGAGCTTGGCGCAGATGAATACACTTTTTGCCGGTGCGACGAGAGAGGCGAGAGTGGCCTTCTTGTCTTCGTTTCCGAGTGTGTACTCATCGACGTTGAAGACATAGATGACTGGTTTCGCGCTGAGGAGCTGCAGTTCTTGAATAAGTTCTGTGTTCACGTCGGTCATCTCTGAAATGAGAATGCCTTGTTCAAGAGAGTTCTGGAGTGATTTGATCTGCTCAATCTGTGCACGTGCAGAAGGGTTAGCCTTTGCTTCACGTTCGATCTTTGGGATTTGGCGCTCGAGCGATTGTAAGTCAGCCAGGATGAGCTCAGTATTAATCGTCTCAATATCATTTTTTGGATTGATGTCATCAGAAGTGTGGATGACATCAGGATCTTCGAAGGCACGGACAACATGGACGATAGCGTCACATTCACGAATGTTCGCCAGGAACTTGTTTCCCAAACCTTCACCCTTACTAGCACCAGCCACGAGACCAGCGATATCCACAAACGTCACCGTTGCTGGGATGACTTTTTCTGCTGAGTACATCGTTTTGAGAACAGCGAGCCGTTCGTCAGGGACAGCAATGATTCCGGTGTTCGGTTCAATGGTTGCGAATGGATAATTAGCCGCCAAGATATTGTTGTCGGTCAAAGCGTTAAAGAGGGTAGACTTGCCGACGTTTGGAAGGCCGACAATACCAATAGATAAACTCATATAGGCTTATTTTAACAGATATCAATTGTATTCGCATAAGCGGTATATTATACTCAAAGCAATAAGGAATAACGGGGTATTATGGCGTTCAAGTTCACTCGCAAAAAGATTATCATCAGCATTATCATTGCGATTGTCGTCCTAGGAGGCGGTACTTTTGCAGTGGTTACCCTCCTCTTACCAGCGAAAACAGTCACCGAAGCACCGGCTGCTCCACAAACCCACGCACAGGCAATAGCCGCATCAAGAGAAAAAGTCACCACGCTTCTTGCTGCAGGTGATGATAAATCAAAAACAGAAGCTAAAAAGATTGTTGATGAACAAGTCACGACGGCGAATGCAACTCAAGATGATGACTATATTGTTCAGGCAAATATCGAGAAGGCTAATTTTCTCCTCGGGACTGATCAGGCTCAACAGGCCCTAGATGATGTTCTCCTTCCTTTAGCCACAAAGTACGAGAGCAATGCTAAGTACAAGGGAACGATTTACGCTGCGATTAGTGTCGCCTATACACAACTCGGCGATACAGATAAAGCTGGCCAGTACCTGAGCCAACTGTCAGGTAGGGGAAATTAATGACGTTTCGTTATAAATCGTTGTCGATAGTAGCAGGGCTATTTGTCGTTGCGGCAGTACAGTTGTTCTTGTTTACACCGAGTGCGAATGCAGCGATTGGTGACGCCGGCACCCCAACGAGTGATAGTGACACTGGTTCGTATTACACGACAAATGGTTTTGGCTGGTATAGCTACGACGTTAACAGTGCGTCGGGTCCAGATTCATGGAGTTCAGGAGGACCGTGGAGTACGGTTCGTTCACAGTGTATTTCAGAAGGTGCTTCCCGAGTCGATGCGTTTATTGTCCAAGCTCCTGGGGGAGATAACTCTGGAAATAATGCAAAGGTGTATCGATATGAAGCAGGAGGATACAGCACTAACTGGACCGAGTATAAGGGTGACTACGGGGGAAACTGGCTGAGTATCGCAACTGCTCAGTCCCACTTCAATTCAATCGAGGATAAGGGGAGCTATGTATTCGGATCGAACGTTGCATGGTTTTGTTATAACCCCTATAACTACGAGTTAACACCAACGATCACTGGAACACCTGCTTTTACTGATGGTGACAGTGGGGGTAGTGACAAAGCGACCTTAACGCCGATTGTTTCTAACGCTGCGCCTACCGGCTCAACGTCATCCAGTAAGAATACGAGCTGGAAGGTCGTGACATTTATCGTTCCAAAAGGCTCTGGGGTACCTGGGAAAGGTGACTCAGCTTCGCCACCTGAAAATTACTATGGGTATAGCGCGATTGCAGTCGCCAGTGGTACGCAGGTATTTGGGAGGGGGACGACAGGTCTGTCCGTCGGACAACAAGCGATTGGCGACTTCCCACTAGGTACAAAGATTTGCTATGCGTTATCCGTCGCTCCAATTTCTCAAGGCAATGGAAACTGGCGTCATAGCGATCCATTCTGTGTGATTATAGCGAAGGCACCAAAGTTCCAGGTGTGGGGTGGTGATATCCGTGCAGGCGCTGGATTCATTGATCAGCCAGCAACAGGTGTATCAACAGTTAACGCAAGTCAAACAACGAAATATCGATAGGCGGCACATGAAAACGTTACTCCAAGACAGAGACATAATGAAGATGATTCGCCTCAGTGCAGGGCTTTTAATACTGAGTCTTTTAGGATCATTCTTTTACATTGGACAGGCGCATGCTATTGGGAGTAGTGGTCCTGATACAGCAGACTTCAATAGTGGTATTCGTTATGCTCTCGAAGACACTCCTGAAGTAAGGGTGACGAGTAGTTATGTTCCGATTTATTACACGTACAATCCCGGCTCTGTTGTGATGACAGCAAGTTCATTCAAATTTGAAAATCGAAGTGGTACAAAGGCAAAAGTAAGTTTTAGATATACAAACTCTGCTGGGACTAAATCAACGACAACACTCCAGAACAACGGTTCATTCCAGGTCTATGGCTTTCAGTATGACCCTAACACGGGATTCTATTACAGCCTTGTCCAAGCAACGATTGTGAATAACGGTGCGAGTTATCCGGTCATCAATTATCGATTAAGTGTCCCATCTCCAGGTATCATCGGATACTACGCAGCTAATGCCCAAAACTTTGCCGTCGAAAATGATGCTCGCTGTGATTCCCGTGATAGAAGCGGATGCGGTCAGTATCACACGTATAATCTTCCATTTGGTACTCAATGTCAGGCGCAGGGTAATCTGACTGCTGTGGCTCAGATTTATGATGGGGACAACGGCAATAGAGGGGTACAACCGACACCATTCAGTGTCAGCATTAGAGATGAGACAGATGGAACGGTTGTCAGCCCAAGTCCAACCCCCTCTAATGGTGAGCAAAATGGCCAAACGGCATCCTATAGCTTCACAGTGAAGCCCTACCATAAGTATCGTATGATCGTGAGAAATGTGTATGCCAATAACGTCATGCAGATCAAACTGCCGTACGATGCGATCTATTACTATTCTGACTGTAAAACACTCGAGACAACAAACCGTATTTATGGAAGTTGGGGCGAGTATGGCATTGCGGCAACAGGTGTTGTGAAGGGGATTGGCTCAGGCTCAGCTTTTGCTGGTCGTGGACTGTCTCACGCAACACTCTGTAGCTATAGTTTCTTGATCCTGACTAATGCAAATGGTACTGGAACCAACTGCTCAAGTACGCCATCTCCAACACTCGGCAATTTCAATACCAGCCGAATTATTCCGGACGTTGCGGGGACTTTTCCAAAATCTCTGGCGACAGGATCTCTCTCGGGAAATGTTGACGTCACTGGTCTCAATGGAGTCTATGATGGCACTGGCAATATCAACATCACCGGTGGAACGATCGCCAAAGGTCAATCAGCCATCATCAATGCGATTGGTTCGACAGTGACTATCTCGGGCAACCCAACTTACGCCACGGATACCATGAATTCAATCGACGAGATCCCACAACTGGTGATTATTGCGGATAATATCAACATTCTCAGTAATGTTACTCAAGTCGACGCGTGGCTGGTGACAAAGGGGAGTGTCAATACCTGTTCGGATGTTGCAAAAGCGGACATCAATGCAGTGAGATGTGACAAACAGCTCGTCGTGAATGGTCCTGTGATGGCCGGTAGACTCCTTTTGTACCGAACATTCGGTTCTGGTAACGCAGAAGACTCAGGCACGCCTGCAGAGATCTTTAACCTTCGCCCAGACGCTTATTTGTGGGGACTTTCACGCGCTGCATCAAGCGGCCGCATCGAAACCACGTACCAAACTGAACTACCGCCGCGATTTTAGCCTTTCTCTCCTTGCTTTTACGCTTATGCTTTAGGTATAATGAGGGGCAATATGGCACTACTAAAAGGCGTGGGCGACTTTTTTGCTCTAGACATAGGGACAAATGCTGTCAGAGTACTGCAGATCTCTTCGACTGGTCCCAATAGTTGGTCGCTTGATCACTTTGGCTATGCGCCTCTAGACGAAAAAACAGCTTCAACAAACACGCCGGAAGCACAGCGCAAACTCGGTGAAGTTATCATGACAGCGATAGGGCAGAGTGGTATCAAAACAAAGAACGTTGTTATCGGTTTACCATCGAGCAAGACATTTACGACGGTGATTGAAGTGCCGACCATGCCTGAAGCCGAGCTCAAGAGTACGATGAAGTACCAAGTTGATCAATATATTCCTATGGCGGTTAACGAAGCGAAAGTTGACTGGGCATTGCTCGGTCCATCACTTCACGACCCGAAACAACAGGAAGTACTCCTTGCTAGCACGGCGAACTCTTACGCAGAGGAACGCCTCGAGTTCGTTGAGAGCCTCGG
Source organism: uncultured Candidatus Saccharibacteria bacterium (assembly GCA_964556125.1). Lineage (GTDB taxonomy): Bacteria > Patescibacteriota > Saccharimonadia > Saccharimonadales > Saccharimonadaceae > Microsaccharimonas. The sequence continues at coordinate 51,429 of CAZKUW010000003.1, read as the reverse complement.
CCTTGACGTCATTGCCGCTGAACCAGACCCGCTGGCGATGGTTCGTTCACTGCTTCCTGACGGTATCACAGACGCTCGTTTGATTATCGACGTTGGCGAACAGTCGACAGACCTCGCTATTACCTTTAACGGCACACCACGGCTTGTTCGCACAATTCCAATGGGTATTCGTACACTGGTGAAATCTGCCGTTCAGAACTTGAACGTTCAAGAAGACCAAGCTCGTCAGTTTATCTTGAAATTTGGTCTCGCGCCTGACCGTCTTGAAGGCCAAGTATACCGTGCGATCGAATCAACGCTCGATAATTTTGCGACCGAGCTTACAAAATCGATTAAGTTCTTCCAAACTCGTTACCCGAATACCCCTGTCGGTGGTATTTTGCTTTCTGGTTTTAGCGCGATCGTTCCACAATTTGGCGACTACGTCACCGCGAAAGTGGGTATTCCTTCAGCGCTTGCAAATCCTTGGCAGCGAGTCCGTGTTTCTCAGAATGATCAGCAACAGCTTATGACAGTGGCGTCTGAATTCGCGACAGTCATCGGTTTGGCGCAAAGAGGGAACGACTAATGATTGAAATTAACCTCGTCCCTGATGTAAAGCGTGAACTTATTATGGCGCGCCGTATTCGTGCGACGGTTATCTCGATTTCAATTACCGCAACCATCATTGCTATCGCCGTCGTGGCAGTCCTCGCTATTTATACCTTTGGTGTTCAGACTGTCCGACATGCATTGGCTGACGATGCAATTAAAAAGGGTGGCGCTCAGCTTGCGGCGAACGAAGATCTTTCAAAACTTTTGACGATTCAAAATCAATTAACAAAGATGAATGCGCTCAATGATGATAAAAAGATCGACTCTCGAGTGTTTGATGTCCTTGCAGCGATTATTCCACCGTCACCAAATGATGTTCAGATTTCTAATATCGTTATCGATACCGAAACAGGGTCTCTTAAGATCGAAGGTCAGGCGAGTAGCGGTTACGCAGCCCTCGAAACCTTTAAGAAGACTATCATTGCGGCAAATATTCGTTACAAAGAAGGCGATCAAACGATTGATGTGCCTCTCGCGTCCGATATCAGTACAAGCAACATTAGCTACGGTGAAGATCAGACCGGCAACAAGGTACTTCGATTTACTATTAGCTTTACCTACGCCGAAGAATTGTTCTCTCCAAAGATTGCAACTCCGACAATTGTCCTTATCAATGGCGGTAACGTGACTGACTCGTATATCGGTATTCCAAAGACGATCTTCGCTGATAAAGCAGTAGATACAGAGGGGACAAACTAATGCAACCAAATGATCCAGCGATCCGAAAGCGCACACAGATTTCAAAAGCGAACCGCACCATGTTTATTTGGATTGCCGGAGCTTCAGCGATTATCGGATTTGCCTTAGTCTCAACCGTCTTCCTTGCACAAAAGTTGATCTTCAACGAAAAAGTACTCATTGAAAAGAATAAGACGATAAGCGTTCTCGATGCGAATAATAAGGTAGTGCCACAACTTGAAACAGCGATTCGTGTGCTTGATACGAATGCTGCTTTGACAAAGAACAAAGCAAAGGAAAGCGACCAAACGATTCAGGTGATTCTCGATGCATTGCCGTCCGCCACTAACTCAACAGCACTCGGAGCCTCATTACAAGATAAACTCCTTGCGGGTGTCCCTGGCCTCACGATCGTCAGTCTTCAAGTTGACCCTGTTGTTGGTATCGAATCACTGAGTGGTGGCGATACGGTTGATTCAAGTACGCAAACAGCAGCAGCGAGCGACAATCAGATCACTTTCCGCTTCTCAGTGAGTGGTAGCTCTGAAGCACTTCGTCAAGCACTGACAAATATCGAACGTTCAATTCGTACCTTTGATGTGACTCGTCTCCAGATTGAGAACCAAGGCACCACACAAGTGATGACCGTTGAAGGACGCGCCTTCTACGAACCAGCAAAAGAAGTTAAGCTCTATGATAAGGTGGTCAAACCATGAAAAAAACAGACATGGCTTTAATTGTTCTCATCATCGCTATTAGTGCTGGTGTCGCTTATGTGATTGGTAATAGTATTTTCGGTGGCATGATCGAAGAGGGACAAAAGGTGCAAACGGTTGATCCGATCAACAGCGCTGTCGAAGATCCAAGTGAAGCAATTTTTAATGACGACGCCATTAACCCATCAGTTGAAGTCCAGGTGACCGAGACTGCGACTGATACGACAACCGATACAACGGACGAGACGAAGTAATAGTGGGGGATTACCATGCCATTACTGACTGATGATACACAACAGAAATTAGTAAAACTTCTCATCGACGAGGGGTTAGTTGCCTCTGCAGTTTTGCAGCAAGCTGAGCAACAAGCAATTCAAGCTAAAAAACCACTATTCAGTCTCCTAAATGAACAAAACATCATTGATGATGAGCTTTTGACCCATGCAATAGCTCAGGTATCAGGCGTGCCTTATGTGAACCTTTCCAATACGATCATTGACCAAAACATTCTCGGGTTACTCCCTGAAGATGTTGCAGAACGCTTCATGGCGGTTCCGCTTGCCGAAGTGCAAAACCGTCTCGCTGTCGCAATGATCGATGCGAATAACGTCCAAGCGGTCGACTACCTTGCTAACCGTATCCAACGTCCTCTCAAGGTCTTCATGGCCTCAGAATCAGGCGTCCGTCACGTTCTCGACCAATACCGTACCGATCTTTCTGACGTCGACAAGGCGGCTGAAGTCTCACAGGCTGAAGCGAACGCTGAATCAGCCAGTGAAGTAAAGACGATTGTTCAGGATTCACCGATCAGTCAGGCGCTGAGCAAGATTTTGGAGTACGCGATTAAGTCTCGTGCCAGTGATATTCACGTCGAGCCCCTCGAGAACGCTTTGAAGATCCGTTGTCGCGTTGACGGTGTGCTTCGTGAAGTGATGCAACTCCCAAAGAGTATTGAGCCAGCTCTCGTAAGTCGTGTAAAAATCTTGGCGAACCTCAAGATCGACGAACACCGTGTGCCGCAGGATGGCCAGTTCGCCGTCAAAATTGCTGGGAAAGAAGTTGACCTTCGTATCGCCATCAGCCCAGTTGTTTGGGGTGAGCAAATTGTCATTCGTCTCCTCGACAAAACAGGTAACAGCTTTGATATCCAGGAAATGGGTTATGCGGGCCGTGCACTTCGTGTGATCCGTCATGGTATTAAACGGCCAAACGGCATGGTGCTGACATCTGGACCAACCGGTTCGGGTAAGTCGACCAGTCTATACGCTTTGATTAAAGAAATTAAGAATGACACCGTCAATATCGTCACGCTCGAAGACCCAGTCGAGTACAAGATGGAAGGAGTCAACCAGATCCAGGTGAACGCAGAAGTCGGACTCACCTTTGCCAATGGGCTACGCTCAATCTTGCGTCAGGACCCTGACGTTGTGATGGTGGGAGAGATCCGTGATGCAGAGACGGCTAGTCTTGCCGTTCAGGCAGCCCTTACCGGACACTTGGTGTTTAGTACACTCCACACAAACAGTGCTGCTGGTGTCTTGCCGCGTCTGCTTGATATGGATATTGAACCCTTCTTGATCGCCAGTACGGTGAACACAATTATTGGTCAGCGTTTGGTGCGTCGTGTGTCGACAAAAAGGGAAACCTATCAGTCGAGTCCGATTGAAACACAAAATATCAATGCAACGATTGGCCATCTTTTGCCGAAAACCAAAGAAGATGTTGCGAGGGTTTCTGCTGATTTAGGATACAAAGACCTTCCTTTGGCGGGCCAAAGCGCTTATACTTTGGTAAGAGGTATCGATACCCCGCAAACGCCAAAAGGCTACAGTGGGCGAGCCGGTATTTATGAGGTCATGGATGTGAACACCGATATTCAAAAATTGATTATCGATCACGCAACAAGTTCTGAGATTCAGCGCTTGGCCGTATCACAGGGAATGATCACTATGCGCCAAGATGGCTACCTAAAGGCACTATCTGGCATCACAACCATTGAGGAAGTTAACCGCGTCACATCTGACACAGCATAAAAGGGTGGAATAAACATGCAGAACCAACAATTGAGAATCGAAGTGCTCCTGGAAGAAGTCGTCCGACGACGAGCTTCTGACCTTCACTTACAGGTGGGACTACCACCAATGCTTCGTATTGACGGCTCTCTAGTGCCTGTCGCCGGCTTTAACCCTTTAGATGAAGCAGGTGTTGAAACACTTATCTTTGCCATTCTTGACCAAGATCAACGCCAGATTCTTCTGAAAGATAAAGAATTCGACTTTTCATTCGCCTTCGGAACGCTTGGTCGTTTCCGTGTCAACGCATTCCACGAACGAGGAAACCTTGCGGCTGCACTGCGTTTGATCCCGAACGAAATTAAATCGATCACAGAACTCGGCATGCCAAATGTCGTTCTTGGATTTGCTGATTACCCACGTGGACTTGTCCTTGTTACCGGTCCAACCGGGTCAGGTAAGTCGACGACGCTTGCAGCCCTTGTCGATAAGATTAACACTGAGAAATCAAACCATATTATTACGATTGAAGATCCGATCGAGTTTACTCACAAGTCAAAAAAATCCGTCGTGGTGCAGCGTGAAGTTCACTATGACACATACAGCTTCTCGGCGGCACTTCGTTCAAGTCTTCGTCAGGACCCAGATGTCGTCTTGATTGGTGAGATGCGTGACCTCGAAACAATCTCAGCAGCAATTACGATTGCTGAAACGGGACACCTTGTCTTCGCAACGTTGCACACTAACTCAGCGGCACAATCAATCGACCGTATGATCGACGTGTTCCCTCCACACCAACAGCCACAGATTCGTGCACAGCTTTCAAACATTTTGATGGCTATCGTGTCACAACGTCTCGTACCATCGATTGGTGGAGGACGGGTTGCAGCGGCTGAAATTTTGGTTGCCAACCCAGCAGTCCGTAACATTATCCGTGAAGGAAAAGCGCACCAACTCGACGCTATTATCCAGACGGGTGCCGACCAGGGCATGCAGACGATGGACCGTACACTCGTCAGTCTCGTCCAAGCTGGAACAGTAACCTATGATGCAGCGCGTGAATACGCGGTTGATTTGACTGAATTCGAAAGATTAATGCGAGGCTAGTTCGTGAAGAAGTTTACTTACGAAGCCCGTGACCAGGCGACCAACAAGATCACCAAGGCGTCACTTCAGGCTGAGTCAGAAAATTCAGCCGCACAAATGCTGATCAAGCAGGGCTTTGTTCCTTTGTCGATTAAAGAGCAGATAGGCGACGGTTCGTTCCTCGCTCGTATTACCGGACGCATCACTACGAAAGATAAAGTGGTCTTCACGCGTCAGCTCGCCACCTTGATTGGTGCCGGTTTGCCACTGTCTCAGAGCTTACACACGGTGCTCGAACAAACCCAAAACAAGCAACTGCAGTCGGTTGTTCAAGAAATTGTTGGTGACGTTGAAGGGGGTAAGTCACTCTCGATTGCGTTTGCAAAACACCCTCACGTTTTTGACGGCGTCTTTATCTCTCTTGTTTCAGCAGGTGAGCTTTCGGGTACATTGGACGACTCATTGCAGCGCGTTGCGACACAACAAGAAAAAGATGCAGCCACGATGAGCAAGATTAAAGGAGCGTTGACGTATCCGATTATTGTCCTCGTTGTTATTATGATGGTACTCCTGTTTATGCTTTTCACCGTCGTTCCGCAAGTGGAGAAACTCTACCATGACCTCGGTAAAGAATTGCCGTTCTTGACTCAAATCATGGTGGACACTGCCAGCGGTCTACAAAGGTTTTGGTGGATTGTTATCATTGTCGTTGGTGTCGGCATCTACTTCTTGCTCCAATTCTTGAAAACCGATGCGGGTATTAAGTTTAAAGATAATTTCAAAATCCGGGTGCCGATTTTTGGGAAAATGATCCAGAAACTCTACATGGCGCGCTTTACAAGGACTGGTCAAACGCTGCTTTCGACCGGAGTCAGTATGCTCGACATGCTCAAAGTCACTTCAACCGCCGTTAATAACACGGTGATTCAAAAAAGCATCAACCGTGCTGCGGACAAGGTGAAGGGTGGTAAAGCTCTGTCGGTTGCTCTCGAGCCAGAAACAGTGATTATGTCACTCGTTCCGCAGATGATTAAGATCGGTGAGCAGTCAGGACGTATTGATGAGATGCTCGGTAAAGTCGCTCAAGTCTACGAAGATGAGCTCGATGAACAGATTAAGACAATTTCGACGGCCATTGAACCAATTCTGATGGTTGTTCTCGCGATTGTCGCCGGTGGAATGGTGGGAGCAATTTTGCTTCCGATTTACGGATTGGTAAACGGGGTCAATATTTAGGCGCAAAACCTGGACAAACCCCGAGGTGTCGGGTACTATAAACACAAGCAGTATGCATAATAGTTCATTCGAAAGGTGGAAAAAGTTCCTATGAACGGTCTCAAAGAAAAAAAAGGATTTACAATCATCGAAGTGGTATTGGTGCTTGCCATTGCCGGTCTTATCTTCTTGATGGTGTTTATCGCCCTCCCAGCTCTTCAGCGTAACCAGCGCGATACACAGCGCAAAAACGATATGTCACGTCTCCAAACTGCGCTTACGAACTACAGTAGTTCAAACCGTGGTAACGTGCCAAACACTCCAGCACTTTGGTCTGGCTTTATTACGAACTATCTCACGATCGGTAACGATACCTTCGTTGATCCATCTGGTGCACCGGCAACGGGTACGGGTGCAAACAGTACGACCTATGTGCTGACTGCTGGTGCAGCAGCGGGTACTGCACAGTCACCAACTTTCGCTAACGGTTCTCAAAACGTGATCTATTACAACAACAGCGCTACTTGTAGTACGGCGAGCGCCGACACAGTGACTGCCGCTGGAAGTCGAAAAGTGGCCTTCCGTCTTGCCCTTGAGGGTGGTGGATTCTACTGTCTCAATAATTAGTTCCCTGAGCCCTTACCTGGTATCATTGAACATATGCTTACATCTCTTATTGCTATCGGCCTCGGTTTCCTCGGACTAGTCCTTGGTAGTTTCGCTGGCGCGACTGTCTGGCGGCTCCGTGCTCGTCAACTCAAAGACGACAAGAAAGCCGGTGAAGAAGTCGATAAAAAAGAATATACCAAGCTTGCAAAACTCTTAAAACACTCTGTCACAAAAGACCGTTCTCAGTGTCTGCACTGCGGCTATGAACTTACCTGGAAAGATCTCATCCCACTCTTTAGTTGGTTGAATCTTGGCGGACGTTGTCGCGAGTGTCGTAAGCCAATCGGCTATTTTGAACCAATCATCGAGCTCGGTGTCGCAGCATTCTTTGTTCTTTCGTTTGTGTTTTGGCCAGTGACTCTCGTCGGTGTTGTTCCGTGTCTGATCTTTGCACTCTGGCTCGCTGGGGGAGTATTGATGGCAATGCTTTTTGCCTACGACGCTAAGTGGCTTCTTTTACCTGATCGTATTAACTATGCACTCATTGGTGTGGGGCTTCTCACAGCTATCCTTACGATTGCAATTGATCCAAAGCCATTTGATGCACTTCTCGGCATCCTGGGGGGCTTACTGATCCTTAGTGGCACGTATTTATTGCTGTACCTCATTTCTAACGGTCGTTGGATTGGGTTCGGTGACATTAAGCTTGGTGCAGGTCTGGCGCTTCTGATTGCTGATTGGCGCATTGCTCTAATTGCGCTCTTCTTTGCTAATTTAATCGGAACACTTATTGTTATCCCGATGCTTGCAACGAAGCGTATGGAGCGAAATTCTCATATGCCATTTGGCCCGCTTCTTATTGCTGGAGCAATCTTGGCGAAGTTTGTCGGTCTTATGATCGTTGACCTCTATCTTTTCTCGGTTTACTAGCAGCTTTTCACATCACGCTTATGCTATAATGACCTCATATGCGCGTGCAGGTTTCTCGGGGATTCACGATTATCGAAACGATGCTGGTCTTGGCGATTACCGGTGTATTAATTGGGTCATTGCTCGTCGGAGTAGGAAGTTCCATTACGAATCAACGCTACCGCGATAGTGTCGTATCTCTAAAGTCATTATTACAGGATCAATATTCTCAAACAGCCTACGTCAGTAACGACCGTAACGCCAACTGGTCATGTACTGGTGCAACCGGGCCAGTCCAAGGAGGGGCAACCGTCGCTGCAGGTCAAAGTAAGTGTGTACTCATCGGTCGCTACATTGGTATTTCGGATACAGCTATTTCGACTGCAACTGTCGTAGGTTACGAAACCTCAACGACCCCACAGACTTCAGATGTGCTTGAACTGAGCAATAATTACAGTCTGACGATTTCAACGACGAGTATTGAAACAACCGAACTCGAATGGGGAGCGCGTATTGCGTGGGCAAAGACAGGCCCTTCATACGATAAAGTAGGTGCGACGACAGCCCCACGATCAATCGCTATATTAATCGTTCGTTCACCAAGTAGTGGAACGACCTATACCTTTACGAGTAATAGTGTGACAGCGATTAACTCGATCACTCCAGCAACGTTAAAATCGATGCTTTTTGCCACAACGACTGCTGTACCAGGACAGGCATCAAGAGTAATTTGTGTCGATCCGACCGCAAGTAATAACGCAGGCATCAGCTACCCAACCGTCGTTCCAGAAAAATTGTCCGTTTATATTTCTGCGACCACTCAGGACGGAACGGGTATTGAATCTCGGAGCGACTCAACCGAGACATCACTAGTGTCCGCTGCTGATATTAATGCTGGATTGGTGGGCAAATGCAACTAAGACGACAACGCGGTGATACATTGATCGAAGTGCTCTTCGCTTTTAGCATTTTGAGCCTTGTTATCGTGGGTGCCATGACGATTATGAACCAAGGTTCGATCGCTTCTCAGCGAGCACTTGAGACAACTCTCGTCCGTGAACAAATTGATGCGCAGTCGACGACCTTACGATTCCTCCACGATGCATACGTAGCGAAATTTCAACCTGGCATCAGCTATGCAACTGATACGCCTGCAGGACAATGGGCGACGATGACCTCAACTCTGTCCGCAACAACCGCTTCTCCTTTTGGTACCGTGACGACCTGTCCGACACCACCATCGGGAAGCTTTATTCTCAACCCAGCAACAGGTAAATTTGAGCCTGGGGGAACAAAATTGAAGCCGTCGGTGACATTCTCACAGCTTACCTTCGATACTCAGACAGGTGAGGTGTTGCAAGAGGCTCAGGGTATTTGGATTGAAGGTATCCGCTCACAATCTAACGGCAATACAAATCAAAACAATACTCGCTATATTGATTTTCATATCCGTGCCTGTTGGGATAATCCTGGGCAAGGCCCACCAATGACGATTGGAACGATTGTGAGGTTATATGAACCACGTGGTTAAAAAACAACAGGGCTTTACCCTTATTGAGTTGATGCTCGCGATGGCCTTTGTTGCTATGTTGCTTCTTGCGATTGCGCTGACGATTGTTCAAATCGCAAACATTTACAATCGTGGCTCAATTCTTCGTGAAATTAACGTTAACTCTCGTTCGATCGGTGATGAACTGGATAGTGCTTTTCGTTCATCAAGTAGCTTCTCGGTCGCAGCTTCAGATAATCGCTATGTGAATAAACCATGGGGCGGAAGACTGTGTCTCGGTCAATATAGCTATCTATGGAACTACGGCACAGCATTGACGCAACAAGACACGAATCGCAATCAATATTCATCGCCGAATAAGAACGATAACGTCTACAAAGACGCTAACGGTACCGTACGCTACGAAATGTCCTTTGTAAAAGTTCCTGATGCAGGGGCGACCTACTGTATACCGAACGCACAAGGTAAGTATCCAAATATTCCGCCAACAGGTGCTGTTGAATTATTGAAACTAGGGGATCACAACCTCGTCCTTCATGACTTTAACGTCGTCTCGAGTGCGACGAGCGTGGATAGTTTATCTGGTCAACAACTCTTTAAGATCTCTTACTCGATTGGCACAAGCGATCTCAATGCCCTTGATCGGACAAAGACACCATATGTCTGTAAAGCACCGAATATTCCAGGCGCTGATTTAAATTACTGTAGTATTCAGCAATTTACTATTGTATTAAGAGTGGTCAGTGGGGTTAACTAGTGATGGTTATGTTTAGACGTAAAGAATCAGGAGCGGTGTCACTATTTATTGTGGTGTTTGCTATGCTGCTTATTACGATCGTCACCCTTAGCTTTTTGCGTTTAATGCTCCGCGATCAATCGCAAGCATCGACAGGTGACCTGTCGCAGAGTGCTTATGACTCAGCTCTTGCAGGAACTGAAGACGCGAAACGGGCACTTATTTACTACCGGACCACTTGTGCGACAGGTGACACTAGCGCTTGTGACACCGTTCGTAATACGATTAATTCGAGCACCTGTAATCAAGGACTTCTTGATGTTATTGAACCTTCGAGCCTCAGCTCAAGTGGTGTTCAAGTTCAGCAATCGCAGTCAACAGGGGATAGTGCGCTCAACCAAGCCTACACTTGTGTTTTGATGCAACTTGATACGCCAAGTTATGTGGCGACACTGTCGCCGAATTCATCACGCCTCGTCCCACTTCTTAGCACGGGTAATTTTACGACGATTAAACTTGAATGGTACACGACCGAAGATCTTGGCAAGACGAGTGGAAGTGTGAATCTTGAGCCAAAATCTCCAGTGAGCACCGATTCAACCACAGGGAATGTCATCCGACCACTCCTTTCGCAAAATAGCTGGCCATCAACGCGACCACCGATGTTGCGCGCACAACTGATGCAGTTTGGCGCATCACCAGCAAGCACCTTTAGACTGACTGACTTTGATAGCGCACAGAGCAACGGCACGAGTGGCTCAAATACCATCTTCCTGTATCCTTTGGGAACAACGGGAAGTAACGCAGCAGTCACACCTGATACCTGGAACTTCAGTCGTGATGCACGAAAGACACCCGTGGGAGCACCTGTCGGCACTTCATGTGTCGGACAGATTAGTGGCGGAGGCTATGCTTGTACCGCCAATATCACTTTGCCGACTGCACTCGGCAATAACCCAGGCGACAATAGTCGTGTCGCGTATCTTCGTTTGACTTCACTTTATAAATCGACTCACTTCCGAGTCACCATGGTCGGCACGAACTTTAAAGCCGTGCAGCCAATTGTTGACTCAACGGGCCGTGCAAATGACCAGTATCGTCGCACCCAAACTTATATCGATCTTTACGATACGAATTTCCCATTCCCTGAAGCGGCTGTTGATGTATCAGGTAATATTTGTAAGAACTTCCTCGTCACAGAAGATGTTAATAGCTTCTCGACAGAGTGTAATCCTTAGTTATCACTACCTTCGCTATGAAACTTTTCATACACTTCGCGTAAGTGCTCGTCCGTCACATGGGTATAGACTTGAGTTGTTGAGATGTTGCTGTGTCCCAGCATGCTCTGAACACTGCGAATATCGGCGCCATTCATAAGGAGGTCAGTCGCAAAGCTATGACGCATCGTGTGAGGGCTGACATGCTTGGTGATACCGGCAAGTCGAGCGTATTGCGACACCATGCGCTGGACACTTCGTGCCGTCAGGCGCCTGAAGTCACCACTCGTTGAGGCGATATTGTTTTTGCTGTAGCTCAAAAAGAGGGGAGCCAGAGTATCTCGACGAGCATCGAGATAACGATTCACCCAATCAGCTGCCGATTCACTGATAAAGATAGGACGGTCTTTTTGACCTTTACCACGCACCATAAATTCACGACGTTTTGTGTTCACGTGGTCACGATTCAGATTAATTAATTCAGAGACACGAAGTCCACTGGAGAATAATAATTCGACGATCGCGCGATCGCGGAGACCAGCTTCACTAGAAAGGTCGATCGCACCGATTAAACGTTGCACTTCATCGTAGTGGAGGAAGGTGACTTGCTTACGGGAGACTTTTGGGAGGGTAATTTTGTTTGGCGCGAGTGTTTCAATGTCTCTTTGAGAAAGATAGCCGAGGAAACCACGAAGAGCAATTAAATGATAGGCTTGCGTGATAGTCGCGAGCTCATCATCGGTCGCATTCTTGTAGCGATTGAGCCACAAACGATACTTGCGGATGACTTCACTCGTGATGTCTCCAACTTTGATGTCATTGGTAAATTCAACGAAGCGTTCGAGATAGAGTCGATAGTTTTCGGCAGTTTTCGCCGAACGACCTCCTTCTACTTCGAGGTGCTCAATGTAATCCAGCAATAATTCGGACATATACATGCTCTAAGCATAGCCTAAAACGTTCGGCGACGGTACAATAGAGTGAATGGAATGGCTTGTTGCACTGGTTCTTGGTCTGATTCAAGGACTCACCGAATTCATCCCGATTAGTAGCTCGGGTCACTTAGTGATCGCTCAAACGTTTTTGTCCGGGGCTTCAGATCATCTGTTCTTAGAATTTATTAACGTCGGAACGTTGCTTGCGTTACTTGTCTTCTTTCGAAAGAAGATCATCGATATCTGCAAAGATATCTTCGTCCGCAAAAAATACCGCTTGGCGCGAAACATTCTCATCACGGCTATCCCGGCAGGAGTGATTGGGTTCGGACTCGCAGGCTTCATTGAGAAAACACCCTTCTTTACGAGTGCGTCGGTCGTTGCCGTCACGTTGTTAGTCGTCGGTATCATCATGGTGGTTTCAGAAAAGCTTCCACATGCAAAAGAAGTAAAGGATGGAGAGCATCTTCCAGCCGGGCGAGCGTTCATTATCGGTGCAGCACAGATGTTAGCACTTATCCCAGGTGTGTCACGTTCTGGCGCAACCATTCTTGCCGGACGATTCAGTGGACTCAAGCCTGCGCAGGCGGCTGAGTATAGCTTCCTCGCTTCATTGCCGTTGATGATTGGTGTTACTTTAAAGGTCTTGCTGACTGATACCGACTACTTACTCGCAAACCTGCCGACGCTGGCCTTCTCGAACTTTATTGCCTTCGTGAGCGGACTATTCGCCGTCGGCTTCCTTATGCGCTATTTGGCAAAACACTCATTGGCCGCCTTTGGGTGGTACCGAATTGGACTTGCAGTGGTGCTGATGATCGTACTTTTGGTACAATAGACAAGAATTAAAGGAGTCCTATGGCTGAAATCGAACAAACACTTATTATTTTTAAACCTGACACTATCCAACGGGGTATCGTCGGTGAGGTTATCTCACGCTTCGAACGAGCAGGTCTCAAAATCGTTGCAATGAAAATGGTTCGCCCAGACGAGCAGAAGTTTCACGATCACTATGAAGGCATTGGTCAACTTATTAGTCGTTGGGGTCAAGACATCTACGACGTGACGATGAGTCACATGACCGGAAGCCCAGTCATCGTCTTTGTGCTTGAAGGTGTTGAGGTAGTCTCATACGTTCGCAAACTTGTTGGTACAACCGATCCACAAGATTCACCAGCCGGGACGATCCGTGGTGACTATACCCACATTACGCGTGCTTACACCAACCCAGTTGGCCGTACTTTGCCAAACATTCTCCACGCCTCAGGCGATCCCGAAGAAGCAAAACAAGAAATTGCGCTTTGGTTTAACGACGACGAAATCTTCTCAGATTACGAAAACGTCCAAGCAAAAATCGTCCACGGCCACATCCCAGGTAAGAAATAGCAACATTTCCCTTATAATAGGGAAGCGCCTCGGTAGCTCAACTGGATAGAGCAGATCCGTCCTAAGGATAAGGTTGTAGGTTCAACTCCTGCCCGGGGTACCACGTTGCCAATACTATAAATCATCCCAGCTTGGGATGATTTTCCTATCATAAGATTATGAAATCATTTCTCACCTCAAACGGTCTATCCAATGATCCAATCGCTAAGGCGATAGTGGTTATGCTTGTAAACATTTTATGTCTCCTGCAGAATAGTCTTAACTAACTGGGGAGTATTGTATGGCTGAGAAACTTGTAATTCCTGATATCCTAGCGGACCGTTATGCGAGTCCGGAGATGATCGAAATTTGGTCACCCGAAAATAAAGTAAAAGCCGAACGACGATACTGGATTGCGGTCATGCGTGCTCAAGCACAACTCGGTTTAGATATTCCAGAAGATGTCATTGCAGCTTACGAGTCAGTTGTTGATCAAGTTGATTTCGATTCTATGCGTGAGCGCGAGAAAAGAAATGGTCATGATGTCACTGCTCGACTTGATGAATTCAACGCACTCGCTGGTCACCAGTCAGCACACCGTGCAATGACCTCGCGTGACCTTACAGAAAGTATTGAAGCTGTCCAAATTCGCGACAGTCTTCTGCTTGTTCGAGACAAACTTGTTTCGACTGCGGCACTGATGGCGTATCATGCTGTCGCTAATGACGACCTAGCGATGGTAGGGCGATCCCACAATGTTCCAGCTCAGCTGACGACACTGGGAAAACGATTCGCTAATTTTGGTGAAGAAACGGTGATGGGCATTGAAACGCTTGAACAGGTGATCGGTTCATATCCAGTCCGAGGTATTAAAGGTCCAGTTGGTTCACAACAAGATATGCTCGATGAGTTTGAAGGTGATGCAAGCAAGGTTGCCGAACTTGAACGCATCGTCGCTTCAGAACTTGGCTTCGACAATGTGTTGAATAGTGTCGGACAGATTTACCCGCGTTCCCTTGATAGCCGTGTTGTTCATGCGCTCTTTGAGGCAACATCAGGCCCAACTAATCTGGCCTTAAACCTTCGACTTATGGCTGGTCATGATCTCGTGACTGAAGGATTTAAAGAAGGACAGGTTGGTTCTTCGCGCATGCCACACAAAATGAATGCAGCAAAGAGTGAGCGTATTGGTGGTCTTCATGCAGTACTCTATGGTTACACGGGAATGGTAGATATGCTCGCTGGAAGTCAGTGGAATGAGGGTGATGTCAGCTGTTCGGTTGTTCGTCGAGTTGCGTTGCAGAGTTCATTCCTTGCAACGGACGGTCTCACTGAAACGACACTTGGTGTACTTCGCGGTTTTGGTTCCTTCCCCGACGTTATTGCAAATGAGATCACTAAATACGCACCATTTGTTTCATCAACGAAAGTCCTGGTCGCACTCGAAAAGTCAGGTGTGCCGGAACGCGATGCTCATGAGCTCATTAAAGAACATGCAGTAGCACTTGCACTTGATATGCGTAAAGGAGACAATAGTCGATCACTCTACGAAAGGCTAGCTGCTGACGAACGTGTGACCATGACTGCTGCGGAACTTGAAGAAGTAGCTAATAGACCACTGGAACTTGTTGGTCTTGCTCCTCAGCAAGCACGAGCATTCGGTGATCGAGTTGATGCCTTGGTTGCAAAATATCCAAAGGCTGCAGAATACCAAGGGCAGAGTGTCCTGTAGGGACATGAACTGCTAAAATAAGAACATGTCTAAAGCAATCACCCCAGCGCTTCTCGAAAAATTCGCCACACAAACTCAAGATTCACAAGTGAGTGTGATGCAACGCGCCGTCACAAAAAATGGTATTTATGCGACGTCAGAAAATAATGTTCTGAGCGCGACGAATACGACCGTTTTCTCGGATGAGATCGAAACGGGGAGTGTGACTGACCAGAAACAAAGTGGTCGTTGTTGGTTGTTTGCGGAGCTTAACGTGATTCGTCATCAGATCGCGAAAGACGCAAAACTCGACGACATCGAACTTTCACAGAGCTATTCGTACTTTTGGGACAAGCTTGAGAAATCAAACAGCTTCTTCGAAAAGATGATCGAGTTTGCTGATCAGCCACTTGATGATCGTTGGGTTGCTCGCTTCTTTGAATGGCCACAAGGTGATGGTGGTTGGTGGGAATACGCCGTTTCAGTGATTGAAAAATACGGTGTCGTGCCGCAGACAATCATGCCTGAATCTATTTCGACGTCAGAGTCGCACCAACTAAACGCACTCTTAGATCGACGTCTTCGAAAAGGTGGTCTAGAGCTTCGCAAACTCGTTGCGGAAAAAAAGTCTGACGCTGATATCCAAAAAGCTAAAGAAGAGATGCTCTCTGATGTGTACCGACTGCTCACGATTGCTATCGGAACACCGCCGCAACATTTCGATTTTGTTTACAAAGACAAAGACAAGAAATATCATCGTGACGCCGGCCTCACGCCAGTGACGTTCCTTAAGAAATATTACAAAAAATCATTCGACGACTACGTCGTAGTGTTGAATGACCCGAGTCCGAGCAAAACCTATCTCCAAACCTACCAGTTCCAACATGGTGGTAATGTCGTTGATGGCCTCGAAGTAAAGTGGCTCAATCTTGATATGGAAGCCATTAAAGATCTCACTTTCCAGCAGATCAAAAAAGGCGAGAGTGTTTGGTTTGGCTGCGATATCTTTACCGACGTTAATAAAAAAGGTTTCATGTCACTCGATACCTATGACTTTAACGGCACGATTGGCGTCGATTTCTCACTGAATAAAGCAGAGCGTCTCGAAAGCCGAGATAGTTCGGTCAATCACGCTGTTACCATTACTGGCGTTGACGTTGTTGACGGTAAGCCAGCGCAGTGGAAGGTAGAGAATAGCTGGGGTGACGAACGAGGCGCGAAAGGCTACTACACGATGAGTAACGATTGGTTTGATAAAAATGGTTACGTCGTTGTTATACGAAAAGATCTTCTGAGTGAAGCACAGCAAAAAGCACTCGAGAAATCACCAGTAATGATCCCGGAATGGGACCCACTTAACCAGCTCCCTAACTAGGAGGAGTATCCTTAGTCGACGTTTTGGTGTACCATATCAGTAAAGCTTATGGCAAAAAAGACGAAACAGACTCGAAAGCACCAGTTACCGTTTACGGTATTGATCATCTTGGTCGGTGTCGTTTCACTTGTCGTTATCGGACTGCTTACTCAGTACTCATTGTCACGACACACTGTCAGTGATCGCAAAGACCGTATCGTCGCCATCTATGACAGTATTAAGCTCGATGATAGCTATATTATTCAAGGCAGTGATATCTTCGGAGAGAAGAGAGTGTACGATTGGGACAAAGGTCGCAGTTTTTCATCATCTAAAACGTATGTACGCGGCACAAATGTCGATGAGACAGTAGCTGATCTAAAACAAAAGATTACCGCCGCAGGGTTCAGTCTATTCGATGAGCCGTATGGTGGAGGACAGCAGCACTTTAAATCAGACAAGAACGAATATGTTCGGGTGTCGGTCTCAAGTAAATTACGAGATGATGCGTTCCAGAACGCTTTATTGATGAAGCAATCGACAGATGATGCAGCTAACATGGATATGAACGCTGGACCTTCTAGTGTCATCATTAAAGTGAACCTCGACGACAACAACGAGTAGGCTATGGCTAAGCAGAAAGAATCAGCACAACTCGACTTTGAAGGTCAACGACCGGGTGAAGAGGTACTATTTGTTTTTCGTCGTCATATTATCGCGATGCGAAAAGGATTTTATCTCCTATTGATCCCTTTGGTGATCACAGCGATACCTCCACTTATTTGGCAATCAAACCTAGAACTCTTCTTCCTTCCACTTGGCGGCTTTATTCTTGGCTTGATTCTGTTTTTTTATCACCTGACGATGTGGTATTTCACGATCTATCTCGTGACCAATCAGCGTATCCGACAGGTAACGCAAAAGGGGCTGTTTGGTAAAGATGTTGTCGAGCTGCGACTGTCAAAGATTCAGAACATAAGCTATAATATACCTGGATTCACTGGAGAAGTTTTTGGTTTTGGAACCATCGTTATCCAGACATTTGTGGGGGACTTAGTCATTCGCTACGTTGAACACCCTGAGAAGACCTACAATAAGCTACAAGACGCCGTTGGCACGGCTATCGAGAGCCAAGGAGATCATGAAGAAATTAGTGAATAAAATCCGCCGAAAATCGACAGTAGAAGAGTCGGCACGCATCACCACTGAGACAATCGCGGAACACCGCGAACGTATTTTGGCTGGGGGCCGTCGTTTTAAGTATCCTGTCCAGTATGCTCGTCACCGTTTGGTGTTTAACGCCATTATTATCGGCGTTGCTGTTATTGCTCTTTTGATCGTTGGCCTTTACTGGCAACTCTACCACGCACAAAATACGAGCGACTTTATGTACCGTATTACCAAGGTAGTACCACTGCCGGTTGCCTCTGTTGATGGCCAGACAGTGAAATATAGTGAATACTTAATGAAGTACCGCAGCTCTATTCATTACCTAGAAGAAAAAGAACAAGTAAATCTTTCGACAGAAGGTGGTAAGCGCCAATCTGATTTCGTCAAACAACAAGCGATGGAAGATGCCGTTGCTGATGCCTATGCGATGAAGATTGCTAAAGAGAAGGGTATCACTGTCACGGGAGTCGAACTAGAGACGTTCTTGAAATTACAACGTCAATCTGCTGATGGTGAAGTATCTGAGGCGACCTACGACGCAGTTATTTTGGACTACTATGGATGGTCACCTGAAGAATATCGCCAGACTATGGAGAACAAACTTCTTCGTCAAAAGGTTTCATACGCGATTGATACTGAAGCAAAAAACACAGCGGATACCATTGGTAAGACGATTGTAGCTGGAAACACTGATTTGACGGCGATTGCCGCTGATGTGAATACATCAGCAGCAGCTACTGTCGAATATGCCGTACAAGGATGGGTGCCAAAAGCTAACCAGGATGGTGGTCTTGCAGCAGCTGCAGCGAAACTCCAAAAAGGAGGCATTTCCTCAGTTGTCCGTTCAACCACCGGCGACGGCTATTATTTTGTGAAACTGATCGATATCAATGACACTCAAGTGAACTATGAGTTTATTCATGTTCCACTGACGGCATTCAAGGCGCAGCTTGAAAAGATCAAGAAGTCATCTGATGGTGTGAAAGAATACATCACCATTCCTGACGTCACCACTACTAAAGAATAGGAGGACTTTATGTTCACACTTCCCGAACTTGGCTACGATTACGACGGCCTAGGTGAAAATATTAGTAAAGAAATCATGCAACTTCACCATGACAAGCATCATCGTACCTACGTCGATAAATTAAATGCTGCACTTGCTGGTCACGATGAGCTTGCCGGCAAAGATATCGTCGATCTTATCTCAAACCTAGATGTCGTACCTGAAGATATACGTGGTGCGGTTCGTAATCATGGTGGTGGTCACTATAACCACAGTCTTTTTTGGAAGGTCATGTCACCAAACGGTGGCGGGCGACCAGGAGGCGAGCTTGAAGCAGCTATTGTCGAAAAATATGGCGACTATCAAGCTTTCGTTGACCAGTTTACGGCGAAAGCACTCGGTGTTTTCGGGAGTGGCTGGGTTTGGTTGCAACCTGATCTCGAAATTATCACCACTGCGAACCAAGATTCACCTTTGATGAATGGACAACCTGAACCACTCCTTGGCCTTGATGTTTGGGAGCACGCGTATTACCTTGATTACAAAAACAAGCGCGACGATTACGTCAACGCTTGGTGGAATGTGGTTGACTGGAGCTTTGTCAGCCAACGCTTCTTAGATAAATAATGTATTCAGTCTAATCTTCTTCAGGGAGTACACCACTACGGAGTGATGCTTTGAGCGCTTTAGTGAAATCTCTCATTTTTCCTTCGGTAGGGATGTCGACTCCGAGTCTTTGCGCTTCAATACGTGCGTGCATCGCTGCCGTCATACCCTGCATAAATTCAGGGCTACCACTGACAGTAAAGCCAAGCCCGTTCCCTAGATCACTACTAAATGATTGTTCAAATTCGGCGATTTCTCTTGGAACACGTGTTTGGGGTGAATCAACGAGTAGCTTTATCTTTCCGTTCACAAAGACGTCATACTCGTAGGTAGTATCGTCAGGTGTGGTTAGTCGCATCGTGCGCATAGGAAGGCTTTCGGGCCAATCTCTTATCATCGGCGCATTTACTTGATGAGATGCCGTATAAATATTTGAACCATCTTTAAATTGGTGAACGCCGATATGTTCACTGTGCTCAATGGTTTCGAAAGGTGATTGATCGAGCAAGACTTTAATAGGCACAAGGTGACGCTCAGCGATATTATCTGGTAGGGATGCCGCATCGTAAGCATTCTGAAGCCACTCTGCCTCGGCTTGGCCTTCGAGTTTATCCTTGACGTGAGAGACGATCATATCGAGAATCCCTCTTTGTTCTGGATTATTTGCTACCGTACTCGTTGATACATAATTTCCTTCGTGGTCAGTCGATACACTTAAGCTGGCAGTTACTCCAGGAGCAGAACCATCAAGTGGTTCGGTGGTTCGAATTGAACAGTACACGCTAACACAAAATCCGGTGCCTGGCTCCTCAAAATCCACTTCGACAGAAGTTGTGCGCCTGAGAGGGCTGAGCGCATCAATTTCGAGGAGTGTATCTTGAAAAGTAGCCAACGTTTCAGAGGTTGGCTCAAGAAGAAGCGCTGGGTCGAATCCGTCAGAGTCGGATACGTGATCACCAGGGTTAGTCATCTATAAATAATAACATATTTATGCCTATTTGTAAATATTTCTGGGTATGAAGATGCCCCTTGGGCATCTTCGCCTCCGAAGAGATGAAGATGCCCGAAGGGGCCTACGCGAAGGGTTACTTCGCGGAAGTGTCATCGGCGCGGCTGTAGGCCATGCCGATGCGCTTGCCGATGTAGCCGGCGACCAGGTCGTCCTCGTCCTGCTTGAGGGCGCTGACGGAGACGAGGATCTCGTACTTGCCGAACGCCGTGTAGGTCGATCCGCCCCAGGGGAAGTTGCCCCACAGGAACGAGCCGTCGTCCTCGGCGGACTTGACGCCGTTGTAGTCGTCGTTGCCTCCGGTGTGGGTGATGTTCATCGAGTCATCCTCGATCTCCAGCGTCACCCGCAGCTTGCGCACGGCGTTGGCGATGTAACGGTCCTTGTCGGGACCCCAGCCACCGACGAAGCCGACGTACTCGGACGGGTCGTCCGGGTCGATCGGGTCTCCGACGAAGCCGTCGAACGCGACGGCGAAGCCGAAGCTCTCCGTCTCCTTGACGATGCCCTGCGACGCGAGGAACTCGACCACGGTCTTGATCTCGTCGACGAGGTCGGCGATATCGACGCTGTGGTTGGGTCCGTCGTGCAGGTACGTGGTGGGGAAGGCGCTGATCTCGAACGGGCTGCCGAGCGTGAGCTTGGTCATGTGTCCTCCAGTGGACGATAGGTGCGATCCGGAGATTTCCGGACAGTCGACATATATTATAGCAAAAAACAGTAAAAAAGTCAATCGAGCTTACGGTAAAGAAAAAGACCTCTCGGTCTCCGTAAATAATGACTGGTGGATGTCCCGTGCGGACACCCTCGACTCGTGAGAGAAGGGTGCCCGCAGAGGGGTCAGGGATCGATGGCTTCCGCGACCTCTGGTTCTGGCTTGTTCCTGATCTTCTCGATGAGCCCTTTGATGAGCTGCACAGCGAGAAAGCCGACAGGGAGGATGAGTGTCATCGGTGCGAACCCCGATAGCACCACCCAGATTCCCGGAAACGGGAACGGCGGGAAGTTCCAGGTCCACTGGTCGTGGTAGGGGTTGTCCGGCATTACCTGCCAGAGGAACCACGCACTGAGCGCGATGCCCGCCGAGATTCCGATCACGATCCCCAGACCAGCGAACACTTTGCCGATGACCTTCAAAATCTTTTTCATGCGACTTCCTTTGGTAAGGGGTGTCGAAAGGAGCGGGTTGCTCACCTCCGTGAAAAGACCTGCGTACTATAACAGATGCGAAAGGGTTGCTCAACAAGAGCTTAAGGCTATTCGATGAAATTGAAAACGCCTTCGTGCGTTTCCAGTCCCTAGAAAGGGTGAAAACGCCCGAAGGCGGGGTGCTCGGTTGACACCGATCTAGGCCGGCGACAGGACGTAAGAAGGGATTCCCTCCTTGACGTCCGGCAGGTCACCGACGACCAGGTTCTTGCCGAGCAGGTACTTCCAGACTTTCTCCAGCGCCAGGGTGACGCGGTAGTCCAGCAGGTTCTCCTGAGTCGTCTGCCGCAGGTGCCCGATGTTGACGCCGATCGCGAAGAACGGCTGGCCGATGCACGGGTAGAGACGGGTGTCAGGTGCGATGTCCCGCAGCTCACTTCCGATCGGGAAGGCGCAGGGGAAGAAGTACAGGTCACCCAAACGGGTGACAAAGACCTCTTCGGGTGATCCGGTGCATGTCGCCATGACCTCTCCTTGTGGTGATGTGGAGCAACTGAGGTAACTGCCTCAGACAGAGCACGATGGGATATCGAGTTCCTCAAGTTATAGCAAATGCGTATAAGGCGAGTCAAACAAAAAAAGACCTTACGGTCTTTATTTGAGTAAATAGATTAGAGGCTGGCCAATAATTTTTTGGTCATTTCCTTTAGCCGTGATGCTCGCTTTGGTGTTGGGTAAATATGATTAAGGGTCGCTAGAATCTCTTGCGCAGCAAGACCTTTAAAGTAAGCTTTTTGTGCTTCGCTTACCTTTGATTCCTCAAATTTATCTGTACCTGTCCATTTAGGTTTGCCCGAAACATCTTTAGAATAGTCGGTTTCAAAGATAGGCTCGCTATCTTTAGGGATGGTAAGTCTCGTCCAGAGTGTAGCGCCTGAGCCGCTATCTATGAATTTTCCAGTGGTGATAGTTATCCCAGGGGTGGTTTCGTCAATAGGGTCAGCCTGGACACCTTGGGCTAATAACTGAGGCTCGTTTATTTGTGCGAGACCATGTGTTTCAAGAATCATTCGAATAGAGGCGATGGTTGTCGCAAGTTGTTCTTGGCTATCACCGAACATTGCTCTTTCAATAGTATCTTTTGGAATAGTCTCTGACATACAAAAAATAATACCACATTTAGTGGTATTTGTAAAATATAATTTCTTGGCGGGCCCGACCGGATTCGAACCGGCGATCTTCTCCGTGACAGGGAGACGTGATAGGCCAGCTTCACTACGAGCCCTCGTATGTGCTTTTTGCCTAAGCTCTACGGATTTTAGCAGTTTTTCCTCTTTGAAGCAACCTCTTAGGGCGTTTGTTTTGACTCTTTGCAATGCTATAATGAACCAGAAAGCGGAGCTTGCCGTTGTAGCTCAGTTGGTAGAGCGGCGCTTTCGTAAAGCGTAGGTCTCCGGTTCGATCCCGGACAACGGCTCCATATATATGATTATTACAACCATTCAAACTTCATTCAAAGAACTTATCACCAACCGTTACCTGACGGTTCTTGCAGCTATCACTGTGCTTTTAGCGATATTATTTGTCACGTATATTCTTCTTGTGGTTCGTCCCAGTGAGCTCCAGCTTGTCACGCACTATACAGCCTACGGAGTGACACACTTGTACCGAAACCAATGGTTCTACCTCTTAGGATTCGGTGCGTTTGCCATTTTGGTCGCTTTTTTTCATATCGCTCTGTCAATCAAGATCTACATTACCAAGGGTCATCCTTTAGCGATCATGTTCGCTTGGCTGGGTATCGGTATTATCATCTTCGCGTGGGTGACTAGCTTCTCGATTATCAACGTGTGGTCACCAATCTAAGATGATTGACCTCGAGATTCCCCAGGGAAAACGAACCCCTGCCTATCGTTTTTTTGAAATGGTGCCCGCGCTCCTGAGTTACGGCGCGATTATTTTATTGGTTGTTTTATCGATTTTATCTCCGCTTTTGGCGGCGATTTATTTAATGTTGGTGGTGATTACCTTGCTCGTGAAGGCTGTAGGGATTGGTTATCATACGATCAGTGGGCGTAATAACCTCGAGAAAGCGCAGAAGATCGACTGGCGCGAACGTTTAGCTGATTTCGAAAATCCGGCTGAATCATTCGAACTTCGATCAAAAACCCGTTCAAAAGCTTTTGGTATGATGGCACACGTCGACAACCTTCGCCTCGCAGCTGCTGATCCTGCGGCGTTTCCTAAGCCATCTGAGCTCTATAACCTCGTGATTATTACTGGCTATAACGAAGGCTATGAGATTTTCGAGCCAACACTGCAATCAGTCGCTGATTCGACCTTCGATAAAGACAAAATGATTATCGTCCTTGCTTACGAAGAGCGTGGGGG
The DNA here is from genome assembly GCA_964556125.1 of uncultured Candidatus Saccharibacteria bacterium. Taxonomy (GTDB): domain Bacteria; phylum Patescibacteriota; class Saccharimonadia; order Saccharimonadales; family Saccharimonadaceae; genus Microsaccharimonas. Next base: position 27,451 of record CAZKUW010000003.1, on the reverse strand, counting down.
AGAAGGCATCGAAAAAACGGTGACGCGTATCCAAAAGAAGTTCGCCAATAAGTTCGCAGAAGTGCTTCTGGTCAAACACCCGAATTTGCCTAATGAAGTCCTCGGTAAGGGTGGAAACATCACGTATGCGGGTCAGTTTATGAAGCAATGGTTCGCCGAAAAGGGTATTGAGTACAAGAACGTGATGGTGACTACACTTGATGCTGACAACCGTCCACACCGAACATATTTTGACTACGTCATGTATGAATACGTGATTCACGAAGACCGTAAACACCTGTCGTATCAGCCAATTGCACTCTTTATGAACAATATCTGGGACGTCCCGGCACCGATGCGTGTCGTTGCTACCGGTAACTCATTCTGGAATATTATTAGCTCGATGCGCCCACACACCCTTCGAAACTTCGCCTCGCATTCACAGCCGATGGAGGCACTCGTGGAGATGAACTTCTGGAGTACCCGCACTATCGTTGAAGATGGCCACCAGTACTGGCGCAGCTACTTTTACTTCAATGGAAATTACGAAGTAGTCCCGATCTATGTCCCTATTGGCCAAGATGCCGTCCTCGATACGACCTACTGGAAAACCTTAAAAGCACAGTTTGTTCAACTTCGCCGCTGGGCGTACGGGGCATCAGATGTGCCGTATGTTGCGACAAGGGTATTCACCTCCAAGCGTAACGTGCCATTCTGGTCAGGATTCGTGCGTTTTGTGCGTCTCGTCGATGGACACATTACTCTGGCATCAGTCTCTGTTTTGGTGGCCTTCGGAGGCTGGGTACCGCTCTTGATCAATCCACACGCCTATAGTGACGTCGTAGCGCATCAATTACCTGACGTTATTAGCACTTTACAGCAGGTTGCACTGATCGGATTGCTTATTACTGTCTTCCTGGCCTTTAAGCTGCTTCCGCCGCGTCCAGAGCGCTATAAACGGCGTCGTACGATCGGAATGGTCTTACAATGGGTTCTAATGCCCGTGACAGCTATCGCGTACAGCTCAGCCTCTGCTATGTACTCTCAGACCCGTTTACTGTTTGCGCGTTACATGGAGCGCTTCGATGTGACTAATAAAGCCACTCATGCGACCCAAGAAACGCGTAAATCTCGCAAGAAATAAATCCTACTTATCTTTAGATAAAAGAAGAACCTCCTTTTTACGGGAGGTTCTTTCGGATAGAGAACAATGTAAGGGATTAGATCGTACGGACGCGAACGTCGCGTTTGATCTCTTGTAGCGTCTTATCGTACTCAAATGAAAGTGAGAATCGATCGAGTGCTGAGGTGGTGTTTGTGTTGGTTGTGATCTGTTGTTTCTTAACCATGCATTCATATTAGCATAAAGGGCATGTAATGTCAATGGTACAAGAATTCACGTGTGATACCGCCTATGATATAGAGCACGTCAGATTTGGTATATCACACAGGTGGATAAGTGAGAAAAGGTGTGGGGAAATAAAAACCGCCCCTGTTAAAGGGACGGTTTAAATAGCGATATGGTGGGTCCTAGAGGATTCGAACCTCTCACCTCCTCAACGTCAATGAGGCGCTCTAGCCAAATGAGCTAAGGACCCGTGATCTGTACAATGATAACAAAATAGGGGTGGGGAAGCAAGATATGCTATCATATGTGAGTGTGATGACGGAGCCCAACCATCTCCTGAGCACCGTGGGTGTGCGACGTACGGAACGTCTCTCATGAGTAAAAGTCCGGTGGAACCGTCTAGCCTTCGTGCTGGACCCGAGACATACAATGAATGGATATATACCAATATGCCTGATCATTGTATGTTTTTTATTAATTTAAAGGAGTAACACAATGAATGACGAGCAATTACACGCAATGCGCCACAGCCTCGCTCACATTACCGCTGCTGCGGTGAAACGTCTCTGGCCAGAGGCTAAATTTGGCGTTGGACCAGTGGTAGAGAACGGCTTCTACTACGATATCGACCTTGGTGAGAAAAAAATCTCAGAGGCTAACTTCGCAAAGATTGAAAAAGAGATGCGTGGCATCATCGAATATGGTGATACATTTGAACGTTTCGAGATGCCGATTGATGAAGCGATCGACTGGGCGCGTCAGAATGGTCAGCCATATAAAGAAGAACTTTTGAACGACCTTAAACGTTCTGGTACGACGATTGCGAAAGACCTCGATGCTGATGAGCTGGGACTGGCTGCAGAAGGTGACGCAGCCGTTGAAAATGTCTCATTTTACAAGAATGGTGCCTTTGTCGATCTTTGTCGCGGTCCTCATGTCGCGAACACCCGAGATGTCGGTGCATTTAAACTCCTCCGCGTGGCGGGTGCCTACTGGCGCGGCAATGAGAAGAATCCTCAGATGCAGCGTCTCTACGGTGTTGCCTTCGCAACGCAAGAAGAACTTGACCAATACCTCGAACGACTCGAACAGGGTCGTCAGCGTGACCACCGTAAGCTCGGTAAAGAACTCGATCTTTATACGATTTCAAACTTAGTTGGCCCTGGATTGCCACTGTTTACTCCTCGTGGAACTGTCCTCCGCGACATGATGGCGCAGTATTCGAACCAACTTCGTCAAAAGTACGGTTTTGAAAAAGTTTGGACCCCACACATTACAAAGAAAGACCTCTACGAAACCTCTGGTCACTGGGCAAAATTCGGCGATGATCTATTTTTGGTGACGAGCCAAGAAACTAGCGACAATTTCGCGCTCAAACCAATGAACTGTCCGCACCACACCCAGATTTATGCGTCATCACCAAGGAGCTACAAGGATATGCCGGTTCGATTCCTTGAGACAACGACTGATTACCGTGATGAAAAGACCGGTGAACTCGGTGGACTCAACCGCGTTCGTTCTTTGACCCAAGACGATAGTCACGTGTTTGCGCGACCTGATCAAATTGAGCAGGAAATCAATAATCTCCTTGCGAGCGCACGCGAACTGTATGCGACGATCGACATGAAGCTTCGTGTCCGTTTGTCGTATCGTGACGGTGGGGAAGGTTACTTGGGTGCGTTGGAACTGTGGGAATCGGCTCAAAACCAGCTCAAGCAGGCCGTTATCGCGAACGAGCTCGAATACTTTGAACAAGAAGGCGAAGCAGCCTTTTATGGTCCAAAAATCGACTTCATGGCAACAGATGCGATTGGCCGCGAACACCAAGTCGCCACCGTACAGCTCGATTTTGTACAACCTGATCGTTTTGGCCTGAGCTACACCGACAACGAAGGCAACGCACAGACGCCAGTCATGATCCACTGTGCGCTACTTGGATCGATTGAACGCTTCCTTAGTGTCTTTATCGAACACACTGGTGGATGGTTCCCATTCTGGGTCGCTCCTGAGCAAATCCGTATCTTAACCATCAACGATACGCTCGGTGACTACGTCGATGAGATCAAAGCAGTTCTTTCGGATGTCGTACTTATGAAGCCGGTGAAGTACAATGAATTACGATATACCGTGGATATGCGCAATGAATCGCTGGGCAAAAAAATTCGCGAAGCAACTTCGATGAAGATTCCAGTGCAGCTGATTGTCGGTCCAAAAGACCTCGAATCACGCGAAGTCAGCGTTCGTACACAATCAGGAGAAGAGAAAGTATCACTTAATGGGTTGGGAGAATATTTAAGAGGGATTGCATAATGGCAATTGAATTAGGAGCTCCGCTCGAATTACCGCACTTTAAACCAGGGATCGATCTCGACGATGTCGTCTTTCAAACGGCACCACTCACCATCGACATGCACAATGAGTGGCATGGCACACAGCTGACTATGGCTGATTGGTATGATGTTGATGGAAATCTTGAACATTGGGGCGTCTCTGAATCTGAGGAAGCATTCGTACATGTCGACGAAATCTTAGCGAGTGATGAATTTGCGGACCGTGTAGAGCCGGTTGAAGGTGCACTTGAAATGATGGATGAAGCGGGTGATTTTGATGGGGTGACGGGGCGACCAGTTACTCTAGAAGAGGTGACGTACGCTGCATTGGCCAAGCACTTCCCGGGTAAATTTGATCGTGGAAATGTTGATTTCACAAATTACCGAGGCGTATTGCCAGCACGATCAAAGTCAGTAGTAGTTATTGAAAAAGGACTGACGAACTTCTTTGAAGATTTGCCACGCCACGCCAACGACCTGGTTGCAAATGGCATCCGAACAGTTCTTTTTGGAAAGTATCCTTGGAACCAAGCAGGGACCTATCGAGGACTTCTTCGTGAGATCCACCCATTACTCATCACTGCTCCTGACATGGATGCGGTCCGTGAATTTATCCGCGATGAGAAAGCATTGATCGCAAACCTCGCGCCGGGTGAACGTTTGCCACTTGAAGTCGGAAAACGACACTACTAGGAGTAAGAGTGGTCGATACAGCCTTTCGTAAAAAAATCGAAGATCTGATGGCAAAAGTGCCACGAGGGAAGGTGACGACCTACGGTGATCTCGCTGCTCTTGCTGGGCATCCTTATGCCGCACGTGTCGTCGGCGGGGTAGCTCACTTTGGCAATGAAGAATTGCCATGGCATCGTCTGGTGAATCGATTTGGAGGTCTCGCAAATGGGTATTATGGCGGACGCGAAGTTCAGGCTGAACACTTAGCTGCCGAAGGCATTACCTGCACGGATTTTATTGTTGATGATTTTAAGGAGCGTCGATGGCACCCTTAGTCGTCATTGTCGGTCCAACAGCAAGCGGGAAATCCAGCCTTGCCGTCACACTCGCAGAGCAATGTGGCGGTGAAATTATTTGTGCAGACTCGCGCACCGTGTATAAACATATGAACATCGGCACGGCCAAACCATCAGCCGAAGACCAAGCTCGTGTCCCGCATTGGGGACTTGATTTAGTGGAGCCAAACGAGCCGTTTTCAGCCGCCATGTTTCAAGAATATGCCTTTGAAAAAATTGCAGACATACGCAGCCGTGGCAAAATTCCGTTTCTTGTTGGCGGTACAGGACTCTACATAGACGCAGTCATATTTGAATACGAGTTCGGACCGGTAGATAGTTTACTCCGCGAAAAACTCGAGCAGTTATCACTAGTCGAGTTGCATGCGTATTGTAACGAAAACAACATAATTCTTCCCGAAAACGAAAAAAATCGTCGCTATGTCATCCGCGCGATTGAACAGAAAAGCGTAAATACTAAGAGGTTGTCGGAACCGCAACACAATACAATCATTGTTGGAATTACTACGGAAAAAGAAATATTGCGAGAGCGAATCCACCAGCGGAGTGAACACCTATTTGAAACCGGAGTTGTGCAAGAAGCAAAGTCATTGGGCGAAAAGTATGGTTGGAAAAGTGAGGCAATGACGGGAAATATCTATCGTCTGGCTCACGATTTTTTGAATGGAGCGATTACGGCAGACGAGTATAGGCAGCTGAATGAGACGGCTGATTGGCAACTTGCGAAGCGGCAGCTTACCTGGCTCAAACGCAACCCATTTATCAAGTGGCTCGACCTTGATTTGGCACAAAAATACATCGCTCAACGACTCGTCGAAACGGACTAGGCGTGGTATCATGAGAACACGAAAGTTATACGAGGGGGAACAGGCGTGATAGATAAATTGTTCGGGTCAAAAACAAGGGTGAAGTTATTGCACCTGTTTTTGAATCACCCTGGACAATCTTTTTATGTCCGTGAGATCACTCGTCTTATCGATGAGCAAATTAATTCCGTTCGTCGCGAATTATCGAACATGCTCGAGGTAGGGGTGATCACCAGTGACAACGCAGATAACAAGCTCTACTATGCCGTCAACCAACGCTACGAGTATTACTCAGCACTTCGCGCTATTTTTGCCGGTGAGCCGATTGATGCTAGCAAGCCATCGTTGGCAACCGAAGAGAAGAGTGTCAACGATCAGTATCTGAGTGCTATTTCTGGCATCTCAGCACTTCGACTGGCGATCATCGCTGGTGTGTTGGTCCGAGGATCAACGAGCGCTGTCGACGTTCTACTCGTTGGTAACCTCCCGAAGCCGAAGGTAAAGGCTGCGATGAGTGTGATCGAGAAGCTCGAAGGCCGTGAGATCAACTATACGGTTGTTCCGTATGATGAGTTCTACTATCGTTTGAGTGTTCGTGATAAATTTATTACGGAAATTCTAAATAGTAAGCATGTCGTAGCCATTGATAAAGATAATGTCCTCAGTCAGTAATTAAAGGAGAAAAGACCGTGTTTGAGATTGAATATAAAGGTGGTAACTGTGTCGTTCTATCGACAAAAAGTGGCAATATCGTTGTGGACCCGAAGCTTTCGCTGGTTGGTCTCAAAGATTTCACTATTAAAGAAGATATTGAACTTGCTACCGAAGCGCGCTTTGCAATTAATTCACCAAACGCACGTTTGAGCCTGGAAGGTCCTGGCGAATACGGTGTCGCTAGCTTTGATATTCACGGTATTGCTGCTCAACGTCACCTCGATACTGACAAAGATCCACTCGCATCAACCATGTATCGTATCGAATTTGGCGATATTCGGGTTGCGGTACTCGGAAATATTTATGAAAAACTTTCAGAAGAACAGCTTGAAGAGATTGGTGTCATCGATGTATTGATCCTGCCTGTTGGTGGAAATGGCTACACGCTTGATGCGACTGGCGCAGCGACGATCACTCGTCAAATTGGTCCAAAAGCAGTCATTCCTGTGCATTATGCAGATAGTGCTTTGAAGTATGAAGTTCCCCAAGATCCACTCGAGATCTTCGTAAAAGAACTGGGTGCTCCTGTTGAAGAAAGTCAGAAATACAAACTAAAGCAAGCATCAGCTTTGCCTGACGTTTTGACGATTATTGAACTACAACGAAGCTAATAGATCAGTCATCAAAAAAACCTCCGAGTGATCGGAGGTTTTTTATTTCCCGTGTGGGGGATTAGATGCTGGTGCCGCTCTTTGAAAGAAGGCCTTTTTTCTTCAGTGTACGGATGGTGCTAGCCGCGATGACTAGGGTTACCTTTTGGCCGTCAACTGTAAAAGTCTTTTTCTGGAGGTTAGGCTTGAAAACGCGGTTAGTGCGTCGCAAAGAAAAGCTAACGTTGTTGCCAAATTGCTTTCCTTTACCAGTGAGTTCGTCTCGTGCTGCCATAATTTTTTTCTCCGCCTTGTTTTTCAAGGACATTGGTACTCATTTTAGCGTTTTTTACCCTTAGAGTCAAGGGGTGAAGCTGATATAATAGAGTGAGTGGAAATAAACCTAATCGTCACCATTGCTATCACACTCGGGGTTATCCTGATCTCTATGACATTGCACGAAGCAATGCATGCGTTCGTTGGCTTTTGGCTCGGTGATGACACTGCCCAGCGCGAGGGTCGCCTCACACTTAATCCTATCAAGCATATTGACCCCTTCTTAACGATTATCTTACCACTGGGGCTTGCACTGATCGGTGCACCTATCTTCGGTGGGGCAAAGCCAGTGCCGTTTAACCCCGATAGGGTGAAGTTTGGCGATTGGGGAGCAGCGCTCGTTGCGTTGGCGGGACCACTGACGAACTTCGTCTTTGCGTTTGTAGGGTTTGGTATCTGGGCGATTGTCGGCACTCCTCCTGTAACGGAGCTTGGCGGACAGATTCTACTGACATTCGTGAGTGTGAATCTTGGTTTCTTTGTCTTTAATATCTTACCGATTCCACCACTTGATGGCTCACGGCTCTTATATGCTGTTGCCCCTGAGATAGTGCGATCAGGCATGCGATGGCTAGAGCGATACGGTATCATCTTTGTCTTTGCCTTGGTGCTTGTTGCGAGCGGTCCGATAGGGACGTTTATGCAAACCGCGATCGGATTCTTCTATGATCTGTTCGCAATGATCTTTCGTCTTTCCTAACCTCACCACTGTAAGGATATAGACTTTTCTTAACTTTTATGATAAAATATTTCGAATGAAACAGTTTGCAGAAGTGCTACATCCGGAACTTTACGATAAGATCCCGCTTGTTGGGAGTCGTGTTCGAGACGAGATGGCACGCCATGCGGCTGAAACGACAGCATTACCTGACCGCCCTAAAGTATCAGTAGTTATTAGAACTCGTAATGAACGTGAGCAGCTCGAAGCTTTGCTTGATGATATCGATCAGCAAGAGGGAAGCGATGATACTCAGGTTATTGTCGTCGATACTGAGTCGACTGATGGGACGAGACAGTTAGCTGAAGCGCGAGCACACAAGCTTATTCGTCTTACGCAGGATGAGTTTACTTATCCATTGGCTTCAAACCTCGGTGTGGAGGCATCTGATAACCCGGTTGTATACATCACGGTGGGTCATGCTTTGATGGCGACCACAAAGACCTTAATTGCAGCAACAAACCACTTCACTCATCCAAAAGTTGCAGGTGTTTTCGCAAACGTACTACCTAGTCCAAACATCAGTAGGGTTGAGAGGCTGGCTGCTATGAATACCGGATTGGTACTTCAAGAACCACATGTCATCACAAAGGTTGAACCTGGATTACTTGGTGCGACAAGTGCCGCGATTTCTAAGGAAGTTTGGCAAGAGCTTGGGAAGTTTGATTATCGATACGAAGCAGGCGGTGAAGACACGGAGCTTGGTAAAAAGATGTTTGAAAACGGCTACGACGTTGTTTTTGACCCCTTACTAAATGTTCATCATTCGCACGGACTCGGTCCTATCGATGCGGTTAAACAAGTGATGGCCTGGGATAAGATGCTAAAAGGGCCACTTCAATTTGATACTGATAATCTACGACGACGTCGTCCAGATCTGCGTAAAAAAGATAATCCAAATACGACACCAAACCGCTAAAGGTGTATAATAAGAAGTGTCCAGAGGGTATACAACCTAGGTGCATATGATTTTCCGATATCATAGATGAGGGAAGCCAAATGGTTCATTTCCGTGGAGATGGATTGCGGCCAACCACCTTGCATTTACGCGGGGAATATCATCACCACCTAGGACGCCTCTGGGCACCTTTTATCTCACCCGATAGGTGAGTTTTTTGTTTTTACGCTTATGCTATAATTTAGGTATTAGCTCCTTAGGGAAAAATAAACATGAAACAAAGATTATCGGTCCGCGCCATTATCAACGACAACGGCAAAGCATTAGTCCTTCAACGTGCCAATGGCCGACCCTCTATCTTAGGAAAATACGAACTTCCGGGCGGGAAGCTTGCCTATAATGAGCAGCCCGAAGATGCTCTTCGGCGCTATCTGCATGATGATGCCGGTATTCATATTCAACACGCTCAGATTTTTGACGCGGTGACGTATATCGACCATGACGATACAGCTATCCAATACGTTGTTATCGTCTATCTCGTTACGCCGACGGCCGAAGGTCGCCCAATTAGACTCAGCGGAAACTATTCGAAGTACAAATGGCAATCGATGATTAATAGACAACAGCCAGAGCTAACTGATTTGTCACAATTGCTGTTGGGAATAATACAACAGGAACAAATAACAGATCAAACACTCAAAGTGGTGAAGGCTAATGATGTAAAAACTCCATCAGAAAACACCGTCACTATTTATACTGATGGTGGATCTAGAGGTAATCCTGGGCCATCTGCCGCCGGCTATGTCATCTTCAATTATCTCCAAGAAGTCATTGCTGAGGGTGGGGAGTACTTAGGCATAACGACAAATAATCAGGCTGAATATCATGGAGTCCGTATTGGACTTGAGCGGGCATTGGAGTTGAAGTATCGTCGTGTTGATTTCAAGATCGATAGTATGTTGGTCGTCAATCAAATGAAGGGCCTCTACAAAATCAAGAATAGAGAACTATGGCCGATTAACGAACGCATCCGTGAGCTCATGAAGAAGTTCGATAAAGTCACCTTTACTCATGTACAGCGAGAATTCAACCAACTGGCCGACGGGATGGTGAATAAGACCCTCGATGCCCACTCTAGAGAAAAGCAAGATGCTCGTGTATAATACTGGCCAGGCAGTTCGTTAGACGACCACTTGTTCTCAAAAGGAATAAGAGGAAAGTCCGGGCAGCATAGGATAATGACAGTTGTTAACGGCAACCGGGGGTAACCCTAGGGAAAGTGCCACAGAAACAAAACCGCCGCGCAAGCGGTAAGGGTGAAATGAGTGGGGTAAGAGCCCACAGCGTCATATGGCGACATATGGAGAAGGTAAACCCTGTCAGCTGCAAGGAGATCAACATGAAGGGCTATCCGTCCGTTGGTCGCTACCCGCTCGATCTTACGAGCAATTGTAAGGCTAGATAGATGGTCGTCCTCGACAAAACCCGGCTTACAGGCGGACTGCCTACTAAGAAATACCCGAAAGGGTATTTTTTAGTTTAATAGTCTTTTGGATCACCATCGTTGAAAGGGTCGCGGTTTTGTCGTCGTTCTTTTAATACGCCCGAGTCACCGAGAGGAGTAGCGAGGAATTCCTTTAAAATATCAGATTCTCCTAAGAGCGCACTCACCATCTTATCTTGAGGGGGGTTATTAACCCCTATGTATTCGATATGCGTAAGATCAATTCCTAACGCCTCGGCATGGATTTTAAAGCGAATCTCTTTAAAGGACCAGCCGACGATGAGGATTTTCGTCGGTGCTTCACCGTATAGTGATATGAATTTTCTGATGCTGAAGTCTAAATTCTGGAATGAATCGCGCGCATGCTCCTCGAGCGCAACATGTCTTGGATAGTTGGGTAAGGTTTTAGCGATTTCATCATACGTTTTTGCCTCGCTCCAAAGTGAGCCAGATTCTTTCTTGGTCCGTCCTCCAGAAAAAACAACCAATGAGTCATCGCTCGCAAGTTCCAGCGCTTTTTGTATATGCTCAATATAGAAAGGCGGCTCGCCATATTGAAAATCTTTTAGTACCCAGTAGGAATCTTTCTCTATATGTTTTGGAAGGGGGAGTCCGGTCGTCTCCTTAAATGAAGCGTGTCCGGGGACAATGATGATTGTTTTCATTCCTTTATCATAACAAAAAGCCCCCGAGGCGGAGGCTTTTTAAAGGCGTCGAAAAGTAAGGAGCTACTTAGCGCTTTTTACGATTTCAGCAAAAGCAGCTGGTTCGTTGACAACGATCTCAGCAAGAACCTTACGGTCGAGTTCGATCTTTGCAGCTTTAAGGCCAGCGATCAGTTTACCGTAAGTGGTACCTTGTTCGCGTGCACCAGCGTTGATACGGGTGATCCAGAGACCACGTAAGTCGCGTTTGCGGTTACGGCGGTCGCGGTAAGCGTATTCAAGCGCACGAGTAACGGCTTGCTTCGCAAGACGGAAACTACGGGTGCGGTTGTGCTGCATGCCCTTGGCAAGCTTTAAAATCTTCTTGTGGCGATTGCGTGCTGGGACGCTTCGTTTTACTCGCATAATTAAATTCCTAGTGCTCGTTTAATATTTCGTGCGGTGCCGCCGGTCACAATACCAGTGGTATGGATGGCGCGTTTACGGCTCTTGCTCTTCTTTGAAAGAAGGTGAGCTCCAAAGGCGCGACGACGAGTCAGTTTACCAGTGCTGGTAACCTTGATCCGCTTAGCGGTACCTTTGTGGGTCTTTAGTTTTGGCATTATTTTGTACTCCTTATTACGACGCTGAGATTGCGCCCGGCCATTGTTGGCTCATGCTCGAAAACAGCATCGTCTTCCAAAAGACCTTTGATCCTATCGATCATGACGTAGCCGAGTTCTCGGTGAGCGTTTTCACGTCCACGGTAGAAGACTTGGATACGGACTTTGTGGCCTTCCGCTAGGAACTCACGGATCTTGCGTAGCTTGATGTCAAGGTCACCTTGACCAATCTTCATGCCGAAACGCATTTGCTTGAGTTCGTTTGCCTTGTTGCTGCGGCGATTCTTTTGCGCCTCTTTCATCTTTTGGTACTGGTATTTGCCCCAATCGACGATTTTTGCAACGGGAGGTGCGGCGTTAGGGGAGATCTCAACCAAGTCAAGTCCGGCTTCAGCGGCTGCTTTGAGTGCATCGCTGCGGCTCAAAATTCCTAGCTGTTCGCCTTCCGCTCCAATAACGCGAAGCTCGGTTGCCCGGATTGCTTCATTGATGCGAATTGACTGGTTAATTATGCTCTCCTTTACCTAGAGTACTGTTTTCTCGCTTTACTCATCGACTATTCTACCAAAAATACCAGGGTAATACAAGGGTTGGAGGTGGTTATGGTCCTTGGCTCATGCGAAACTGCAAAGCTTCGGACACATGTGCTGGCTCGATGGTCGGACTTTTTGCTAGGTCGGCGATAGTTTGGGAGACTTTCAAGACCTTGAAATAGCTCCGCGTCGTGAGGTCCAAACGGGTCGCTGCCATGTTCAATAAATCGCGAGCTTGGGGTGTAATACGAAAGCTACGACGGGCTTCAGGAGAGGAAATATTTGCGTTGTAAATCATACTACTTTTGTATCTATGTTTCTGTTGTAAAAGAGCATTATCTATAAGCTTAAACACTTTAGAGTGTTGATTTTTATGCAACGAATTCGTCGACAATAACGTTTCATTATTCGGCTTTGAAACGTTCACAAATAGGTCAATACGATCCAAAAGAGGTCCCGATAATCGCTTTTGATAGGCCAAAATCTGGCTACCTGAACACATACATTGGCGCGTCACATCACCCAAATATCCACACGGGCATGGGTTCATTGTCGCAACCAACATGAAATCTGCTGGATAGGTAACGTGTACGTTTGCACGCGTAATTGAAACAACTTTGTCTTCAAGCGGCTGGCGAAGTGCTTCGAGCGCTGAACGAGAGTATTCGGGTAGCTCGTCCAAAAACAACACCCCGAGATGGGCAAGACTAATCTCTCCTGGTCTCGACTGACTGCCGCCGCCGATCAATGCGATAGAACTAGTCGTGTGATGGGGAGCTCGAAAGGGACGGTCCGTCTGTATCAATGGAGAAATGTGTCCAGTCAGGCTATGAATCTTAGTGACGGCAATCTGTTCTTTGTCAGATAACGGAGGTAAAAGTCCAACTAATGCCTTCGCGAGCATCGTTTTACCTGCACCAGAGGGTCCGCTGAGTAAGAGGTTGTGTCGGCCAGCTACGGCGATGATCAGGGCACGTTTTGCCTGTTCTTGGCCATGAATATCGTCAAGATTCACAGCCGACACTCTTTGAGGAATACTTTTCGATGGGGGGATCGAAGGTGGGAGGATAACAACACCCTTTAGATGTTGGTAGAGCGATGTGAGATCCGATACTCCGATCACGGTGATTCCTGCAATCAAACCTGCCTCTGGCGCGTTCTCAAGAGGGACGTAGAGCGTATTGAGACCACTTTGCACGGCCGTTTCAGCGATCGAAAGGGTGCCACGTATCGGTCTGAGGGTACCATCGAGCGCCAACTCTCCAGCAAAGGCGGCACTTTTTACCTCTGTTTGCTTAAGTTGACCACTGACAATCAAGATAGAAATGGCGATTGGGAGATCGAAATGAGCCCCTTGTTTTGGCAGTTCTGCAGGGGCGAGGTTGATGGTGAGTTTACGTGCCGGAAAGGTGAGAAGTGAGTTTCCAATAGCACTTCTTACTCTTTCGCGAGCTTCATCAATTGCTTTGCTTCCCATACCGACAATCTGGATACTAGGCAAGCCCTGTTTCATATCCGTTTCTACCTCTATTAAAGTGCCGCTGAATCCAGTGATGACGACTGTTTTGACGTGAGCTACCATAATAGGTATTGAGTGTAGCTAACAGTGGTAAAATCCGTCTTAAAATGGTACAATACAGGGGTTCGTGGGGCTGACATAGCTTCGACGAGAGGACTTTAACAGGTTATTCTGCAAATCGACCGCACACGTTATGTGCATATTTTAACTGCAAACAAACTTGCAACAGCATTCGCATCGTTTAAGGACCTTTTCAAGGCACCTCAACTTGCGTTTGCGCCAGCTCAAGCCTAATCGCCTGAGCCATCGATCTTCTCGAGGTAGCATAGAGGGGACGGTGTTATAAATATGCTAATTACCCCTTACCTAGGCAGCTGTAGGTAGGAGGGGACACTTTTCAGCGCGACACAAGAGCCGTTTCTGTCTGAACTCTAGGTTCAAGTGTCGTAAATAATCAGTTCAGACTATATTTGTAGACGAATAACAGGTTACCTTTCGGACCCGGGGGCAGTACCCGGCAGCTCCACCAAACTGATGTATAAATCGCTCCCACGTTGGAGCGATTTTTTGTATAGAAATAGTGGGGATGGGGCAAAATAAAACAACCGCCTGCGAGGAACGGTTGTTTTCGTGGAGTTTTTTTCGTGTTTTTTGTTTTTGGTCACTGCATAATTTATTTATTCAGTAACTACCCCTAATAATAGGGCTTCATTGCGCTTGTGTCAATAACTTTATTGAAGATTATTTAGGTAAAAAAGACCACGGATTCTATGTGTTCAGGCAGCAGGGGGGAGCTCCTAGGTATGGTGGGTGGAGTCGGAGGGCAGGCCCTATTTTTCGTTTGATTCGGTTGCTGGTTTGATTTGAATCGCGACACTAATGTCCGTTTCGTAGCCATCATTTGGTGTTGGTTCGACGATGCAGAGTGAAAAGCCAGTATCCGTCGCTGCGGTTCCGTAATGGTTGTTTATATAAAGACTGTCTTCGGGGAGAGCAACATACAGTACGTCGTTATCGTTAATTTTGGCAGTGACATCAACACACCCATTCGCTCGGTTTATATTCACAGTTCTAGGATACGTAAAATCGGTGTCACTACCCCCGTAAGTGGGGATCTCTTTGAATTGATCAGCAGGCATTGTAGCAAAGGGGTGACTATCGATAGAAATCCCTTCACCAGGGAGTTGGTGAGACTCCTGGTCGTAAGCTTCGCGCTGTGCTTCGGCAGCTTCGTTTGGCTCAATGATCAGTTTGTTGATACCAAAGATAGCTCCTCCGACGATAACCACCCCTGTAATAGTCCCGGCGAGTGCCTTTATGAAGATAGATCGTGCTCGTTCTCGGCGGTATTGACGCTCGTAACGAGCATCACTCACTCTATCCCGAAGCCGTCGCTCGATTTCATTAAGCGCTATTTCAATCTGTTGAGACTCTCGAGAGCCGGCATCGACGGCAACTCCATCGTCGGAGGTAAAGTTGATGACCATGCCATCAGGGAGGATGGTGTAAGAGCGAGTGGCGCCAAACATTGAAAGCTCTGTGTCCTCATCCGTATAGAGGTCGAGAAGTAGTGAGTCTCCTCCTGGGACAAATCGTGCCTCTGCACGAGAGGAGAAGCTGGGAAGTTCCTTGTCTTTATTGGTCGGGTCTTTCATTGGGGGAATGTCAAACCTTGCTTCGCCTGTATAGGCGTACCCATCATCACGTGGTTGTAAGATGCGAAGCTTTTGAGCCTCACCGATTGTTTTGTGGAGCGATGAAACGTCAGGCTCAAGTTCGCCAACCCGTGGTTTTAGGTGTTCCATTCCACGGCTCCATAGTTTTGCTGTCGGTTCTTTTTTGCTCACGCGGATAACTCCCATTATCGATGCTTCCACCAAGCAAATATATTGGCTTAATTTCACCATAACGCTTCATATGAGTCAATAAGGAATATAAAGATAGCAATGCAAAGTAAATAATTACAACGATGTAATAAAATCATCGATCATCTCTTTAACACTTTGGAATGAGAGTAAAATAGGGTATTGATGTATATTCTACGTATAAAAATGCCCCCTAGAGTATTGACCGATCATACTGTTTATGCTAGATTAGAAACAGCTTTTAAAACAAAACAAACAAAAGCAAAACACCTTAACATCATAAACTCTTGTATATAACTGACCATCGTTTGACGGAAAGTTGGCGTTGCCATTAGGCGATAAGGAACAATCAAAAATACTCCTACTTTGGAGCTTTGCACTTTATTGATTATCTTGTTGCGGTGGCGCCGATGCTCCGCCAAAAGCGTTTGCTGTGTAGTACCGGCAAACGCCAAGTAAAATCCTTACTCTTGTTGAGGGAGCAAAGAAACTACTTGGCGTTTGCAATAGGGAATACAGACAGAGCACACGGTTGCCCCTGGGTTTTCCTAGGAGCGGTCAGATAGCCTCGTAGTGATACGTCGATCTTCGTTCTCACGCCTTATATTAAATATTTAGCGGCGTCTGCAGCAACATTGATCACATGGCGTGTCACTCGGGCTCCATATGTTAAATCTCTTATGCTTCGTATATAGTAAACATACTATGTTGCAAAGAGTTATCGCAATTATTACCCTTGTAAGCCTCTGCTTACTCTCATTGATGCTTGTCTTTACGACACCAGCATCAGCCGGACCCTTCGGTCTTCTTATGATATTTATAACGGCTTATCTTACCTCACTCGGTTTGATAAGCTTTTTTTTGTATGGTGGCAGTCGTCTGTTTGCCTACGCTTCATCTGGCTTTACGATGAAGAAACCGATCCAACCCCTTTCATTTCGTCGCTCGTACTATTTTTCAACAGTGCTTGCCGCAGCACCAGTCATGCTTATCGGCCTCCAATCAGTCGGTGCAATTGGGTTCTACGAGGTGGTACTTGTGCTGGTTTTTGAAGTCATTGGCTGCGTCTACATTGCGAAAAGAATTTATTAAAAAACACGCGTTTTTGAGCATGGCCGTTATGCTATAATTACAGATATGCAGCCCGAAAACTCTCGGGCCCCTATCGGGCCAGAACAACTTCCCGTCGCGCCAGTACCAAGTGCTGAGCGTGGTCCAACTCTACCGACCCCTGAAGCAGGGCTTGAAACGGGCCTCGAGCGCGTCGAACAAGCAGCTGAAGCCAGCGCTGCGGTTGCTGATGCGTCGGCTATCGCTGCACCCACAGTTGCTCCGGTCATGCC
Organism: uncultured Candidatus Saccharibacteria bacterium; assembly: GCA_964556125.1. GTDB lineage: Bacteria > Patescibacteriota > Saccharimonadia > Saccharimonadales > Saccharimonadaceae > Microsaccharimonas. The sequence continues at coordinate 10,673 of CAZKUW010000003.1, read as the reverse complement.
GGGACAAACAACAAATGGCGCAACAGCGACGCCTATCGTTGCTGCTGACGAAGATGTGATCGAAAAGGAATGGGTAGATAAGGCTAAAGAGATCATCAGTTCGACGAAAGATGATCCGCACGAAAGAACGGCCAAGGTCAATGACCTACAAAAAGATTATTTGAAGAAGCGTTTTGGGAAGATACTCGGCGCCAGCGAATAAACGAAGACACGAGAGATTAAAGAGGTGAATAGGTAATGGGAATTGTGATAACGGTATTGATCATCATACTTGCAGTAGTAGGTGTGTTGATCTTTGTCTTCATGCAATACCGTAAAGTCCTTCGTGAGGCCAAGAACTATGAACGTGGTCTTAAGATGGTCCCTCTCTACATTCACATTCCACCAGCAGGTGATGACTTAGAAGGTAACGGACGTGATGAGCGAGACATTACTGAAGAAGTCTTGTCACAAGCACAGGTGATGTACAACATTATCGCCAGCACCGCGACCAAAGGTTTTAAAAGTCGTATTTACGGCCAACGACATATCTCATTTGAAGTCGTCGCCCATGAAGGCTTGGTACATTATTATGTTGTGGTGCCAGTCGCGATGATTGAGATGGTCAATCAAGCAGTTGCCGCTGCTTATCCTACAGCGCGACTTGAAGAAGTCGAAGAGCGAAACATTTTCAACCCAGCTGGCCGCATGAGCGGTACGATTGGTGGTGAGTTTACACTAAAGAAAAACTTTGCCTACCCGATTGCAACGTTCCAGGAGAGTAAACGTGATGCTGCGCGTGCGATGCTTAATGCATTGTCCGGTGCAACAAAAGAAGATGGTGTTGGTATTCAATTTTTGATTCGTCCTGCCCAGCCAGGTTGGACAAAGAGTTCAATTTACTCAGCTGACATGATTCGTAAGAACAAAAATAAGTATGGTCTTTCAACAACGAAGCGATTTAATGTCCAGGGTATTATGGCGGCTCTTTGGAAACCACCTGAAACAAAAGAAATTCATCAAGAAGAAAAACAACTCAGTACATTAGAGCAGGGAATCGTTGAGGCTATCGAAGAAAAGACTCGCTATCCAGGCTACGAGACATTGGTCCGCGTCGTGGCTTCATCGAATACGTCGGGACGTTCGCAGGCACTATTAAATAGTGTCGTTTCGGCGTTTGCACTGTTTGACTCATCAGCAAATAACGGCTTCAAATTCACTATCAGTAAAAACATCGATGAATTTGTTACAGCCTACATCCTTCGTTTCTTCCCACAAGAAGTGAATCAAAACATCTTGAATACCGTGGAGCTTGCAACGATCTTTCACCTTCCAAACCAAGGATCGATCCCGACGTCACAAGTCCAGCGCCAAATGGACAAGCAAGTTGATGGTCCGACGGCGACTATGGACGAAGGCTTCCTTCTGGGAGTCAACGAGTTCCGTGGTTCGAAGAAGCCAATTCGTCTGGCGAATAACGACCGTCGTCGTCACACCTATATTATTGGTCAGACCGGAACAGGTAAGTCGAAGCTACTCGAAAACTTAGCCTACCAAGACATGATGGATGGTCGCGGCTTTGCCTTTATTGATCCGCACGGTGACTCCGTCGAAGAGCTACTCGGTATGGTGCCGAAGGAACGTGTCGAAGATGTTATTTACTTTAGCCCAGCTGATATGGAGATGCCGGTCGGTCTAAACTTGTTTGAATTTGAAACCCAAGACCAGCAGGACTTCTTGATCCAAGAGTCAATCGCTATGATCTATAAGTTGTATGACCCAGGGCACACCGGTATTGTCGGTCCACGTTTCGAATCATGGTTCCGAAACGCTGCCCTGACCGTCATGGCCGATCCAGCGGGATCTTCCTTCCTTGATGTTCAACAGGTGTTCATTGACCAGGCCTTCGCTGACGAGAAGATCAAATACCTTACCAACCGCACGGTGCTCGACTTCTGGAATAAAGAAATGGCGCAGACAAGTGAATCATCGAAGGGTGAAATGCTGGGCTGGTTTGCCAGTAAGTTTGGTGCCTTCCTCGGTAATGACATGATGCGTAATATCATCGGTCAGACAAAGAGTGGCTTTAATATTCGCGAGATCATGGATGGCAAAAAAATCCTTCTGGTGAACCTTTCAAAAGGTAAGCTAGGGGAGTTGAACTCACAACTTCTTGGTATGATCTTTGTGATGAAGTTCCAAGCGGCAGCGATGGGACGTGCTGATATGCCCGAAAACGAACGTGAAGACTTCTCACTCTATGTTGATGAGTTCCAAAACTTCGCCACCGACAGCTTTGAAAGTATTCTTTCCGAAGCACGAAAGTACCGCCTGAGTCTTATTCTTGCTAACCAGTTCATGACACAGTTGACCGATAAAATCCGCGAAGCAATCATCGGAAACATTGGTACCGTCATCGCGGGACGTATTGGTATTACTGATGCAGAGATTCTTCAAAAGAAGTTTGCGCCGACCTTTGACGCCGAAGACCTTACGAAGCTACCAAACTTCAAAACAATTGCTTCAGTCATGATAAATAATGTGCCGTCTGCGGCCTTTAGTATGTCCTTGGTGCCACCGATGGGTCAAAGTAACCCAGAGCTGAGAGATGCACTCAAAAAGCTCTCAGGAGCTAAGTATGGCCGTCCTAGGGCCGAAGTTGACCGTGATATCTTCGGACGTCTCGGTGCTGGTGACGCCGCGCGCAAAGCAAAGATGGATGCACTCAAACAAGCCCAACAAGATCGCATGGCCGCCTTTCAAAATGCCGGCGCGGCAGTTACTCCTGGTCAGGCTCCCGTCGCACCGATGCCAACACCATCGGGTGGAGGATCGTCGTTCCTCGATGAGTGGCTCGCGAAGCGTCAACAGATCTCTGATGCTGCTCCTAAGACTCCAGCGCCAGCTGCCAAGGCGCCCGATCCTGCTTTTGGTCCGACAGTGACTGCACCTGCACCTACACCAACTCCAGCTGCTGTTGTGCCAGCGGATACGCCTAAAAAACCACAACCAGCCGAACCAGTAAAAGAAAAAGAGCCGGCAAGTGAACCGACTCCTGAACCAGTTGTTGAAGCAACACCTGTTGCTGATCCAAACAAACTCCACGTTCGCGAACAGTCAGACGGCGCAGCCGACGTTGTTCACGTTAAACTGCGATAAAGACTATTTCTTACCGGTAACCATGACGCGGAAGAAGTCGTAGAGAGTTCCGAGAACCCAACCAACGATGAAGGCAGCGATAGTTTCGAAGCCTGAGAGTACGTAGCCGAGATTCTTCGCGAGTAAGTAGACGGCTAATACGAGGATGAAGGCGACGATAGCACCTGAAAGAATAGCGTTGGGTCGAGCGATCGTGTTGCCGATAGCTTCGCTGGCGCGTTCGACTGGTTTTGCGTGGATAAACTTACTGAAGGCACGTTGCGCAGGAGGCAATTCTGCCTGGACGTTCTTCATATGCTTTTTAAAGCTTGCTTCTTTTTCTTTCTTAGAGATAGTGCCACGGCGTTTTGTCGGAGCAGCAGACTTTGGTTCTTTTTTAGCTTTTTCGGCACCACCGGCCTCAACGCTAATAGCCGTTTCGAGAGCTTCGACACGAGCTTTTTCAGCTGTTTTTTCGGCGTTCTCTACACCGAGCTCTGCACCAGCTTCAATCTTATCCTTGAGTGCTTCGTATTGTTCTGCTGATGCCTCGGGAGTTTTGAGACTTTCGTTACCTTGGGGTGCTTGTTCGGGAGAGTTACTCATATTAAATAGTTCCTGCGTTTAGGTCACGACGAATGAGACGGACCTCTTTATTCATTTGTTTTGCGCGGAGGTAGAAGAAGGTGACTGCTGCCAGGACGACGCCGGCAAAAATCATATTCTCGGTAGGGCCAGTGTGAGGCAACTCAGTAGTTATTTTCTCGATAACTTTTGGAGGAGCACAGGAGACGGGTATGGTAACCGTGTTACCAAAAGTATTCACCATAATACAGTCGTATGAGGTTGAGTCACTCTTTCCTTGTGGTGTTGTTGGAACGGTAGCTGCCATTTGGATGGCAAAAGTGCGTGATTGCGTTTCACCCGGAGCCAACGTGACTTTCGGCCACGATAATGTTTTCGTTGTTGTGTCGAAGGTACCACCGCCATCATCAACCAGTGTCGCGTATTCGAGTGTATCAAGAAGCTTGTCTTCGAGAGTGGCGGTAATAGCTTGTCCACCAGTGTTCTTTACATTAATGGTAAATGATATACGATCGTTTTCTTTAGCTGCTACAGTCGATGCTGCAACATTTCCCTGGCTTAAGTTAACGCCAGTTTTACTTTGAACAACCTTCCCAGCCGCAGGTGGTGGTGGGACAACGTCGAGAACCAAGTTACCGCAGGCTTGCATGACCGCAAACCAACCGGCCTTGGCTGAATGACCAATCCATCCATAGATACGCGCGTTTGGACCATTCGAGAGTGACATTGGGCGAGAGTAGATAGTCGTGACTTGAACACCTGATTCGTTGTAGACCGCTAATGGATATTCACCTTCTGCTTGGCTGTATTTGGCATTATGTCCAAATGAACGGTGGACCGTACCAGTGATGAATGAACTATATTGTGCGTTGGCAACTTCTGCACGGGTAATACCTAAGGTGGTTGTGATGTCTTTCAAGTGATTTGAGTTCTGGTCGTAGGGAGCAAGCCAATTATTAATAGACCGATTCGCGCCAAGACCGAGTCCACCAGGGACTAAGTCGTTGCTACTCGCCGCATTGGCTGATTCAGGTGGCTGAAAGACGGCCAAAGACTGTACAACAAGAGCAAGCGCAACGAAAATTAACCCGAGACGACGGGTGGTTTGCTCTTTGCGTAGACGTTTGGCGTAGAAGCCGAGTTGTCCGACAAGAGCGGGACTAAAGGACAGGTTCGATACGATTTTCCTGAACATATTTTTTGTTTTTTATGTACCTCTTGTCCATAAGATTAGCATAAGAAATATGTTCAGTGCAAGTACCCTTGAGTGAATACTTTTTTTTCGCTATAATAGTGGCAGTTACACGACCGAAGAGGCCGGAAATATAGGGAAAAACGGGATTAGGAACATTACATATGGCTCAACAAAAAACTGACAATTCTTATGATGGTTCACAAATCCAGGTCCTCGAGGGCCTCGAACCGGTCCGAAAGCGTCCAGGAATGTACATCGGAAGCACTGGCTTCGACGGTGTTCACCATTTGATCAAAGAAATCGCCGATAACTCAATCGACGAAGCAATCGCAGGGTACGCAACAAAGGTCCTCGTGACCATCTTGGCTGATGGCGGTATCACCATCGCTGATGATGGCCGTGGTATTCCTGTCGATAAGCACCCAAAAACTGGTTTGAGTTCACTGGAAACAGTACTGACCGTTCTTCACGCCGGTGGTAAGTTCGGCGGTGGAGGATACAAAGTGTCTTCAGGGCTTCACGGAGTCGGTTCAAGTGTCGTTAACGCACTCTCGAAGCTGATGATTGCTGAAGTCGTTCAAAAAGGTGAATTGTACCGCATCGAATTTGAGCGTGGTGGTGTCAAAGTACCTTTCAAAAAGGTCGGAAAAACCGATCGTCAGAATGGTACAACGATTACTTTCTACCCTGATGAAACGATCTTTAAAGAGACGGTTGAGTTTGATTACGAATGGGTCGTTGACTACATTCGTCACCAAGCCTACCTCACAAAAGGTATATATGTATCAGTCGTCGACGAACGCTCACACAAACGGGCTGCTTTCTACTTTGAAGGGGGTATCCAGAGTTACGTAAAGCACCTCAACATCGGTAAAGATGTCGTCAGTGACGATGTCTTCTATGTCGAGAAGCAAGTCGAAGACTCAATGGTTGAAATCGCGATTCAATATAACGATACGTTTGTTGAAATGGTGAAACCATTCGCGAACAACGTCCTGACTCCTGACGGAGGAACACACTTAGTCGGTTTCCGCTCAGCAATGACTCGTGTCATTAATGATTACGCCCGCAAGAGTGGTCTTTTGAAAGAGAAGGAAGACAACCTGACTGGTGATGACATCCGTGAAGGTTTGACCGCGATTATCCTCGTAAAACTTCCTGATCCTCAATTTGAAGGTCAGACAAAGAATAAGCTCGGTAACCCTGAAGTTCGTCGTTACGTCGAACAGGTGATGAACGAGTATTTCTCATACTATCTCGATGAAAACCCAGAAATTGCTAAGAAAATTGTCGGTAAGTCACTGCTTGCTGCTCGCGCGCGTAAAGCAGCCCGTGCCGCTCGTGACAATGTCCTTCGTAAGGGTGCTCTCGATGGCATGGGACTTCCTGGAAAGCTGTGGGACTGTTCAAGTAAGAGTCCAAGCGAGAGTGAAATCTACATCGTAGAGGGTAACTCAGCTGCAGGATCTGCAAAAGAAGGTCGTGACAACCGTACCCAGGCGATTTTGCCACTTCGTGGTAAGGTGCTCAACACCGAACGAGCTCGTCTCGACAAAATGTTCGCCAACAAAGAAATCGTTGCCATGATCCAAGCCTTCGGTGTAGGAATCGGCGAACAATTCGACATTAATGGACTCCGTTACCACAAGATCGTCATCATGACCGACGCCGATGTCGATGGTAGCCACATTTCCACCCTGCTCTTGACGTTCTTCTTCCGCTACATGCGCGAAATTGTCGAAGGTGGCTACATTTATTTGGCGAAACCACCACTCTATAGCGTTAACCGTGGCCAAAAGAAGCAGTATGCGTACACCGAAACAGAACGTGATCAGATTCTCGATGAACTTATCGCTGAAAAGAAAGAACGCGGTGCTGTGGTCAACGAAGAAGAGGACAAGATGAAGCAAGCGGGTGTCACGATCTCTCGGTTTAAGGGACTCGGTGAAATGGATGCGACCCAACTATGGGAAACAACCATGAATCCAGACAACCGTGTCCTGATTCAGGTGCGTATTCAAGATGCTGAAAAGGCTGACGCAATCTTTACGAAGCTGATGGGTGATGAAGTAAGCTTGCGTAAAACCTTTATTCAAGCAGGTGCAGCAAAAATAGACTTAGCGGAATTGGATGTATAGTATGGACGACGAAAACACAGCCCCAATTGAAGATGGTATTGAAATCCTCGACAACGGAGAACCAGCACCGGTTCACGGTATCGAACACAGTACCGTCGAAGACGTTATGGAGTACAGCTTCCTACGTTACTCAATGAGTGTCATTATCGATCGTGCGCTACCTGACGTCCGTGACGGATTGAAACCTGTCCACCGCCGTATTCTACACACGATGAACCGTGACGGCCTTCGTGCCGGAGCAAAATTCCGTAAGAGTGCGACAGTGGTCGGGTCAGTGATGGGTGACTTCCACCCGCATGGTGACTCATCTATTTATGATGCAATGGTCCGTTTGGCGCAGCCATGGGCACTTCGTTACCCAATGGTTGAAGGCCAGGGTAACTTTGGTTCAATGGATGGTGACCCAGCCGCTGCCTATCGTTACACCGAAGCACGTCTGCAAAAAATTGCTGATGAAATGGTTGCTGACATCGACAAAGAGACTGTCGACTTCCGTGACAACTACGACGGTTCAAAACAAGAGCCAGTGGTCCTTCCTGCGAAGGTACCAAACCTTCTTTTGAACGGTCAAATTGGTATTGCTGTCGGTATGGCGACCAATATTCCTCCACACAACCTCGGAGAATTGGTCGATGCATCAATCGAACTCATTGATAACGAAGATGCGACACTTGATGATCTTTTGAAACACGTAAAGGGTCCTGATTTCCCAACTGGAGCAGTCGTCTACGGCGGTTCACCTATGAAACAGGCCTACCTTACGGGTCGTGGAAGCGTCACAATTCGTGCCGTTGCTGACATCGAAGAAACCAAAAAGGGACGTCACCAAATCGTCGTCACAGAGGTGCCTTATGGTGTAAATAAAGCAACACTTATCGAAAAGATTGCTGACCTTGTCAAAGACAAGAAGATCACTGCCATCAGTGACCTCCGTGATGAGAGTGCTCGTGGCTCAGTTCGCGTCGTAATTGAAGTAAAGAAGGACGGCTATCCGAAGAAGGTTTTGAACCAACTTTACAAAATGACCGCTCTTCAAACCAGTTTTAATTACAACATGCTTGCGCTTATCGATGGCATTCAGCCACGCGTCCTTGGTCTTCAAGAGATGCTTAGTGAGTTCATTAAGCACCGCCAAAAAGTGGTCCGCCGACGAACAGAATTCGAGCTTCGTAAGGCTCAAGAACGTGCACACATTCTTGAAGGGTACAAAATCGCCCTCGATCACATCGATGAAGTGATCCGTATTATCCGTGCCAGCAAGACAAGTGATGAAGCACAGAAGAATTTGATCAAAGAATTCGGACTCAGTCCTATCCAGTCACAGGCAATTCTTGCGATGCAACTCCGTCGTTTGACTGGACTTGAGCGTGAAGCAGTCGAGAACGAATTGGCTGATCTTTTGAAGCAGATCAAACGATTTAACGAAATTTTGGCTGATGAAAAAGAAGTCCTGGCAATCATCAAGACCGAACTACTCGAAATGAAAGAGAAATACGGCGATGAGCGTCGCTCGAAGATGATCAATCATGAGCTTGGTAAATTTAGCGATGAGGAACTCATTCCTGAAGAAGATTCTGTTATCCTTTTGACAACAGAAAACTACATTAAGCGAACACTCGTCAGTGAATACCGACGTCAAAACCGTGGTGGTAAAGGCAAGCGAGGCATGACCACAAAGGAAGAGGACGTTATCGACCAACTCATCCCAGCAAGTACTCACGATTACCTCCTGTTCTTTACGAATAAGGGGCGTATCTTCCGTCTCAAAGCCTACGAAGTCCCCGCTGCGTCTCTGGCGGCGAAGGGTGTTGCTGCAGTCAACCTACTCGCACTCCAACCTGAAGAGAAGATCACCTCGATCATCAAACACGAGAAAGATGCCAAGGATGACGGCTACTTATTCATGGCTACTATCAAGGGAACGGTGAAGAAAACACCATTCAAGGACTACGCAAATATCCGGACAAATGGTTTGATTGCGATCAAGCTTGATGACGGTGATGAACTCCGCTGGATCAAGAAGACAACTGGTGAGAATGATGTAATCATCTCAACATCTGCCGGACAAGCGATTCGATTTGGTGAAGCTGATGCACGTCCAATGGGCCGTTCAGCTCGCGGTGTTCGTGGGGTTCGCCTGCGACCAAACGACAGTGTTGTCGGTATGGATATCGTCGCCAACAACGAAGGAAACCTGCTGGTTATTAGTGAAAATGGCTACGGAAAAGTAACGAAAGCGTTGAACTTCCCATCACACAAACGTGGCGGTGTTGGTATCAAAGCAGCGATTGTCACCGCAAAGACCGGTCCGATCGTGGCAGTTCGTTCACTCGATGCTGATACTGCTGAAATCCTGCTGATCTCTAGCAAGGGACAAGCGATTCGTGTCGGACTCAAGGATGTTCCTGTCCTCGGACGCACGACGCAAGGTGTTCGTATCATGCGAACCGGTGAAGGCGACAAGGTTTCATCATTCGGATTTGTTCCTGAACAAGCACCAGCTGAGATCGAAGTCGACGAAGAAGAAACGAAAGAAGCTTAAACGATGGATATTCTCTCACCCTATATCATTGCGCCAGCACTTGCTTGGCTTGTGGCACAGGGTGCGAAGTATCTTATCGCTAGTATCAAAGGACGCGCCTTTAAAAGTCCTCGTCAGCTCTATCTTTCGGGAAGTATGCCGAGCGCACACACAGCTAGTGTGATTGCACTGCTTATGGTGATTGGTATTAACGATGGTGTTGGCTCAGGCTTATTCGGACTCGCTGCGCTCTTTGCAGCGGTCGTCATGTACGATGCTGTGATGGTGCGTCGCTCATCTGGTGAGCAGGGTGAATCTTTGACAGCATTGATCAAAGAACAGGGCAGTAAAGTCCGTCTTCCACGTGTCGCAAAAGGCCACACACCACCTGAAATCTACGGTGGTGCATTTGTCGGTATTCTCGTCGGTATGATAGTCGCACTCGTCATCCTTTAGAAAAAGCCAAATACAGCAAAAGTTTCTCCCATTTACGTATTGACCAATTAACAGATAGCGTGTAAGATTGGGAGAGTCTGGTTGCAAGGCAACCTCTTTCCAACGTGGAGTTGCGAAGTGAAAAGAGACAATGATCTTTGACAATTTAGTAGTGCAAATCATCGTCAGTTTATTATGTTGATGTACGCAGATTGTATTTATACAATCTGTTAAGTCGAAATGATCTCTAAGGAGATATTGAGTCATGTGTTTTGAAATAGAAACATTTATATGGAGAGTTTGATCCTGGCTCAGGATGAATGCTGGCGGCGTGCCTAACACATGCAAGTCGAGCGGTAAGGCCCCTTCGGGGGTACACGAGCGGCGAACGGCTGAGTAACGCGTGGGAACATGCCCCAAAGTGAGGAATAAGCTCCAGAAATGGAGTCTAATGCCGCATATGATCTTCGGATTAAAGGATTTATCCGCTTTGGGAGTGGCCTGCGTACGATTAGATTGTTGGTAAGGTAATGGCTTACCAAGTCTACGATCGTTAGCTGGTCTGAGAGGATGACCAGCCAGACTGGAACTGAGACACGGTCCAGACTCCTACGGGAGGCAGCAGTGAGGAATCTTCCACAATGGGCGAAAGCCTGATGGAGCAACGCCGCGTGCAGGATGA
>CAZKUW010000002.1:0-244681 GCA_964556125.1 uncultured Candidatus Saccharibacteria bacterium | reverse complement strand
AGTAGCTAAGTTCGGAATAGATAAGCGCTGAAAGCATATTAAGCGCGAAACTAACTTCAAGATTAGATTTCCCTATGAGGACACAGAAAGAATATCTGTTTGATAGGTGCAAGGTAGAAGCGTGGCAACACGTGTAGCTAAAGCATACTAATAGTCCCATTGCCTTTTTATGTCCTTATCATCAACGTTAAGCTTTGCTTAACAGAGGTGATGAGGTAGACTTAACTAGTAATTGGTGTGAATCACACCAACAAGAAACGTCAATTTTAAGTTTTCTTACAGTAAACCCGTGTACCATAGTAATATTGGTATCGAAGCAAGGTTTTTTTCCACCCACTGATTTTTTATATCAGCGCAAAGTGTGCGAAAAAGCCTTACTTCGGTGCCCATGGCGCTGAGGAAATACCTGTTCCCATTCCGAACACAGAAGTCAAGCTCAGTAGCGGCGATTATACTGCCACAAGTGGGAAACTAGCACGGTGCCGAATTATAAAAAGACCATCCGAATAGGATGGTCTTTTTCTTTGGTAAAACTGTTTATGCTGCGCGAGGTTTTAAGCCTTGTTCGGCTCTTTGTTTGTTGCTTCTTTCGAGACGACCCTGTGCAAGGCGAGCTTGGGTCTCTGCTTGGTGATCGACGAATCGTTGAGTAGGGGCATAGTCGGGGGCTTTTGATTTCCCTACGATTTGTTCTAGTCTCTCTCGCGCATTGGCAATTTCGTCATCCCTGACTTCTGCTGATGCAGCACGTTCGTCATCTGATAGGGGGAGTACTACTTCTGATTGGGGGGTCGAACTCTCTGATGGTTCTGCTTCTGCAGTGGCCTTTTCTGCGTCTCTTTGATCTGTGAACTCATCTGATTTTAATTCTTCGCTCATTTTTTAGGTGCCTTTTTATGTTTGTGGTGGTTCTTGAGATCATGGTATCACACTAATGCTTATCTGTCAAGAGGTGGTGAGGGCTGATCATCGTGCTCATGGTAAAATAGAGAGAGTGAATATAACACAAACATATAAAAAACTACTTTCTCCTTGGCTGAAGCTCTCAATTCTTAAGAGAAGTATTATTGGTGTGGCGGTTTTTAGTGTTGTAGGCTACGTATATGTCTTTGCCATACCGAAACAGGTGACCTTTGCCTATAGTGGGCAAGATTGTGTGCGACAACTGACATTCTTCCCGGGATTTATGAAACAGGCGACACCGTCTGGCTATTCAATCTCATTTGAAGACGACAAGGTCATAAATGGGGTGCCGGTTGTCTCTTTGAAAACGTGTTTTACTGCGGTGAATGTGCCCAGTCCAGGTACGACGAAAGTGGTGGTCTCTCCTGCAGGATCATGGTTCGCCACCAAACATTTCAACGTGAATGTGGGTGAGGCGCCGGTAGCAACGACGGCAGATTTCATCGGTAAGACGCTTCCAGTGACGCGTCCGGTTGAGATATCATTGAGCGGTCCAGATGAGGTATTCGACTATAAGTTTAACGTCGGCGGTAAAATAGCGGACTGTGAGCACGAGGAATCAACCATCCGATGCGCCATTGATACGTTGGATCTGATACAGGGCGAGACATTCGATGCAAGTTTGCTTCGTTATTTTGACGGAAAGCTAGATAGTACTCTCGCAAAAGGCCAGATCAAGACTCTCAAAGCATTGACGCTTGTCGCTGGGACACTGAGTGGTGGACAAACGGTCTACGATAAACCGACGAGTTTCAGTTTTGAATACGATAAAGAGATTAAGGCAGCGGAGGCTGAGCTCAACATAAAGAATGGTGAGGTGTTCGAAGCGATTGCCACAACTATCTCGACTGATGGTAAAAAAGTGATCGTGACCCCAAAGAATGAACTTGCACGAAACAGTGAATTTCAACTAACACTGAAAAGTGTCGAGGGCGTAGATGGGAGTTCATTGGCGGATCCTTACGTCCTTGGGTTTTTGACTGCTGGTGGGCCGAAGGTGACCGGTATAAGCATCAATTCAACAGGGGTCGCAACGGCAGGAAAGATCATTGTGACATTTGATCAGGACATCACCAACTTCGACACGATTGCCAAAAATGTCGTTGTGACTGGTCTGAATTCACAAGTAACAGGCAGTGGTAAACAGCTGACGATCACCTACGATGGAGCGACCTGTGCTGATTTCTCGATTCTGGTGAAAAAAGGTTTCGAGAATGCGTCAAAAATTGTCCAGACTAATGACTGGCGTTTCACTGCACGAACCGTTTGCTATACCGTTGAAACGATAGGGCTATCAAGGCAAGGACGAGCCATCAATGCTTATAGCTTCGGCTCGGGAAGTAAGACGATATTATTCACTGGTGCAATCCATGGTAATGAACAGAGTTCGCGCTTGTTGATGAACGCTTGGATTAGTGAACTCGATCTAAATGCTCGCTCGATCCCGGCGGGCACTCGGATCGTCGTTGTCCCGACGATAAACCCTGATGGAGTAGCGGCAAATAATCGCTATAACGCAGCTGGTATTGATTTGAACCGGAACTACGATGTCTCAGATTGGAAGACGGATATCGAGACAGTGAACGGCACGTCATATCCTGGCGGAGGCGGACCGGCACCTGGATCAGAACCGGAAACACAGGCCTTGATGGCCTTTACCACTCAGCTACGACCAGCTCTCACGATGTCATATCACAGTAGTGCGAGCTACGCGATCGGCAATACCTGTGGGAATTCGGCGAGCCTCGCCGCAACCTATGCAGATCTGACGGGCTATAGCAACATGACAGGGGTCTCAGGTGCCTTTTCGTATCAGATCACTGGGACGTATGATGACTGGATCTGTGAAAAACTAGGGCTCGCGAGTGTCTTGATTGAGCTTTCGACTAGTACGAACTCAGAGTTTAGTCGTAATAAGGCTGCCCTTTGGGCAATGGCTAAATCTTAGAGCTTTTTGTAGGCGTCAGTGAACACTTTAATGGCGTCGGTACGTTCTAGTAAAGTGTTGGTCTTTAAGCCTCCAATTTGACCATAAGCGGCAGTAAGATCGGCTACCGCGATATCGAAGTTGTCTTTATCTTCATTTTTAGAAGAGGTGACGAGGTTTGCGTAGGCAATGCTAATCGCATTTGAGGTACTGATGATCTGATCATGGATTTCCTTAAAACTAGGATCCTTTGAGATCTCCGCTGAATCGGCAACATTCTTCCAGGTGGTGCTGGCTGCGGCGTAATCAGTGGTGTCGGCCGTAGCTTCCTGTGCTTTTTTGAGGATTTCATTCGCTTTTGATTCAGCTTTTAGGAATTCGTTCACTGGCTTCATTGTATCGATGACAGCAACAGAGGTTTTTACTCGTTGGCTGCAGGCATTTTCGAGATCTTTGAGTCCTGAAAAAACCAGCTGCCATGAGTAAAAACTCACAGTCGCGCACGGTTCTTTGCCGTAGGCTTTATCAAAGTCACTAATGATCGTATCCATCTGTTGGGTGACAGGAGTGTTTGAAGATGACTCGCCGAGAGTGAGGTTGATCTTGTCATAGAGATAATTAGTAATACTGTAACTACGATCGCTATAGCCGCGCCAGTAATTGACACTCAGGAGCGCATAGGTACCAATAGCACCAACGACAATGACAGAAGCAATAATGATAATAATGCGCTTTTTGGGTGTTTTGATGCCGTGTCCGTGTTTCGTCAGTATTTTCATTAGAATCTCGATGTCCATATCTCGCTATCAAGCGGCCAAGGGTTAAACTTACAGCCCTGCAGATCTATCGATTGTTGCTGCATTACCGGTGCGAGATTGCCGGATCCGCTACAGAATTCATGCCCATGACCGAGCCAGTGTCCTGTTTCGTGATTTATCACCATATGTCGGTAATCACGGAGGCTTCCGCCGCCAGCGTTCCATGCAGTAGAGGCTCCCGTCCAGCGATCGTCGTTGATAATGACGGTATTGCCGACGGTACAGCTCCAGTCACTGGTACAACCTGATGAATAGCTTGGTAGAAGAGAGGATTCGGCCAAAACAAGGTGAAGGGTGCCGCCGGTTGAGACTTTGACGAACCTGACACCAAGTCGAGACCAACCTCGTGCATCATTTAATGTCTGATTCGCTAATGTCGCAAAAGTGTCGACGTCAGAGACATTTCCGTTGGTCGCGACAGTGTAATAGATGGTGACATTGCTATACCAGTCAGGTTTAGGGATGGTAGGTGTGGTTGTCGAGAGTTCATCAAAGGGGATACCAACGTTGAGTCGGCCGCTTATTTCATCAGTAAGGTCTCTAGGGAGGATTGCTGAAGCATGATAGATCGGCAAGAGTATGAGTGCGAACACACTAACGATACTAATAACCCCTATAAAATGCTTTTTAAAGCTCATGTTTCTAGTGTATCACGCGCATAGGGGTAACAAAAAACGACCTATCTCGCAGATAAGGTCGTTCGTTTTGAATCTAAATTTAGGATTCAAACAGGTGCTTATTTATAATATCGCATGCTAAGCATAACTGCAACTGTACAAAGACAATAAATAAAAGCTTATGTAAACATTGACATAAAGCATAAGCTATGGTAATATACATAGCATACACATACCATGTGTGAGGTATAAATGAGGGTTTCTACGCAGTAAAACGCGTGGAAATCTTTTTAATTAATGGGCACCGCATTGCGGTGACAGAGGAGAGTTTCTATGGCAGGAACAAAAGCAGGCGGTCAAAAGGCTGCAGCTAAGAATTTGCAACGCGACCCTGACTTCTACGCTAAAATCGGAAGCAAGGGTGGAAAAATGGGCCACACTGGTGGCTTTGCAGCTAACCCTGAACTCGCACGTATTGCGGGTGCAAAAGGTGGCCGTATCTCACGCCGAAGCAAAAAAACCACTCAGAACCAATAAACTGAGTACACAAATAAATAACCCCTTCTTGTAAGGGGTTATTTTGTTAGGGTATATCGCTTCAGACCACAGAGGCGAGCTTCATTGACTCGCCAGGAGGCGTCGCATGCCACGCAGTGATAAGTGTCATTCTTTATCTGATAACCGATTGCCTCACAGGTAGGGCAGCTACTGCGTGCGTGCATCCATTCACGGTAGGTATCGAGGTTGTCCTCGGCGGTATCTTCAGAGATGGTGATGTCATACTTCTTTGCTATTTCCTGCGCCTTACTCCAGGCCGCAGCTTCCATTGCGAGTAATTCGACGTCTTTTGAGTAACGTCGGTGTTCAAGAAGGCCGTGAGAGAGCTCGTGAAGGAATAACTCAACGTTAGAGGGGTCGGCTTCGTTGTAGTAAACAGTTTGACGGCTAGGCGACCATGAGAAGAGGTCTCCAGAGAGGAAAGTGATCCCAGGGTAGTCTGCGATCAATCTAGGCAGTAGCGAGTGAATCGAGGGCATAGTAGTAGCATCCATAAATAACGGCCAGTTCGGGGTGTTTTGCTTCAACGATAAGAGGGAGGGGGATGTGATCGGGGAGGCGTTCTTTTAGGAAGGCATTAAGATCTTTGCTGTACTTTGCATAGTGTGTGCCCATACTGCCACCGATAATGATGACATTTGGTTGCAAAATAGGAATGCTGGCCAAAAAACCACGACTGATACGGTCCGCAATTTGGTGCCAGATTCGTTTGCTTGAGATGTCCTTGCCGTACTTACCGTAGGTTTCGAAAATCGCTTTACCAGAGGCGAATGTCTCCCATTCGCGGACAACGCCGTCGTATTCGACTTGAACACGACCGATTTCGCTGAAGCGGAGTGCTTGGTTGATGACGCCATCGGTAATGATACCACTACCAATACCAGTACTGATCGTCACGTAAAGGGCGAGGGCGGGAATGTCGTTTAATTGTCGGGCTTCAGCAAGACCGGCAAGGTTAGCGTCATTTTCGACGAAGAGAGGAGCATTTTGAAGGACTCCTTTGAGGGCGCCGGCGACGTCAAAGTTTTTCCATTTGAGGTTGTTACACCAGATTGCGACACCATCTTTGACGATACCAGGCATCGCGACAACGATGGCATCGACGTTTTCGGTCCCAAAGTGAGTTTCAAGCTGTTCGATAAGGGTTTCGACGTAGGTTTTTGTGTCTTTTGGGGTCGGAAATTTAAACTGATCTTTTATCGATCCGTCTTCCAAAAAGCTGGCAATCAGCGTTTTGGTGCCCCCTGTGTCTACCGCCACTAACATGCTTTTAAGTGTAGCACGCCGCTGGCATGCGCAACAGTGCTACAATAGGACAAAAGGAGACGTGTTATGGCTATATTTAACGGATGGCGAATAACACGGACAGGTGTGGTGTTCGTGATTGGTGTGATTGTCCTCGCAGGACTCGTATTTGGGGGTATTTTGTTAGTTCGTGAGCGTGGCGAACAGGCACGACGACAAGAGGCGATCAAAATTGCCGAACAAAACCTTGAAAATCAATCTTCAGCACCGGCAGCAAACGATGACAGTACTACTTCATCGAGTACTGAAACGGCACCGACTCCAGCTGCTGAGACAGCTCAGAACCCGACCAACACTTCGACGGTTGCAGCTACTTCGGATGATACGGCGACCGAACTTCCACAAACCGGTCCGAGCTTTTATCCAATGATAATCGTGGCGCTTTTGGCGCTCTCTAGCGCGTATTTCGTGAGCTCTCGTCGCGCCGTTCGCGAGCTCTAGACTTATCCCTTCAACTGAGGTACAATAAGGCTTAATCGAGGAGGTTCACTTATCTTTAGTGTGCCCACGAAATACAACGTAAGGAAGGAGTCTTTAAAAGACTTATGGCAAAAGCCACTATAACAATGGATGAGCTGCTCGCAACTGAAGACAGCAGCATCAAACAATTAACCCAAGGAGAGGTGATTGATGGTCGTGTCCTCACGATCAAAAAACACGAAATCCTCATCGATCTCGGGCCTCACGGCATCGGATTGGTACCACGACGAGAAGTTGGTTTCTCACGAACGTTGAACGTTGGTGATGAAGTGACCGCTAGTATCGTTGACTCAGAACTAGAGAACGGACAGGTCCTTCTTTCACTCCGTAAGGCAGCGAAAGATAAGGGCTGGGACGAACTCGCAGTAAAGATGGAAAGCGGCGAAATTATCGACGTTTCACCATACGACGCCAACCGTGGTGGTCTACTGGTTGAATACGACGGTGTTCGTGGATTCCTCCCTGTCTCACAGCTATCAGCTGAGCACTACCCACGAGTTGGTTCAAGCGACAAAGAAGAAATTCTTCAACGTCTTAACTCACTGATTAACCAAAGCTTGAAAGTCCGTATCCTTGATGCTGACCGTAAAGCAAACAAGCTGATCTTCTCTGAAAAAGAAGCAGTCAAAGAAGGCCTCGCGGCACGATTTGAAAAACTTGCTATCGGTGACTCAGTAAAGGGTGTTGCAACTGGTGTTGTCGACTATGGTGTCTTCGTTAACGTCGAAGGTATCGAAGGTCTTGTTCACATCTCAGAAATTAGCTGGGAACGAGTAAACAACCCATCTGACTACGTAAAGGTTGGTCAAACTATCGACGCGAAGATTATCGCTATCGACAAAGACCGCCTCTCACTCAGCATGAAGCAATTGACTGAAGATCCTTGGATGAGCGAAGTCGACCAATTCAAGTCGGGTGACAAAGTAGAAGGAACTGTGACTCGAATTACACCTTTCGGTGCATTCGTACAAATCAGCCCTGCTGTTGAAGCCCTTGTCCACGTCAGTGAACTTGGTGAAGGCGACACTGCTGATCCTGAAAAAGTCTTTACACTCAACGAACGCAAAGAATTTGTCGTCCTTGATGTTGAAAAAGAAAGCCGCAAAATTTCTCTAGGTCTTCCTGGAAAAACCAAAAAAACCACTAAATAGTTCATTAAACATACATACGTCTATGTAGAGAAAGAAAGGAGTGCAACTATGGCTGAAAAAGTGTTGACTATTGCTGATTCAATTACCGTAGGAGAACTAGCCGAAGCGCTCAATCTTTCTGTAACGACACTTGTCGGAGAACTGTTTAAGAACGGTATCGCTGCAACCATCAATCAACGGATTGATTTCGAAACAGCAACTATCATCGTTGAAGAGCTCGGTCTTGATGTTGAACTTCAAAAGAAGGAATCATCAACCGGCTCTGAGCGACGGATCCACGAACTCAGCGATAAGGCGGTCGACCGAGCGCCTATCGTTGCGGTTATGGGCCATGTTGACCACGGAAAGACCAGTTTGCTCGATGCAATCTTAGGTCAAAAAGTCGTCGATGGCGAAGCCGGTGGTATCACGCAGCACATTAGTGCTTATCAGACGAACCGTAATGGTCGTTCTATTACGCTGCTTGATACTCCTGGTCACGAAGCCTTTGCTGCGCTTCGCCAACACGGTGCGGCTTTGACTGATGTGGTCATTATCGTGGTTGCTGCTGATGACGGAGTCAAACCCCAAACGGTCGAAGCGATTCGTTTTGCTCGATCAGCTAACGCCAAAATCGTCGTTGCTATCAACAAGATTGATAAAGACACGGCAAACGCACAGCTCGTGAAGACGCAACTTGCGACTGAACACAACCTTAATCCAGAAGAATGGGGTGGTGATGTTGTCATGGTGGAAGTCAGTGCGAAAACTGGCCAAAACATCGACAAGTTGCTCGACATGGTGCTTCTTGTCGCAGACATTGAAGAGCTGAAAGCTGATATCGATGTTCCAGCCGAAGGGCTCGTTATTGAATCACACATGGAAGTCGGCCGCGGTGCAGTCGTCGGTCTTCTCGTCGAACAAGGTGTGTTGAAGCCAGGGGCATTTCTTGTTGCTGGTACGACCTACGCCAAGATTCGTACGTTGAATGACTTTACCGGCAAGCCAATTAAGCAAGCCGGTCCTGCAACTCCAGTAACAATTACTGGATTCAAAGAATTGCCACAATTTGGTGATACTTTTGAAGCTGTCCCGAACGAAAAAGATGCACGTAATCGTACTGCGGTTGCAAAACTTGATCAAGAACGAAACGCTGCGAGCACCAACGTGACCAGCGCTGATATGTTGAAGTTAATGACACAAAAACACGATGCTGAAGACTTTAATGTTATCGTCAAAGCTGACGTTCAAGGCTCTTTGACATCTGTTATGGATAGTCTGAAGCTGATCGAAACGGGCGGTGAAGTCACGCTTCACATCGTGAGTAGCGGTGTCGGTAATATCACTGAAAATGACGTTCGCCAGGCAGCTGACGGCAAAACCGTCATCTATGGTTTTAACGTCGATCTTTCTCCAGCCGTAAAACGACTCGCAACCCGCGAACGTGCAGAAGTTCGTTTATATCGAGTCATCTATGAACTCCTCGACGATGCTCGCGCATCAATGGAAGGGCTGCTTGCTCCTGAAGTTGTCGAAACTGAAATTGGCGCACTGAAGATCAAGGGTATTTTCCGAACCTTGAAAGACCAAGTGATTGCTGGTGGTGAAGTGATTCGCGGTAAGGTAGTGAACAATGTATTGGTACGTGCTCGACGTGGTGATGAAGTCGTTGGTGAAGCTGAAGTCATTAGCGTTCAACGAGAAAAACAAGAAGCCAAAGAAGTATTCGAAGGTGATCTTTGTGGTATTAGTCTGAAGACTCGTAAGAAGCTGGTTCTCGAAGAAGGCGACATCGTCGAATTCTTCACTCGTGAAATCGTCCAACGTACTCTGTCATAAACAGCGACACATGCTACAATAAACGCATAAGCAAGGAAAGAATACATGTTTCAACTTGATGATCAATTTCTTATCGATGTCGGCCTCGCCGATCTCCCTGATGAGCAAAAGAAACCTTTTTTGCAACACACCTATGACCAACTAGAATATAAAGTTGGTATCCGACTGAGTGAAGGTATGACCGATGCTCAGCTCGAAGAGTTTGAAGCGATTATCGACCGCAAAGAAGATGTCGTTACGGGCTGGCTGGCTACTCATGCACCAGACTTTGTGAACGATGAAGTCTACCAGCGATTGCAACAGGCCAGTGGTCTCCCTGCAGGCGACCCAGGACTCCGTGCAGAATTTGCTGCCACTAAATGGCTTGAAGTGAATCGCCCGGACTACCGTGATGTTGTCGCTCGAACGCTCGAAGAGATTAAACAAGAAATCATCAAGAACAAAGATGCGATTATCGGCGGCGCTGCAGCCTAAGCGCTGTAGCCGTTGAGGAACGCGCGGGCGTCCATCGTTCGTCCGCTAGGACCAATGAGTTCATCAATAGATAAATACAAACCATCACCGCACTGAATATCGAGTGCGGTGTTTGCGTTTTGAGAGACGTGTGACTTTGTCACAATGACCGGTTGATCAAGGACGGTCGTGCGGCTTTTTGGCCAACCTCTAAATGCTCGGACTTCGCGTTCCAGTTGCGCGGCGGGTTTTGACCAATCAAGGATACTATCGTCCTTGCTCAGCTTACGAGAATGAGTCACACGATCAGGGTGTGGTTGGGCTTTTGGCTGAATTTCATCATTCAGATATCGAGGAAGGAATTCGGCGAGTAGTTCATTACTGAGAGCGACGAGCTTGTCCGTTAATGACGGAGTTGTTTCATCTTCACTCATATGGAGTACTTTTTGAGTAATCAATTTACCCGTATCAAGTCCTGCATCAATGACCATAAGGCTGACGCCTGTACGCAGATCGCCACTGAGGATCGAAAAGGTAATAGGATCGGCACCGCGCCACTGAGGCAAGAGGCTGAAGTGGCTGTTTATAATGCCGTAGGGGAAGTGATGAATTACTTTTTGAGAAATAATGACGCCGTAATCAACGACAATACCGACGGGACTTTGAATTATTTCAGAATCAACGAGTTCATCGAGCTCTTTTTTGTTGTTTGCAAATAGGATCGGTAAATTGAGCTCACGGGCAAGCTCTTCGACAGGAGCGATGCCTTTATGGTGTGATGGTACTGCCTTGGTAATCACCACTTCAACCGAAAAATGCTCAGCGATAGAGCGGAGTGATGCAGCCGCGACGGGGCCACTACCAAAGAATGTGACTGTTTTTGATGTGCTTGTCATAATCGAGTGGTTGTAACTCGCCCTTATCATCGAGCGTGTAGAAACTTTCTGCTTCTTCCTTAATGTGGTCAATAAACACAATGCCGTTGGTGTGGTCGATCTCGTGTTGGATGACGCGGGCAAGGAAACCTTCGGCTTTAAAGCGGACTTCTTGACCGTCTATGTTGAGTGCGCGGACACGAATCTTTGTGTAACGGGGGACTTTGCCGTAGACATCGCGGACACTCAGACAGCCCTCGTAGTCAGATTCGATAGTTCCTTCGTATTTTACAATTTCAGGATTGATCAAAGCGGTGAAATCTTTCACCCCTTTATCTTCAAAATCGCTTCGAACGATCACGACGCGCTCAAGGTGGTCGAGTTGGACAGCAGCTAAAGCAGCGCTGATTTCGTGAGGTCGAGAATCTTCCCAGTCGATCGCAGCAGCGGTCATTTCTTTGATAAGATTTGTTACCTCATCAGAAATAACGCGAATACGAGTCGATTTCTCACGAAGGTGAGGGTTTGGCAAGGTGATGATGTCGTCTTTAGTCATTCTCGCCATTATACCAGAGGTGGTTAGAGGAGGCTAGCAGGGTCGAGTTCACTTTGCCAATGGGTTGGCGGGATGAGTTCGAGTGCTTTTACGAGATGCTCTCTTTTAGGGCTCTTAAGAACGAGTTGCCAGCGGTAGCTATCACGGACGCGTTCGTAAAACGAAGGAGTAGGACCTAAGATGTGTACATCAGGGTGCACCTCTTTTCGAAGTGTTTTTGCCATGCGCTGCGCCGCTTGGATGGCGGATCGTTCAGTAGCGTAGATAGTGGTCAGTTTGAGGAGGTAGGTAAACGGTGGGAAGTAGGCTTTTTTACGCTCTTCGAGCATGTACGTATAGAAGCCTTCGTAATCTTGATGCAGTCCAAATTGGATGACCGGATTGGTTGGCTGGTATGATTGCACGATAACCTCACTCGCATGTTCATCTCGACCAACGCGGCCGATAACTTGTGCGAGGAGCTGAAAGGCACGCTCGGCGGCGGCGTAGTCAGGGAGCGAAAGACCACTGTCTGCTTGGATCACTCCCACGGTGCGAAGCTTTGGAAGATCGAGCCCTTTGGCAACCACCTGTGTCCCGATGGCGATATCGATAGTCCCTTTGTAGAGGTCTTCATATAGATTGTGAACGGTCTCGTCGGCCTTGTTGTCAGAGTCAAAACGGGCGATGCGAGCTTTGGGAAATAGCTTTCGCAGCTCACTTTCGATAAGCTTTGTGCCGATACCTTTATGAATAATGTCAGCAGACTGACAAACAGGACAGCTTGTCGGAACTTTCTCATGAAAGCCACATATGTGACAAGTCAGTTGGTAGGTGTCGTTATGGAGGATAAGGGGAACAAAACAGTTTGGACACATCGCGGTCCAGCCACAGTTTTCGCAAAGCGTGGTACTCGCGCTGCCGCGACGATTATGGAAAATAAGGGTCTGTTTCTCGTTTGCGAGGTTTTTCTCAATGTTCTGGATGAGAAGGTCGGACAGGAAACGATGCTTTTTAAAGCCACCACGCTTTGTCATATCAACAAGCTCGATATCAGGTGTTTTAGCGTTGGTACGAGCGGGTGTGTCGAGACGAACGATTGGTCTGCTGTTGGCCTCTGCAAGGTAGCGATCAGCAATCGATGGTGTTGCGCTACCGAGAATCACTGGTGCGTTAGACAACTTCCCTAAAATACTGGCAGCTCTGAGGGCAGAGTAGCGGGGTGATTGCTCTTGTTTATAGCTTGGCTCGTGAGACTCGTCGATCATGATGGCTCCAAGCTCTTTTAAAGGCAAGAAAAGGGCAGAGCGTGGACCGATCGCAACTCGAGGGGTATCAGCGTCGAGCGCTTCCTTCCAGGCGAGATGGCGTTCAGCTTCACCCATATGAGAATGGGTGACAATCATGTCGGGGAAGTCAGTGGCGAATTCGCTAATAAGCTGTGACGTGAGGCTGATCTCGGGAACCAGCATGATCACTGACTTTCCAGCTGCGATGGTGCGGCGGGCGATCTCTTTGTATATTTCTGTTTTTCCTGAGCCGGTAACTCCTTGGAGAATGATAGTGCCTTGGCTGGCTTTCGTTATCTCTTCGAGCGCGCGGGACTGATCTTTATTGAACACAATTTTTGTTCGATCTCGCACTGAAGTTTGAATAGTACTGGCGCGAGCACGACGTTTTTTATCGAGACCACGGGGGAGGAGGGTCTGTAATACGGTAGCGAGAGGAGTGGTGTAGTAGTCCGCCAGCCATAACCCAAGGCCAATAAGAGGTTCGGGTAGAGGAGTTTTTTCAATCACCGATGAAATAGACTTCGTTGCATAGGTTGGCTTGGAGGCATTTGAAATGATAACGCCAATGAGTTCTTTTTTACCCACTTCAATGGTGACAATCTGACCGATCAGAAGAGGCGTCTCAGAGCTATAGGTAAAAGTAGCGCTGCCAGCGCGAATAATACGGATCGGAGCCACCTCGTAGTACTGCATATCACTAAGTATACTGCGCTTGTCATGCTAAAATAAGCATATGTATTTTGAGAACCGTGAGGAAGCAGGTCAAAAACTCGCTGCCGAGCTTTTAGAGCGATATCGCTACGAGAACTGCGCAGTCGTTGCTTTAAGTGACGGCGCCGTTATCGTCGGAGAGCAGATTGCGACGCAGCTTCACTCGATTTTGACGATGTTGCTTGTCGAAACGATTGAGGTACCTGGAGAAAGCACTACCTTTGGTGGTGTCTCAGAGAGCGGGAACTTTACGTATAACGGGATGTTCTCGGCAGGTGAGATCGAGGAGTATACAGCTGAGTACCATGGCTATTTAGAGGATCAGAAGCGGGTTGCTTTTGAAAAACTCAACCGGCTGCTCGGAGATGGTGGTCTGATTAACAACGAGATGCTGCGTGATCATGTGGTTATTCTTGTATCTGATGGACTCGATAATGGCGCGTCTGTTGATGTGGCGGTGGACTTCCTCAAGCCAATCCGTATTTCTCGCTTGGTGATCGTTGCACCGGTTGCGTCGGTACCGGCTGTTGATAAACTACACATGCTTGCTGATGAGCTTCACATCCTGGATGTAAAGGAAAATTACCTCGGTACGGACCATTATTACAACCAGAATACTATCCCGAGTCATGAGGAAACTGTTGCGAAAATTAATAAAATTGTCCTGAATTGGCGTTGACCACTCAGGGCAAAAAAGTGTAGAATAAAAATCAACGTATGAGGCGTGTGTGTATTAACCAAGGGGAGCTATGTTAGACGTTTTTATTACATCTCGGGTGCGACGCAAGATTGTTGTTGTCTATGCAAAATACCCCGACTTCCGTACACACGTACGCGGCCTCGCTAAACTTATCAAAGAAGATCCAGGCAATATCCAACGCGAACTGAAGCGACTCGAAAAAGTCGGATTCCTCACCAGCGAACGTCAGGGTAACACGAAGATTTATGCGACGAACAAGCAATTTCCTATCTTTAAAGAACTCCAAAGCATTGTTATTAAATCGCAGCAACAAGCTGCTCGGCCAAAACGTTCCTCTTCTGAAGTTGCGTAATGACACTCTTCGATCGAATTTTATCAGCCCGTGGAATGTCGTCCTCTGAGAGGGCGGTTTTTTTATCTCCTGATTACGAAAAGAAACACGATGCTTTTTTGCTTCCTGACATGGCAGCCGCTGTTGATCGATTGGTTGTTGCTCGCGCAAAACAAGAGAAGATTACCATTTACGGCGACTACGATATTGATGGTCTGACTGCCACAACGCTGTTAATCGATGCATTAAAAAGCTTCGGCTTCGAACACGTCAAAGCATTTATCCCAAATCGCTTCGTCGAAGGGTACGGCCTGACCGTAGATGCGATTGAGCGTATTGCTGCTGATGGGGCAGAGCTCGTCATCACCGTAGACTGCGGTAGTTTAAGTCATAAAGAAATTGCCCGTGCCAACGAGCTGGGGCTTGATGTGATTGTGACCGATCACCATAACGTTGCTGAGACACCGCCACCAGCTATCGCCACCATAAACCCCAAGCGAACCGATCACAGCTATCCATTTATTGATCTCGCTGGAGTAGGCGTCGCCTTTAAATTGGTCCAAGCGATGCAGACGAAGCTCAAAGGATTGCCGAAAGGACAGGAAAAATGGTTGCTCGATCTTGTAGCATTGGGGACTGTTTGTGACGTTGTGACACTTGTTGATGAGAATCGTACGAATGTGTATTGGGGTCTTAAAGTCTTATCGCAGACGAGACGTCCTGGCTTGAAAGCTTTAATGGCCGTTGCAGGTGTAGAGCCACGAACGGTTAATGCCCGAAGCCTTGGTTTTGCTCTAGGCCCACGTATGAACGCTGCTGGAAGGCTAGAAACGGCTGAATACGCGCTTAACTTGCTGACATCGACTGACGGCATGGCGGCGCTCACAATCGCTCGTCAGCTCGACGAGATGAATAAAGAGCGACGTGCTGAACAGGACAAGATCTTTAAAGCTGCTATGCTTCAAGCCGAAGAGTACGCTTCCGATCCGGTACTCGTCGTGAGTTCAGCAGGCTGGAATCACGGGATTGTTGGGATTGTTGCCGCGAAACTTCTCGAAAAGTATAAGAAGCCGACGTATGTGCTTGAAGAAATGGGTGAGGACGCAAAAGGCTCAGCCCGCAGTTATGGTGATTTTAGTGCTGCCGATGCGATTCGGGCAGCCGATGACATTATCACCAAGGGTGGGGGGCACAAGCTTGCTGCCGGTGTCACGCTGCCCACGAAAAATATCCCAGCATTCCGTGAGCGAGTGAATGAATTCTTTAATCAACAAAAGCTACGCGACCAGCCATCCTTACTCCTACCAAAAGCTGATACGGATGCCGATCTTACAGAGCTGACCGAAGAACTTGTCGAAGCGGTCCGTTCACTCGAGCCATTTGGTCATGGTAATGCGCAGCCGATTTTGAAGTCAGATGAGCTGTTGGTGATGAACTCACGAAAGATGGGTGCCGATAGTCAGCACGTGAAGCTTACCTTGCAAAGTCCGCTCGGACAAAAGATCGATATGATCGCGTTTAGCGCTCCAAAACATTTCTTCGTCGAACCGGGTGAAAAGGTGAATGTCTGGTATACCGTTGAGATCAATGAATGGCAAGGCCGTCGGAGCGTCGAGGGTAGCCTGCTCCATCTTGAATTAAGTGAATAGGTTTATGCTTTGAGTGAGCCCCGACTCACTGTATGATCGAAGCATTAATAAGGAACAATATGGCACTACCAGATTACGATGCAGTGGGGTTGAATTTTCCCGAACGCGAACCATCGATCGATGATACGAAAATAGTGATCAAAGACGACGACGTCAGAGCACAACTAATGGCGAAGCTACTCGAATACAAACTCGTGTATAAAGAACAGGGTTTGCTGAGTGCGAGGGAACGTATCGAGATTCATGGACAAGGTGAATACGATCCTCTGTTCGACGAAGCAATACTTGAAGCACTACTCACCATTGCAGGAGAAGAGGGTCGCGATTTCAGCACACACCCGATTACCTTAAAGGATATTGCAATGGCTGTGATGGAAGTGACAGATTTTCGGCTCTATCCTGCGATGCTCACTCCTTTTACGTATAACAGAGAGTTAAAGCAATTTATGCCGAACGAAGCAAGATTACTTTGGGGGGATGGCAATATTGAAAGTGTGAAATTCTCTGAGTCGTACGTCCGTATCCGCGCACTGGCAAAAAATGGAGTACCGGGGATGCAACATGTCAAAGCTGTATCAACAGGTCCATCTGAAAGACCGATTATTGAGTTGGGTGATTAACCCTTGTAAGACCAGCTTACATCTGTTACAATACATCCCATATGGTACAAGTAACCCGAAAAGACGAACGCGAAGCGAACGAAAATATTATTCGTCGTTTCAACCGTAAGGTGCTGCAAAGCGGTATCCTTGCTGAAGCGAAAGCTTCAATGCGATTTAGCAAGCCAATTAGCAAGCCTGAACGCCGTATCAAAGCGATTATTCGCAAAGAACGAAAAGCGGACAAGCTCAATAAGGCTCGCTTAGGACTCAAATAGTGGCCCTCAAAAGCCAAATTGAAACTGATCTTAAAACCGCTCTTTTGAGCGGTGATCGTTTTTCTGGTGAAGTGCTTCGTGGCCTTAAGGCGGTTATCTTAAATGAAGAGGTTGCTCAAGGCAAACGCGACGAAGGTCTCGACGACACAACGATTGAAAAATTAATCGCTCGCGAAGTAAAAAAACGACAAGAAAGCGCCGTCGTCTATGATGGTGCTGATCGTCCAGAACTCGCTGAGAACGAACGGGCTGAATTAAAAATTATCGAAACGTACTTGCCCGCACAACTTTCTGAAGATGACATCAAAAAAGCCGTCGCCGAAGCGATTGCGAAGCTCGGTGTCACTGATCCAAGTGCTATGGGACAGGTGATCGGTGCAGTGAAAGGTTCGCTCGGCAACGCTGCTGACGGCGGAACAATTGCACGACTTGTTAAAGAAGCATTGTCATAACCCTGATCAGTTGGGTATTATAGAGGTATGATTGTATTTTTTGGTCCCGCAGGTGCCGGTAAAAGTGTCCAGGGACAAATGCTTGCGGCGCGTATGAATTGGCGCTGGCTCAGTACAGGACAGCAACTTCGTGACACACACGATGTTTCGATTTTAGAAAGTCTTCAAACTGGAAAACTCGTTTCAAACGAGATGATTCAAACTATTATGGCCGACGCATTGAAGCGTGCGCAAAATATCGACCATGTGATTTTAGATGGTTTTCCTCGAAACCTCGAGCAAGCAAAGTGGTTGATCGATAGTCAACCAGAACATAACCGTTCAGTCGGAATGGTTATCGTGCTTGAAGTCCCACGCGAAGAATTACTCAAACGCCTTGAAGTTCGTGGTCGTGCTGATGATACGCCAGAAGCGATTGATGAACGATTGAATATTTATCGTCAAGAAATCTATCCAATTCTTAGTTATTTCACAGAGCAGAATATTCCGATTGCACACATCGATGGAGTTGGTTCTGTCGGACAAATTCACGACCGTATCGCGCAAGAAATTATTGGTAGAGGCATCGCGTAATGGTGCAGCGTCAAAAAACAACGGCTGAAATTGAGGCCATGCGCGAATGTGGCAAAAAATTGGCGACCATTTTTGAGGGTCTGCGCGAACGTGCGGTCCCTGGGGTGAGCGAAAAAGAGCTTGATGCTTGGGTAGATAAAGAAATTAAACGACTTGGCGCAGTCGCAACCTACAAGACAGACGAAGTTAACTTTCCGGGTGCGATCTGTATTTCAGTGAATGAAGCGATTACGCACGGTATCCCGACTGACTATGTTCTACAAAAAGGTGACTTGGTTGGTTTTGATCTCGTCATCGCCTATAAAGGCATGAAAACAGACAGCGCTTTCACGATGGTGGTCGGCGAAGAGCCAACTGGTGCCGTGAAACATCTCCTCACAACAACAGAAAGAGCGCTGTATGCGGGGATCGATGCCATTAAAGGCCCTACTAAGATTGGTGACATTAGCGCAGCGGTTGAGAAGGTTCTCAAAGCCGGAAAAGTTGGTATCATTCGCGAACTCGTTGGTCATGGTGTCGGACACGAGATGCACGAAGCACCCGAGGTGCCGAATTATGGCCGTGCTGGCACGGGAGAATTGCTGACCCCTGGTGATACGATTGCAATTGAACCACTGACATCAATGAGAGGTGAAAAAATTATGGTAGAAGATGATGGCTGGACACTTTCTACCCGTGATGGCAGTCTCGCGGCACAATTTGAACACACAGTTTTGATTACTGAAAAGGGTGCAGAAATTTTAACGAGGATATAAACAATGGTTGACGATCGATTTATCTATTTATTACTCACAGTTCCGTTCATCCTAGTGATGATACTTATCTTTATACTGAGAAAAGATCTGCGTCGTCGAATCATCAAAGTAGGTCTTATTGGCGGTATCGCTGGATGGACGTCGAATATCTGGAATCTCATGGATTACTGGCACCCACCAACAGTTTTCGGTCAGACAATTCTTTCGATGGAAGATTTCATTGTTGGATTTAGCGTTGCTGCTATCAGCGTCACGCTGTATCCATTTTTGACGAAAACACCCGCATTAAAAGGGGGAGTGTCGAAGAAAAAAAGTCTTATCACGCTCATCGTCGCACTCACCTGGGTGGCGTGTTTTATTATCTTTGTGAACGGGTTTAAGTTTAGTTCAGCCGCAGTGACATTCTTCCTTTTCTTGATTTCAACGGTCGTTATTCTTATTCAGAAACCGTCATTATTCCGGAGAGGATTGATCACCGGAGCAGCCCTATTTGTCATTGGTTTTATCAATTACTTTTTCTTATTCTACATCCTATCGCCTGACTATATCCCGAAGTATTTTGAGCTGACTGACCAGTGGTACAATCCTACCTTATTTGGCTTCTATCCTTTCCTTGAAGGAATGTGGTATCTGATGTGGGGTATATTCGCCGCAGTCTATGTTGACTATTTAGCGCTCGCAACCACACCAAAAAGCAAGACAAAAGCTTCCAAAGCATTGTCGTAAGCGCTATACTAAGCTTCATGCAAGAGGGATCACAGTATGCCGTTGGTATCGACATTGGATCGACCAAAGTTCGCGCAGTCGTAGCTCACATTGATAGCACCACTGGTGTTCCTACTATCGTTGGCGTTGGCCAAGCAAATAATAGCGGTATGCGTAAGGGAGTGGTCGTCAACTTAAACGGTCCAGCCCAGGCGATCGACGATGCGCTTGGCGAAGCTGAGCGTATGAGCGGCTATCAAGTCGATGCGGCAACAATCAACATCAATGGTGCGCATATTTTGAGTACTCATGCCGATGGTATGGTTGCTGTTGGTGCTGCTGATCACGAAATTACGACTGATGACCTGGCTCGAATTGAGGAAGTAGCGACGTTGGGTAAAATCCCTGCAAATCGCGAAATTTTAGATGTTATCCCGCACGCCTACAAACTAGACGGCCAAGATAATATCAAAGATCCTTTGGGAATGACGGGTACTCGTCTTGAAATTGATGCTCACGTTATCTCAGCGCTAACTCCATATCTCGTTAATGTACAAAAAGCAGCTGAAACTGCCAAAGTCCACCCACATGCAGTCGTTCCTAACGGTATCGCAGCAGCGCGGGCAGTACTCGGAGAGCAACAACTTGAGAATGGTGTAGCCTTGATCGACTTGGGTGGTGCAACGACAAGTGTCGCTGTCTATGAAGAAGGTGATTTACAATACACTGGAGTCATTCCTATCGGTGGTGTGAATATTACCAATGACCTTGCGATTGGTCTTAAAACAGATCCTGAAATTGCCGATAAGATCAAACTCGAACACGCATCGGCGGTTGCCCGTAAAGAGGATTCAGGAATCAGTATCAAGCACGACGGCGAAGTCCATAGTTTTAAAACCAGTGATATTGATGAAATCGTTGAAGCACGACTTGAAGAAATCTTTGAAGCTATTCAGCACGAACTGAAAAAAGCCGGCCGAGCAGGTAAGCTCCCGAGCGGCGTTGTCCTGACAGGTGGTACAGCTGAATTGAAACACATTGTGGAATACGCAAAGAATTATTTGGGACTTGCAGCACGAATTGGAAAGCCAGGCGGCTATGGTGGCGTGGCTGACGATATCGAAAAACCATATTTTGCAACAGCAATCGGACTCATGTTAACAGATGCAGAACGCCTCACTCATGGTGGAGCGAACAAAAAAAGTGGTATCTCGATGAAGAGCGCCGGTGGAATTGTGTCTAAATTATTTGCTCGCTTTCGCGCCTAGTATTTTCCTTTCCCATCAAAGTGTTATACTAGGACATAAGAACAAGAGTGACTAAGGAGTTACAGACGCATGCCTGAAGTGAAACCAAGTGACATACAAACGTTTGCCAGCATAAAAGTTGTTGGTGTCGGTGGTGCCGGCGGTTCCGCTGTTAACCGAATGAAAGACGCTGGTCTTTCTGGTGTTCAATTTATTGCGATGAACACCGACGCTCAAGCATTACACAACAGTAAAGCAGATCTAAAAATCCACCTTGGAAGCACGACAACCGGGGGTCTTGGCGCTGGTGCTGACCCCTCAGTAGGTGAAGCCGCTGCGAATGAAACTCGCGAAGAAATCAAAGACGCCCTTGAAGGTGCAGATATGGTCTTTGTCACCATCGGTGCCGGTGGCGGTACTGGTTCAGGTGCTGGCTATGTCGTCGCAGAGGTCGCGCGCGAACTTGGTATCCTTGTCGTTGGTGTCGCTACGAAACCTTTCAGCTTTGAAGGTGAAAAACGTCGTCAGAATGCTGACTGGGCAATCAACCAACTTCGTCGTCATGTTGATACATTGATCACCATTCCAAACGACCGCCTCCTTCAGACGATTGATCGCCGAACACCACTCCTTGAAACCTTCAAGATTGCCGATGACGTCCTTCGTCAGGGTGTCCAAGGTATCTCCGAGCTTATTACTGAACATGGACTTATTAACCTCGACTTCGCCGATGTAAAGGCGATCATGAGTAATGCTGGCTCAGCCCTCATGGGTATCGGTCGTGCAAGCGGTGACAACCGTGCGGCTCAAGCAGCTCAACAAGCGATTGAATCACCATTGATTGAAGTATCTATCGACGGCGCGAAGGGTGTTCTCTTCAACGTTACTGGTGGTTACGACATGAGTATGTCTGAGATCCAAGAAGCTGCTGAGATTATCACCAGCGCAGTGTCACCAGATGCAAATATTATCTTTGGTGCGACTTTGAAGCCTGAAATTGAAGATGAACTGATCATTACGGTTATCGCAACTGGTTTTGACTCAGCTTATTTCCACGAAACTGACGAGCCATCTGAAGAAAGCGAACCTGAACAGCAAGTGACCGACGAAGCCGTTAATAGCGTCGACCTTAGCCTTGATCACACTGAAGCAGCAGCAATCTTCGCCGAAGAAAACAACGAAAACATGTGGAATCATTCAGTTGAACAAGAAGACGAATCTGATACTCCTGCCTTCCTTCGCCGCCGAAAAAAGCGCAATAAGAAAAACGAGGAATAGCCCATGGCTCAGTACAAAATCGGAGATAGCCGCGTCGTTGAATCTCGTGAAGTAGGGGACGGTGTCACTATTCGCCGCCGCCGTGAAGCACCGGATGGTACTCGTTTTACTACTTACGAACGTATCGAAAAACCAAACCTCGCAGTCATTAAAAAAGACGGCGCGCGTGAGTTGTTTGATCGTGAAAAACTGGCAACCGCCATTAAACGTTCAGTCGGTAAGTTCTTTAGCTCAGAAGTTGAAGTTGAAGAGATGATCGACGAAATTGAGAGCGCTCTTTATAACTTAGGTGAAAATGAAATTACGTCACGCCAAATTGGCGATAAGGTACTCGAAGAACTTGCGGTTCGCAACGAAGTCGCCTATGTCCGTTTCGCCAGTGTCTATCATGAGTTTAAGACGCTTGAAGACTTTGTTCATATCCTTGAAAAAAGTAAACAGAAAAAGGACTAAGCGTGAAGGTAGTGGTGGTCTACAAAGAGCAAACAGATTACGCGAGACAAGTGCTCGATTATTTGCGTGATTTCGAACACCAAACAGGGCATGTTCTTGAGACTATGGATCCCGAATCAGCAGCCGGAGTCGATTTTTGTAAAACGTACGATTTGATGGAATTTCCAACAATGGTTGCGCTGTCTGATGATGGTTCAATTCAAAACAGTTGGCAAGGATTACCACTCCCAACGATTAGTGAGGTAAGTTATTATGTTCAATAAATTAGTATTGTGGCTTAAAAAGGGAAAAACTGACCGGCGAGCTCACAATATCGCTTGGTCTATCATGCTCATCGGCGCGGCCGCGGCATTATTTGCAGCATTTACCCTGACGGTAGAGAAATTCCACCTTTATGAGGACCCGAACGCAGTGCTATCTTGTAGTATTAACGTTGTGTTGAACTGTGGTACTGTCATGCAGACGTGGCAGTCTCATGTCTTTGGTTTCCCGAACATGGTGATTGGGCTGATGGCGTACGCAGTCCTGGTGACCTTTGCCTTGGCGGGACTCGTCGGAGTGAAGTTTCCTCGATGGTGGATGGTGACCGCGAACATCGGAGTACTTCTTGGCCTCATGTTTTCGTACTGGCTCTTTTTCCAAAGCGTCTATGCCATCCAAGTATTGTGCCCATGGTGCCTCCTTGTGACAACGTCAACAACACTTGTTTTTTCAAGTCTCCTACATATTAATTTAAAGACTAACGCCTTTAAATTATCAGAAAAAAAGAATGAATTAGTTCAACGTTTCCTCAAAGGTGGCTATCATCAAATGATCGTATTGAGCTGGATTGCTCTCATGGTGGTTCTTGTCTTCTTGAAATTTGGCGAAGCCCTCTTTGCATAAGCTGGTCGCGGGTGTAAAATAGACGACAGAACGTTTGAGTGGTTATCAGCCACGAGTTTTCGGAAGAAATCGTAAGAGAGTAGACCCGAACGCGACCGCTGCGACAAAGCGACAACTAAGTGCTGAAATAACTTTCAGAAATCGGATGGTACCACCCTAACGGGTTCCGATGGATGAGAGTTTTTATTTTTTCTCAAATAATGAAGGATGACCATGAAATTTAAAGCCAACACCCGACGACGCGCAGCAGAATACGAAAAAGATATCATCCAGTATTGGAAAGATAACAAGACTTTTGAAAAATCGATTGCCAACCGCTCGGCTGACAATTCATATGTTTTCTATGACGGTCCTCCGTTCATTACAGGAGTGCCTCACCATGGAACGCTGCTTTCGAGTGTCGTGAAGGATGCCATTCCTCGTTACCAGACGATGAAAGGCAAACATGTCGAACGTGTCTGGGGCTGGGACACACACGGTCTGCCAGCTGAAAACTTTGTTGAAAAGAAACTTGGTATCACTGACCGTCACGAAATCGGGACTCGTATTAGTCTTGAGGAATATATCACCACGGCTCGTGAGAGCATGATTGAAACCGGCGGGTTATGGGAAAGCACTATTGATCGTATTGGTCGCTGGGTTGATTTCAAGGGTGCCTACAAGACCATGGATAAAGACTACATGGAATCTGTATGGTGGGCATTTAAACAGCTCTACGAAAAAGGAAAAATCTACGAAGGCGAACGCGTTCTGATGTACGACACAAAGTGGGCGACACCACTTTCTAAGGCTGAAGTAACAATGGATGCTGGTGCGTATGTTGATGTGACCGACCCGAGTGTCTACGTGAAATTTAAATTGCTAAACGAAGACGTGTCACTGCTTGCGTGGACAACAACACCTTGGACATTACCTGGTAACAGTGGATTAGCAGTTAACCCAGACGTACAATATGCCGAAATCGAACTCGGTGATGAGCACTTTATTGTTGCTAAAGAATTATTGAACACGGTGTTTACTGACGAAAAACACCAAGTCTTACCGTACAAAACACTTCGTGCTATCTCTGGCGCTGATCTTGTTGGTAAATCATATGTGCCACTGTTTGGTGATCGTGGCGAGAACGCCCACAAGATTTGGGCTGCCGACTACGTGACAACCGATTCGGGTACCGGTATCGTTCACCTTGCCCCTGCTTATGGTGAAGAAGACTTTATTCTTGCGAAAGAAAAGGGCATTCCAGTCGTACATGTCCTTGACGAATATGGCATGTATAACCAAGGCCCTTGGGAGGGTTTGGAAGTTTGGGAAAACAACAAGCTCATCGCTAAGACGCTTCTCGAGCAAGGTACTGTATGGAAGATTGATTATATTCGACATGAGTATCCTCACAACCCACGCACTGGACATCGTTTGATGTACCGGGCTCATCCAAGTTGGTTTATGGATATCGATGGCCAGCGCACTGAAATGCTTGAAGAAAACTCAGAGCATGTGAACTGGTTCCCTGGACATATTAAACACGGTCGTTTCGAAAAGACGATTGAGACAGCACCTGACTGGAACTTGTCACGAGACCGCTTCTGGGCGACAGCAATGCCAGTCTGGAAGGGGACAGATGCCGAAGGCAATGACCACATTAAAGTAGTTGGTAGTTACGCTGAGCTAAAAGAACTCAGCGGTGTTGAGCTCGATGACTATCACCGTCCGTGGGTTGACGATATTGCTTTTGATCTCGATGGCGTTCATTACACCCGCATCGACAAGGTGCTCGATTGTTGGTTTGAATCTGGCTCGATGCCATTTGCACAGTTCCATTATCCGTTTGAAAATGTCGAAAAATTTGAACAAAATTTCCCCGGTGATTTTATCGTTGAGTACATCGGACAAGTTCGTGCTTGGTTCTATTATGTCCATGCGGTGAATGTCGGTTTGTTTGGCCACAACGCATTTAAAAACGTCATCGTGACAGGAAACGTTGCCGGTAATGACGGACGTAAGATGAGTAAGAGTCTCGGTAACTTTACCGATCCAAATGAACTCATGGATAAATTTAGTGCTGACAGTCTTCGTTTCTTATTGCTTTCAAGTCCACTGCTATCAGGCGAGGATTTTGCCCTGCAAGATAAAGAAGTAGGCGACGTTGCTCGCAAACTCAGTATGATCTGGAATATGTACGACTTCTTTACGCTCTACGCAGAGGTTGATGGCTGGGAATTCGACGGAGAGCTGAAAGACCCTTCAGAATTCCTCGAAAATCCGCTCGACCAATGGGTGGTAAGTCGTGTCCACCAGCTCATCGAACATATTGAAAGCAACCTCGACGACTACGATGTCGCGACGGCGATGAAGCCGATCCTACCGTTCATCGACGACGCTAGTAACTGGTATGTCCGTCGTTCACGTCGTCGTTTCTGGAAGAGTGAAGACGATGGTGACAAGGAAAATGCGTACCGCACCCTCCACTACGTATTAGTCCGTTTAAGCCAGGCGATTGCGCCGTTTGTCCCGTTCTTAGCAGAAGAGCTATACCGCAATTTGACCGGTGAAGAGAGCGTGCATCTGACCGACTGGCCAGAAGTGGGGCACGTTAACGAGTTGGTCGTGAAGGACATGGAGACGGTCCGTGAGTACGTCAACCAGGCGTTGAGCCTTCGTGCTGGTGCCAGTCTCAAAATTCGCCAACCATTGGCGCTTATGACCGTTCCAACATTGGGTGAATTTGTTAACTTTGAAGATATCCTCACCGAAGAGCTTAATGTAAAGAAAGTGATTGTGGGCGATGCGCTGACACTCGACTTTGAAATTACTCCAGAGTTAAAACGTGAAGGATTGTCTCGTGAGGTGATTCGTCATATCCAATCTGCTCGTAAGGATGCCGGACTCAATGTCGATGACCGGATCGAACTTGTCCTTACAACTGAGGATGAGGAGTTGAAAGCAACGCTCGATGCGTTTGCCGATGAGATCGGTCGTGAGACATTGATGAGTGGCACACAACTGAGTGGCGATGCCTACGAGACAACAGTGAAAGTCGATGGGGCAGAGTTGAACATTGCGCTTCGCGCAGTAGTATAACTTCCGTAAGGATTGACTTTTCAACATGTTTATGCTTAAATAGTTTTGTTACTATTTTAAAAACAGACATATATGACAATTTACAATTACCTCCAGTTGCAACCGGTCGATCCACAAGATGATGGGACGACCAGTGATTTAGACCAGTACGCGCAAGATGAAACCATCGACCTAAATAGTGATATCGACGAGCAAACACTCGATGAATCATGGGATAAGGTGATTCAAGATCTACAACAAGATCCCTTATCATTCTCAGACGGTCAATAATAAGCTATACTTATTATAGCAATGGAACTTTCTGACCAGGCCTTCGATCAACTCATCAGCCGTGCCATGGACGAGCTTCCGCAGGAGTATATTAAAGGCCTGGACAACGTCGTCATAACTTACGCCGACACCCCGGATCAACACCAGGCTCAGAAGGCTGGTTTAAGAGAAGGGAATATATTACTTGGATTATACGAAGGTATCCCCCTGACGAAGCGCGGAGCCGGTTACACCTTTGTACTTCCTGATAAAATCACTCTTTTTAAATGGTCGATTCTGATGGTATCGCATGACGAAAAAAGTTTATTTGAACAAATTAAACGCACCTTATGGCATGAAATCGCTCACTACTATGGACTCGATCATGACCGCATTCATTCTCTCGAAAACAAGCACCCTGACGGCCATCGCTAGCTAGATTCTCGCTTGTGCTTATGCTATACTGTAGGAGTGTAACCGCTACATATAGAGTGTAGGACAAAAATACATACGACACGCTAGTACAACGGGAACCTATCCTGCGAGGAGTAAAAATAATCATATTTTTACGAGCAACCGTTGGTCTTTCGACGCTCTTAATAGCTTTCATGTCTCGACCGATTTCGGCCGAGAATTTTTATTTCGTATCCTACCTGTATCACAGGGGGGATTAGCAGTATAACGCAAAGTATATAACACCCAACGATAGCATTTTCTTGTCAATGGTACTCATTGGTGATAAAGTTAAGAAAAATACAAAAGTTGAGAGTTGTATTCAATAAATATTATTGGTCTGAGTGGGTGGCCTTTCAAGGGAGCTGCGAGATGAAATCTGTAATAGGGACATTGTATAAACGAACAACTAACTTTATTGTGGCATTTGTTGTTGCTGTAGGGACAGTAACATCACTAGGAGCATTTTTCTCAGACGGTGCATCAGCACTTTCTCAAACGGTCGTCTATCCTGGCGATAGTGCATGGAATACTTCAGAGACTCGTACGAACGGTGCTGTTAACCACGTTGTTGATGCAGATACTCCGTATGGTGATGGGGCACTTCAGCTTGTCACAGGTGCAGCCACTGGCTCACCACTTCAAGACAAAGCCAACACGATGCACTATTTCAGTACACCGCAACTTCTTTCAGGTGTGAACGGTGAAATTAGCTACTACACAAAGCAAATTTCTGCATCTTTTGCTGCGGGACTACCTTCATATCAAATCCCTGTCTTCTTGGACGGTACCAGTTCAACCTTCACAACATTGGTCTATGAACCATATGTCGATCAGGGTAATGGCGCTGTTCAAAATGGTGTGTGGCAATATTGGAACGTTGGTGAAGGCGATCTCTGGTCATCACGAAGCTATCCAGCGCTTAATATTGTTGGAAGCCAGGGTTCAACAGTCTACACTCTCAACGACATCAAAACGAATTTCCCTAACGCAACCGTACTTGGTTTTGGTGTTAACGTTGGAAGCAACAACCCAAACTGGGATACTCGCGTCGACGGCATTGTCTTTAACGACGACACGTATGACTTTGAAACGTTTGCCGTTCCTGCTTGTAGCACTAGTAGCACAACATTCGATACTTTCGAAAATGGTTCAGTAAACGGACAATCTGACTGGTCATCAACTGGTCCATTTGACCAAGCGATTGTTTCAAACAATTACGGTATTGAAAGCTTCGGTTGTAAATCACTCCGTATTTCAAACTCAGTCACTTCTGGAAGCTTCGGTGACCAAACATTCTCTTACTCAACCGAGAATGAAGCAGGTGAGACTGACTCAACCAACAATGGGTACTCAGGTGGTACTCGAACCTCTCACTACGAAGCGCAGTTTGATATTGCTTCAACCCAATCAACAGTTCAAAACGGTATGAGCGTTTCTGTTTCACCAGATCGTGGTGACGGATCACGTATGAGCTACCTCCGTTTCGTCGACACGGCAGCAGGCATCGAAGTGTACTTTGACGATGTTCAATCAAATGACTTTGTTGAAACATTGGTGGCAACTCTTTCACGCTCAGCTCACACAGTTAAGTTTGTGATCGACTACAACGATGGTCCTTCAAATGATGTCGTCTCTATCCTTATCGATGGTGTCGTCGTCCACACCGGAACAAGCTGGGAAGACTACTACCGATTCGATCCGGAATCTGCTGCAGAACAAAGCCCACGCACTTCTGACTCACTCATCTTCCGAGTCGCTGGTGGTGCGGTCCCTGCGAACAGTGGTAAAGGATTCCTATTCGACAACGTGGTGATCACGACTGGCGTTATCCCAACAACTCCTGAAACTCCAACCACCAATAACGGTGGCTCAACAACGACAAGTACATTCACTCCTGTAACAACGACGGCGTCTACAACGACAACGCCAACTATCACGAACCCTGCAAGCGTTCTCGGAGCAAACAGCAATGAAAACGATCAACCAAGTACGGCGGTTGAGGGTGTCACAGATGATAAAACGAATACTACCGACCAAGATAATAACGACGGTCTTATCTTCGGACTTGCCTGGTACTGGTGGATTCTTATCCTCGCTGGTGCAACCGGCATTGTCTGGTGGATCATCGCGGCATATCGCCGACGTTCAGGCGAAGAGTAAATCTCGTCTCGCACAAAGAAAAGCTCCTCTTCTAAAAGGGGCTTTTCTTTTTAATAAGTGGTATAATAACCGTAACCGTGACACAAAATAAAAAGAAAAAAACAGTTGGTATAAAACTCACTCACCATGTGAAGCATGCTTTTGTACCCCACAAGGGAAATCACTATCGCCCGCATCTGATCCGTCTTCATGGTATTACAGTGGTGATTGTTTTAGCGCTCGTGATGCAACTTGTGTACGGATTTACCTCGTCGGGAAGACTGGAAGTACTCGGACGTACTTCTGACGTGACGGTGAGTGGACTTTTGACTGGTACGAATGCTGCACGAAAAGATGCTTCGCTTCCTGAACTGAAGCTTAATGAAACACTGAGCCAAGCGGCCTATATGAAAGCAAAAGACATGCTCGCGAACAATTACTGGGCGCATACCTCACCGAGTGGGATTACTCCTTGGAAATGGTTGACTGACGTAGGCTACAACTATGACGTGGCAGGGGAGAACCTGGCAAAGAATTATCCGAATGCTGATGCGACCGTCGCTGCCTGGATGAACTCAGAGTCACACCGAGCAAATATTTTGAACAACAAGTATCAAGATGTCGGATTCGCGGTCGTTGACGGCATGCTTGACGGAAGAGATACCACACTCGTCGTAGCGTATTACGGCGCTCCAGTGAGTACTACAGCTGTGGTACAGGGATTAGAAACAGAAAAAGCCGTCTACGCACCAGCTATTGATAATGGCATCGGTAATCCTTTGACCTACTTTGGTTCAGCACTCCAGTCATTGAGCCCAGCCACATTGGGGGGATTAGCTCTCATCGCGCTGGTAGGTATCGTCGCGATCGTCGCTCATCAGTATCGTCGTAAGCTCCCCGTCGCATGGCGTCGAAGCTGGAAGCAACACCATGGGATGTACACACTTGTCGGAATGGTCGGTTTAGGACTTGTCATCGTGTTTGCAACCGGTGGCGGTCAGATCTAGCTTTACAGATACAGCCATCTCTGTTAAAATAGACAACTGAATCGTTAATTAATAAGGAATCATATGACAAAAGCAGTCGTTAAGATCGGTGGCAAGCAATTCCTCGTCACCGAAAAAGAGACCCTACTGGTGGACCTCCTCCAGGAAGGAACTAAAGAGCTCACACTTGACGCGCTACTCGTTATCGACGGTGACAAAACCACTGTTGGAACGCCTATCGTGAAAGATGTGAAAGTTACCGCGACCGTCCTCGAAGACCTCGTCAAAGGTGACAAAATCCGTGTTATTCGCTACAAAGCGAAGAAGCGCGTTCACAAGGAAAATGGCCACCGCCAGAAGTACTCAAAGATCGAAATCACGTCGATCAAATAATCAAAAAACCTCGCTTTACCGGCGAGGTTTTTTCATGAGCGTCATGCTATAATAAAGCAAATGAACAGAGGGAATGCACGGTGACGACAGTAATTGCTATCACCAATCAAAAAGGGGGAGTCGGTAAGACAACGACCGCTATTAACCTTGCATTCTTCCTTGCTAAAGCAGGCAAGAAAACCCTTCTCGTTGACTTTGACCCGCAAGGTAACGCAAGTAGTGGACTAGGCATCGATAAGCAAGCCCTTACATTAACTATGACAGACGTCATCTTGGGCGCAGCACCAATCTCGGCGGTCGTGAAAGCAACCGAACACAAGAATTTATGGCTCGCCCCGACAACGTCGATCTTAGCGAATACAGAGGTTGAGCTTGCCCAAGCTGACAAGCGTTTCTCTCGTTTAAAATCAGCTATTGAGGCAACCAACGATACATATGACTATATTCTGATCGATAGTCCACCAAGCCTTAGCCTACTTACGGTGAATGGTTTGATCGCGGCAAAATACGTCCTCTTGCCGGTGCAAGCAGAGTTTTACGCTCTGGAAGGCTTAGGACAGCTCCTCGAGACCATGAAACTGGTCCGTAAGGGGATGAATCCATCACTTGAACTTCTTGGTGTGCTTCCTACCATGCTCGATAGTCGCACCACACTCTCAAATCAAGTGCACGAAGAGATTAAGCGTCACTTCCCAGGTAAAGTATTTAGTATTACGATTCCACGAAATATCCGCTTGGCTGAAGCACCAAGTCACGGCGTCCCTATTGGTGTTTATGATAAATTCTCCAAAGGTGCACGCGCCTATAAAGCCCTTGCTAAGGAGGTGATTGATCGGACAGGAGCTCCAGCATGAGTGCAGCAAAAAAAGGACTAGGAAGAGGATTTGAGTCGTTGATCCCTATGGATCTTCTTGATGATGATTTCGATCCGACAGCAAAACAAGACGAAAAGGTGAGCCAACTTCGCGAAGTTGCACTGAAGAACATTCATGCAGATCCAGACCAACCTCGACGTAGTTTTGATACTGATGCTCTGAATGAACTTGCCGAGTCAGTCAAAGAACACGGTATTTTACAGCCAATCATTGTCACAGCTGACGGAAGTGACTACCAGATCGTTGCGGGTGAACGTCGTTTCCGTGCTGCTGGTATCGCTGGACTTGCGACTGTCCCTGTTATCGTAAGGAGCCTGACCAACCAGCATAAACTCGAACTTTCACTTATCGAAAATCTCCAACGGCGTGATCTTAATGCGATCGA
The DNA here is from genome assembly GCA_964556125.1 of uncultured Candidatus Saccharibacteria bacterium. GTDB lineage: Bacteria > Patescibacteriota > Saccharimonadia > Saccharimonadales > Saccharimonadaceae > Microsaccharimonas. The sequence goes on along the minus strand of CAZKUW010000002.1, from coordinate 212,712 downwards.
AACCGCCACTGCCTACCTAAAACTTCGTGATCAATTCAATCTTTCACAAGACGAAATTGCTAAACGCGTCAATAAATCACCGAGTGCCGTGAACAACACGATGCGACTCCTCCGTTTACCAAAAAGTGCTCAAACAGCCATCGCTGAAGGTAAATTAACAGAGGGACAGGCACGTCCACTTGCCGGTCAAGACGAAAGTTTCGTCGAAGAGATATTGCCACGAATCATTGCTGAAGAATGGAGCTCACGAAAAGTTGAGCAATATATGGTCAATGTGAAGAACTTGCGTAAAGAGAAAGCACCAAAGACAGAAGCGGCAGAATCTCAGCATGAAGCAAAAGTGATCAGTCTCCGTGACCGTCTCAAAACAGATGTCGATATTCGCGTAAACGGCCATGGTGCAGGACGTATCATTATCAAATTCCAAAACGACAAAGACCTTGAGCGTCTCCAAAAACTCCTTGGTGACTAATTAGAAGCTACGAACTTTTGTGAAAGGGAAGACACGCCAACTGACGGGTCCGACGATGTCATAGAGAGGGATTGTTCCGAGTCCGTCGGCGCCATTTCGTGAGTCAAACGAGAAGTTACCCTCTCGGTGATCACCAGATACGAATACTTCGCCTTCTGGCACAATCTGATCAGCGGTACCACTAGTTGGAGAGCCTGGTTCGCCGTGATTGAGTGAATCAGGATCAAACCCGTTTGGATTTTCAGCATTGTACACGGTATAAACACCATCCTTCAGGAGAACACGTTCGCCCGGTAGTCCGATAACCCGTTTGACGATGTATTCATCCTCAAGGCCATTACTGTAGTGGGGATTCTTAAACACAATAATAGAGCCACGAGTTGGCTCATATGACTTACCCATAAGGTTTGCCCAGGTCACTGGAAGGCGATCAACAATCAAACGGTCCCCGGTGAATAGAGTGCTTTCCATACTTGGACCAACGACGTGGTAGCTACGGAAAACGAAGGTATTAATGATAATTGTGCCGATAATAACGGCGACAATGAATATCAAAATACCAATTGCGTCTTTAACAATAGGGTGGCGGGTAAAAAAGGATGCTTCCATTACTAGGACTTATTATACGCTAGTAGGATAATTCTGGTTATACTAAATGCTTCAATTATGGGACAAGATTGCTATAATAGTACGAGTATTTATGAATAGTAACAAACCTTCAATCGATGGGTTTATCCCACGTCGTCCTGGAAGTCAGATCGGTGATCTGCATTCCGTTCGTAATACCGACTCGATGGTTAAACCTATCGATCGATCACTCCACACAGGTGAGAACGTCTCTTCAGAGGCTGTCGGGACACCTCGACAGGGAAAAGTAATCGGTCGTAGTGACATCGATGAATCACTCCGTGAGATCGATTCAGTCGATCCAGGTAAAGATAAGAAGTCACGAAAAAATCGCCGAGACAAAAAAGCGAAACGTCCGCGCAATAAAGTTGTTCGGATTATTAAATGGACCTTTATTTCATTACTTATCATCGCGGCGATAGTAATTGGCTATATCTTTGTGAAGGCAATTATGGCCGGAACAAGTGTCTTCAAGGGAAGTATTCTTGACATCGTGCAGACACAAAAGCTAAAAGAAGATGAAAACGGCCGTAGCAATATCGTGATCTTTGGTACAGCAGAAGATGATGAAGCCGGTAACCACGGGGGACCGAACCTCACAGACTCAGTGATGGTCATGAGTATTAATCAAACGACCAAAGATGCCTATATGCTCAGTCTTCCTCGAGATATGTGGGTACAATATGCTGATCCTTGTACTGTTGGGTATCAAGGGAAGTTAAATGCTGTTTATTACTGTGGATCGAATGATGGTGAAGATGAGAATGCTGGTGCCGCCGCGCTTCAAGCAAAGGTAGGAGAGATTACTGGACTCGATGTGCAGTATTACGTACACCTTAATTTCACAGCTGTTACAGACGCAGTCGATGCTGTCGGTGGTGTCGATGTGACGATTCAAAGCACAGATCCACGGGGTATTTATGATCCGAACTTTGACTGGAAGTGTAATTACAAGTGTCACTATGTGGATTACAAAAATGGCCAAGTGGTTCACCTCGATGGTATCCACGCACTTGCGCTCGCACGTGCACGAAATGCTCAGGGTGGCTACGGTCTACCAGGAGGAAACTTCGACCGCGAGAAGAACCAGCAACTTATCGTTAAAGCTCTTCGTGAAAAAGCAGTGAGTGCTGGGACTCTCACCAATGTCGGTGCGATTACAGGATTGCTCGATGCGCTCGGAAAGAATCTTCGAACCAATGTAGAGACAAAAGAAATTCGTACGTTGATGGACTTCGGTGTCAATCTGAAGAACGAAAATATTACTTCTCTCAGTCTCGTAGAAGAGGGGAATACACTTGTCAGCACCGGCTCATATAACGGACAGAGTATCGTCCGACCTGTCGCTGGTCTCCTTGATTACACTGACATTAGTGCGTATGTTTTAAAACAAGTGACTGCTAACCCTGTCACTAAAGAAGCAGCTCACGTCACCGTTCTCAACGCCAGCGGAGTTGCTGGTAAGGCCCAGATCGAAGCTGATAAGCTCGAGGCGAAGGGTTTCATTATTGATACTGTCGACAACACCGAAAATGCAAATTATGGCCCAGCGACTATCTATCAAGTAAATGCAGAGAAAACGGCGAGTGCGACCGCTTTGAAGGATCTTTACGGAGTTACCCCAAAGACAACAACACCGCCATTTAGCGTCGTGGGCACTACTGACTTTGTTGTGGTCATCGGTACTGCCGAGTAACCATCCTAGCGTGATATAATAGAGCTACTTATGGAGTTTTTGAAACTAGTCCGCCGCCGTTCTTTCCTGAGCGAAGCAGTCTATATGATCCTGAATATCGGACTCGCGATAGCGCTCCTTGTGGTTATTCGTTATACCGGATCAATCCCACTCGCAATTGCTCTCGTCGCTGTGAGTAAATGGCGTGTACTTGCTGTTCGTCCTCGCTATTGGTTTGCGAATCTCCGTTCAAATCTGATCGACTTTATTGTCAGTGTCAGTGTCGTACTCCACATGTATACAATCAATGCATCGAACATTGATGATGATCGAAAACTTATTCTGCTAGTTATTTTGACTATTCTCTATGTTGGATGGCTACTATTCCTAAAACCACGTTCAAAACGTTCGTACGTCGCCGCACAAGCGGGTGTAGCAGTTCTTTTTGGTACTTCAGCACTCTTCACTCTTTCGTATAACTGGCCTGTATCTGCCGTCGTTATCAGTATGTGGGTACTTGGCTTTGCTGCAGCACGGCATCTTCTTAATACTTACGACGATGAGACGCACGGGCTATTTATTAGTCTTGCTTGGGGAGTCTTCTTTGCTGAACTGGCATGGCTGTCATATCATGTGACGGTTGGCCATCCAATACCATTCGTGAGTAGTATTCAGTTGCCACAGGTAGCAATTACCGCAACTGTTCTCAGCTTCCTTGCGTATAAAGCCTATGATTCTTTCTATCACAATCAAATGATCAAAATAAACGACATTATCTTACCGCTGTTATTTACCGTCGGGCTAATGGTGTCGTTGTGGTTTGTGCTTCCTTCGATTCAATGTGAGCGTCCCACCGTGCTCGTCTGTATCGAAGGTGCGCTTTAGCTGACTTTTTGGAGTAAAAGTCCGTAATCTTTTTGGTCTTGCAACAACAGGCCATATTTTTTTGCTTCAGTGATGATCGCTGGGTGTTGTTCGGGATCTGCTTCAAGGAGGAGGTAACCATTGGTGACTAATTTAGACTTAGTCTGGAGAAGGAGCTTGAAAATAAGAGCTTTGCCACCATCATGTGCGAATAATGCCTCTTCTGGCTCATGTCTTGTTTCTTCAGAACGTTCCCATTCTGGATCAACGTAGGGGAGATTGGCAATGATAATATCAGCAGAGAAAGGAAAGCTTGTAGTAAGGTCGCTAACGAGCGAAGAAACTTCTGCGCCGAGTTGTTTTGCATTGTGTTCAGCGATCTTCAGAGCGTGACGACTGATGTCGGAGAGCGTCACATCAAGTTCAGGATAGACCAATTTGGCGGTAATACCCAAAATACCACTGCCGGTTCCGACGTCGATGAGTTTTAATGGCTTCTCTTTGAGTAAAGCAATGTTTTTTGGGATAGCCTGATCGAGTAATTCAATCAAAACTTCAGATTCTGGTCGTGGTATGAGAGTCGCGGTGCTGACGCGGAAACGTCGGCCGTAAAATTCTTTATGTCCAATGATGTAGGCGACAGGGACGCGGTCGAGACGAAGGTCGAGGCGAGCATTGGCGATCTCAATATCTCTATCTGAGAGTTCCTGGTCGTCGTGAGTCTGGAGATAGCTCCTCGTTTGTCGCAAAGTGTGCGCTAAGATAAGTTCGCTATCGAGGCGAGCACTAGGAATGTGAGCAAAGACGAGCTGACGCGTTGCGTCGGCTAGCCAATCCTTAACTGACAGAATTTGCGGCGAGTTCTCGTTCATACGCCTGTAGATGCTCCACTAAATCTTCAATTTGGCCATTCATCGCTTGCGGGATATTACTTCGGCTATAGCCGATCCGGTGGTCGGTAATACGGTCTTGAGGGAAGTTGTAGGTCCGAATCTTTTCAGAACGGTCACCTGAACCAATTAAGCTGCGTCGTTCTGCTTCAACTTTGGCATTTTCAGCATCGGTTTTAATTTGGAGAAGACGGCTTCGCAGGACACTCATGGCTTTTTCTTTGTTCTTGAGTTGAGACTTTTCGTCTTGGTTGATGACGACAAGACCTGAAGGAATGTGGGTAATACGAACAGCACTGTCGGTCGTGTTGACTGACTGGCCGCCGTGACCACCAGATCGGTAGATGTCGATGCGAAGATCATTAGGATTTATCTCAAGATCAGTTTCAACCGCTTCTGGTAGGACGGCAACAGTGACGGTACTGGTGTGAATACGTCCTTGTGACTCTGTTGCTGGGACGCGTTGCACGCGGTGGACTCCAGATTCGAACTTGAGCTGAGAGTACGGGGCATCGCCTTTAACGAGGAAGATAACTTCTTTGTAACCACCGGTATCGTTCATGTTTTCACTCATGAGCTCAGTCTTAAGATTGTGCGTTTCACAGTAGCGAAGGTACATACGGAAAAGTTCTGCAGCGAAAAGACTTGCTTCATCACCTCCAGCACCGGCACGGATTTCGATGATGACGTTCTTTTCATCATTAGGGTCTTTCGGAGCGAGCATAGTGAAAAGCTCATTCTCAAGATCTTCGAGTCGGGTGGTTGTCTCATCTACTTCTGACTTTGCGAGTTCAGCGAGTTCATCACTGCCGTTTGCTAGCTCTTTGGCTTCGAGAAGCCGAGCCTCAAGAGACTCACGAAGATTCGCTTTTTCGAGAATTGTCTCGAGTTCGGTAAAACGTTTGTTGCTTTTTTGGAAATCAGGATCGCTGTAGGCATCGGGGCGCGCCAAAAAAGCGTCGAGTTTTGCTCGTTCGGCGGTGAGTTCTTCGATGTTTAAGCTAATCTTTGGCATATATTATTTCTTGGTTGCGAGCAGGACGATTCCTATGATGATACCTGGAAGCCAGGTAATAACTGATACGACACCTGTGAGGAAGAGGATGATATTCGTGATGGTCACGATGAGAGGGGTTGGCGCGAGGGCTTCACCATCAGCAGGAAGTTGCATGGTTTGGTTGAAGATCAAGTTTATAACTGCAAAGAGTATGAAAGTTACAATAAAGAGTGCTGTCGGTGCAATCAGCAGCCAGAGTGCGCCCTTTGTTCGTTTGTCGATTTTCGCCATGTTATTTCTCCTGTTAATACTATCTGTATTGTAACAAAAAAGAGCTTACAATCCTGTAAGCTCTTTTAACTTATCGCTAGTTTTCGCTAGAAGTCTTTTTTGCCTTAGTGGCAGCAGCTTTTTTCGCTTTGTTTGCGAGTTCAGCTTTTCGTGCGTCTGCAGCAGCAGCACGGTTCTTAAAGCGGTCGACACGACCTTCGGTGTCGATGATTTTTTCTTCACCAGTGAAGAATGGGTGAGAGGCGCTTGAGATGTGTACCTTCACGAGAGGGTATTCATTGCCGTCTTCCCATTTGATGGTTTCGTTGGTTTGCGCTGTTGACTGGGTCAAAAAGCTAAAACCAGCAACCTCGTCGATAAACACGACAGGGCGGTAGTCAGTAGGGTGTAAACTTGTCTTCATAATCTGAACCATTGTATCTGTTTTTAATTGATTTGTCTAGGGGTAAGAAGTATTATAGTAGATAAGTACAAGCACCATGTCAGAAAAAATACACACCTCGCATAGCGAAGCGCACCATCCCTCGGAAATCGAGATTCTTGAGGGTGAGCTCGCTGCGATATCGGGAGATATGCATTCTCATCACGCGACAGTCTTCCCTGAAACAGTAGTGCCAAGACCAGGGCTCTTCCAACCACCAAATTTTGATCTTCCAGCTATCCAGACGGCTGAGCAAGTGAGCGAAAAGGCTCTTAATACTGAACCAACAGCTCATGAAAGCTTAAAAGCAATGCAATCTGGCTTGAAACAGTATGCAGACATCGTTGCACACTATGCTGCCGATCCACCTTCAAGAGCTGCCAAAGAATTTAGTCGACAGATTGCGCCTATCACGTGGGGCGCGGAGTCCCAGGCTTGCCAAGAGATAGTGAGATTGCTAGGGAATATAAAATGGGACGATATCACGATCGATGATGGGAATAAAATTATCGGAGATTTCACTGCAATTGAACGTGTCCGTGCACAAATGTATGCCGCAGCTCACTATGAACCGAGCGTTAAATTACCAAGTATTATGGCGTCACTCCGTCAACCATCCGTCTCTGTCGAGACCGTCAAGCGACTCTATGATATGCCTCATAGTGAGCTTCGAACGGCAATCGAGACGCAAGCGAGAGGACTCACGGCTCCCGGTACGATAGCAACCGAGATTATAGGGAAAGTTTATAACGAGCAAGGTCTCGATCGCGTCCCAGAAGGTCAGGACGGACTTGTCGACATGCTTCGCTCAAAGTTGAGTAGAGTTGACTTGGCAATCTTATCAGTACCAGAGAAGCCAAAGAGCGATAGTGAGGCCGATATTTATGATCACGACAGAGGGGTGAATGACCGTATCTTTGATGCATTCGCAGCATTACAACTAAGCGAGGGATTAGCAGATAAATATTGGCTCAGTGCAAGTTCTCGGCTCATGAAGCGAAGTGAGGACGATAAGCCAGTCTACTTGAATGGTCAAAAAGTGGCGCGAAGACTACAGATAATCAGGGATAATGTGCACGCCCTCACACCTGAAGGCATTGAATCATTGCACGAAAAGTTTGGTGTCACAAATCTCGACAACTATAACGAGTGGGAGCTTCGTAACCTTAAAAAACTAGCAGACGGCGATCCTGAATATATCGAAGCTATGAAGGCAAAGGATGTGACGGTCGTTTTTGTCGATGCAAGGGGGGATCACAACGGCGCCTTCGAGACCGAGTTTAGTTTGTATCGAAATAAACCAGCCTCACAAATACCATTCGAAGTGAACAGTGCGGGAGATATTTATCGCCGGATGGCATTATTGAAAAAATATGGCATTAAGCCGTGTACGTTTGTTCTCGGGGCACATGGGGAGCCGGGCAAAATATTATTTGGGGATGGGGTGAGTGGTTTTAATCTTGCTGCGACTTCGAAGCTTGCTGCGGAAGATGATAAGAGTTTCTCTGTACGGGACCTCAGTTTGAGCCACCTCTTTGGTCCTGATTTTATGCAGCCAAATAGGGGTATCGATAGTACTCCCGACATGGTGGGACGTATTCAGGTCATTATTGATTCTTGTAGTTCAGACGCTGAATTTAAAAAGAATGCACCGACAACAGCAGAGAGCGTACTCAGACAAATCGGACGTCGTGACGTCAACACGTATGCGGCGGCAGATGTCATGTATCCAAAGACAGATGCTGAAACAGGTGATGTTGCTTTCAAGCGTTGGGATATTGATGAAAAGAAGGCAACTGACGACGATATTACGAGAGAATTGACGCTTGGTCGACTTGGTACTGTTCGGCGTCGAGATGTAAAAAACGTTCCGAAAGGTAATGGAAAAGTAGCATGACAGATGTAAAACGTACGGGTATATTCTCACCTGGTGAACGTGTTGACGTCATTGTAAGCCAAGTACAGCCAGAGACGGAAACAGACCTCGATATTCTCCTTCGAAGAGTTGATCAAGAGCTATACGGATTTCGTCGAGACGCAGGCCTCGAAGAACAGCCTGACGAGCCACTTACGGTAGATACTATTGTCGTTGATGAAGCGACTGGAGCGACGGCGAAGCTTGAGTCAAGTAGTCGTCAAAGCCTTATGGCAGCGATTAGTAATGGTGACCAACTCCCTACAGTTCTTCTTTATGAGGATGGTGAAATTTTTAGTCTTGAAGGTGAAGAACGATCCGATCCACTCACTTCAGATGATAGAGGAATTCAGACAGCAAACAGTATGTTAGCGGTTCTTCGCACGTTTGCTCTTCAACAAAAACGAGCCGATTCGACACCAACTGACGAGCAATAACGGTACCCTTGCCACTTTCTATCAGAGGTGGTATACTTATTGAGTAACAATATTTTAATGACACAACCGTTTGATAGCTCCTGGTATTCAGGTCAGACGGTGAGGAACAAGGAGTTCAATAATTATGGCAGTATCTGTCGATATTAAAGCGCTGCTCGAAGCTGGTGTTCACTTTGGACACAAAACGAGCCGTTGGCACCCTAAAATGGCGCCATACATTCACAGCAAACGTCAAGATTCTCACATCATTGACCTAACAAAAACCGTTGAAGGTCTCGAGAAGGCGTTGCCATTCTTGACATCAGTCGCTGCCGCTGGCAAGCCAATTCTTTTCGTTGCAACGAAGAAGCAAACCAAAGATGTTGTCCGTGCAACTGCTGAAAGCCTTGGCCAACCATACATGACCGAACGATGGCTTGGTGGAACATTGACCAACGTCCAGACCGTTACCGCTCAAATCAAGAAACTTCGTGATCTTGAAAAGCGCATGGGTGCTGGTGATCTTGAAAAACGCTACAGCAAGCTAGAAGTCCAACGTTTCCAAGAGGAAATTGACGAACTGAACTTGAAGTACAGCGGTATCAAAGACCTGAGTGGTAAACCTGGCGCACTCTTTATTATCGATGTTATCGGTGATGTGAACGCAATCAAAGAAGCAAAGACTATCGGTGTTCCAGTTGTCGCTCTTGTCGACACTAACGCTGACCCAAGTCTTGTTGATTACGTTATCCCTGCAAACGACGACGCAATTAAAGGCGTTAACTTACTGCTCGACTATGTCGGACAAGCGATTACTGAAGGACAAGGTAAAGCAAAAGTAGCAACCACAGAAAAAGGTGAGGAGAAATAATTCATGGCTGTATCAATTGACGACATTCGTAAACTGAAAGAACTTACTGGTGTTGGTTTGACCGACGCTAAAGTAGCTCTTGTTGAAGCTGATGGTGATTTTGATAAAGCACTTGAAGCGATGCGTAAAAAAGGTATCACCAAAGCTGAGAAAAAAGCTGACCGTGAAGCCCGCGAAGGCATCATCGACAGTTACGTACACGGTGGCCGTATCGGTGTTCTCGTTGAAGTAAACTGTGAAACTGACTTTGTTGCTCGAACTGACGGCTTTAAAGAATTTGCACACGCGATCGCGCTGCAAGTTGCTTCAATGAACCCGACGTACATCTCTGAAGCCGATATTCCTGCTGAAGAAATTGAAAAGTTCCGCGAAGAAGCCAAAGAGCGTCTCGCTGCTGAAGGCAAACCTGCTGAGATGGCTGATAAGATCATCGACGGTCAAGTCAAGAAGCACTTCGCTGAGAAAGTTCTTCTTTCACAGCAGTACATCATGGATGACACTATCACTGTTGAAACTTTCTTAAAGCAAAACATTGGTAAAACTGGTGAGAACATCATCATTCGTCAGTTCAAACGAATTGAACTTGGCGTTAACGAATAGGGGATAGTCCCTTACAAAAAAAGAGGCCCAATGGGGCTTCTTTTTTATGAACCCTCCCTTACAGGGGTATTTTTTGATACAATAGACTCACTATGTTTGATACAAAACCGTACGAAGAGAAATTTTTAGCGGCGACCAGCCACTTTGAAGATGAACTAAAAAAGGTACGCACCGGTCGTGCGCATCCGAATATGCTTGATAGCATTACGGTTGAAGCCTATGGCCAAAAAATGCCACTGAATCAAGTAGCAAACGTTACCGCCCCTGAGCCACAACTCCTCACAGTGACTCCATTTGATCCAAGTAACATCCAAGCGATCTCGGCGGCAATCCGTATGGACCAAGCTCTCGGACTTAACCCAAGTGATGATGGGCGTGTTGTCCGTGTGCCTATTCCAGCTTTGACTGAAGAGCGCCGTAAGATGCTCGTGAAGCAAACCAGTGAAAAAGTAGAAGAAGCGCGTATCGCACTTCGGAACATTCGTCAGGACGCATTGAAAGAGGCGAAACGCAAAAAAGAAGCTAAAGAGCTGACAGAAGACGATGAAAAGCGTACGGAGAAATCAATCGATGAATTCGTCTCGCGCTACAATAGTCAGATCGACGCGACATTTAAGGAAAAAGAGAAAGAGATCTTAACTCTCTAATGTCTACTGAGAAGGCCGCACTCCCACGGCATGTTGGGTATATCATCGATGGGAATCGTCGATGGGCGAAAAAGCACGGCCTTCCGACCTACGAAGGTCATTTAGCAGGCTATAATGCCGTCAAAGAAGTCGCTTTCGCAACACTCGAGGCGGGTGTTGAGTATATGAGCGTCTATGTCTTCTCAAGTGAAAACTGGTCCCGCAGCCAAGAGGAGATTAAAAACCTCATGGCGCTGGTTCTCAGACTCTTTACGACCGACTCGCACATGTTTGACGAGAACGGTATCCGTCTGAAGGTCCTCGGAATGCGTGAGGGTTTGAATAAGAACATCATCAAAGAAATTAATCGGTTAGAAGATCGTACAAAAGATAACACCAACGGAACCTTAGCTATATGTCTCAACTATGGTGGTCAAGGTGAGATCGTTGATGCGGTCAAAAAAATTGTTCAGTCTGGTATTGCTGCTGAAGAAATTGACGAGACATTGATTGCCGAAAATCTCTATGGAGCGGAAGTTCCTCCTGTCGACGTTGTCGTCCGCACCAGTGGTGAAAAACGACTCTCTAACTTTATGTTGTGGCGTGCTGCCTATAGTGAATTTATTTTTCTTGATAAGATGTGGCCAGATATGACAAAAGAGGATGTCGTCGGTATAATGGAAGAATATTCGCGTCGACATCGACGATTTGGAGGGTAAATGGAATTATTTATTGGGATTGTGATTGGGCTGTTTGTTCTTGTCGTGTTGGTTGTCCTTCATGAGCTGGGGCATGCGATTGTCGCTCACCGAAATGGTGTTGTGGTCGAAGAGTTCGGTATCGGCTTGCCACCACGGGCTTGGGGTAAAAAGCTCAAGAACGGCGTCTTGTTTAGTCTGAACTGGCTCCCGATTGGCGGCTTCGTTAAATTAAAAGGTGAACATGACTCTGCCACCAAAAAGGGTGATTACGGGGCAGCAACATTTTGGCAAAAAACGAAAATCTTGCTCGCTGGAGTCGCGGTTAACTGGCTCATCGCTGTCATTATATTGACTGGTTTGGCATTTGTCGGTTTACCAAAGGCGATTGATAACCAATTTTCAGTCCCTGGTGATACCGTTACTACTACTGGCCCAGTGAAACTCGGGAGTATTGTGAAGGACTATCCTGCAGAGAAAGCTGGATTTAAGAACGGAGATATCATCGTCTCGTTAGAGGGAGAAAAAGTTGACTCAACGACTGAATTTACCGAACTAACAAAACAATATAAAGGCCAAGCGGTTGATATTGTGTATATCAGAGACGGAAAAGAATCTGAAAAAGAAGTAACACTCCGTGATAGCGATAAAGCGCTGTTTGGTTCAACGCTCGGACAAGATCAAACTATTCGTGCTACCTGGTCGGCACCGATTGTCGGCGTTGGTACAACGATCCAGTTTACCGTCGTCACCCTCCAGGGTCTCGGACAGCTCGTTGGCGATTTCTTTGGCGGATTGTTCTCACAGCTCAGTACGAACGAAGCGACGCGTGCTCAAGGCTCAGCGAACCTTGACGAAGCCGCTAATAGCGTCGCAGGGCCTATTGGTATTCTCGGTACGATTTTCCCGGCAGCAGGCAAGGGAGGTGTCGTCAGCGTATTATTCCTCACAGCAATTATTTCCCTGACATTGGCAGTGATGAATGTTCTTCCTATTCCAGCACTCGACGGGGGAAGCTGGTTCTTAATGGCTGCATTTAAGATTCTCAAGAAACCACTGACGAAAGATCTCGAAGAGAAAATCAAAGGCATTGGCTTCTTGATCCTATTAGCACTGATTGCATTGGTAACTATCGGCGATGTGGCAAAACTTTTCTCATAAATTCGTCGAAAAAAAAGCCTGGATGGGCGTGGTCTTGCCGCTATGGGTATTGGTCAGCTTCTTCGTTGTTCAGCTTGTGCTGTACGTCATCTTACACGGGCTCAATAACGCCGGTGTACCGATCAGTTCAGTAAATAGCTCTCTATTCAGCACACTATTAGGGGTCGTCATTTATATTTTGACTATTGCGATGGTGATTGGTTTACCATGGCTTGTGTTTAAGTATCGGACATCGAGGGCAGAGCTCGGTATTAATAAGTTGCCCGAATGGCTCGACTTTCTATTAGCACCTGCCGGTTTGTTGGTGTACTTCATACTGTCAGGGATTCTTATCACGGTCGCAATGTATGTGCTTCCATTTGTGGATTTCGACGAAGTACAGAGTACCGGGTTCGAGCAGATTTATCAGAACTACGAATATATTTTGGCATTTATCACCCTCGTTGTTATCGCTCCTATTGCTGAGGAAATATTATTCCGCGGTTACTTGTTCGGAAAGCTTCGTACGCACCTGCCGTTGTGGATAGCAATTCTTGTTACCAGTCTGTTGTTTGGCTTCGTCCACGGTGCGTGGAACGTCGGTATCGATGTGTTTGCCCTGAGTATTGTGCTGTGTTTACTTCGGGTTGTATCAAAAAGTATCTGGCCGTCGATCATGCTTCACATGCTCAAAAACTCAATCGCGTTCTATTTTCTCTTTATTAATCCCGCACTTCTCAGTACACTGGGAGGATAGTTATTATGAGAATTTCACACTTATTCACCAAAACCACCAAAAACGCACCGAGCGATGAAGTTGCTAAGAATGCGCAACTTTTGATTCGTGCCGGCTATATCTACAAGGAGATGGCCGGAGTCTATACCTACTTACCACTCGGTAAAAAAGTGCTACAGAACATCACTCAGATCATCCGAGAAGAAATGGATGCTATCGGCGGCAATGAAATAAGCCTCACAGCGCTGCAATCTCCTGAAACTTGGCAGGCCTCAGGACGATGGAGTGATGAAGTGATTGATGTTTGGTTTAAAACGAAGCTGGCTGACGGCAAAGACCTCGGGCTTGCGCCAACTCACGAAGAACCACTGACAAAGCTCATGAAGAACTATATTCATAGCTATAAAGATCTTCCTGTCTATCCGTACCAATTCCAGATTAAATTCCGAAATGAGCTTCGTTCAAAGAGTGGGTTGATGCGTGGACGTGAGTTCTGGATGAAAGATCTCTATAGCTTTAGCCGCAACCAAGAAGAGCATGATGCCTTCTATGAAAAAATCAGCGACGCCTATGTGCGTGTCTTTGATCGACTGGGACTCGGTGAATATACATTTAAGACTTTCGCTAGCGGCGGTAGCTTTGCGAAGTTTAGCCACGAATTCCAGACGGTGAGCCCGGTAGGGGAAGACACTATTTATATTCACCGCGAAAAGAACATCGCCATCAACGAAGAAGTGTATACCGATGAAGTCCTGGCTGACCTAGGCGTTTCAAAAGATGAACTTGAAGAGGCAAAGGCGGTTGAGGTAGGAAACATTTTCACCCTCGGGACACGATTTAGTGATCCACTCGAGCTCAATTTCACTGATGAAGATGGCGTCTCAAAGCCTGTTGTCATGGGAAGCTATGGCATCGGCCCAAGTCGACTCATGGGGTTGATTGCAGAGCATTTTGCCGACGGTAAAGGACTTGTGTGGCCAGAGAACGTCGCTCCGGCTAAAGTCTACCTGGTTTCTATTGGCGAAGGCGCTGCAGTTGAGCAAGCTGATCGTCTATACGAACAGATGATCACTGCAGGAATCGATGTATTGTACGATGACCGTGACGAAAGGGCAGGGGCGAAATTTGCTGACGCAGAACTACTAGGTATTCCGTACCGTGTCACCGTCAGCGATCGTCTACTTGAAGGCGGAAAATTTGAATTAACACTGCGAACCAGCGGTGAAACAGACCTATTGACACCCGAAGAACTGCTTGCTAAACTAAGCTAAATAGAGATGTTCACCCTGCATCCTACGCTATATATAGCGTGGGACGCTCTTAATACAAGGGGTTTACACCTTTATGCGAAGAAAAGAGAATTTATGAAGAAACATTATCAAATCACCAGTGATGGCAAAAAAGAACTCGAACTCGAGCTCACAACTTTAAAGGCCCGTCGTGGCGCTGTCGCTGAAAAAATTGCCGAAGCACGTGACTTCGGTGATCTCAGTGAAAATGCTGAATACGATGCTGCTCGTGAAGAGCAGGGTCTGCTTGAAACCCGTATTGCTGAAATTGAAGACATTGTGAACAATGCTGAAATTATTAAAAGCACCCGAAAGAAAACCATCGACCTAGGGAGTAAAGTTGAGCTCAAAACCGACGGTAAAAGCGTTGCCTATACGATTGTTGGTCCTGTTGAAGCCGACCCACTTTCAGGTAAGATTTCAAACGAATCACCAATCGGCATGGCGCTCTACGGCAAAAAAGTCGGTGATAGTGCAGTGATTACGACACCTCGCGGTGAAGTGACCTACAAGATTTCTCAAGTCAGCTAGTTCCACCTCTAGAGAACTTCTGATATACTGGCTCTACTATGGCAACATTAAAAGACTTCCGCGATGAGCGGCTTCGTAAACTTGATCGATTAAAAGAACTCGGTTTTAATCCGTATCCTGCAGACACCCACCGCACCCAAAACGCTGGTGACGTGGTTGCCAATTTTGCAAAACTTGAAGGAACCAAAGCGACCGTCGCTGGACGAATTGTTGCGATCCGAAAATTCGGTAAACTAGCATTCGTTGTGATTAAAGACTTCAGTGGGCAAGTGCAATTGTATTTGAATGAAGCCGATGTTGCGCCTCGTGACGTCGAAAAGAACCAACTCGGGATCGAAGATTTACCATTACTTGATACGGGTGACTTTATTGAAGCAACAGGTGAGATTAAAAAGAGTCAGAGTGGTGAAATTTCAATTTTCGTCGAAACGCTTAATCTTTTGACCAAAACACTTCGCCCAATGCCAAGTGCGACAGAAGGCTTCACTAACAAAGAAGAGCGCATGCGTCGTCGATACGTCGATATGAACGTGAACCAAGAGGTGCGTGATCGTTTTGTACGACGCTCTAAATTTTGGCAGGCGACTCGTAAATACCTCGATGACCACGGGTTTATTGAAGTTAATATTCCGGTTCTCGAACACACGACCGGTGGAGCAGACGCCAATCCTTTTGTGACTCACATGGACGCGCTTGACGAGGATTTCTATCTTCGCATCAGTCACGAGCTGCCTTTGAAACGTTTGATCGGCGCAGGCTTCGAGAAAGTCTACGACCTCGGTCCTCGTTTTAGAAATGAAAACTATAGCGACGAACACCTCCCTGAACACGTCGCACTTGAATACTACTGGGCGTACGCCAGCTGGAAAGAGGGCATTGAATTCCAAGAAAATATGATGAAATACGTTCTCAAAGAGACCTTTGGGACATTGCAGTTTAAGTTGGGAAAGTTTGATATCGATCTCGACCAAAAATGGGAACACTGGGATTACGCCGAAACAATTAAAAAGCGATACAATATCGATATCTACGAATGTAGTCTTGAAGATGTTCAAAAAGCATTGAAAGAAAACAAGCTTGAAGTCGAAAAAGCCGATAACAAAGCACGCGGCATCGACAAGCTTTGGAAGAACATCCGTAAAGATGTAGCTGGTCCTGTTTGGCTCATCAATACGCCACTCTTTATTAGTCCATTAGCAAAGACAAACCTTGATGATCCTCGGACGACGCAACGTTTCCAGCCGGTGATTGCGGGATCTGAACTCGGCAATAACTTCTCAGAGTTGAACGACCCACAAGATCAACTTAATCGTTTCCTTGAGCAACAACAAATGCGCAAAGACGGCGACGAAGAAGCTATGATGATGGATATCGACTTTGTTGAAATGCTTGAATACGGTATCCCACCAACCTGTGGTTTTAGCTATAGCGAACGATTGTTCTGGATCTTTGAAGGTGTGACTGCTCGTGAAGGAGTGCCTTTCCCACAACTCCGAATGGAATATGACGAAACGACCCGCGCTATCTACCCAGATATCTCTTTTGAATAAAAAAGAATCCCTTAGGATTCTTCAAGTTTGTTAATTTTGTTGCTATTTTCTGCAGCTTCACCGAGTAAGATGTCGATTTCATCATCGATAAGATCATCGAGGTCGGGGATGTGTTTTGCCAGCCAGTCACCCAAAGTTTCTTCGCTCGCTGTTTCTTGGAGATCAGCGAGAATGTCTATCTCTTCATCTGTGAGATTTTCAGCGATTGTTTCGCCGATTCGTTCATTGAGCATTTCGTTGAGATGATCGAGATAGGAGACAACGTCTTCGTCTTTAATCATAATGCCGGTTGAGGCAAGCATTTCTGGGGTGATGATTGGTTCCATATAGCTATGATAGCACTTTAGGCAGATTGTGTTCGGCGAGAGGTGTTAGCACGGATCTGGCCGACGCGTTGTTTTGCAACTAACTGGCGGTTAGCTTTACGACGTTTTGCACGTTCACCTCTCCTAATCAGAGCCTGTACCGGTTTGTTTAGTAGATCACCAAAGCTAGTGATTGTCTCGCGGTATCTTTTCGCTGCTTTGTCGGGGATAGCTTCAATGTTAGCTTTGGTCTTTTCTACTGTCTCTACCGTTTTTGTCGCAATGTTTCCAGCAGTCTTGATAATAGATTCTTGTACATTTTCTTTTGTAGTCAAAAGGGGATCGGCTATAAAATTTTTCACTCCAACTGACCGCATAATTTGGAACTGAACGATAGCTGCTTCGCCGACACGAAAGAGACCTTTAGAGCCAAGTCTTGCTTCGGGAGAGCTAGCAACAGCTGGTTTTTCAGCAGTAGGAGCACCGGCATACGGCGTCTCAAAAGCACGGTCTTCATAATCGCGAGCGTTGAGCTGGTTTCCTTTAGGGATGTAGTCTTCGTGTTCCATGTTGTATTGTGTTTATGTTTAAAATTTCTATACTCACCATACTCCTTTATTTGCTATTTGTCAAGGCGGTGGCCTAATATTATAGCTAGTCATGGCGATGTGGTGTGCTATACTAAATATAGTAAATAACAAACGAGGGGAAACAATGACAAAAATCGCCGTACTAGTAGGCAGTCTTCGCGCTGACTCAATGAACAAACAACTAGCGCACACTTTCGAGGAATTTGCCTCTGAGGGTACAGAATTTATTCACTTGGATATTTCAGAAGTCCCACTTTTTAACCAAGAGTTAGAAACCGATGTCCCTGAAAGCGTGAAGAAATTAAAAGCAGATATCGAATCTGCTGACGGAGTGCTTTTGATTACTCCTGAATACAACCGTGGTATGACGGGTGTTATCAAGAATGCAATCGATTGGGCATCACGCCCATACGGTGACAATTCATTTGCTGGCAAGCCGGTTGCAGTGACTGGTTCGACTGGATCACCATGGGGAACAGTGGGCGCACAGCTACAAGTTAAGGAAGCTATGAACTATCTTGATACTCATGTAATGGGACAACCAGAGCTGTATATTGGTGCTGGCAATCCAGTACATAACGCGGATGGTGTGATCGAAGATCACATGAAAGAACGTTTGGCAGGTTTTGTGGCTGGGTTTGAAGCTCACATCGCACGATTCAAGAAATAAAAATTTTCGTAATAAAGTAAGGTCTCGTCTGTTAAAGTGCGAGACTTTACTTTATAGTGGATAAAGATGATAGAACTTAAGCATGTTACAAAGACCTACGGTAAGAAACAGAGTGTCTTCACGGCACTTGATGATATTAATTTTACGATTCCTGACGGCGCAAGTGTTGCGATCGTGGGAAAATCTGGCTCAGGTAAATCAACATTAATGCACGCCATGAGTGGCCTTGATCGCCCAGAACAGGGTCAAGTACTAATTGACGGCGTCGATATTCTTAAATTGAAATCAAAAGCTGTTGATAAATTCCGTTCTGAAAAGATCGGTTTCATCTTCCAAGCATTCTTTATTCAAGCAAACGAAACGGTGTATGAAAACGTTGCTTTGCCACTCGAGATTGCTGATGTCTCACTGGCAAGTCGCAAAAAACGCGTACGTGAAGCACTGCGCGTGGTTGAGTTGAGCGAAAAAGAAAAACAGAAGGCGGGAAATCTTTCTGGTGGACAGAAACAGCGTTTGGCGATCGCGCGAGCAATCGTGAATACGCCGCGTATTATTTTCGCCGATGAACCAACAGGTAACCTCGATACGACAACGGGGGCAACTATTGAAAAACTTCTCTTTGGTTTGAATAAAAAAGATGGCAGTACGCTCGTCATTGTCACCCACGATGAAGATCTAGCAGCCAAGTGTGACATTAAGATTTATGTATCTGATGGAAAAATCGACCGAATCGTAGGAGGCAAAAAATAATGAAAACTTTTGATATCGTTCGACGTGCCGCTCGTAGCCTGAAGAACGCAAAAGCCAGGACAATTCTTACCAGTCTTGCGATTGGTGTCGGCGCGTTTACTCTGACGATCGCACTCGCCGCAGGGCAGGGGGCTCGTGAGTATACAGATACGCTTCTCACCAGCAATATCGACCCACAGATCCTAGCGATTGCTAAAGACAAGAGTTTCTTTGAAGGCGGCCAAACTGGCCCTCAAGAGTATAAAGAAGACGAGACGTTAATCACGCGCCCAACTGGTGTCTCTGTGAAACAGTTGACCCAGGCAGATATTGATAAGATTGCGGCACGTGACGATATTGCGTCAGTGAATCCACAATATTCGATCAATGTTCAGTACATTTCTGCTCCATCAAGTAAAAAATACACCGCGACGGTTGCTCAATATGACACGGGTGTGACCCAGACGGTAACTGCAGGGGCATTACCCGCTCTTCGTTCGTCGATTAAAGCGGACGAAATTGCGATTCCTGAGTCATACGTCAGTCTTCTCGGATTTAAGGATGCTTCTGCAGCAATAGGACAGACAGTCACTCTTCACTTATCACGAACACCGACCCTCACTCAAGAACAGCTACAGGCTGCGCTTGCCCAAGGTGAAGGTGCGCTCCAAGATCTCGCAAAACCACAAGTCAAAGATGCTTCGTTTAAGATTGTCGCCGTTGTTGGTAAATCCGCAACGTCTCTGTCTGCGACAACGAATCTATTGGTGGATAATGCTGTCGCCAAAGAGCTATCAGACTTTAGTACAACAGGAACAAGTAGCTTCCAAAAGTACACTATTGCAACGGCAAGTGTGAAAGAGGGACTCGATCCAGCTGAGGTCAAAGACAAACTTGTTGCTGAAGAAGGATTTGGCGTCCAAACAGCGAAAGACCTCCAGGGACTACTCTTCACGATTGTGAATATCCTACAAGGGATTGTGATTGGCTTTGGTATCCTGGCGCTCATCACTAGCGTATTCGGTATCATTAACACTCAATACATTTCCGTACTAGAACGAACGCGAGAAATTGGACTCATGAAAGCACTCGGAATGCGCGGCCGACATGTTAGCCGTTTGTTCCAGTTTGAAGCTGCTTGGATCGGATTCCTCGGAGGTGCTATCGGTTCGATTGTCGCTGTCGTTGCTGGAACACTGCTCAACCCTGTCATTACAGATGTACTGACACTCGGTGAGGGAAACTATATTCTAGTCTTCCAACCAATCCCAATCGTTGCATTGATTATCGTTCTCATGTTCATTGCAATGCTGGCCGGGTATTTCCCAGCACGAAAAGCTTCGAAGCTTGATCCAATTGAAGCACTTCGCACCGAGTAAATCTGGTACAATAGGGGCATGTTAGATATCCGCTTTATTCGGGACAATCCTGAACTCGTCCGTGAACACGCTCAAAAAAAGGGCTACACCGTCGACATTGATGAATTGTTACGACTTGATGAACAACGTCGTGGCCAACAACAACAAGCCGATGCACTTCGTGGGCGGCGTAACGCGCTCTCAAGCCAGTTAAAGGCACAACCAGAACCTGCAGTCATTGAAGAGGTAAAGGCGTTGAAGGAAGAGCTTGCGACGTTTGACGCTCAGCTTGCAGAATCAGAGACTGTATTCTTTGAATTGATGCAGAGTATTCCAAATACTATGCAGGATGATGTGCCGGTTGGTGGTGAAGAGGATAGTGTTGAGATCAAAAAGTGGGGCGAACAGAATACTGGCGCAATCGATCATCTTGATTTTGCCGTCAAACGCGATTGGGTTGATTTCGAACGCGGCGCAAAGGTTGCTGGCGCAAAGTTCTATTATTTGAAAGGTGACTTGGCGTTACTCGAAAATGCGATTACCCAGTTTGCACTCGACTTCGTTATTAAAAAAGGCTTTACCTACATGACTGTGCCACACATGGTGAATACTCGTGTGGCTCGAGGCGCTGGTTTTGCACCACGCGGTGATCTTGAAAGCAATGAATACTTCATCGAAGGTGAGGATTTGACCCTTATTGGTACCGCTGAGGCACCACTCACGGGGTATCACGCGGATGAAATTATCAATGAGGCTGATTTACCGCTTCTGTATGTTGGTTACAGCCCGTCCTACCGCAAAGAAGCCGGGACTTACGGCAAGCACAACCGCGGACTTTTCCGAGTACACCAATTTAATAAACTTGAAATGTACGCTTTTACCACGCCTGAACAAAGTGTGGAGATGCATGAGCGAATTCTCGCAATCGAAGAAGAGATCTGGCAAGCGATTGGTATTCCTTACCATGTTATCAATATTGCCTCAGGTGATCTCGGCGCTCCAGCCAGTAAGAAATATGATATCGAATACTGGTCTCCGGTCGATAACATTTACCGCGAACTTACCAGTGCTTCAAACTGTACCGATTTTCAAGCTCGTAACCTGAACATCCGTGTTCGTGGTGAGGATAGTGTTGTCCGGACGCTTCACACTTTGAATGGTACAGCGGTGTCACTCGCGCGTTCAATGGTCGCAATTATTGAGCATTATCAGAACGATGATGGGACGCTCCGTGTCCCTGAAGTCCTCCGCCAGTATCTCGGCGGTCGCGAAGTCTTATAAACAGGCGTATAATAAAAGGGTAAGCAAGTTCTTAAAAAAACGGAGGGTTTATGATTACATCAGTCGATATTACTGGAGTGAAGTATACCGTTGACGAGACAACCATGAAATACGTTATGCGTAAGATTGCGAGGCTTGATCGTTTTTTGCCGAGACATGCTCGTAAGAGTGTGACTGCGGATGTAAAACTAAAACAAGTTAACCGAGATCACGGCAATAAATACGAAGCCGAGGTTATTTTGACGGTCCCTGACCACAAATTAACCGCGAAAGACTCAACCGTTAACATGTTAGCTGCTATTGATATTGTCGAAGCGAAACTTATGTCTCAACTTCGAAAATACAAAGATGCAACGATGCTTCATATGGGCCATCGTCGCACAGCATCACGCGCTAAATAGCTTGTTTCAAACCCCTGTAGACCGTATAATATAAGCAAAGAGCAATTACTGAAGATTTTCCGAAAGGCGGGGTAATATGATAAGCAGGCAAGGTGCGCTCACTAAGATTTTTGGTGATCCGCAAAAGAAGACGTTGAAACGACTGCAGAAAAAAGTCGACGCTATTAACGAACTCTCTGACAAGTATAAGAAATTCTCAAAAGCTGACCTGCGCAAACAAACTGATGTATTGAAAAAACGACTGCAGAAGAAAGGCGAGTCACTCGACACGATTTTGCCTGATGCTTTCGCCCTTGTTCGTGAAGCGAGTGATCGTGTTCTGGGTATGCGACATTTCGATGTCCAGTTGATTGGTGGTATGGTCCTTCACGAAGGCAATATTGCTGAACTTCGAACCGGTGAAGGAAAGACCTTGATGGCGACCCTCGCTAGCTACCTAAACGCACTCGAAGGAAAGGGTGTTCACGTCGTGACCGTCAATGATTACTTGGCACAACGTGACGCTGGATGGAACGGTGAGCTGTATGATTTCCTCGGTCTCTCAACCGGTGTCATTATCAATGAAGCTTCATATGTCTACGACAAGAATTATCTCAATGAAGCACATGATGACCCTCGTATGCACCACTTGCGTCCTTCGACTCGTAAAGAATCATATGCGGCAGACATTACCTATGGAACAAACAATGAATTTGGATTCGATTATCTTCGCGACAACATGGTGAATGAAGTTGATTTGCTTCGTCAGCGTGATTTGCACTATGCGATCGTCGATGAGGTTGACAGTATCTTGGTTGACGAAGCGCGGACACCGCTCATTATTAGCGCGCCGGCCGCAGAGAACCCTGAGAGCTATATCCAGTTTGCAAAAATTGCAGCAAAACTGACCGGTGACGACTATGTCCTCGATGAAAAGCGTAAAATGGTTGCGCTGAGCGATGAAGGTATCGATAAAGTACAGCGTATGCTGGGGGTAAAGAATATTTACGGCCCTGAATACGTTCGTTCGGTATATCACTTGGATCAGGCATTGAAAGCACAAACCCTTTTCCACCGAGATAAGGATTATGTCGTCACAAAAGAAGGCGAAGTCGTCATTGTTGATGAATTTACTGGACGTTTGATGAACGGTCGTCGTTACAACGAAGGGCTTCACCAAGCAATCGAAGCGAAAGAAGCGGTTCCTGTGCTTCAAGAAAGCATGACACTTGCGACCGTCTCATTCCAAAACTATTTCCGTCTCTACAAAAAACTTTCTGGTATGACCGGTACAGCATTTACTGAAGCAGAAGAGTTCCAACAGATCTACAAACTTGATGTTGTCCAAGTACCGCCAAACCGACCAACTATCCGTGATGACAAACAAGACCTCATCTATCGCACTGAGAAAGCAAAATTGAAAGCAATCGCTGAAGCAATTAAGGAATACCACAAAGAGGGTCGTCCGGTACTCGTGGGGTCTGCTTCAATTGCTAAGAATGAGTTAATTGCTGCTTGGCTTGATAAAGAAAAGATTCCGTACGAACTTTTGAACGCGAAGAACAATGAGCGTGAAGCGGCAATTATTGAAAAAGCTGGCCAAAAAGGCGCAGTGACACTCGCAACCAATATTGCTGGTCGTGGTACTGATATCAAGCTCGGTGAAGGGGTGAAAGAACTCGGCGGACTGGTCGTGATTGGCTCAGAACGACACGAATCACGTCGTATTGATAATCAGCTTCGTGGTCGTGGTGGGCGTCAAGGTGACCCTGGTGTTACTCAGTTTTATGTCTCAACCGAAGATGACCTAATGCGTATTTTCCAAGGTGAGCGTATCTCATCATTGATGGAGCGTATTGGTATCAATGACGACATGCCGTTGCAACACAGTATGGTGAGCAAGACACTTGAGAACGCACAGAAGCGTGTTGAGGGCTTCAACTTTGATAACCGAAAGAATGTCGTCCAATACGACAACGTCGTCAACCGTCACCGTCGTGTGGTCTATACGATTCGTCGTAAGATTCTCGAAGGCGAAGATATCAAGATAGAAATCGAACGTCTTATCGAAGGAAAAGTCCGTGAATTGACCTATCTTCCTGCAAAGAACAACACCAAATTTAACGAAGAGTTTGAGGTTGTTTTCCCACTTGAAGCAGAGACGATCAACAAGATTGGGGCTATTAAAAATGACAAAGCACGTTTCGAACTCGCACTGAAGGAAGTTCAAAAGTTCTACAAGACTAAGGAAGACGAACTGGAGAGTGAAGTGCTTCGTAAAGTCGAACGTGAAGTCTATCTTCAGGTACTCGACACTCTATGGATGCAACACCTTGAGAACATGCAGCACCTTCGTGACGGTATTCACTGGCGAAGTGTTGGGCAACGTGACCCACTCGTTGAATATCGAAGTGAATCACAGAAACTCTTTGAAAGTCTCCAGGGTACGCTTCGCGATGAGGTACTTCGTGTCGTGACTCATGTGACACCGCGAGATACCTATGCACGCTCAGAAGAAGACCACCAAACCGAATTGACTCGCTTGGCAGAAAGCTCGGTTGAAAAGGGTGTAAATGAAATTACTTCCGGTGAATCAAATCGAGACGACGACTTTAACGTCAAAAAATCGACGACGCAAGCCGAAGCAAATCACAAGAAGAACACGGCACGTAAGAAGAAGAAAAACCAACGCCAAAACCGAAAATCTGGCCGAAAATAACCTAGAAGTAAGAGAGACAGTGCATGAATCATAGCGTTGAAGAAGTGAAACTCAAAAACGGAGCCCGCGGCTTGCTTATTAATGTCCCGGGTGCAACCGTGATGAGTATGCAGTTTCAATTTCGTGCAGGTAATCGTTACGCCAAGAATAAAGATATTGAGCAGGTTGCTCACATCATGGAGCACATGGCCTTTGGTGCGAATGCTCGTTTCAAATCCGAACATGATTTTGAGTCCGAATTTACCAAGAACGGTGCGTATCACAACGCGTATACCTCTGATCTTTCAATGGTATACGAGGCTGACTGCGCTGATTTTGAATGGGATCGCATTTTAGAGCTTCAACGTCTCAGTATCTGCCAGCCGCGTTTCAATGAGTCTGAATTAGAGGCCGAGAAGGGGAATGTCCGCGGTGAGCTGACCAACTATTTGAATGATCACCATCGTATTCTCTGGCCAAAAGTACAGCAACTCCTCGGAGAAGATGTGCTGACCTACCGTCAGTCACTGAGCACCATCGCTAATGTCAGTATTGCTGATATCCGCGAACACCACCGCCGCACCCACACAACACACAATATGCGTTTTGTGATTGCAGGACGCCTTCGGGGGCGTAAAACAGAGATCCTTCGCCAACTCGAAGGCTTTGAATTGCCGGCAGGTGAGCGTTTTGAAGTCCCTCGGGATGAACTAAAGAGTGCTGCGCCAACGATTATTCGTCGTAAAGATTCTTCAAACTTAACCTTTGGTTGGACACTTAGTCTTCCTCGGCAGCTATCCGACGATGAGCTCGATGCAATGCACAACCTTAACCATATCCTTACCGGCACAACACATTCTCGTATCTTCGGAAAAGCTCGTTCTAAGGGCCTCGCGTATAGCGTCGGATCTTACACGGGTGCTGGCTTTTACGATAGTGCGTGGGACATTTCTGGCCAGGTAAACCACGATACAGCCCCTGAGTTATTCGATATTATTGCAAAAGAGATCAAGGCTGTCCTAGATGGCAAACTGACTGATAAGGAAATTGAGGCAGCCAAATCATTTGGTCTTGGCCGTTACCAGATGGGAGCTCAAACCGTCTCTCAGATCAGTGATTTCTATACCGGTCGTTACTTTGCTGATGACTTTATCAAAGATTATGACAAGATTCCTGATTATATCCGTCGTGTGACACGTGAGAAGATCATGGCGACAGCACAAAGCTTCGTCGATGCAAATACATGGGTACTCGCTGCAGTCAGCAGTGGTGACCGCCCGGAACTTATTGAGCTTAGTGATAAAGTAGCTGGACTATTTCCTTCTGAGGACGAATAATAGAGCGTATGAAAATAGCAATCGCGGGATACGGATTAGAAGGTCAGGCGAGCTACACGTACTACGCGGCGAATCCTGACAATCAAATAACGATTGCAGATGAGAATCCTGATTTCGTGGGTCCTGAGGGTGTCCCAACGATCATCGGCCAGGATGCCTTCTCAAAATTAGCCGATTTTGATCTCGTTTTACGATCTCCACCGGTTAACGCACATAAAATTTCGACAAACGGTAAGATTTGGTCGGCAACAAATGAATTTTTTGAAAAGTGCCCGGCGAAAATTATCGGAGTGACCGGTACGAAGGGCAAGGGAACGACGACCAGTATGATTGCTTCAATATTTGAAGCAGCGGGTAAAAAAGTATGGCTGGTGGGAAATATTGGTATCCCTGCACTTGGTCTTCTCGACCAGATTCAGCCTGATGATATCGTTGCTTTCGAGCTTTCTAGCTTCCAGCTATGGGATTTAGAGCGTTCACCACAAACAGCTGTGGTTCTTTTGATCGAGCCAGACCATCTGAATGTTCATGATGGAATGGAAGACTATGTTCGTGCTAAAGGTGCGATCCGTCGTTTCCAAGGTGACGATGGTGTTTGTATTTACCACCCATTGAATCACTATTCAAAAGAGATTGCCGAGAGTAATGAGAAGGGTAAAAAGATCCGCTATGCCATCCCTGATGATGGAGGGGTCTATGTGAAAGACGGCTCATTCTGGGCAAATGAACACATTATTTGTTCAGTCGACGCATTGCAGCTGATCGGAGAGCACAACAGGGACAATGCCTGTGCTGCGATTACTGTTGCTTTAGCGCATGGTCTTGATCCAAAAGCTATCGAGCAAGGACTACGTGAATTCCAGGGATTACCTCATAGGACAGAGTTTGTTCGTCAATTCGAAGGAGTTGATTACTATAATGATAGTTTTTCTTCAGCGCCAGCAGCGACCGTTGCTGCAATCAAATCATTTACTCAGCCAGAGATTGTTATAGTAGGCGGCATTGATAAAGGAGGTGAGTTTGACCTACTGGCTGAAGCGATTAAAGCTCAACCCAATATTAAAGAAATCGTTATTATTGGTGAGATTCGTCAGAAATTGAATGATATCTTAGTGAATGATGGGGTTCAAGCGAAGATGACGTTATTTGACGGTAAGACGATGCCAGAGATTGTTGATTATGCGCGGAGTATTTCTCAAACAGGTGACGTCATTCTACTGAGCCCTGCCTGTGCAAGCTTCGACATGTTCAGAGACTTTTATGACCGAGGTGATCAATTTAGAGCATACGTTAACTCGCTGTCATGAGCACCTTTGTCTTTGAATCATACCGTTACGATGCCGAGCTAAAACATGCACTTTTCTCTTATCGTTTTGACGATGGCCGTCGTTTTGAAGAGAGAATTCAGTTCCATAGTGCCGGAGAGTACGATTCTGATACCCTGGAGCGAGCGCTTTTCCTGAGCTTTCTTCTGATCGGAACATCGTACTATAAAACGTTTCCAACGACAGATGTTGTGTTTGAAAAGGGGACTATCGATAGCTGGCAAGCAGACTTTTTGAACAACATCTACCAGGAGGGGTTGAGTCAATTCGCGTTCGAAAACAATCTAACGCGACATGACCTAGCACAATTTACTGCTAGTAATGAGCCTTCACCAACAGCAATTGAGTATCTCGGGAAAGGCAAACTCGTTTTGCAGAGTGGGGGAAAAGATTCGTTACTCACAGTGTCACTTCTCAACGATGCGCATGAAGTATATACCCCGTGGTATCTTTCGAGTTCAGCACATCACCCGAAGGTGCTTGATGAGCTCGGTCAACCGCTTGTTGTTGCTGAGCGAATCATTGATCGTGAAGCTTTGCGCGATGCACAGGCAGATGGAGCAAAGAACGGACATGTGCCGGTGACGTATATTGTACAAAGTATTGCTTTGATCCAGGCGATACTTCTCGGAAAGAATGAAGTACTCGTCTCAATCGCACACGAGGGTGAAGAACCGCACGCCATGATTGGTGATTTACCGGTCAGTCACCAATGGTCAAAAACATGGCAGGCCGAGCAGGCATTTGCTGACTATATAGAGCGATATATTTCGCCGGATATTCACTTAGGATCACCACTGCGTCGCTATAGCGAACTCAGAGTTGCTGAGTTATTCGTCATGCATGCTTACGAAAAGTTCGGACATCGCTTTAGTTCCTGTAATCGAGCAAATTATCAACAAGGTGCAGATAATTCTGAACTCCATTGGTGTGGAGAGTGCCCGAAATGTGCGAACTCGTTTCTCCTATTTGCACCCTTTCTTGATGCTGAGGAATTGAAATCACTTTTTGCTGGCCAGGATCTTTTTGAAAAACCACTATTACAAGAAACATTCAAAGGCCTCCTTGGTATTGATGGCGTCATGAAACCATTCGAATGTGTCGGTGAAGTTGAAGAACTAAGAAGCGCCTACCACACTGCACAGGCGAAGGGCGGTTACAAAGCGGTATCGTTTGATGTGCCCGAAGCAAGCTTTGACTATTTGAAAGAATACCCGGCACAAGATTGGTCTCGTATCTAGAGACTGTTACAATAAAGGGTAATGCAACCTTTGATCAAACGTCTTAATGAACTCCATAGCCAAATTGATGCTGCTTTGAGGCGTCTTCATATTGAGGAGAAACAAGCTGAAATCGAAGGACTTGATGCCCAGCTTGCAACACCCGAGATCTGGAATAATCCCACCGATGCACAAGCCAAAAGTAAACAACTAGCGGCGATGAGATCGGTTGTCGATCCTTGGGTAACGCTCAGGGCGCAGACGAGTGACATGATTGAACTTATGGATATGGGTGACGATAGTATGCTCGGAGAGTTCGAGGGTCAGATCATTGCCTTGGAAAAAGAATTCGAGTTACTCCGGAAAGACCTGTTGTTCGACGGTGAATTTGATGATCATAATGCCATTATTCGCCTCAGTGCCGGTGCCGGTGGTACCGACGCTCAAGATTGGACGGAAATGTTGGAGCGTATGTATCTTCGATGGGCAGAGCGTGCCGGCATGTCGGTTACGATGGTGGAACATTCAAATGGAGAGGAAGCTGGACTCAAATCGAGTGTCTTTGAAATTAATGGCCCGTTTGCCTATGGGAAGCTCCGCAGTGAGAATGGTGTCCACCGACTCGTACGACTCAGCCCTTTTAATAGTGATAATCTTCGACAAACGAGCTTTGCATTGGTCGAAATTTTGCCACAAATTGATGCCCCAGATGAACTGAAGATTGATGAAAAAGATCTCAAGATCGACGTGTACCGTGCAGGCGGCCACGGGGGCCAGTCAGTCAACACGACAGATTCTGCCGTTCGTATTACACATATCCCGACAGGCATTGTTGTCGCGATTCAGAATGAACGATCACAACTTCAAAACAAAGAGACGGCTATGAAGATTTTGCGATCGAAACTCGCGCATATGCGTCTTGAGCAACACGCTAACTCGATCTCCGAGCTGCACGCTGGAGAGTCTGCAAACTGGGGGAGTCAGATACGTAACTATGTCCTCCATCCTTACACGCTCGTGAAAGATACGCGAACAAAACACGAAACAAATAATGTCCAATCAGTTCTTGATGGCGATCTAGACAATTTCATGATGGCATATCTTGAAAATCCTGCGACTTAAGAATAGCTGATACTTCTCATGCTAAAATGAGATCAATAGATCGAAAACATTGATTAAGGAGTCCCATGAATCCAAACGATCCACAACAACCAGTGCCGACACCACAGCCAGTGACTCCACCCGAATCACCAGCATTTTCACCGCAGCCAGCGCCAATCGAACCAGCTCCAGCAGTGACGCCTGTCGCTCCGGTCTCACCAGAAGTTCCAGCCGGTCCGTCTGTAAACCCAGAACCTGTTGCTCCGAATCCTTTCGCTGCCGATCCACAGCTCCCAGTACAACCGCCAGCACCCATCGGTACTTTTGGTGGAGCTACCGATCCTCAGCAGCCCGCGCCGAAAAAATCGAATAAAAAATTGTTTATCATTATCGGCGCTGCCGTTGGTGGTCTTATTCTTCTCGCCGGTCTCGCAGTACTACTGCTCGTTCCATTTAACGGAGCTGGAAGTGCAATTATCAGTAACGGAACAGGTGGGGGAAATGCAAGTATTCTCGATCCAGGCCTGACATTAAAAACGTATAAGGGTGATACTTTTAGTATTGATGGTCCAGCAGACTATAAGACAGAAACATCTGAAGGCGGAGTTGTGTTTACACAACCAAATGTTGAGAAATCAACTGATGAGAGTAAGGTGATTGTCGGAGCTATTCCGTATAGTGTCACGACCAAAACTGAGTACTTGAAGACCATCGATGAAAGCCTGACAAAGGAAAAACTCGAAAAACCATCGACAGCAACAACGACAAGTACAAGAAACGTTGTTGTGAGCAAGGATGATATAAATGGCTATGTTGCTCGTAGTGTTGTCGCCGATGCGTACGATGGTGAGACAAAAACAGGAACGTTGCGTATGATCTATCTCTTTGGTGACACTAAAGCATACCTTGTCGTCATCGCAATTCGCGAGGGGACACCCGGACTTGCAGCAAGCACTAATAAGATCGTTTCTTCTTTCAAGATTAACGAATAGAGCTCTATGGCACACATTCATACCGAACCTGGCCAGCACGATCACACAGTCAGTATGTACATTGTTCGTACTGACGGCGATGAGCCTCGGATGATGTTCCATCTTCATAAGAAATTTAATATTTACCTCCAGTTCGGCGGACACATCGAATTAGATGAGAATCCGATGGGAGCCATGACTCATGAGCTCCGCGAAGAAGTAGGCTATGACATGAGCCAGATGCAGATCCTCCAACCTGTAGGATCACTCCGAAAGCTCGAGGGAGCAGTGATTCATCCGGTAGCGGCAGTTCATAATACTCACCATATTCCGGGAGACCATTATCATACTGATCTTGGCTATGCATTGACGACCGATCAAGAACCGGCTCATCGACCAGATGAAGGTGAGTCGAATGAAGTTATTTTTTGCACACGCGAGGAACTGGTGGCGCTCCCTGCTGAAAAAGTGATTGAAAATTCTCGGGAGATTGCTCTCTATGTGTTCGATTATATCCTCGAAAACTGGGAGCCTGTTTCTCCGCTCGAATTTGCGCTCTAAAGCGAGCCTCTCACTCTTTTATCAATCAAGATTATGCTATAATACGGGTAGCAATGATTCTGTTAGATAGGGTTACGAAATCGTACGGTAAAGACACCACACCGGCTGTAAATCGGCTGAGTCTTTTCATTGAACCCCGCGAATTCGTGATTATTGTCGGCGCCAGTGGGGCAGGTAAATCAACTCTTTTGAAACTTTTGACCCGTGAAGAAAAACCAACCAGTGGCAAGATTGTTGTCGGTGGTATTGATTACGATACACTTCGTGATTCACAGATCCCGATGCTCCGTCGTAAGATTGGCGTTGTCTTCCAAGACTTCAAGTTGTTGCCACAACGAACCGTGTTTGAAAACATCGCCTTTGCTCTCGAGATTGCGGGTATGACAAGTCGTGAGATTAAAAATACGGTACCGAAAGTGATTGACCTCGTCGGACTCACTGGTAAAGAAAAGAATTTCCCGAGTCAGTTATCTGGTGGTGAACGACAGCGTGTCGCTATTGCTCGTGCGGTCGTACGTCAGCCAAAGATCTTGATTGCTGATGAGCCGACAGGAAATCTTGACCCTAAGCATGGTTGGGATATTGTTCGACTCCTTGAGAAGATTAACAAGTATGGCACAACTGTTCTTTTGACAACTCACAACGCTGAAATTGTTAATAAGTTGAAGCGTCGAGTCATCACCATCGAAGGTGGTAAGATCACTGGTGATCAAGCAGAAGGAAGTTACAGGCAATAATGGCTAAGAATAATAAAAAATCAGAAGCCAAAGGCCTCGCTCAACAAAAAAAGACTCGCCGTAAATGGGTGACCTTTATGCGGATGCTCCGTTACGGTGTTAATAACTTCACGCGTAATGCCTGGTTGACGGTTGCTGCGACCGCAGTGATGACGATCACGTTATTTGTTATATTTACGAGTTTCACCGCACGCAACGTGTTGCTTGATACGCTCTCAGACGTTCGAGACAAAGTGCAGATGTCTATTTATTTGAAGACCGAGACCCCGGGTGAGGAAGTGACTAAAGTTGTTGCTGAGGTCAGTAAACTCAGCTCAGTAGAAGGAGTACAAACCGTTTCTCCAGAAGATGCGCGCAAAAGCTTCGTATTAAAGAACAAGAACGATCCAGATTCACTGAATGCGATCAAAGAAGCGACAAACAAATTCCCATGGGCTTTGAATATCCAAGTAAAAGATATTAATGATACGTCAGAACTCGTTGATTTCGTTGCAAACAACCAATACGCCAAAGACCGACTCGATCCGGATCGCCCAGCTTCATTCGCTGGATCTAAAAAGGCGGCCATCGAAACAATCGCCCGATCAGTCGATTTTGCTCAAAAAGTAGGAATAGGGGCGAGCGTTATCTTTGTCCTCGTGTCGATGTTGATCATCTTTAATACGATTCGTATGGCTATTTTCAACCGACGCGAAGAGATTCAAATGATGAAACTTATTGGTGCTGAACGTTCATTTATTCGTGGTCCATTCTTGGTTGAAGCGATGGTCTATGGGTTCTTTGCTGCGATCATCGCCAGCGGCCTAGGCTATGGTATTTTGTTCTTCGCTGCACCTTCGCTCAAAAGCTATGCGATTAACATCGATCCTACGATTGATTTGTTGACGTTATATGCCGGATTTGTGCTACTCGGCATGATCTTAATCGGCTTCCTGATCGGCATCGTCTCATCTCTGATGGCGACCCGTCGCTACCTCAAGCTCTAACCTTGACGGATGATGCTGCTTATGCTAAGCTTGAAACAGTTATGAAACTGCGAACCACCACACCAGCTTCACACTCTAAATTGAATCGGGTATTCAAAGGTGGTTTGATCTCTTTATTTGCACTTGTGTTCGCTTTTGCGACCATTAATGCTGCCTTACCAACATACGCTGATGAATACGACGATAAGATTAGCCGTCTTCAAGCAGATATGGCTGTCTATCAGGCTGAATCTGACCGTTTGAATGGGGAAGCGGCAACATTACAGAATGCTTTGGCGCAACTCGCCAACGAAAGAGCTGCTATCCAGAAGCAAGTCGACTTGAGCCAGGCTCAATACGACAAATTAGTCATTGATATTGCCAACACAGAAAAGCAAATTAAGGAAAACCAAGATGGCCTTGGCTCTACTTTGGCTGATCTCTATGTTGACGGTGAAATTTCACCACTTGAGATGCTCGCGAGTAGTAGTAATATTAGCGATTTCTTAAACAAACAAGAATATCAAAGTTCGGTCCGTGATCAGTTGGCATCTACGATCAAAACAGTTAAAGACTTGAAAACGCAACTGAGCACTCAAAAAGCTGATGTTGAAAAAGTATTGAATGAGCAAAAAGCTGCTCGTGATGCTTTGGTTGCGAAAGAAACTGAACAACAGAACCTTTTAAATCAAACGCAAAACAGTGAAGCAAACTACCAAGGCTTGATCGCAAGTAGTCAACAGCAAATTACCGAAGCCAAAGCGACCCAAGCAGCTATCCGTGCGCGTATTAACGGTAGCGGTGGCTATGTCTTGATCGATGCCGGTTCACTGAGTGACTACCCATGGAACAACTCGAACTGTGCGATGTGGGGCTACCTTTCAACCGGTGGTGCTGATGGTAACGGTGGTGATGGTTATGGCTACGGATGCCGCCAATGTGCAAGCTATGCTGCATGGCGCATCGCCAAAGAAACAGGTGTCTACTACCGATGGGGTAATGCAGTAAACTTTACGCAAAATGCAATAAATGCTGGTTACCAAGAAGGACCACCAATGCCTGGATCAATTGCTATCATGGATCCTGCTAAAGCAGGTCAAGGCTACGGACACGTTGCCTGGGTTGAAGCGGTAAATGGCAACATGGTCACCGTTAGTCAATACAACTATGACTACGGCCAAGGTTACGGTATGTACAGTATGATGACATTGTCATCGAGCGCCTTTGACCACTACGTAAAGATTAAATAGTCTCTAAAACATAAACTTTATCAACGCACTCCAATCGGGGTGCGTTATAATAGATACTAGTTTTAATCAGAAAAATAGGGGAGTCCGAGTGGTAAGTAATCGACGTGTCCGTAGAGAACAGCTTAATCGTGTACCTAAAGCAATATGGGTGCTTGCCTTTGTATTTGTAGCCGGATTGGGCTATATCGGGGGAACATTTAATAACCAAATTATTGGCAGTATTGGATCGGCTCTTGGCATAAAGGGTGCTGGTGCGACTATCGACCTTTCGAGCGTCGAACGTACCTATCAAGATCTTAAAGCAAATTACGATGGAGACATTGATGACAAAGCTCTCATCGAAGGTGCTAATAAGGGTCTTGTTGATGCTGTAGGTGACGAGTACACGCTCTACATGAATAAGAAAGAGACTGATGAGTTTAATAACGAACTGACAGGTAATATCGGTGGTGGCGTTGGCATCGAACTTGCGGACCGAAGCGGTGCATTGACTGTCGTACGGCTCCTTCGTGATAATCCTGCTGAAAAGGCTGGACTTCAAGTCAATGACATCGTAAGTGAGGTAAATGGCGAATCGACGACCGGTAAAAGCGTTGCAGAGTCTGTCAGTAAAATTCGTGGTGAGGTAGGAACAACAGTCAAACTGAATATTATTCGTGGCACCGAGATGAAAGAATTTACTATCACACGTGCACAGGTGAATAATCCCAGTGTGTACTCAAGTATTGATGGCACAACGGGGACTATGACGATTACTCGTTTTGACGAACAAACGGGTGGTCTTGCTCAAGAAGTTGCTCGGGAATTTAAGGATAAAGGAGTAAAATCAGTGGTCCTTGACCTTCGTGGTAATGGTGGGGGATATGTCACTGCTGCTCAGACAGTTGCTGGTTTGTGGCTCGATAATAAAGTCGTGGTGACCGAACGAAGCAACGGGAAAGTGGTTGATGAACTCACTTCTGGAGGCAACCCTATCCTTAAAGGAATCCCAACTATCGTCTTGGTCAATCAAAGTAGCGCTAGTGCCAGTGAGATCGTCGCAGGAGCCCTCCAAGACTACGATGCTGCTCAGCTACTCGGTACGAAGACTTTTGGTAAAGGAAGTGTTCAGAAGTTACTTGAGCTGCCTGAGGGTGCTCAGTTGAAGGTGACGGTTGCTCGTTGGTACACACCAAAAGGCAATAACATCTCAAAACAAGGAATTACACCTAATAAAGTTGTTGAAATCACCCAGGATGATATTACTGCTGGACGTGACCCGCAACTAGATGCTGCTAGGGCACTGCTTCAGTAGAAAGAGCTGGACTTGTCGCTTGTGCTTCGAGTGACGACTGTAGTACAATAAATGCCATATGGACGCAAAGAAAAAAATTCTACTCGTTGAAGACGACGTAGCCCTCGCCTCAGTATATAAATCTCGACTCGATATCGAAGGATTCGAGACGAAGGGTGTTTACAACGGCGAAGAGGCCTTGTCTGCGGCAATGGAATTCAAACCTGACCTTATCTTGCTCGATGCAATGATGCCGAAGATCAGTGGTTTCGACGTACTCGACATTCTTCGCAACACTCCTGAGACAGCACAAATTCGCGTCATTATGCTGACAGCACTTAGTCAGCCAAAAGACAAAGAGCGGGCTGAATCACTCGGTGTGAACGATTATCTCGTCAAGTCACAAGTCGTCATCGGCGATGTTATTGAAAGAGTCAAATTTCACCTCGGTATGCTGGAGCAAAAACCTACTGACGTTTAAACGATAAGATAAAAAAACAAAAAACAAAAAAATGGCCGAAAATAACGAACGAAATCTAGAAGCGAAACTCGTCAAGCGAACTGACGGTCGTATTATGAATATGGTTCCTACCGGCGTTTTTAAGGGTGAGAAGGAAATATATCAAGGACTTGAAAAAGAAGAGTTCAAAATCGTCGATCCTGACACTGGTCAGGAGAAGACGGTAACAGGCTACCCGCAGAGGGCTTTGTCTCTTGAACAGGTGTCAGTTGATAACCAAATCGCACTTATGAATGAAAAATCTGCACTTGATAATGCGAGTCAGGTGAGTGAAGAAACCCAGCCACGGAGTCAGGTTATGGCGGAGCTAAAGGCTGACGCTGAGCCATCGGCTGATACGGGTTCGATCGAATTACCAGTGAGCGATGTCGCAGCTGAAGCAGGCGAGGCTAGTGAACAAGATGCAGAAGTGATTGATGAAGAGACAGCGGATAAGATCGGCGGAGAGCTGCTCGAGGTGGTTGACGTTCATGACCCTAATGAATCAGAAGCAATACCTGAAGCTGCACAGGAAGCCGCTACTGATGCTGTTGCCGAAGAACCCGTTGTTCAAGCTGAAGTGGCTACAGAGGAAGCAACACCTGCTGAAGTTGTGAAAGATATGATGGACATGCCAAAAATCGAAGTGCCTGCTGAAGAAACCAAGGCCGAATCTGATAACGGTGAGAAAGATCCCGATACGGTTGAGGCATTGAGTAGAGTGGATGCTATTGAAGGCTATCTTGATACTGAAGTCGCTGATCATCAAGCACAGGTAGATCGTCTCACGGATGAGCTAGAGCCACTTGTTGGTAATAGCGAGGAATCGATTGCAAACAAGCTATCCGTACACAGGGCTAAATTACGACGAATTATGCAAGATATGCCTCACGGCAATAACCAGTTACTCGGCGAAGCGATCGGTATAATGATGTCACTTCAGGAAGAGATGAAACAAGCCTCGACAGCGATTTATGAGTCAAAATTAAGAGTTGAGCCGCTTCGTCGTGGGACAATTGAATTAAAGAAGACTACAGAAGAAGACACGCCTCATCAACTTGAGATGCAAAGAGGTGCTTTTACAGAACACGCACAGCGCACAATGGAGCCTAAGGCTGCTGAACGCGCAATCAACGAGTTCTTAGATCGTTTTGTTGCAGCGCAGAATAAGACTGGTCGTATTGCTGATGAACGATCGACTGACATTGTACTTCCTCGTCTCGACAACCTTACAGACTCTCTCAGTCGTGCCGAAACTACTGTAGGTAATCTTCTTAGCTTTGCATATGAACTACCAGACTCGATCCGCGGGAGAGGTCTTAATGACCAGGATCTTGTTGCAGTAGATTCTTTAATAACAAAAACGTTGAATTATTTTGAACAAGCGAGAGGCGATAATGAGCGGTTTAAACAAATCCCTAAGCCACAGCCAAAAGTTGCATAAAAAAATCTCCCTCTCGGGAGATTTTCTTTTTGCCAGGGTCTAATTATTGAACGCTGACTTGAGTACGGGTTTCGGTTTTGCCGGTAAATCGGCCTTTTTTCACCTTTGAGAACGAGACGATACCGTCTTGCGCTGCGTGAATAGTAAAGTTGCGGCTAAGGAAGGTACCAGGGCCAGCAAGCTTTGTGCTACCAGTTTGGCGAACGAGTACTTCACCAGTACGGACCGTTTGACCACCAAAACGTTTGACACCGAGTCGTTGACCGGCGTTATTGTGGATGTTTTTACTTGAACCACCTGCTTTAACGTGTGACATACTTTTCCTTAAAACTTATAAAATCAATCTGTATGATTGTACATGAAACGACGTGCAGCGTCAAGAGGTGGCCTCGGCTAAAATGAGAAGTTAGTTAAAGAGAAGTTAAGAGCTCTTATGCTACAATTTATGGTAAGCGTTCTCTTAGGAGAGTGCACTGACAATTTGGCAAGACCTAACCCTTACTCTCGAGTGAGATATGGTTGTAAATCGCGTAAACAATACTGATCCCGTCATCAGGTTCGTTTACGCGTCGTGTGAGGAAACTTTCATGGGGCCCATAATACGGTCCGCCTTGTGGCGGGTTTTGTGTGTCCTTTCATTGAACAAACGAAAGGTGGCGATATGACAGTAGGCGAAGGACAAGAGATCAAGCTGACAACAGTAGTTATTGCTATCGGGGGTGCACTTCTTGTAGCAGAAGGTATCTTGGCTGCTTTGAAATTGAGTTAAATCTTTGTCAGGACAAGGATTTCTCGGGCAACGACTTGGTCGGGTCGGAAGTAAAGAAGCTGTTCAGGGTTAATAGTATGAAACTCGACTTGCTCATAGCCGAGTTCTTTTAATTTGTTGATAAATGGCAAATGAGTGAATCGTCCTTCAGTGTCGCGCCATGCAGGGACTGCTAAGACAAGCGGAGTACCCGATGCGATTTGTGTGCCGATGTTTTTTAGAAATTGACTGATGATGTGATTACAGTTACCGCGGACTTCAACCAGTTTAGCGCTCGACGGGGGGGCGCTGAACGGTTGTCCAAGATAGGTCTCGGTCACGACGGCAGCGATGGGTGATTGCCATTTGGCGTCAGTTGCGTCACCTTCGTGGAGGTACCAGTGACCAACCATGTGATATTCGTTCTGGAGCCAGTTGAGGTTATCTCGGCTATAGCGGATCATTTTCTCTGAGAGATCTGTCCCATAGACGCCGAAGCGCATGAGTAAGGCTTCTTGAAGCAGCACACCGGTTCCACAAAAAGGGTCAAGGATACGTGGTTGTGCGAGGTCTGAAGACGGGTCAGCTTCGAGTGGGCCAGCAAGATTGATCATGATCTGCGCTAGTTTTGGCGGCAACATACCGACGAAAGCGTCGCGTTTTGGTCGTCCTTGGTCACGAGCCGCAAGGGCGGTGATATTTTGTGAACCACGACTTTCGGCAACGATGATACCTTTACGACCACGAACCACGATGAGTTCGATCTTATTATCAGATAATCCTAGTTTGTTGTGGTGAGAGGTTGCGGTACTAAGGGCTGCTTCTTGGTTCGGGATAAGGCGAAGGCTTGCCGTTGTTGTCTTTAGTTTGCTCTTTAAAATCAGTCCGGTCTTCTGAATATCTCGAATATCAGTGTCATCAAAACCGTAGGCGCTGATGCCAAGGGTAATCTTACCTTCGTACTTCGACCATTCTTTGGTGTAGTGGGTAACAATTTTCATGCTGGCTTTGCGCCAATCACCAATAGGGAGCTGTGCAATGACTCTGCCAACTTTTTGTGTTCCACCGAGATGTTGAATGTCGATATCATCCGCTTCAACAGTGGCGGTGGTATCTGAAAACCAACTCACACCTCCGTAGACTCTTTCGAGCTCAGCGATAGATATTGCTGGTTGACGACCAAGGATTGCGATATACATACGTTCATTATACCTGAATGCTATAATGAAAGGAGTATGCGAAAGGGATTATCAGCACGAGGTTGGTTGACAGTTATTACACTAGTCCTTCTTGGGGTCGTTATATTCTTTGCTCAAGGGCAAATTCTTAAAGCGTGGGAACTTATCGGTTCAATCAATTTATGGATTTTGGCGCTTCTGATACCTGTGCAATTTTTTAGTTACTATGCCACGGGTGGTATGATCTTTTCTTATCTTCGTTCAAAAGGTGATTTACGAGATGTGTCGCATTGGCGAATGGCTCGGTTTGCCCTTGAACTTAATTTTGTTAACCACGTCTTACCAAGTGGGGGAGCTGCCGGCTTTTCCTACCTCGGGTGGTTACTGAATAAATACAAGGTAAGCGTTGCGCGCACGACGATGGCGCAGATTGTTCGGTTTGCTCTGACGTTTATAAGTTTTGTGTTGCTCCTGATGGTTGCCGTGACGATGTTGATTTTAGATCACCGTATTGATCGAGTCATTCTCCTAATCTGTATTGCGTTGGGTGTTGTAGCGACAGGTGCGATTGTCGCTGGTGTGTTGATTCTTGAAAATAAAAAACGACTTGAATCTTTTTCTGCTTGGATGACTCGGTTTATTAACCGCATTGTCGCTAAGGTCACCCGTGGACGCAAGAGGAAGATCTTGAAAGACAGTATTATTTTGAACTTCTTTAGCGAGCTTCATGAAGACTACTTAGCGATTCGTCGTGACCGTCGGATTCTCATTAAGCCGTTCATCTGGGCAGTTCTTGCGAACGTTGCTGATGTAGTATTGATCTGGATTGCTTTCTGGTCCCTCGGCTATATGATTAACCCAGCACTGCTCTTTGTTGCCTTTGGTATTGCGTCACTGGCAGGGGGTATCTCAGCGATTCCTGGAGGTGCTGGTGTCTACGAAACTATCATGATTACTTTCCTGGCTTCAAGTCAGGTTCCTGCAGAGGTTGCTATCGCCGGAACATTGCTCGCTCGAGTGACTCTGGT
Organism: uncultured Candidatus Saccharibacteria bacterium; assembly: GCA_964556125.1. Classification (GTDB taxonomy): domain Bacteria; phylum Patescibacteriota; class Saccharimonadia; order Saccharimonadales; family Saccharimonadaceae; genus Microsaccharimonas. The sequence continues at coordinate 172,455 of CAZKUW010000002.1, read as the reverse complement.
CCTTGGAACGATCCTTTTTGGCTATCTGTTCTATCAACTAACGATCAATAAGTATGGAAAACGTACTACTTAGCGTCAGCGACTTTGTCGATCTGACAAACCAGACACTTGAATACGCTTATCCCGTCGTCACTGTCGAAGGTGAAGTGACTGAATTTCGCGTCAGCCAAGGCAAATGGGTGGGATTTAAGATTAAGGATGACAAAGCTGCTGTCAGCTGTTTCATGGTACTCAGTCAACTCCGTATGCCACTTGAAGATGGTATGAAGATTATCGTCACCGCATCACCCAAACTAAATGTCAGAGGCTACTTTAACCTGAACGTCCGAGCAATCAAACCGGTTGGTGAGGGTACTATCAAAAAAGGCTTCGAGCTTTTAAAGGCAAAGTTTGAAAAAGAAGGCTTGTTTGCTCCCGAGCGAAAACGTCCGTTGCCGACAGTTCCCACCTATGTGGGGGTGATTGCCAGTACTGAGTCAGCCGGCTACGCTGACTTTGTGAAGATCATCAATAAACGGTGGGGTGGGCTACGTATCGACGTTGCTCACACTCAAGTACAGGGGACTCCGGCGCCAGATCAGATGATTCGAGCAATTCGCTATTTCAATAGCCTCGAAGAGCTCCCTGAGGTCCTCGTCATCATTCGTGGTGGTGGGTCGGCTGAGGATTTGGCCACCTTTAATGATGAACCGCTCGCTCGGGCGATCGCTGAAAGCCGTATTCCAACACTGGTGGGTGTTGGGCATGAAGTTGATCATACACTTTCAGACATGGTTTCAGATGTTCGTGCGGCGACACCAACTGATGCGGCGCAATTACTGGTGCCTGACCGAGCAGAGATCATCTCGGCAGTGAAGCAGCAGTCACATTCGCTTGGGTATCAACTCATCCAGGCCATCGATCACTATTCTGAGCAGGTTCAAGATTATCTCACGGCCATACTTCGGCGCGTTGAAGAGAAGGTGGATGATACTTTTGAACGGCTTGCTGTGATGCGGGTCGCCGTGTCGCAACTCAACCCTGAAAACGTGTTGAAACGAGGCTATGCACTGCTGAGGGGTGAACAAAAAATTGGTGCAACACTAGAAATTGAAACATTCACCGATATACTAACAACGGAGGTAAAAGATGTCAGATCAAAGTAAATCAATACAAGAAAAACTGAGTGAATTGACCGAAATTGTCGGTTGGTTCCAAGGCACATCATTCAAATTAGAAGACGCGCTCGCAAAGTATAAAGACGCCGAAAAACTCGCTGAAGATATTGAAAAAGACCTCACGAAACTCAAAAACGACATACAAATCGTCAAGAAGAAGTTTGATACAGAAGACTAGATGGTCTGGATATATGTTGCCGGAGCGATTTTTCTCTTTTTCACGTTCGTGATATTTTTTGGTGCACCATATGTCCCCAGTCATAAAAAGGATGTCAAAAAAGTGTTTGAATTTTTAAAGATCGGCAAAAAAGATCTGATCGTTGACGTGGGGAGTGGGGATGGGATTATCCTTCGTCTCGCTGCTCAAAGAGGCGCATCCGCCGTTGGCTATGAATTACAGCCTGTACTAGTACTCATTTCTAAATTGGCTGGCTTCAGGTATGCAAACGTGTCGACAAAACTCGCAAATTTTTGGCGAGTCTCATTGCCAGCGAAGACGACATTGGTCTATGCCTTCTCAGTGAGTCGTGATGAGAAAAAGTTAACAGCAAAAATACAAAGCGAGGCAACACGACTCAATAAAACGATAAAACTACTCTGTTACAGTGCACCTCTGAGTGGTATGAAGCCTGATCTGACGTTTGAGGCGTATAGCCTCTACAGCTTCAGTCCTTTACAGGGAGAAAAAGCACAAGTATAATGCGGGTATGAATCCAACCGCTCCAGCACCCAGAAGAGGACTCGATAAATGGCTTATTATAAGTATTGTATTTATCGCAACAACTCTTATTGCATCAGGTGTTATGATCTGGGCTTTGTTAAATTATTTTGATCAAAAAGATAATGTTGATACGAAGGTCTCGACAGCAGTCTCAGATGCTAAGAAAGTTCAAGCCGATGAGCTTGAGGCTAAATTCCTCCAACGAGATAAAGAACCGAACCGTCAATTTGTCGGTCCTGATGATCTTGGTCGCGTCGTCTTTAACTATCCAAAAACTTGGAGTGTATACATCGACAAAACTGGTACGACGACGAATAGTAGCTACCAAGCATACTTAAACCCAGCGGCGGTTCCATCTGTCACCGGCAACTCGACGACACAATACGCACTTCGCGTCACGATTGAATCAAAGGACTACGATCAAGTTATTTCGAGTTATCAATCATTGGTGAAAAAAGGTGATTTGAAGACCAGTGCTGTAAAGGCTGATGACCAGAGCGGTACTCGACTCGACGGTGCTTTCTCAAAAGATATTCGTGGCTCTGCAGTTATCTTTAAGATCCGTGACAAAACGGTTACTATCCGCACTGACGCGGACACTTTCAAGGCTGATTTCGACGCTTTGATCGCGACGATTACGTTTAATAAATAATTCAAGACGCTCATCTTTGCACCGTCTATAAGTCGAATGGTACACTTGGTACATGAGTGGAAGCGAGGGTAAGCAGCCAAACAGAACCGATCTGAGATCGTATGATCTCCCGACGGTTATCGCGGCGGCGCATGAGTTGAAAGCGCCATTGGCGTTAGTGCGTCAACTCGCTCTCAGACTTGAGGATAGCTCTGTTGACGATGCAGAAAGAGCAAGACTTTTGGCGCAAATCACTCTCACGAGTGAGAGGGCACTTCGTTTGACCAATGATCTGACAAAATCAGCCCGACTAGAGGATGCGCTCTTTGATGTTGAGCCTATTAATCCCGAACAGCTGTGTCGTGACATCGTCGCTGAACTTTCTCCGCTATTTGAAGCTCACGGCCGAGGGCTGGCTGTTGCACACCGTCGACACCCAATGCTGATGGTCGCAAATCGTGATCTTCTGCGGCGTATTATTATGAACTTTAGCGATAACGCCCTGCATTACAGTGAGCCGGGTACCGTCGTCCATCTGCAGATTCAAGCTTTGAAGAGTAGCGGAATGATCAGGGTAGGGGTGAGGGATTTCGGTCCGGCACTTTCGAGTGACATGTGGCAGTCTTTGCAAAAGAAATTATCAAAAGCGCCACAGGCGATCAGTGCTCGACCACAAAGTAGCGGCCTCGGTCTCTATATTGCGAGCCAGTTTGCTCTCGCGATGAACGGACAGATCGGCGCTACCCGACATCGAAATGGAGCGACCTTTTATGTTGACCTCCAGGCATCACAACAACTGAGTTTATTATGAGCGAGCACGTAAAGATTCTCCTTGTCGAAGACGATCCATGGCTGGCTGAACTTGAAGTAAAGACGCTTGAAAAAGCAGGCTTTGAAGTGACTCACGCCCCTCATGCGCCATCAGCAATTGTGAAGCTTGATGAGGTGAAGCCCGACGTCATGATCCTTGATGTCCTCTTAACGGGAAGTACGGCTTTTGCGTTGCTGCACGAAATGCAGTCATATGACGATAGCGGAGCACTGCCGATTATCTTGTGTACGAATATGGCGGAGAGTATCGAGCTTGATGATGTAAGAAGCTATGGTGTCAGACGGATTGTTGATAAATCGACGATGGTCCCCAGTGATCTCATCGCTGCGGTAAAGGCAGTGCTGCTATGAAAACACATCAGACAAGAGCGATTGTCCTACGGCGCACCAATTATGGTGAGGCAGATCGTATTTTACAGTTACTGACTCCTGAAGGTCGTCGGAGTGTGATGGCTCGTGGTGTACGTAAAGAAAAAAGTAAGCTCGCCGGCGGGATCGAGCTTTTTGCGATTAGTGATGTCGTTTTAGGCGAAGGAAAAGGTGATCTAGGGGTGCTTACCTCAGCACGATTGGTGCATTTTTATCGTCACATCATCGAAGATTATGATCGACTGCAGTTTGGCTACTTCGTCGTAAAGTACGTCGCGAGGGCCAGTGAGACGGTTGATGAACCAGAGTGGTTTGATATGCTCGGAGAAATCTTTATGGGTCTTGATGCAAAGACGATACCCATCGAGCTGGTCCAGACATGGTTTTATTTGCACTATGCGGCGCTGCTCGGGCATGAGCTAAATCTTGGTATCGATGTCACCGGTCAAAAACTCGACGCCGAAAAAACGTATCGCTATGATATCGGTGAGCAGGGTCTGGTTGAGAATCCTCGAGGCGATATCACCGCTGAACATATTAAATTGCTACGACTTATTTCGTCGAAATCGTTAAAGATTTTGGCTCAAATCGGTGGGGTTGGTGAGATCTTGCCAGCTTGTCTATTAGTCTCCCGCGAACACGCCGCTATTTAGATAGAGCAACAGAGATGGTTGTGCTATAATGACCCTAGTTATGGCAGAACAAAATCAAAAAATGGAACAAATCGTTTCCCTCGCGAAACGCCGAGGGTTTATTTACGCAGGATCGGATATTTATGGTGGTCTCAGCGGAACATGGGACTTCGGTCCGCTGGGCGTTACTTTAAAGCGCAATATCATGCAACTTTGGTGGAAAATGTTTGTTGAAGACCGTGATGATATGTACGGGATTGATGCTTCAATTCTTATGAATCAAAAAGTCTGGAAGGCGAGTGGGCACGTCGATACATTTACCGATCCTCTCGTTGAAGATCTTGAAACGCATCGCCGTTTCCGTGCCGACCACCTCTTAAAGGATGCAGGGTATGACGTCGAAGGTTTGACGATGGATGATATGACAAACCTTATTGTCGAAGATAAAGTCAAAAGTCCTGATGGTAATGAACTCTCAAGCGTTCGTACCTTTAATATGATGTTTAAGACGACCGTTGGACCTATGGATGATGAACTAAGCATTAGCTATCTTCGTCCTGAGACCGCTCAGGGTATCTTTACTAACTACAAGAATGTCATGGATAGCTTTTATCCTGACTTGCCATTTGGTCTCGCTCAGCAAGGCAAGGCATTTCGTAATGAGATTAGTCCACGCGACTTTATTTTCCGTAGCCGTGAATTTGAACAGATGGAAATCGAGTATTTTGTCGATCCTGCGAAGTGGGAAGAAGCGTTTGAACACTGGCGCCAACAGGTTTGGAAATGGACACAAGCACTCGGTCTTGCTGATGAAAACGTTCACGAGCTTGAAGTAGGAGATGGAGACCGCGCTCACTACAGTAAGCGAACGATCGACTTCGAATACGATTTTCCGATCGGTAAAGAAGAGCTTCTCGGACTTGCGTACCGGACTGATTTTGATCTTATGAATATTCAGAATGCGACCGGTAAGTCGATGGATTATCTCGTGAAGGGAACAACGACAAAGTTTGTTCCTCATGTCATCGAACCATCATTTGGTGTTGAACGGGCCGTTATGGCAGTATTGACTGCTGCGTATACCGAAGACGAAGTAAACGGTGAAACTCGTACGTATCTGAAACTTCCGACACACCTCGCGCCAGTACGATTTGCTGTATCGCCACTTGTGCGCAACAAACCAGAACTCGTTGAAAAGGCGAGAGAAGTTTACAATACTTTGAAGCAAAAATATGGACATGTCATGTGGGATGACAATGGAAATATCGGTAAACGCTATCGCCGACAAGACGAAATCGGGACGCCTCAATGTATTGTTATTGACTTCCAGACGCTAGAAGACGGTACGGTGACCGTCCGTGATCGTGACACGACACAACAAACACGCGTTACTATCAGCGAATTATAAACCTATTTCCATGCATCAAGAGGGTGCGCTATAATACGACTACGATGAAAGGGTGGAATCTTACAATCAATAAACAGCGTGGTTTCACCATTGTTGAACTGCTTATCGTCATTGTTGTCATTGCGATTCTCGCAAGCGTCGTCATTGTGGGCTACGGGGCGGTTACGGATAATGCAAAGAACACAGCATTTAAATCTGAACTTACCAGGATTGGCGAAGAGATCAAGATCGGAACAGTTGATAAAGGGATTCTTGACGGTGGGGCAACGTCAGCCTTAGGCGGCGATTCTACGCGTCTGACTGGTGTCGCTGTTTCTCCAAAGAGAGAAGATTTTGACCTCACGACACCAAACTTGTTTTACTGTGCTGGAACAGTGAATGGTGTGAAAGAATATTCATTGACAGGTAAAAGTTCGCACGGAAAAATATTTTACGTACGGTCCAATCAAGTCGCGACTGAGCTACCGTCATCAACGTCTATGAACTACTCATCAATCTGCCCGGCAACGGGATTCACAGCTCCGTATACATGGGCCTACGGCTATAATCCAAGTCCACAGTACGGCTGGTTCCCCTGGGCAAATAGTAAAGCTCCGACAATTAAAAATATCGCGTTAAATCCACAGGGAGTTGGTTCGACATCGAATTTCTTTGTGCCATGGCCTGGAGCAGTGACGGCAACGCCGAATGTTTCATGGAATGGAAAGACGAACTGGTATAGATATGTATGGAATGGGGCAAATTATAATACGAATCGTCTCACACTTAACCTCTCAGACTTAAGCAACAGTTCGTCTTATACAGTTTCGATGCTAGTAGGGAATGATGGTGCTGCGGTACGAACATTCACTATGGATTTCTGTGATCAAGGCCAGACGAACTTTACACTGCAACCCGGGGAAAGCAAAAGAGTTTCCATTACCGCATCACGCTCAACGTACGATAACACCTACAGATTCGTTGATTTCAACCCGCTTGAAGCAAATGGAAGTGGGATCCTTCTCGGAGAGGTTATGATTACTGAAGGAACAACTCAACATGCATTTAGAGATGGTACTAGTGTGGGGTGGTCTTGGAGTGGAACAGCAAACGCCTCGACATCAACGGGGCCGAGCCCTTAGCTAGACATTTGTATTTGCTGGGAGCATACTAAATGCATAAATAAGGAGAAGGTCATGGGTGTTGAAATCAACTGGATCGCCGTTCTTTTAGCAGCAATATCAACGATGGTAGTGGGAAGCCTATGGTATGAGCCACTTTTTGGTAAAGTATGGGTTCGTCTTGCAAAGGTAAAAAAAGACCCGAATTTCACCGCAGGTAAAGCAGCAGTCCTCTATGGAGGAGCACTACTTGTCTCCTTTGTAACAGCGGTAGTTTTAGCAATTTTTACAACAATTGTTGCGGATTACTTCGACACCAATTTCCTCTGGAGCGCGCTCTGGACAGGATTAATACTCTGGGCTGGTTTCACGGCCGCTCGTATTACCATGCACGATTCATTTGAGGGTCGCCGCAAGAAATTAACACTCCTCAACGTCTCACACGAGCTGGTGACAATTGAAGTCATGGCACTGATAATTGGACTTTGGCCAGTCGCGTAATATGACAGAACGACGGAATTTCATAAGCTGGAATCGTCATTGGGTCGTCTTTAAACGACATTTTCCGATTATCTTCACACCATTTGTGGTCGCACTAATTGCTGCGGTGATCTGGAAGTTTGCTATCTTCGATAATGATATTGGTTTTTCAAAGGAGGCCGAGAATCCGCTTCTATTTATCATTTTGCCTCTGGTGAGCTTTGTGTATGTCATATTCGCAAGTATCGGTATTGGATCGGTCTTTGACGAATATAAGATTGTTTCAAAGGCGGTAGTAAAACGAGATATCGAAACCTTTTTGCTACACCGTGATGAGCAACTGCCAATTCTCCTCCATATCTTAGTGGCGATTCCGTCAATCATCTTGATTGGTCTTACGGCATTCTTCCATTATGACGATTGGCTGATCGGTGTCTGTGCGGTGTTCTCTGTTATATTTGTTGTTGTCACAGCTTGGATTGTCAGCACTGAGCTCGATGACTTCGAAAAGAGTATTTGGTTTAAAGAGAAGATCCCGAAAGACTGGCATGGCATTGATGTTCAGGAATATTTTGAAAAGAAAGGAAAGAAATAATGAAGGCAATATGGCGAGACGAAGTGATTGCAGAAGCACCAGTAAAAGACCTTATTCGTATTGAAGGCAATTGGTATTTTCCGCCTAAATCTCTCAACTGGCAGTATTTTGAAGAAAGTGATCACCATACCACTTGTGTATGGAAGGGAGAGGCAAGCTACTACGACGTGATTGTCGATGGTTCAAAGAATGACTTTGGTGCATGGTACTACCCAGAGCCTAAAGAAGGCTCAGTTGAGCGTGTAAAACAAGATTTTGCTAACTATGTCGCTTTTTGGAACGGGATTGAAGTAGTAGAATAAGGGGAATGAACATTTATTATACTGACGGGAGTTGTAGTCCCAACCCCGGACCTGGCGGCTTTGCTGTCATCAAAGACATGCAACCGCTCATCGTAGGGCATGAACTTAGCTCAACGAACATTCGAATGGAAGGTAAGGCCCTGATCGCTGCTATGAAAGACGCAGCAGGTGCTGAAGTTGAAATTTTTACTGATAGTGAATTCTGGATAAACGTCATCACAAAATGGGCACCAGGTTGGGCAGAGAAGAACTGGGTAAAAAAGGGTGGAGAGATTAAGAATCTCGAAATCGTCAAAGAAGCCTATGCACTCTACCAAGATTCAAAAGCCATCCTCACGTGGGTTCGGGGACACGAAGGCGACCCTGGAAATGAAATGGCTGATGAGTGGGCGAACAAAGCTCGGAGCGGTCGACTAGACGGATATCTTGAATCGGTGAGTCACTAACTCGATAGCCTATGACTAAAATAGTTGTTCACGATAAAATGCAACACGGCTACACGTATGAAACGACTGAGCCGATGGGGGAGCATTTTGCCGAGGATTTTACACCAGATTTGACCCCCAAAGAGATGCTAGCTCTCGGTGTTTTCGGCGGCGTCTACATGCGCGATTGTCGGGATGAGTTCCCAAGTGATTGGTTCGATGAAGCGCGGTTTGCTCCTGATAAAAGAGATGCGAAACTTAATTTTTTCGAAATTAATGCCAGCCAATCGCTCGCTGAGTGGCGACGAAAGGGTTGGATTTACGAAGAAGATCCACGGGGGTGGTTCCAGTGGTATTGTCGTTATTATATGGGGCGTCGCATCCCTAAAGAAGATGAACGTCAGATAAAACGATGGAAAAACATGACACGTCATACAGCGCAGATAAAGAAATTCTGTTCGCCTGGTGATCTTGGCTGTCGCCGTCGCCAAAGACAAGCAGTGCTTCATTGGGCGTACGATAGTCGCACGTACTAACAGTTGTATTTTTTATCGTTGACCGTCGTGAGCAGGTGAGCCACAATGGGTTCTGTTGCTTAAACGGAAAGAAACATGAACGACGAACCCGACAAAACCGAAGAGACACGAGAACCTACTGACATTTTCCATTGGGCAAATGTGACCGACGGCATCAAGAACGAACTGAATATCGAGTTCTTTTTGTTTAATAAAAACTACACACCCTACACAACGACGCTGGGAAATGAGCTAGATACTCAGATTCGTCCCGTATTTTTATATGATCTTATTAACGAAGTGACACTCGGTGCCGGAACCGGGCTGTCTGTTCGCGATTACGAACTCAGCGAGAAAGAAGATAATGTCTTGCTTCGTATCGATCTTGAGAAGGTGGGACGGGCTGAAACGTTGATCCATTTGATTGAGCATGAGCGACACGATATCGTTGAATTTAGTCACGAAGAGCATGATTTCAAACGAATTAAAGGGATAGTTGCTCGTTTTACCCGCAAAGATGATCCAAAAAAAGTCTTCTATTCGATCAAACAGGTGAGCCAGGGACAGGTATTGCAAGGTGCAACGTCGTGGGAATTCCGAGGCGGTAAGTTCGAAACATTCAAGGCTGATTTTGGATGGAAAGTACCGACAGACAACCAAGTCCTGATTGTTGATGGTGATATCTTTGCCTTTAATCAATCTAAATTTGAACGACTATTTAACTTTGAATATAAAAAACAGTTACTTGCTGATCAGAAGGTAAGTGAGATTGAAAAGCAATTTAAACTCAGCTTCCCAGAAGGCATGGATCTTCAGTCATTAGTGCGCGAGACAAAAAAAGTCGTCAATAAACTACAGAAACTTGAGATTGGCACCGTTACCCAATCCCAAGCAATCGAGTACGCTGATGACATGCAACTAGAACTCATGACAGACGACGAGGGAGCGATCATCATCATGGACGGTCGTGATTTAAGCATGTTCGTTAATTTGATTAATGAAGATTACATTACGAGCGAGATCACCGGGCGTCGCTACGAGGTAAAAAGTAAACGGCTCCTTGATGACCCAGAAGGTGAACCACCTCGCGGCTAGAACTGTTTCATTTTAGTGAGGTATAATAAAGATAATGAATCAGGGGTTAGCACTCGAGATAATGCTCTCGGGACAAAGTGTGCTATTAACTGGCCCAGCGGGTGCCGGTAAAACATTTGTGTTGAATCAATTTGTCAGGTTATCAAAGCATGAAGGCAAGCATGTCTCTGTCACTGCAACCACTGGCCTCGCGGCTACGCACTTAGGCGGCACAACCATTCATAGCTGGGCTGGGATTGGAGTGCTCGATAACATCCCTCATGGATTCGCCGATCATATCTCCAAGACTCGTCGCGAAATTATTGAGAAAACGGACGTACTGATTATTGATGAGATTAGTATGCTCCATGATTTTCGACTAGATATGGTTGATGAAGCCTGTCGCCTGATCCGAAAAGTGGATGAGCCATTTGGCGGTATTCAAATTATTATGAGTGGTGATTTTTTCCAACTTCCTCCGATTAATCGGGGTGATTCACGCGCTGGTGGTTTTGTCGTCAACTCCCAGGTGTGGCAAGAGCTCGATCCTGTTATTTGCTATCTTCAAGAACAGCACCGTCAAGATGATGAAGTGCTGCTCGATATTCTCAATGCTCTTCGAGCAGGGGATCTGCGTCGTCACCATGTCGAAGAGCTACTAAAAAGAACTGAAGTCTTTCCTGATGAGCTAGAGCCGTTGACCGAGCTACATACCGTGAACGTCGATGTTGATACGATGAATGCGGCAAAGCTCGATGAGATCGAAGGTGATGAAATTACGTATCAGCAGATGACGACAGGATCTGAAAGCTATGTTGAAAACTTGCAACGTTCAGTTCTTGCACCTGCTGCTTTGAAACTGAAAAAAGGCGCGTTGGTGATGGCCGTCAAGAATAGCGCTGAACGTAAATATGTGAATGGAAGCCTCGGTGTCGTCACAGAATTTGAACCACACACAGAGTATCCGATTGTTGATTTTAAAAACGGTAAAACCGTCTCAATGGTACCGGATACTTGGGAGCTACGAGATGGTGACAAAAAACGAGCAAGTATTACCCAGATCCCACTCCGCCTTGCTTGGGCAATCACCGTTCACAAGTCTCAAGGGATGACGCTCGATACCGCGCGCATTGACCTCCGTAAAGCCTTTGTCGAAGGTATGGGCTATGTCGCTCTGTCGCGAGTGAAAAACTTAAACAATCTCTATTTGACAGGTATTAACCAGATGGCGCTAAAGGTGAGTGAAGACGCTCAGACGATTGATGAGGTTTTGCGTGCTAAAGCAGCGAAAGATGCGAAGCGATTTGCTGCTCTTGAAAAGAAAGCCGCTGATCGCGCCGCGAAACCGGAGCCAAAAGCGAAAACTTCTTCAGGCAATTGGTCGGATAAAATTGCCAAGATGCGAGAGACATACCCCAACGCCTACAAGCCCTGGGAACCGAGTCAGGATGAAGAGCTGAAACTGGGATTTCAAAACGGTGTGAGTATTAAAAAACTCAGTAAACAGCTTGGCCGACATGAGGGATCTATCACAATGCGTTTGCAGAAGCATTTTGGTGAGGACGTAGTACAATAGAGCCATGACCGAGCACAGTAAGTCTGGCTTTCCGAAACATTTTCTCTGGGGGGCAGCATCAGCAGCACATCAGTACGAGGGTGATCAGCACAACCAATGGAGTATTTGGGAGCTTGAGAATGCTCGCTCGCTTGCTGCGCAGGCTGAATATCACATCAGTGATTATTCAAGCTGGGAGCACATCAAAGACGAGGCAAAGAGCCCTCACAACTACGTGTCTGGTATGGCAACCGACCATTACCGACGCTATAAAGAAGACTTTGATCTCCTCGAAGATATGAATATGAATGCTTTTCGATTCAGTATCGAATGGTCACGTATCGAGCCTGAAGAAGGGGTGTGGAATCCTGAAGCAATTGCTCACTATAAAGAATATATTCGAGAGCTCAAACGACGCGACATCGAACCTGTCGCAACACTCCTGCACTTTACGCTACCAGTCTGGTTTGCTGAGAAGGGTGGGTTCCTTAAAAAAAGAAATATTAAATATTTCACCCGTTACGTTGCCAAAGTGATGGCCGAGCTCGAGACTGAGCTAGGGAAGATCATTACGATCAATGAACCAGAAGTATACGCAGCAATTAGTTATTACACTCAAATGTGGCCACCAGCGGAACGCAACCTTTACCATATGTGGCGCGTCGCCGTAAACCAAATGACGGCACACAAGCGTGCGGCGAAGCATATTCACAAAAAAAGTCGCCGCTATAAAGTATCGATGGCGAAACATTCGATCTATTTCTACCCCGGGGGAACCTCAACATGGGGCAAGATAAAGACAAAATTATTCCAATACCTCGAAGATGATTATTTACTTGGTATGGTGATCAAACACTGCGACTTTATTGCCGTTAACTACTACCAATCAATGCACGTGTATGGGCACCATTCACACATTCTTGAAGCTCAACATAACGACCTAGACTGGGTTCTTGCGCCTGAAGATATTCAACATGTGCTTGAACGCTTATATAAAAAATATAAGAAACCAATTTTGATCACAGAGAATGGGGTTGCCGACGCGAAAGACATTTATCGCAAGGACTGGATCAAAAAAACCATCGTGGCGATGCAGGCAGCGATGAAGAATGGCGTAAAGCTGCAAGGCTATCTCCACTGGAGTCTCACCGACAACTTTGAATGGTCGTATGGCCGATGGCCACGGTTTGGCTTAGCCGAAGTCAACTACAAGACCTATAAGCGGACACTTCGTCCCAGCGCCGTGTGGTTTGGCAAAGTGATCAAGCACCTCAGGGGGGTGTAATTGACAAATCATAAGCAGTATGCTATGATACTGGTATGAGTTTCGAAAACCCCACACAAACACCAGAGTCACAAAAAACACCATCAGCTATGATTGAATTACCGCCACACATCGCTGAGGCTAATGCCCAATCAGATGCAGCAAGAAAAGCGGAACAAGATGCACGCTTAGCTGATGCTCGTGAACGTGCTGAAGCAATCGCAAGGAGTATTGACGCTTCACGACCTGAAGGCATGCCGAGTACCTTACCAACAGGTGAGAAAAAGCCAGATAGTTTCCTTGGTGCCTCGACAGTTAATTCCCATAGCGGTATCCGCATCGATACCCACGCATAAACCAACGTTTTATAAGCAAAAATTACCACGCTTTATCATAAGCGTGGTTTTTCTTTTCACCCCCGAAGGGAACAACAGTTATCCGCAGATCTGTGGATAAAACGACAGACTATTTAACAATTGTCAAAATTGGGGGTTGTAGTGGGTATTTGTGGGTAGTATAGTTAAGCCAGTGGAAAAAAAGAGCCCACTAAGACAAACATTACATTAAAAAATAACCTTACAAACTATCGGTAGACCCGAAGGGGAAGTAACCAAGTGGCAAGTGTAGATTATTTTGAACGGAGACTCGACGAGAAACGTCGTTTGACGATACCCGCAGAACTCCGCGAAGAATTTCTTACTGGCGTGGTGCTGACTCGAGGCTTTGGCCAATATTTGCATCTCTACCCAAAAAATATATGGGATAGGGAAGTTGAACCAGCACTGAATGGTACTGGCAGTATTCTCGATGAGAAAATTGCTGATACGAATGTGCAGTTTCGACGTGGCAAGACTGAAGCTGACCTTGACCAAAAGCAAGGACGGATTACGATTGAACAGCATCTTCTTGATTATGCTGGTATCACTCGTGACGTTGTTGCCGTACGGGCAGGGGCGTACTGGCGTCTGATAGTTCCTGAATAAGCGTTATTTATTCCGTCGGTTCTTTAACAAATAAACGTACAAGAAACACTCTCGAGATCAACTATCTGGTAGTGAGGCGTGGAATCCTAGAACACATTAACCAACTAGGCGTACCTTGCTCAAAAAAACACACCTCCCAAAACTCCACCTCACATAAGTCTCTCAACAAGTTATCATTTGGGTATGAGTTGCTTTTGCAGCCCCCATTTAGTGATAACTGACTTTTTAAAACAAACATACCTTGCGAAAACAAACAGCCTGACTATCAGTTAGGTGATCTCGAAAGTCTCCCGTATATCTTTGGTATACTGTAGGCAATGAGTAAAGAACATCCACCACATCATATTCCGGTACTTTTAGACCGAACGCTTGATTTGCTAAGCCCTAAGAAAGGCGAGAATTATCTCGACCTGACTGCGGGGTATGGCGGACACGCGGGCGAAATCTTAAAGCGCACGGAAAATTATAAGGAGAGCGTTCTGGTAGATCGAGATGATTATGCTATCCAGCATTTGTCATCTTTTGAAACACTAGGCGTGAACTTACTGCACACCGACTTTGTGACTGCTGCAAAACAGCTAGGCGAAGAAGGGAGGCGGTTTGACCTTATTCTTATCGATCTGGGGGTGTCGTCACCACAGCTCGATCAGGGCGAACGAGGGTTTTCTTTCAAAAATAGTGGTCCATTGGACATGCGCATGGATCGTCGGCAGGAAAAAACTGCAGCCGATCTCGTGAATCACGCATCTGCCCAAGAACTTGCGACACTTATCCATGAGTATGGCGAAGAGCCAATCGGGATGTCTCGGCATATTGCCGAGGTGATCGTAAAGAATAGACCTTTTGAAGGTACAGAAACACTCGCCAAGCTGATTGCAGATAACCATCGGGGCCGATGGCAAAAAATCCATCCGGCCACGCGTACTTTTCAAGCGCTCCGCATTGCCGTCAATGACGAGCTCGGACAAATCAAGTTGGTGCTCCCACTCCTGATTCCACTCCTTAAAAAAGGTGGACGGGTAGGGATCATCAGCTTCCATAGTCTCGAAGATCGCCTCGTCAAACGCTTCTTTAAGGAACAATTCGAAAATGGCTTTGAAGCCGAGCTCGAATCGCTCACCAAGAAGCCTGTCTCAGGAGCCACTGATGATGTTCACAATCCGCGTTCGAGGAGTGCAAAGCTTCGCGTCGCAGTGAAAAAATAAAACAAAAAGAGGGAAGGGGCAAAACACCATGCCAATTCACATCACTGTACAATACGCAGACCAGCCACAAATCGTTGCTGTTCGCGTAAAGTAACATATACAAAAGCGACTCCTCGGGCCACGGTCCGGGGAGGAGCACCAAAATCAAAAATAAATAAAAAAAGACAAACACCACCACATGTCATACTCATCAAGCACTTATATTGCGTCTCGACGCCAACAGAATTGGTCTCGTAACCAAAACACGACACGCTTTGTCTCAGCAATCAAGCTCGGACCAGTGGCACATACCGTGCTAGTGGCTCTTATGATTACTGTTCTCGGTCTCATTTATTTGACCCAAGCGACTCGTGCAACAGGCTACGATTACGAATCACAGAAAATTGATAGTCAAATTGCTGAACTCAATGATCAGAAAAGCGATCTACAGATCGAAAATGCACGTCTTACTGCACTTGAAACAGTCAAAAACTCGAGCGTCGCTCGTGAAATGACAACCGCAAGTAGCACCGAATACGTCAACCAATAGAATTTTTATTATGAAGTTAGAACTGCTAAAAGGGAGCCGCTCACGCATACTCGCAGCTATGGTCTTTATAATCATGGCTGTTTTTATTGTGCGCTTGTTCTATTTGCAGATCATTCAGCATGAGTATTATGTCGGCCTCGCGAATGAAGAACAGCAGGCACAATTTAAAATTCCCGCCAGTCGCGGGCTTATTTACGCTAAAAGCGGTGATAAAACGGTCGGACTGGTCATGAACGAGACGGTCTACACGGTTTTTGCTGATCCTCAAGTCGTTGATGATAAGGCAAAAGTTGTCGAGACCATGAAACAAATTGCTGGAGGGAATGTCCGTACTAACTTCGAGACGCTCCTTGATAAAAAAGAATCACGCTACCAGATCATTGCAACGAAAGTAACCCGCGTCCAAGCAGATAAGATCAAAGCTGCCGAGCTCCATGGTATCGGCTTCCAAGAAGTCAGCCAGCGAGTCTATCCTGAAGGTCAGTTGGCTGCTCAAATTCTTGGATTCGTCAATGCGGAAGGTGTTGGTAATTATGGAATTGAAAGCGCACTCGATGATGAACTAAAGGGTAAAGACGGGCTGCTAAAGACGGTAAAGGACGTGAGTAACGTGCCTCTGACGATCGGCGGAAATAATATTAATATTCCAAAAGTTGATGGCAAAAATATTGTCTTGAGTGTCGACCGCAATATCCAGTCACATTCGGAACAGGCGTTGGCTGCGGGACTCCAGCGAACAGGAGCAACCCGTGGAAGTGTCTTAGTGATGGATCCACAGACTGGAAGGGTGCTCGCTATGGCGAACCTCCCGACATACAAACCGGCTGAATTTAATAAAGTTGAAGACGCGGCTGCTTTCAATAATGACACAATCTCAGCTCCCTATGAGCCTGGCTCAGACGTCAAAACATTTACGATGGCAACGGGTATCGACAAGGGTGTCGTAAAGCCATCTGATACCTATAACAATACCGATTTCATCACTGTCGATGACCGTACGATCACCAACGCAACAAAAGGTAAGACCGGTATCATTACGTTCCAGACCGCATTGACCTGGTCGCTCAATACTGGGTTCGTGACCGTTGCTCAACGTCTAGGTGATGGAAAAGAAATCAACAAGCAGGCCCGTGACACTATGTATGAGTATTTCCACGATCGACTTGGGCTCGGTGAAAAAACTGGCATTGAGCTCGCAAATGAAGCGAAGGGAACCGTTATCTCACCTGATGAAGCTGATGGAAATGCTGTCCGCTATTCAAACATGGCTTTTGGGCAAGGTCTCGATGCGACAATGATCCAGGTATCAAGCGGCTTTAGTGCGCTTGTCAACGGGGGTAATTATTATAAACCGACGATTATCGACGGGTATATCGACAGTGCAGGGGACTATCGACAAAATCCGACACCAGCACCTGCAAAAGCAGGGGTGGTCAGTGCATCAACATCAGACCAGATTCGTGAAATGACTCATCTTGCTCGCTCAAGTTCGTTTGGCAGTGTTGATAAACAGGGCTATTACATCGGTGGAAAGACCGGTACTTCACAAGTTATCGTCAACGGACAGTATAGTAATACCGAGACCGTCGGAACCTACTTAGGTTATGGCGGTGCTGATCAAGCGAAATATGTCATAATGGTACAAGTATCGGGCAAAGATAAAGAATTACAGGGAGCACGAGATGCACTGCCGATTTTCACCGATATCTCAAACTGGATGCTCGACTACTTAAAGATTCAACCGAAAGGATAATATGGACCACCCTGGATTACAATATTTAACGAATGAGCTTGTAGGTGTCTTTGTGCTCAGTGTTTTAGCCTTTCTCTTGGCTATGTTCCTGACACCCATTTACACCTTTCTCGCGTACCGCTATAAGTTTTGGAAAAAGCAACGCACCTCGAGTACGACAGGTGAGGCTTTAACCGTTTTCAATAAGCTCCATGCAGAGAAGTTCAAACGTAATATTCCGACGATGGCTGGGGCAATCTTTGTCATTTCAATCGCGGCAATTACCTTTTTCCTCAACCTTGATCGAAAAGAAACATGGCTACCACTTGCAGCCTTGGCTGGTGGTGCAATCGTCGGTTTGATCGATGACATCATCAATCTTCGCGGGAATGGTAAAGGCGTCGCGGGACTTCGTTCGAATATTAAATTCCTCATGATCTCCGCGATTGGTGTGTTCCTTGGCTGGTATTTCTTTACCAAGCTAGGTGTTGATACGATTCACATTCCTTTTGTTGGTGATCTGGCTCTTGGTTGGTTGATCATCCCAGTCTTTGCTTTTGTTGTCGTTGCTGCGGGGAATGCTGTCAATATTAGTGATGGTCTTGATGGCCTCGCTGGTGGTCTTGCTGTGATGGCATTCGGTGGCTTCGGTATCATCGCTTTACTTCAAGGTAACCCGATGTTGGCTGGTTTCTGTTTGACCGTTGTGGGGGCGCTCCTAAGCTATCTTTGGTTCAATATTTATCCGGCACGCTTCTTCATGGGTGATGTGGGAAGCTTTGCGCTCGGAACCTCACTCGGTGTTGTGGCAATGCTGACTGACTCATTGTTCCTTCTCCCTGTTATTGGCTTGGTCTTCGTCGCTGAGGCGGGTTCAAGTTTGATCCAAATCTTCAGTAAAAAAGTCTTTAAACGAAAGATATTTATTTCTGCACCGGTCCATCATCACTTAGAGGCGATTGGGTGGCCTGAGACGAAGATCACAATGCGTTTCTGGGTGATTGCGGCGGTCTGTTCATTTATCGGTGTCATGGTTGCACTTGCTGGAGGCAACATCTAAGATGCGCGCTGGGTGGCGAGAACGGACGACAGATGATGTCGTCAGGCGACACCGCCCTGACTATATGATTTTGCTGTATACGGGCATCTTGATGCTCATCGGCTTGGTCATTATTTATGCGATTGGCCCACAAAGGGCGAACGTATTGAATAATGCAATTGGCAGTAACTTTTCCGATACTTATTTCTTCATCAAACAGACGACGAGTTTGTTGTTAGCCCTTGTGGCGTTCGCCATCATGGCAAGTTTACCGTACAAGCTTGTCGTTAAACACGGTATGAAAGTACTGGTTATTGGATTGGCCGCTTGTGCTTTGCTCTTCATTGCTAGTCTGGCCAATCTCGGCATCGCAGAGCAAGTGAACGGGGCAAGTCGCTGGTTTAACCTTGGTATATTTGGAAGTTTGCAGCCGGCTGAAATCTTGAAGTTCGGTTTGTTATTGTATCTCGCCATTTTCCTCGGTATGCGTGTCAAAGAGGGGAATGTGAATGATCTAAAGAAAAGTCTTCTTCCTGTCGCAGTTGTGACGGGTATATCTCTTCTATTCATCGTGGTGATTCAAAAAGACCTCGGGACAGGCATTGCACTGACGGCAATCGTCTTAACTATGTTATTTATGGCAGGGTTGAGTAAGAAGGTTGGGCTGACCGTCCTCGGTGTCGTTTTAGTAGCGGGTGTTGCCTTTATCGCCAGTGCTCCACACCGCATAGAACGTATCACGACGTATCTGCAAGGTGACAATAGTTCTGTCGATGATCCGAATGGCTATCATATCCAGCACGCTAAGATCGCGATTGGATCAGGCGGGCTCACTGGGGTAGGCATTGGCAATAGTGTCCAGGCGACAGGATACCTTCCTGAAGCGATAAATGACTCGGTATTTGCGATCTTAGGGGAGACGTTTGGATTTATTGGCTTAGTGGCGCTTCTGGCGCTCTTTGTGGCTATTTTGCTCCGTTTACTCAAGGTGATGGATCATTTGGTTGATATACGCTTAAAACTTCTTGTAGCGGGTGTCTTTGGGTGGTTCGGTGCGCATGTTATCCTTAATATAGCGGCAATGCTGGGAATTTTCCCTCTGACGGGTATTACCTTGCCTCTGCTGAGCTTCGGCGGCACTAGTATGATCTTTATCACGGCAGCCCTCGGACTCGTGTTCCAGCTTTCACGTTATACGATTCATTCATCGAGAATAAAGGAGACCACCAATGAGAATTCTGGCAGTGGGCGGCGGATCGGGCGGACACGTTACGCCAGTCGTAGCGGTTCTTAGAGAAATCAGATTAAAACATCCCAAAGCGGAGATCCGTTTTTGGTGTGATCAGAAGTTTGCTCCTCAAGCTCGTTCGATCGTTGAGGCATTTGATCCAAATCTTCCGGTGCACACGATTGTGGCAGGGAAGTTTCGACGCTACCATCATTTAACATGGTTTCAACAACTGACATGGGGATCTCTCGTCCTTCAGAACATCCGCGACGCGTTTCTTGTCGGGGTTGGTTTTATCCAAAGCTTCTTTAAGCTTATATTTTGGCGACCAGACGTCGTATTTACCAAAGGTGGCTATGTTTGTTTGCCGGTAGGGTTCGCAGCACATGTTCTTCGTATTCCATTAGTGATTCATGACTCTGATGCTCACCCAGGGCTGACAAACCGCATACTTTCGAAGTGGGCAACCTCAATCGCGACTGGTGCTCCCCTTGAGTATTACTCATATCCTAAGAGCCGATCAAAGTATGTCGGTATTCCCATTAAAGATGATTTTCGTCCACAGACTGCAGCCGAACAAGTTGCAAAGAAGCAAGAGTGGGGGATGGATCCGAAGCGGCCGCTTATCGTAGTGACAGGTGGGGGACTAGGCGCGACTCGAATCAACGATACAGTAGCAAAAGTGTTGCGTCCGTTACAACAACATGGAGCAGTGGTGTTAGTGTCTGGCGCTGGTCAGTATGACGAGCTTCGCTCTTTACTGCCGAAAGACTCTGAGCATTTTCAATTGTATCCATTTATTAATAATATGGAGAGCTTACTGGCCGCAGCAGATGTGGTCGTGACACGCGCCGGAGCGACGACTATCCTCGAGCTTGCGGCACTTGAGAAGCCAACTATCCTTATTCCAAACGGTAAGCTGACCGGAGGACATCAGCTAAAGAATGCCGCTGTCTACCATGAAGCAAATGCTGTGGTGGTACTGAATGAAGAGGCAATGATCGAGAATCCTAAGCTACTCGTCGAATGTGTTCAGCAATTTATCGATGACCCGAAACAGGCTCAATCGATGGCAAAGCGCTTTGGAACCTTTGCGAAACCAGAAGCTGCTAAAGATATGGCAACAATGATCCTCGCTGCCGCTAAGTAAGCTATAATAAACATAACGATGATGTTCTCTCGAGATAAAAAACCGAGTGTTCCCAGCCGTCGGCTGGTGTCCGCAGAACCAAGCTCCAGCG
This sequence comes from uncultured Candidatus Saccharibacteria bacterium, assembly GCA_964556125.1. Classification (GTDB taxonomy): domain Bacteria; phylum Patescibacteriota; class Saccharimonadia; order Saccharimonadales; family Saccharimonadaceae; genus Microsaccharimonas. The sequence goes on along the minus strand of CAZKUW010000002.1, from coordinate 151,439 downwards.
TTGATCGCGGGAGCCAGTTTCGCCGTAACCGCACACTCAGTGGTGTTCGTAAAGACCCTATGGACCCGAGCCATTCACCCCGTTCTCAGGTGCATCATTTGACTAATCAGCGCCGCAAAGTGACAGGCATCTTCTTGCTCGTTATTGTGGGCATCTCAGTGTTGACGCTTATTATTACCCAATTGACTGCCCGTGTGGTGATCGGTGGATCTTCGAAAGCCTTAACATCTGCTATCGATAGTAAACGCTATGAGGAGGCAATAAATAGTTATTTGGGTATTCACCCGGCATCACGATTCCGTTTCGCACTTGATGAAAAGGACCTCAGTGACTACGTCGCCGGAGTGACCCCGGAAGTCGATCATATTACGCAGAACGGCTCTACGAACCTTGTCGAAACCCGTTTTATCCTTAACTTCCGTAAGCCAGTCGCCGGGTGGGTTATTAATGGAAATCAGTACTTCGTCGATGATCAGGGGATTGTCTTTGAAAAGAATTATTATGAAACACCGACGGTACAGATTGTCGACGAGAGCGGAGTATCACCAGAGCAGGGAAGTGCAGTAGCAAGTGCCCGGCTTCTCAGCTTCGTGGGTAGGGTAGTAGCCCTCTCGAAGGAGAGTGGGTATGAGGTGACACAGGCGATTTTGCCAAGTGGGACTACGCGTCAATTGGAGATTCGTTACAAAGATGTTCAACCGCTCGTCAAGTTGTCGATCGACAGGGGAGCGGGGGAGCAGGTTGAGGATACAGTCCGGTCACTGCGTTACTTAACGAGTAAAGGGACGCCAGCAGAATACGTTGATGTGCGCGTGAGTGGTAGAGCCGTCTATCGATAGGCGGAGCCCTGACTCAACACGTTGTGATACATCGGGTACTCTCTCTCCCTCACTTCACCGCGACGATGTTCTATTTTTGTTCTACTGTATGGTTTGTATGAAAAAAACTATATAAAAATATACAAATGCAAATAAGTCAAATAATGGGGTAGAGGAGGAGAATAGGGGGAGTAGAAAATCTTTTCACGATAATGCAAATGGCACCTTGGTGTGGATAACTATAGCTCATGGCTCTATAATGCGACATTAAATACAACACACTCTAGGGACTTATGGGTACGACGAGTTAGCTATAGGATATGGAGAGTGCCAATGTTTATGAATACGAATACACATGTACGTGTGAGCGTACTATCGCCCAAACCCCTCCCTACCGGGGAATTATAAAGGCATGTGTACTCATCTATTATATATATAATCAGTGTCGTAAAAGATATATTGTGCGACGTAAGAACTATGTTTCCTTTATGATTAGGTATGCATCGTTTCGTCTGTGTTTGTCCCTCATTTTTGTATTTTTTTGTATGGCACCCTACTACCTACTCATCCAACGTGTGTTTCGCGAAGACCTGCTGCGCATGATGCTCATTGTGTAACTAATTTTGTTTATAGAACATGTTCTATTTTTGTTCAGTTTTATTTTGTTCGCGCTGAGCGCGCAAATTGAGATGGTGGACTCGCCTTTCGTCAACACGATCGACACCACGGGCTTTTAAGAGCGCCTCGATGACGTCGAATTGTTGAGTTGCGGAATTGGCTATATTTGGTACTAAGTGCTCGTAGAAAGCTGTTGAGACAACTTCATTTGCATAAAAAAGCCGTCGGCGCTTTTCACGGGCTTCTTCAGAGAAATCGTAACGACCATAATCCCAGTCAATGAGTCGAGCGGCGATACTTAAGGATAGGTTGCTTGAGTTTTGTCGAGCAAGCGCGAGTGTGCCGGTATGAATGGATCTGAGGGCACCTGAACCAACTCGTTCCACATGTCCAAGTTGCTTAGCCATTGATGCCGTATCGGCCATATTGATAAAACGGCCGTCGTGAAAATCGGGATTATCTGGATTGGTCGTGTGGAAAATACCCGGAAATAACTCCGTTAGTCCTTCTCCACCCCGGAAAACTCCGGTGTTACTCATTCTTTTGGAGTCTGCTCCGCTGGCGCTTCTTCGGTTGTCGCTTTACGTTTACGACTTCGAGTTCTTTTTCGTTTCGGCTTGACGGGTTCACTCCCCTGCTCTGTCGTTGGTGCTGCAACTAATTGCTCGACGGCTTTCGCTCCAGCATCAAGTGGCCACTGCGCTGCTTGAGTCTGTGATTGGACGGGTTTTTGGGTTGCTTGAAGGTTTTGAGGGATCTTGATAGCGGTAGAGATCTCTTGTTCGACCTCTGATCGACTACGAGAGTAGTTACGGCGGGTATTTTCGATAATACGACCACTGTTATCAATCTGTTCTGCAGGAAGTGTCAAAGTAGTTGCACTAAAGGCAGGGGCCTTTTCACCATTAATGACCATGTTGATGATGAAGTGACGGTTGTGCATCTGTAGGAGGTCGATTGGCTCAAATTGGGGCTCAAATTGCTTCGCGAGTATTGGTGAGTCATCGGCTGAAACACGGAACGAGATCATGGTCCCGACGTTACCAAAGACGGCGTCACGCACCGTTTCAGTCATCTGTGAGATGTACTGGTTGGCGACCGTGAGGTTGAGACCATACTTACGGGCTTCAGACAGAATGGTAGCAAACGAATCGGTGGCAAAGTTCTGGAATTCGTCGACGTAAAGGTAAAATGGACGACGATCTTCGACGTTTGGAATGTCGCTTCGACTCATGGCAGCAAGTTGGATTTTCGTCACCATAAACGCACCAAGGATGGCGGCGTTGTCTTCTCCGATGAGGCCTTTAGAAAGGTTGACGATCAAAATTTTACCTTCATCCATGATTTCACGAATATTAAAGGTCGACTGTGGTTGGCCGATGATATTACGGATAACAGGGTTTGCAGTAAACGCTCCGACTTTATTGAGGACAGGAGCGATCGCTTCCGATTGGAATTTTTCGTTCCAGCTCGCGAACTCAATCTTCCAGAAGTTAAGGACGACGGTATCAGTACAGTAATCGAGTGTTTCGTTACGGAACTTTTTGTCGGTCAACATACGGGTAATGTCGAGCATGGTCGTTGATGGTCGATCAAGCAGTGCCAAGATGGTGTAACGAAGAATGTACTCCAAACGAGGACCCCATGATTCACCAAACATACGTTTTAGTACGCCAATAACTTCAGAGCTAATGTTGGTCTTGTGTGCAGGGTCAGTGACCTCTAGGGGGTTGAATCCGAGCGGATACGCCGTATCTGCAGGGTTAAAGTAGACAACGTCATCAAGGCGACTGCCAGGGATAAAGCGCATGTTGTTGACGGCAAAGTCGCCGTGCGGGTCGATGATGGCATACCCTTGGCCATGGAAAATATCACTCAGGGCAAAGAGCTCGAGCGTTCCTGATTTACCGGCACCGGTTTGACCGATGATGTAAACGTGACGTGAACGGTCAGATCGGAGCATGCCGAATTGGTGGTTGATGCCACGGAAGTTGGTCAACCCAAAGGCGCTGATGTTTTCATCTATCGCAGGGTTACCGGTGATAATAGGGAGTTTCGCTGGTGGTTCTGCGGTCTTTGAACTTGCCCAGACGATGTTTGGGGTCTCCACGTTTGTATGAGGTAAGTGAAAGACACTGGCGAGTTCTTCAATGTTCAAAATATACGAGCCACGACCAAACAGACGCTGGCGATATTTCGACAGGTCTTCTTTCTTAAAACTCGCACCAGTGACCTTAAATCCGTTCAGGTTGGTACTGTTATATTGTTTAAACGTTCCCACAATCGCCTGCATACGCTGGCGAGCGGTCGTTTGGTTGTTGCCTAGGTAAGCTAAACGAACTTTGACACGGTAGCCAAGCTTTGTTGCTTTCTTTTCAGCTTCAGAAATACGGGTTTTGTCACGTTCAGATAACTCTTTAGGAGCGCTGGTGCCGCCCTTCCCTTCTTCAGGTGGTTTCCAGAGCGCTGCTAAGACGCCATTTAGCCATGACATACCGCCTTTAGAGAGTTGTTGAGTGCCATTTCGAACACTTGAAATCCAACGTTCTGACGATTTGTGCCATTCGTCGGCGATTGGTTTGACAAGGATCTGCACCCAGATCTCTTCTCCACTCTCAAGTTTTGCGAGGGTTCCGGTGATTCCAGCGAGAGGGTCAACTTCGAAACTTTGAAAGGTTTTAATTGGCAATACTTCGCTATCGGTCAGAGTAATTTCAGCGGTATGGAAGACAGAGTGATCTCTCTCGTGTGAGACATAGTCTTCTTCAGCGTCAAGGATTTGTACCGTTGGGTACTGTGAGTAGATTTGGCTCTCAACGAAACTACGAAGGGTTTTTGGTACCCAGGCGTAGAAGCGAATTTGTCCGCTGACAGAGGCAATCTCAAAGCTCAGATGCTCTTGGACTCCCCCATTGCTACGGAGCTCAGCACGATCACGCAGGATGCCGTGAAGACTCGCAAAGAGCTGTTCGGCGGCAAGTTCTTGCTTGTCATTTGTTTTTGGGATTTCGAGGATTAAAAGGTCACTTTCGACTTCATTGACCAGTTCTACTTTGCGCCAGTTGCGCCAGGTCAGAAATCCGAGTACCAAAACGATAGGTACCCACACATACCACTGTAAGAAAAAGTTTATAATTGTGCCGATGATACTCATAATGGCTATGATATTATTCTCTCACCTCTTGAGGTGAATGGCAACGTCTGGCCATATGGTGTTTTCATGAAAAGTTTAAAACTATTTAGCTTCGAGCGTGTAGGTTGCTTTAGCAACGCGCTTGAACTGTGGCTTACTCTGCAGGTTGAGCAAGATAGTCGTTTCTTTTACTTGGCGACTTTTAAGGACGCGTTTAACGATTTCATCGCGGTGAAGTGGTTCACTTGAATCACGAAGGACTTGAGAAATGATGTCTGAGACGGTTCCTTTACTGTAACCCCAGTTGTCGAGCGCATAGATACCACGGCCGATCAAAACAAAACGTTTGTCTTTGATAAGTTCGTTGTGGATCGCTTGGGTCGTGACGTCTTTGCGTTTGAAGCTTGAGTCTTTGATCGCTTTAGCGATTTCTGAGAAGTGTAAAGGTTTCTTGTTGTCTGAAAGGATGACGTAGATTTTGTCACGGATATTCTTTGGGTTAACCGTTGGCCACTTGGTGAGTCCCCAACTGTCTTTAAGGTGTGCAAGCTGCTTGCTGACACTTGCGAGCGCACTGACGTGGCTTGGGTGTTCATAGCTCAGTTTGTCGTGAAGTTGATCAATGCTCATCGGCTCACCGTTGGCTTTGATGATGCTGACGATCTCGTCGACACGTGCTTTGATTTTCTTTTCGTCGCCGTATTCAGCGATGCCAACAGAACCAAAGTAGTTGTCATTTTCGTCAATAACCGTCAGGCCTGGAGCGAGAGTTGCGATAAATTGAACGTGAGCACGTTCTTGCTGGTTGGTGGTACGGGTGTAGAGTTTGTCGGCCAAATCTTGGATACGAGCAACGCGGCCCATTTCACTTAATGTGCGGATAAAGGTTTTTTCAAGGCTACCAACGACTTCGGTCTTACCTTCTTCGGCAGCGATCTTGAGACGGATAAGAATGGCTTTTTCAAGCTGACGGACACGTTCACGAGTGATGCCGAGGAGTTCACCGATTTGTTCGAGTGTTTCACGGCGGTCATAAAGGCCAAAACGACGAGTGATAATTTCACGTTCGCGTTCTTGTTCTATGAGGGCTAAGATGTCACTGACCCCTTGTTTCAGGTCAATTGGCTGGGCTTTTTCAGTCGCGTCGCTCATGTGTCTCAGTCTTTCTTCCCGCCACACCTCAGGAATTACATTGTTTTATAATATGCTTATCATTATACAAGATAGTTGGAATAATGTCAAACATTTTATAGATTAACTTCATTATAGCATGAAATAGACATACCCTGTAAATAGTGTTGTGAGCCTTTAGTTATCCACAAGATGTGGGCTAATACTTTTCTTCAAAATAGAAAGCAGCCCGCGACCACACCAGGGTTACCTGGGGGTCGCGGGCTGTGCGCTTCCTACTTGAGCAGGAGTCAGACACCGCTGGCGTTCTCAGCCTCACCACGACTGCCATCCGGCCAGAACGGCCAGTAGATCGTGGTGTCGTTGTCGGCGTCCTCGATGTCGTAGCGCATGGCCACGTGGTCACCGAACTCGTCGTAGCCGGTGCCGACGTACGCCGACAGCGACAGGCTGAGGCTGACGGACACCTTGAGCTTGACCGGCGGGTCCGAGTCCTTCTTGGTGAAGTCGAGTTTCATCAGGTAGGTCTCGAAGTAGTCGCGGATCATGGTCGCCCGCTTCTTACGGGTCAGCCAGCGGAAGATGTCCCAGACGGCGACGATCCGGACCTCGATGTCGTAGACACCGCGGGTGGACTGGTTGTTGAGGACGCCGACGTTGATGTCGCCCTCCTCGAGGCGGTGGAACGGGGTGCTGAGCGCCTGCGGGACGCACTTGCTCAGGTAAGCGTGCATCTCGGCGAGGTGTTCTGATCCGCGTCCGTACACGAGGGTGATGTCGGGCAAAAGGTGCTCCTTGCTAGTAGAAAGGGCGCTTATCGCGCGGGTTCAAGGATGAACTTGAGTATATTATAGCATAAAAAGTTTAAAAAGTCTATATCCCCCAGATATGGAAGGGGCCCGCATCGTCGACGCGGGCCCCTCGAGGGGTGCGGACGGTGCGGGCCTTACTTCTTGACGAACCATGGGGCGACGGGAGGGCGGGAGCCGAGGCTCTCCTCGATCTCCGTGACCAGCTCGCCGAGCTGGACCAGCCAGCGAGCACGCGTGACGTGCCCGCGGCCCTTCTCGTTGTCGTTGTTGATGTCGATCACATCCATGGCGCTGAAGCGCTCCTTGGTGTAGTCCTTGAGGACGACGAGGAGTTCTGCTGCACCGCAGAGTGCGAGGCCGTATTCGGCCGACGTCTCGCCGAAGATCTCCTTGACCTTCTCGACGTGGTGCGTCTTGTAGACGTTCTGCTGGGAGCAATTCCTTCGCATGACGTGCCTTTCTATCGGTCTTCTCGGGGTTCGTGAAGAATATGAAAATTATAGCATTTTTACAAGAAAAGTCAATAACCCCTGAAATGCGAAAATCCGCGTCGCTCACAGCCGAATGGCCGGAGCGGACGCGGATTTCCCCCGAAGGATCCGTCAGTGCGGATGCGAAGTGGTGCTTACGCCGTGGATGAACCCTGGACCTGCTGGATGCTGTCGGTCTGGACGGGGCCGAGGCCAGCGCTCAGCGGCGCCATGATCCTCTGTCCGATCCGATCGAAGCAGTCCTGGAGGTCGATCTCGCGCTCGATCATGGGCAGATCCGTCGCATCGGCGCGAACCCAGTAGGGCTCGTCGTCGATCTCCAGGCGGAGGATGAACATGTCGTTGCTGGCGATGACGGTGTTGACCGCGGAGGCCAGCCGCATCGCGAGCACCTCCGGCTTGGAAGGGCTCTCGATGGTCGTCGGGATGATCGCCAGCGTCAGCTCGAAGTTCTCGTCGTTGATGAACTCGACGCTGAGCGTGTCGTGGTTGGCCGGGTCCGGGAACTTCCGAACACCGAGCAGCTTGGCGAAGAGCTCCTCGTAGCAGGCCTGGATGTCGGACATCGGCAGGCGGAACTCGTCGGTGCTCCTGAAAGACAGGTGGATAGTGGTCACGGTGGTACCCTTCGCTTGTATCGGGGGATGCGTCAAATAACGCAGACTTGTATTACACTACTTTGTTTACAGTATGTCAATGCTTATTTTGAGCGACGAGGGAAGCGTTTTTTAGTAGCCGGTGCTTCATCGAGAAGTTTTTTTGCTTCTTCGTGAGTAATTTTTTCCGGTTTGGTGTCCTTTGGGATCTTGGCGTTCTTTTTGCCATCGGTAATGTAAGGACCATAGCGACCATTTAACACCTTGATGCCGTCACCAAAGTCGGTAATGTTCTTCTCTGCTTCTGCTTTGAGTTTCGCGGCGTAGAGTTCGAGAGCTTCCTTCTCGGTAATAGTGTGTGGATCGAGAGGTTTGATGCTGACAAAGAGTTTATCAACTTGAATGTATGGTCCAAAACGGCCGATGTTGGCTTTAATTTCTTTACCATCCTCAGTCGTTCCAACGGTTCGGGGTAATTGGAAGGCAACCAATGCTTGTTCGAGGGTGACTGTTTCAATACGAGCACCAGCGGGCATAGGGGCAAATTGTAGTTTTTCTTCCTTATTTTCGGGGTCACCGAGCTGCAACATCGGACCGAATCGTCCAAAACGAGCTGAGATTGGCTTGCCAGATTTAGGGTCGATACCGATTTGAGTTGCTTGGGCAACGGCCGAACGGTCGATACTTCCTGAACCTTCGACGAGTTTGTGGAAAGGTGTGTAGAACTTCTCGAGCATGACATTGCGAGCGAGCGCACCGGCGGCAATCTTGTCGAATTCTTCTTCAACGTCGGCGGTAAAGCCATAGTCGACGACTTGTTCAAAGTGGTCAGTTAAGAAGTCGCTAATCATTTCGCCGACACCGGTAGGGACTAGTTTGCCCTTATCAGAACCGGTCTTTTCCTTGATCACTTCACGCGTTGCGTCTTGTTTTGGGGTGACGGTAAAGGTAATGACGTCGCGCTCTTCACCTTCTCCTTCACCCTTTACGACATATTCGCGGGCTTGGATGGTGTTGATGATGGTGGCGAAGGTCGAAGGACGGCCGATACCGAGTTCTTCAAGCTTCTTGACGAGTGATCCTTCGGTGTAACGAGCTGGTGGACGAGCAAAGGTTTGTTTTGCTGTTGCTGATTCAAGATCAAGAGTATTGCCCGATTCCAAGGCCGGCAAGATGTCAGGATCTTTTTTACTCGCACCGTATACTTTTAAGAATCCTGGGAAGATGATCACTTCACCCTTTGCCTCAAAGATCTGTTTAGCCGTGCTAATAGTGATTGTGACGGTTGTTTTTTCAAGTTTTGCTGGTGACATTTGGCTTGCGAGGGCACGATTACGGATCAGATCGTAAATCTTTTGGTCGTATTCGTTGCTACTTCCTTTTGCCTGTGACATGTCAGTCGGACGAATTGCTTCGTGAGCTTCTTGGGCACTCGCATTTTTGGTCTTAAATTGGCGAACGGTTGAATATTCTGGACCGAATTCAGAAGTAATAAAGTCTTTTGCTGCCGCGATCGCTTGGCCGCTCAAATTCACTGAGTCGGTACGCATGTAGGTAATCTTACCTTCTTGGTAGAGTTTTTGAGCGGATGACATAGTGGCACGAGCACCGAAGCCGAGTTTTGAGTTCGCTTCTTGCTGCAAGGTACTCGTCGTAAATGGAGCACCAGGGTTACGGGTACCAGGGCTTTTTGTGACGTCGCTGACGGTAAAGGTGGCGTCTTTGAGAGATTGGAGGAAGCTTTGTGCCGCCTCTTCGGTATCGAAACGGTCTGGGAGTTCTGCTTTGACGAGTTCTCCGTCATGCGTGAACTCAGCCGTGACCTTGAATTGGAAAGAGCCTTCAAACTTTTGAATTTCGCGTTCACGCTCGACGAGGAGACGGACGGCTGGTGATTGGACGCGACCAGCAGATTTACCACCAGGGACTTTTTGCCAGACGACTGGTGAGAGTTCGAAACCAACAAGACGGTCAAGAATTTGACGAGCTTGTTGGGCTTGAACGAGTTGCATATCGACGGTCCGAGGTTCCTTGATCGCTTCTTCGATAGCAGATTTCGTAATTTCGTGGAAAACAATCCGCTTTGTCGTCTTTGGGTCTAAACCAAGGACCTCACAAAGATGCCAGGCAATCGCCTCTCCTTCGCGGTCTTCATCGGTTGCGAGCCAGACAACGTCGGTGTCTTTGACGGCTTTTTTCAGCTCAGTGATGGTTTTCTTTTTATCTGGGTCAATTTCGTAAGTGGTTGCAAAATCATTAGCGACGTCAATCGGTGGCGTCCCTGTTTTCGTCTTCTTTGCAATCGAGCGAATATGGCCAATACTCGAGAGTACTTTAAAGTCACTACCGAGGTATTTCTCGATGGTTTTCGCTTTGGCTGGTGACTCAACAATTACTAGATTTTTAGGCATATATTCTGCTTGTGGTAGCTTATCCAGCTAAACACAATGGCTGACTTTACACAACTTACCACTATTTGTAAATGGCCCTTAAACGTAAGCACCGGCCGCCCCACGAGGGGGCGACCGGATGCTTGGCAGACGCTAGAACAGCACGAGTGCACCGAAGTACTCGTGATCCCGAACCGTGGCGAACACATGGTCCGCGAACTCCTGGAGCTGTTCGGCGGTGGTGCCGTCCGTGTACCAGAAGTGGAGCGACTGCGAGTGGCTGACCCTTCCCGGAGGGGAGAGTCGGTCGTCTCGCTGCGTTCTCCGGATGTTCGGAGGCAGTGTGACGAACAGGTTGACGACGTCGTCTTCGTAGCGCACAGCGCGCTGAAGTGCGATGCCGTGCGTGAACTTGACCGGCTCGGGGTCACGTACTGTCCCTGTTGGAGGAATCGGCATAGTTCCGAGGTACTGGAACTCGATTCCCGTCACAACAAAAAAAAGCGGGTGGGACATTGCTACTCCTGGTTCTCTCGTTGGTCTGTCAAGCTTCCTTCCGGAGCTGACATCCCTCTTGGTTGGCTGGATGCGGTAGCGTCACAGAAATTAGTATTAGCGTAGCACTATTTTATGAACGAGTCATTATATAAGTGTCCATTGATTGGCGCCAAGTGATCGGATGCGACCGTTTATTTCGAGCATGGTCAAAGTCGTTGAAAAATCGCTGGCCGATATTTTCATCTTTTGTTGCAGTTGGTCTCCATCTCTCACCCCTGATAAGAGCAGTTCTAATAGTGTTGTTTCGAGTGGTGTATCGCCAAGAGGAAGTGAGGATTGTTTCTCGATTAGCTGGGGAGCTATGATTTCGAGGATGTCATCAGTGGATAACACCGGGTGTGCTCCTTGAGAAAGTAAGCGATTCGGTCCGACTGACAAGAGACTCGTAATGTTGCCTGGGACGGCGAATACCTCCTTATTTTGATCGAGGGCATGATTGACGGTTGATAAGGTGCCACTTCTCTCGGCCGCTTCGGTGACGATGACCGCATCGCTAAGCCCACTGACAATTCTATTACGAGCGAGAAACTGAAATTGCCGTGCAGCAACAGTCGGTTCGTATTCACTTATGATTGCCCCGCCGCTTTGTATGATCTGCTGGGCGAGCGAGGAATGTGAAGCAGGATAAATGGTGTCGAGGCCATTAGCTAGCACCGCTATGGTGGTGCCCCCTGCATCCAGGGCAGCCTTGTGGGCTATTGCATCTATACCTAAAGCGAGTCCACTGACGATGACTACTCCTTTACGGGCCAGTCTATAAGCTAAATCATAGGTTGTTTCTTTACCATAAGAACTAGGGCGTCTGGTCCCCACGATTGCCACCGTTGGCCTTCTCTCGGAAGGAAGAGTACCTATTACATAAAGACATCTCGGCGGATGGGACAGCTCAATGAGTGGTTTGAGGTAGGGTGTATCTGTAGGAACGATAATGTTGCTTTTCACCTATTTTATGTCCATCCTAGAATAAGTATTGACATTTAGTCAAACAAGTGCTAAAATGCATGATGATTGGTTTTTCCTGCGAGATAAACCAAGCACCTTATACCCCCTATTCTAACGGTGAGATCTTAATTTTTAATTAAGTTATCACCATATGTTAGGTTTCATACAAGGTGTCTATGCAGTAACTACCCTCCACTTCATAGGCTCTCCTCGGAGAACAGCTTTGTATGAATACTAATCCCTTTAACACCTTCCCTTCGGGGTTGGACCCTACAGGTTGTATCATTATAGCGACTATACAGTAGTGACCCACTTCGGTGAGTCAGGCGCGCATCATATATTTCTATCGATCGCGTACGCTTCGCTGATACAGCTCGGGTGGGTTAAAGGGTAAAATGGCACCAGGTGATGCCCACCCTTACCTGGTGCCTTTTTAGTTGGAAAAAGCGTATAGAATTCAAACGGCCACCGTCAGTATCGACGGTGGCCTTTTGTTTGAGTTGGGAACGGATGTGGTGGGTCACGCGGAGTGGCTCACCCGGAGGTGGCGGCGTCTCGTGCGATCTGAGTCGCCTCTTCGACGATGTCTTCGCCTTCGGCCTCGAGAGCCCTCTGCTGGGCTTCCTCGGCCTTCCGCTGTGCCTCGATGTGCGCGATGCGCTCGTCGAGATGATGGATCGCCTCGAGAAGCATCGCCTTGAACCGGGTCAGCGACTCGTTCGTCATCATCGGCACGAAGATCAGCTTCTTGTCACGATTCATCACCTTGCCGTCCTGGGTCAGGTAGAGGAAGTCGTACACCCGGTGGAAGTCCAGGTGAAGCTGGTGGCCTTCCGGGTAGTTGGCGAGCCGCATCTTGGTGACGCAGTCGTCGAGGAGCGGCTCGATCTGAGCCATGAGGCTGAGTCGCACGCTTCTCTCGAAGGCGCGCTCGCGTTCTCTCTCCTGGAGCTGATCGGCAGCTGCGCTCTCGCGTGCGATCTCCTTCTCCATCTTGATGGAGCGCCAGTCGTGGACGATGTCCACAACCAACGATCGTACGGCTTTGTACGGACCGAGCAGCACACGAAGCGCTGTCCGCACGGGGGTGCGACGGGTCATCATTCTCCTTCGTTTTCTTCTCAAACAGCTGTTCCGGAGAACAGCTGTGTTATGGGCTATCTCGGACGGAACTTAGGGGGTATTATCCTACTTGAAACCGTATTTGTCAATCCCAGCCACCTCGAGAAAAAAGCATAGACACATTGACTTATAGAGTAAAAAATGCTATAATTTAGATGATACACACACGTGTTTCGATTCCCCTCGTCTTTCGACTAAGGAGTACCTCTCATGACTATCACCACCGCTTTGCCCACGGCTGTCGGTCCGACCGGATGGATCAACGAGTACCTGTTCCAGGACCTCGCTGCGGCCATCGTGGTTCTCGTGATCTTCGTCGCCATGCTGGCCTACAGCGTGAAGACGATCCGCAAGCGCGAGTACCACATGCGTACGCGGATCACGCCGACCGTGCTGCCGACGCCGCTTCCGAAGCCGGGGCAGTCCCGGATCCGCCGGTTCTTCATCCTCTTCCGCGTCGGCCTGATCAACACGGAGTACAAGATCCAGGCTATCGGCAAGGAGATCAAGGGCTTCGCTCAGCGCGAGACCCTGCCCATCCTGACGCACCTGTCGATCAACATCATGATCTTCGGACTCGTCACGTGGGTGTTCTTCCGCAGCATGCCCTACTACGCGATCCGCATGGAGAACACCAGTGGCGGGTACTTCCCCGCTACTGAGATCACGACCATCTCCTTCGGTGTCGGTCTCGGTCTGCTGGTGGCGGTGCAGCTCTTCATCAAGCTCCAGGAGGTGTTCGAGAACACCCGCCTGGTGCAGCAGAGCTGATGAGGTACCCGGGGAATCCCGGGCGCAAGCTCGATGGGGCGACGGTTTTCCGTCGCCCTTTCGCTTTTCTAAAGACTGTCGCTTGTCGCTTCAAGTGTACCGCTAAGGAAACGGTCGATAAGCCTGATCACGTGGGGAAAAATATCTTTTTCGAGCACCTTTTGTTCGTGCGCGCTAAATTTACCGAGGACAAAGTCGACGTCATCCATTCGATCGCGCATCTCGGTCCAAATACCGACGCGAATTCGGCTGTAGAGAGGACCTACATGAGCGTTAAGGCTCTTAATACCGTTGTTACCTGCATCGCTCCCTTTTGTGCGTACACGGATCGTGCCAAGGGGCAATGCTAAGTCGTCGTGGATAACCAAGAAATCATTTTCGGGATCCGCTTTATAAAAATCGAGAATCTGTCGTGCCACAAGACCAGTATCGTTATAAAAAGATAATGGTTTGATGAGGAGTACTTTTTCTCCATCGACGATAACTTCAGCTAAGCGGGCTTTAAATTTGTCCGTATCTTTCCAGAGCGCGTCGTGTTTTTCGGCGAATGCATCCAACGCAACAAATCCAGTGTTATGACGGGTACCGGCGTATTTGAGATCAGGGTTGCCTTGGGCGAATAAGAACTTCATTAACCCTATTGTAGCTGATTGATATTTAAGAGTAAATATGCTATAATAATTATCGTCCCTGCGATACGCGTAGGCAACTAGTTGAAGGTGAGTTCATCTCATGCACTTTTTTGGAATCGCCGCTTGGGTCATGTTGGCCCTCTCGGCCGGCATCGTCCTGTGGTTCGCGCTCAAGAGCGCTAGCAACATCCACGCGCTCTTGTCCCCGGACAACCAGCTCGAGGCCAAGCCGTCACTCGACATCGCCCGTCTGTTCGGCTGGATGGGTTTCATCGCCCTTCTGATCTGGACGTACGTCGGTTTCCATGCCGATGAGGACTCACTCGCCATCACCCTGTGGGTGATCGGTGCGGTCATCTTGGTGATCGCCTTCGTGTTCGTCGTCGTCTTCCTCAAGGATGCGGACAACGTCTACAGGGCGCAGCTGGACGCTGACGAGACAGACGAGTAGTCGCCGATGTTCGCACGGGACGCCGATCCGGATGTGAAGACTTCAGTCTTCCGCCGGGTCGGACACCCCACGTATTATTCTTCGCTCGCTGGAGCGATTTTTGTTTTCTTAGCGCCCTTCAGGGCTTCTTTTTTTGCTTCGTTTTTAGCTTTTGCTTTATTGATCGGCTCTTTACCGGCAGCGACACGAGCAATGTTGTCTTTGATCTGGTGTTCGTCACGGAAACTAAATTTAATAGGAGTACCGATGAAATCAAAGGCTTCGCGCATATTGCGTTCGAGGTAGCGTTTGTAGCTCCAGTGAAGGAATTTTAGGTTGCTCCCGTGGATCACAAACCAAGGCGGCGCAACGTCAGTTTGAACGATGTAGCGAAGTCGTGGGAAGGTGTTCTTGAGTCCAGCTGGTGGGTGCTTTTGCACTGCCTTTTGCAGTAGGTCGTTGAGTTGGCGGGTTTTAAGTTCTTGGTGACGACGAGTGTCGATTTCCATGACGAGATCAAATAGCTTAGTGACGTTTTGGCCGGTCACGCTACTGGTGAAAATAAGTGGTGCCCATGGAACGAAATCAAAAGTCCGAGCGATCTTTGGTGCCAGTGCGTCGCGGGTGTAGGCATCTTTTTCCATGACGCTATCCCATTTACTGACGACAATCACGAGGCCTTTACCGGCTTCGTCGATGATACCCGCAAGACGCTGGTCGAGCTGGGTGTTCATTTCGTTGACATCCATCAAAAGAAGACAAATGTCACTCTCTTCGATCGCTTGAAGTGTTCGAAGGACACTAAACTTCTCGATGCCGACTTCTTGTTTGCCGGGTTTTCGCATACCAGCGGTGTCGAGGACTTCGACTGATTGGCCTTTATATTTCAACATGATGCGGTTGACGTCGCGGGTGGTCCCAGCGATATTGGCGACAATTGCTTGCTGTTTGCCAGCGAGCGTATTGAAGAGTTGGCTTTTACCAACGTTTGGACGACCGATAAGAGAAACGCGAACAACATCACCAGCAGGCTCTTCAGATTTCGCTGGAATCATAGCTGTAACGAGCTTCAAGGCTTCTTCAATACCTATGTTGTGTTCTGCACTGGTGCGGATAATATCTTTGATACCAAGGCGTTTAAATTCGTCTGTTGGTAGTGTCCCTGAAAGATCGTGCTTGTTGACCAGGAGAATGACTGGTTTTTTGCTGCGGAGTGCTTTTTTGGCGACGAAACGATCGTCATCACTGACGTACTGGGTGCTATCGACGACGACCAAGATCACATCAGCGGCATCAGCGGCTTCGGTGATTTGTTCTTGGATTGAGGCTTCGAATTCGTCATTAGGGTCCTTCAGACCAGCGGTGTCGACCATCCAGAACATGTGGTCGCCGTATAGGACGCGACCGAGGACGTTATCACGAGTCGTACCGGCTTCTTTTGCAACAATTGCTTGGCGGGATTTTACGAAACGGTTAAAAAGCGAACTTTTGCCGACGTTCGCTTGACCGATGATTGCTACTGTTGGAAGTTTTGAAGCCATAAATCAGAGGTAATTATAACAGAGGTCGCTGCTTTTTGCGAGCATAAGCACTATCTATAATGAAACGGTTTCAAAAGCGCCTGATTTGAGGTCGCCTAGTGCAAAATTACCGAAGTTAGTACGGTGCAGTGCTGTCACTTCATAGCCGATAGCTCCAAAGGTGCGTCGTATCTGTCGATTGCGTCCTTCGTGCATAGTGACGATCCAGTGAAGTCGAGTGTCATCGACGCGCTCAAGGGTCAATTTACTCTCCCCGTCCTCAAGCTGGATGCCATGATCGTTGATCATCTGCTGGTTCAATGGTGCGAGGGGTTCATCGAGCGTAATTTCGTATTTTTTGATTTTATAAAATTTCGGATGAGTCATTTCGTAGGCAAAGTCACCGTCATTGGTGAGAAGAATGAGACCACTACTATTTTTATCGAGACGACCAACTGGTTTTAAGATGTGGTATTGCTGGGGTAATAAATCGTAGATAGTGGGGTCACCACCTTGTGATTTACGAGAGCTGAGGTAGCCGATAGGTTTGTTCAGCATGATATATTGCTTTGACTCACCAGTCTGGATAGGTTTCCCTTTGACTGTGATAGCACTTCCCTCTTCAAAGCGGGCACCGAGGACAGCTTTTTGTCCATCGACTGCCACGTGACCATGTTCAATAAGTCCGTCGGCTTCGCGACGGGAAACGCCTAATTGAAAGGCTAAATACTTACTGAGACGTTCACTCACGCCTTTCAGTATACCTTATTAGACTGCTTGAGTAGGTTGTGGAGGCAATGGCGGAATCGGTGGTTGTGGAGGAAGTGGCGGCAAAGCGACTTCAGGAGCTGGGGCTGTCATTGGTGCAGGTGCCGGAGCAGCGGCTGGAGCTGGTGGTTCTACCGGGGCAACCGGAGCTGCAACAGGAGGTTCTGGTAGTGGTGCAAGAGATGCCACGGCAGCATTGAGTTCTTGATTCATCTGGGCAGCAATGTCGCTTGGTGCGGCAGTATTAATATCTGGGTTAAGCGGCGCAATAATTCGGTCGCCAAGTGACGCTGGTGCTGGTGATGAGAATGGTGCGGTTGGTGCAGGCAGTGTTGAAGGTGGGAATGGCGCTTGAGTGACGGGTGCTGCTGGGGCTGGTTCGGGCATGACAGGAGCAGCCATCGGTTCTGGCATCGGCGCGGGTGTCATAGGTGCTGCTGGGGCTGGTTCAGCGATCGGTGTTGGTGGAGTCATTGGTGCGGGAGCAGCCATCGGTTCGGCCGGCATATTGATAACTGGTGGCAGTGGATCAGCGACAGGAGCTGGTGCCATGACAGGATCAACGACCGGTGCTGTCACTGGGTCCGGAGTAATAGGTGTTGGAGGAAGACTTGGCTCAGGCATAGGTGTTGGCGCAATAGGTGCACTTGCTGGGTCAGGCGTTGGTGCAACCGGGGCTGCAGAAACGGCAGGAGCTGGAGGAGTTGCTGGTTGAGCCGGAGTTGATGAGAAGCTTGGAGCAGTCGAGACTGATCCGGCTACCCCATCACCGAGCACGTCGTGAACGGTACGAACAACATCTTCAATACCAACCTGTGATTTGACGAGATAGCGGTCAGCGCCAAGGGCTTCCCCACGAGCACGTTGGTCATCACTGGAAAGCGCGGTCATCATAATGACTTTGATGTCTTTTGTCTCTGTCGTACTACGAAGAATATCGAGCATGTCGAAACCACTAATCTTTGGCATCATGACGTCACTGACGATGAGGCTAGGAGCCTCTTTAATGGCAATAGCGAGGGCTTCTTCGCCGTCGCCCGCTGAAACAATTTCGTAGCCTTCGGCCATGAGACGGACGCCGTAGATCTCTCTTAGGCTCTTGTCGTCCTCTACCAGTAAAATTTTCGTCATATTTACCCTTATTCTATCTAATGCTCTTTAAAATTACTATAGTGCTTATGCTTACGGTTGTCCAGCAGGGGTTGATGGTGCTGCGGGAGCTGAATTGCTTGGTTGTGTCGGTCGTGGCGCAACGCTTTGCTGTCGAGCGAGTGCCTGGAGCTCACGGACGTGTTCGGCGATTTGTTCACGGGTCAAACTTTCGCCGCGCGGAACGGTTGTTGCAGGCCGCACATCGCCAGAAACGGTCGGTGTGATTGCGGGAGCTGGTGCTCCAGGTGCGGCTGGAGGAAGTGGTCCCATGACGGGCGGCATAGCTGGCGCTGCGACCGGAGCCGCTGCCGCTGCTGCAGCTGCTTTTTGTGCTTCTGCAGCCTGAGCCTCTTTATAGCGAGCTGCTTCTTCGCTGGTGATACGTGGCAGTTCAAGGAAGAACGTACTTCCGGTCTTGTAGACACTTTCTACCCATAGACGGCCACCCATGGCTTCAGCAAGACGGCGTGAGAGATACAATCCGAGACCGGTACCACCGATTTGTTGGCGGTCGATATTGTCGACTCGGTAGAACTTTTGGAATAAGTGAGAGACATCTTCGGGCGGGATACCAAGTCCGGTATCTTTAACGCTGACAGTGACTTTATCTTCACTTCCCTGGATATCGACGACAACCTGGCCAGTAGGAGTATATTTAATGGCGTTTTCAATCAAGTTATCGATAATCTCACGGATGTGATCGTTATCTTGGTTGACGAAATAGACCGGCGCGATCTGCTTTTGACCGCTCGCTTCTGTCGGCTTGTAAATAAGTTGGAGTCCTTTTTCTTTTGCCTTTTCAATGAGTCCTTGAGCGATGGTGCCAGTATACGTCGTCATGTCGACTACTTTTGGTGTATTGGTCATACGGCCATCTTCAGACTTTGAGACATCGAGGAGGTCTTGGAACAAACGACCAAGGTGCTGGGCAGCTTCGTGGGCTTTCATGATGAAGTCGCGCGCCTTGTCGTCGATCTGTGCGGTGTTTGGGTTTAGAGCGAGTCCCAGGTACCCCTCAATCGAAGCGACCGGGGTTCGCATCTCGTGACTCGCGGTGCTAATAAACTCCGCTTGTTCACGTTCTTCAGCTTTTTCTTTGGTGACATCACGGAAGACGGCAATCACTCCGTTGCCGGCATCACCGACCGGTGATACGACGATCGAACCGGTGATTTTCTTACCAGTTTTAGTGACGATAGTGAGGGCATTTGCTCGCGCCTCCTGATTGTTGTTGAGGACTTGTTGGATGGGGTCTTGTGAAGGATCGAGCTCCTTATTGTTTAAATCTGTCAGCTTCAAAATTGATTTGTAGTTGAGCATGAGAGCATCTTGTTTCCCCCATCCGAGGATTTCTTGAGCGGCTGGGTTGATCAGCTGGATGATACCCTGACTATCGATCGCGACGACCCCATCACCGATGGCGTTAATGACAATTTCAGATTTACTCGCGACTTCAGAGAGTTGATTAGCGAGATTTTTGACATCCTTAGTGGTGTTGTCGTCGCTTTGGTTGCGCCAGACAAACATACCGATAATAAGAGGGACAATCGACGTAAACATGACGACAGCGACAAGACTGATACTGAAGGTACTACTGAGGTACGCAAATGCGGTATAGGTCCCGGTTGCGGCGATAATCGGAATGAGCCCCCAGAACGCGAAAACACCCGCAAAAAAGGATACGAGCATCCAGACAGCGATAAATGGCGACGCCTGTCCCCCGGTTTGAGCCACCAATAGTCCGGTTGTTGCGGTAAAGAGGAAATACACCAGCATGGCATACAGATAGCCTGGTTTTTCGGGAGTGACGAGATAAAAAATGACACTGGCGATAGCAGTCAGAACAGCCCCCGCTGCGACCCAAATACTGACACCAAAGAGTCCCGTTGGAGAAACGGGTACGAAAAGAGGCACGACAAACAGCGCAATAATTGCGATTGAAAGCAAAAAAGCCACCTCATAAATACGGCGGTGCCAGAATCTGTTCAAGACTAACGGTGTTATAGTGCCCTACCCTTCAAACCAAAGTACTTGTGGTTAGTATGACGGATAACGGGGGTTAGTGCAAGGGTTTGCTTTTCGCTGTTTTCAGCTCATCAGCACGAACACACATTCGTGTAAGCGGGATGACAGACAGTGGTGAATAACGGGGTGCGCCCCACTCCCGCTCCGACGATGCCGGAGCGGGAGTGGACGGCGCTAGCCGCGCGGGAGCCCGACCTCGATCAGGGTGACGCCGCTGGGCATGTGGCCCGCGAAGGGGCCGCCCATGCTGAAGAACTCCGACAGGACCTCGCCGAGACGCACCGGCATGCCGGCGAAGGTCGCCTCAGACCCGAACGGGTCCACGGGCGTCTCCTGGCGCTCGACCTCGGCCTTGATGTAGTCCGCGGCGTCGTCGACCAGGTGGTGGCTCTTCGCCAGCAGCATCGCGACGTCGTGACGGATGTCGGACTCGATGCCGGGGCGGCGGATGGTGAGCGTCGTCGAGAGGGTCACCTTCGTGGTGCCGGCCTCGTAGACGGTCGTCTGCTTGACGCGGCTGTAGCCCGTCGGGTCGATCGCGTCGAGGTGGCTCAACGCGTTGGACACGACCACGCGCTGAGCGAGCGACTGGAACTCGGTTGCGATCATGTCGATCGTGCTGAGGGTGATGGCGTCCGGGTGAGCGCTGTCCTCGATCAGGATCGAGGTCATGATCGTGCCGCAGGAGAACTGCTGGCGGGTGCGGAGCGGGTGCTGCATTGAAGTGGTTTCCCATCCTCACCTGGCATACCATGCCAACCTCCTCTTTCGAGTTGGTACTGTGTTATTCGTAAACACAAGGTGATATCCAGGCTCAACTATGTAAGCCGACATAACACCTTGTGTGGTACTGTCTGTCAATGTGCTTTGGAGGTTGACACCTCAACAAAACGAGTATAATTATAGCACATTTTGAGTTAATATGCAATATTTATCAGGCCTTTAACGAAGACAATCCCTGAGTACTGACGCTCTTATTCGGAGTATGACCAGAACGCTGGGCTCGCTGTTTTGCTAGGTATCGGCAGGCTGGTAATTTCGAATCCAGGTGGCGCCCACTGTAGTGATACGAGGGTGTATTTTGGGTCAAAAACGATTGATTGGTCTGTACTACCGTTGGGCGCAAGTGTTGAATTGTTCCAAAAGTTGCCACTGAGAGGTCCAGCATATATGAGTGGTTTGACTATCTCTCCTTTGTCGGTGATTGCGCTAAAATCAAGTAACGTAAATTGTTTTGATGTCGTAGAAGTGTTTTTGATGGTAAAGAACAAAGCATTTAGTTGATCAGTGTCTGCATTAGTGCCGGTATTGCCATAGAACGATGGAGTGACGACATTGCCTCCCTTCAACGTTAAGATGCCACTATTTACGGATACTTGCGGTGTACTCGAACTGCTTCCGCTCGTTGTCGTCTGTGTCTTCTCTTGGTTAGCGAGAGCCTCGATCGATTTTTTGAGCGACGAATTGGTATCGGTGAGCTTGCTGTTGTCAGACTTCAGATCTTTTACTTGGGTGGTGAGATTGTTTTTTTCTATCTCAGCGTCTTTTAGTGAGCGATACTGAAGATAGATGAAGGTACCTACTACTCCCAAAATTAGCAGGATAGCGACGATGAGAATGATTCTTTTTAGAAGTTTTTTCTTTGGAGCTTTGGTTGAGGTCTTCATAGCATTATCCATATGCTTATTAGTATATCTTATGAAATTAAAAACGATCTCAAGAATTGAGACGTTTTTGGTGAACCTTGAGCCTTCGATTTATAACCAAATGGTGGTAGAAATAATGCGTTGGAACGATATTATCCGTACCGCTAACTTGCAGTCTAATCTGTTGGGGGCAAAGTAATTCAGCCAAACTACTCCCCCTTACAGAATAGAAGGCATACATAACTACATATTATGTTAAAGTATACATATGAGTAAGCGTCAAAAAACAGTCATTGTTTCTTCAAGCGCTTTTTTCCTTACCTTTTTTGCTGCCTAAGCAGCATTATTTAATTCACACTATCCCCCAATTCCAAATTACTGCCTAATCAAAGGAAATTATTTTTATGCATACCTCATTAACTAAAGTTGCCATTCAGGGCGATATTGCCTCATTTCACGAAATTGCCGCCCACGAATATTACCAAAATCCTATCGAGCTTATTTACTGCCGATCATTTGAAGAAGTTTTCAATGAGCTCATTTCGGGCAATGCGGACCGAGCTCTCGTTGCTGTTAAAAACAGTAGTCACGGCTATATAGAAGAGGTCTCAAATTTGTTAAACAGCAATAATGTGGTTGTTGAAGGTCAGCACGACCTTAGAATACAACAGCATCTCATTGGGCTTGCTAACTCGAAAGTTAATGATATCAAGACGATAATCTCGCATCCTGTGGCACTCTCGCAGTGCAGTTTTTACATTAAGGATTCACTAGGCAATACTCAAGTGCAAAGCTTTCACGACACAGCGGCAGCAGTGGCATATATTAAAGAGCTTTCAGACCCTACGATCGCAGCAATAGGAAGCGAGTCGGCTGCCCAGCTGTATGGAATGGAGATCATTAGCCGTTCAATTCAAAATGATTCTAACAATGTCACTACATTTCAATCGTTATTGATGCAAAAATAAAAAGCCTCCGAACAGGAGACTTTCTTGAGTTCATTACGCTTATGTTTGGTGATCCCACCGGGAATCGAACCCGGATTGTCAGGATGAGAACCTGGTGTCCTAACCGTTAGACGATGGGACCGCAACGGTATTTAACTGATCTACTCTATCAAATTACCCTTTAAAAGTCTAGGCGGGCGTGTCAAGCTGAGCGATCACTGCCATCAGTTTGCTTGGGGTGATTTCGGCTTTGATAAGGTAGGCATCGGCGTGTTTTTCCATCGCGAGTCGAGATTCGTCGTCTTGTTCAAAGTTAGTTAAGACAATTACTTTAGACTTGGGTATGAGATCTTCCTTGCCACCGCGGAGGGCTTCGAGGATTTCTGTACCACGTCGTTCAGGGAGCATGACGTCGAGCAGTATGAGGTCGTATGGCTTGTTTCGAGCCGCGATGAGGCCGTCGTTGCCGTCCACCATCCAGTCGACGCTAAAGCCGGCTTTGTTGAGGCTACGGACGTACATCTCGCCGATGAAGCGATCATCTTCAATGATCAAGATTGTTTTAATTGCCATTCGTTATCCCCGATACATTGAGTGGTTTTTAATCCACCCACTATTTTGTTCAATAAGTTGTTCGTTACTATTATTACCTTCTTTCAGCTTGAGAGCAACTGACTGGAAGGTCGGAAGTGAGACGGTGAAGGTAGATCCCCTCCCCTCTTCACTGCGAACGCTAATGTTTCCACCGTGAGATTCGACGATTGCTTTTGAGATGTAGAGGCCAATACCAGTTCCGGCGACCGTCTCGCGCGAGCGGTGTGAGCGATAGAATTTTTGGAACAAGTTGCTGACGACATTACCCGGCATGCCGATACCGTGGTCTTCGATCGCTACTTCGACCATGTCACCTTTGACGCCGGCAGTGACGTTGATGGCGCCTCCTTCATTACTGTATTTAATAGCATTGTCGATGAGGTTACCCAGGACTTCGCTCAGGCTGGCGTTATCTGCAGCAATTGTCGGGAGTCCGTCTGGGATAGTCACGGTGAGCATACGGTTTTGTGCGCTGGCACGCATCAGCATGTCGTCTTTAATGGTATCGTAAACACTCGCGACCGAAGTCTCAGCTAGGTGCATTTTGAGGTGGCGTCGGTCGTATCGTGACGTGTTGAGAATGTTGTTGATGTAGCCCGAGAGACGGTTCGCTGAGACGGTGAGGCGTCGGAAGAGTTCTGCTTGGTCGTCCTTGAAGACGTCTTTTAACTCATCTTCAAGCACATCGAGGTAGCCACGGATAACGGTGATCGGTCCCCGCAGTTCGTGCGCGGCAAAGGCGATGAAATCGAGCTCTTCTTCACCGATGCTGTAGAGGTTGGTCCGATCGATGAGAGTAATCACTACTTCACTTTCAGCGCCTTTGTCGTACGAAGCGATGACGTCGAAGAACCGACGATTTTCTTCATCAGGAAGTTTGTCAGAGATGCGTGGCCAGTTCTTTTCGGCGTGTACTGCGTTTTTGTCACAATCTGCCAGCCACGCTTCAAGCGTATCGTCACCGTTAAAGAGCAACATCAAAGATGAGTCGCCGTTTTGGTCGACGCGGATAGGTGCTGCTTTGTTCGAATAGGTAATTTTGCGATCATGATTCATGACGACGAAGCCACAGATGGTTTCGTTGAGAGCCTTTTCAATAAGGCTAGTTGTTGTGGCTTTGGTTGGGACGGCTGCGGTCACTGAATTTGGTGTCTCGGTGGTGGTAGCGGCCGCGGGCGGAGTCTCGTCGCTCGCGAGTTGATAAATGGTCTGGAGCACATTTTTAAAGCCACTTTTCGCAAAACGGCGATCATTTGGATTTGGTGGTGTGGTGCTCGTTGGCTCTCCTGCAACGTGGACAATGGCTGCGAGGAGATCTTTGATTGGTCGTCCGACAAACTTGTAGATGATAGTCGAGGTCACCACTCCGAGAATAGTCTGTGCAATAAGTGTGCCAGCAAATGCCAATGGGTTCTTTTCGTAAAATCCAATGAAATAAAGGACAGTTGCAATGCCAAGGAGGATCAAGAGTTGCATGAGAACAATGAGAATTGCCGTGCTGCGTCGGAAAGAAGGCCAGAAATCTTTGGCGAGTTGAGGGTTTTTATCGATTGTTTCTACTGCCATGAGACTCCTCCGCTATCGGCTGGTACTGCCGTGATCCATGTTTGCCCACGAGCCAAAGGAACATCATTGCCATCAGCATCGGTAAATTTGAGCTGTTCAACCTTACTCGCTTTGCTCCAGGTCACTTCTTGAACGCCACCGTCTTGGAAAATCGTTGCGCTGCCATTGCCGATTGCATCGATTTGTTCGCGGTAGCCATCTTCAAGTACGAGGCGCATCGGTACTTTCATGACAATGACGACGCGAGGGCTGATTTGTTGGCCGGTTTCACGGTCAATATGTGCTTCTCCGCCCTGCTCACGATCGTAGGTATTGGTTTTGCCGATGTAATTGTAGGCACTATTAAAGAGTGCGCTACTCATGGTGACGTTGATACGAGACGCAGCCGGTGATTTCAGTCCTTCAGAGTCTTTGCGGGTAAAGCCGGTGAAGCTCGAGCTGGTATAGCCTTTTGAGGCGTTGAGTTCGTCCAATTTCGCGAAGCTAGTATAGACATTGTGAGGTGCGTAACGGTCTGTCGCACGCCAATAAAAGGCACTGTTAAAGAATTGGTCGATGTCCCGGTACTGGCCGTTACGAACTTCTGCGAGAGCTGCAGCGCTTCCGCCGATGTGGGCAACGCTGGCGTTAAATGCAGCGACCCAGTCCACATAGTACATGCGCACACTTCGCACTGGTCCGATAAGCTGAGGCTTTTGTTCTTGGTACAACACCAGGAAACGAGTGATGCCACCTTCGGCGATAGCTTCAAAGACGACGCCACTATCTTTCAGTCCTGATTGTGGTCGTGCATCCGGGCTATTTTCAATCATAATGCCCGTTACTGCTTGCTTGGTGGCCGCTTCATCGGTCACGATGTTGCCGGTCAATGGAGAATAATATTTTACTGGTTCAGGTTTCGGCTCTTCTTTTACTACAGTTTTAGGAGTCTCGACTGTTTTTGGTTTTTGGTTAAAGAAATATAGCGCACCAGCGGTGCCACCTCCGATAATAAGTACTGCCAATACACTGAAGAGAATCGTCAATTTGTGGTGACGACGAAACCAACTAGGACTCTTTGGACCCACGGGGTCCCGTTCGTGTTCGTTCATAGCTTAAGCGTTATTATAACAGATCGGTTGAGTCATGTAAGCGAGTAAAAAACTAGTTGCGGGCTGCTTCGAGTCGGCGGATGACCGTCTCTTTGCCAAGCGTTGCGAGAGTGTCGTTTAATTGTGGACTAAACGGTGCCCAGGATACTGCGAGACGGATGAGACTAAACAAGATACCTGGTTTTTGACCAGTTGTTTCGAGCAGCTGGTTGAGCGTTTCTTGAATTGCTTCAGGAGTAAATTCACTTGCCTGCAGCGCTTCAATAGCATGGCCGATAAAGCCCTGTAGCTCTTCCTTTGTGAATTTCGAGAGCTGTTTATTGCCGTCGATCATTGACCAGTCCGGTGTCGGGTCGGTAAAGAAATAGTCCGTTAGGATAGCGAGATCGTGCAGTGTCTTCATGCGGTCTTGAACGAGCCCTAAGACCTCTTTCTTATGCTCTTCTGATGCATTTGCTGCCGATGCAGGCCAAAAATCGGTGACTCGTGTGTAAAGATCGTCCAAAGAAAGTAAACGAATGTGCTGGCCGTTCATCCATTCCAGACGTTTTTCGTCAAAACGAGCGCCACTATGCTGGACGCGGTCTAACGAAAATTTCGCAATCAATTCATCAACCGTAAAGATTTCTTGTTCGGTGCCGTCGTTCCAGCCGAGACTGGCGATAAAGTTTACGAGTGTTT
The DNA here is from genome assembly GCA_964556125.1 of uncultured Candidatus Saccharibacteria bacterium. Lineage (GTDB taxonomy): Bacteria > Patescibacteriota > Saccharimonadia > Saccharimonadales > Saccharimonadaceae > Microsaccharimonas. Next base: position 125,005 of record CAZKUW010000002.1, on the reverse strand, counting down.
CTGGCAAGTACCCTTCTTTAAGGTAGTCGAGGACATCTTTAGCACCATCACGCTTTCCAAGTTTTTTATTACCATTTTCAGCCATGATGTGTGGCATGGTCGCAAGGATCGGACGATTGATACCGAGTGCTTCATAGATATTTAAGTAGTTTGGCTGGCTCGCAATAAACTCCTGGCCACGGATAATGTGAGTGATTTTCATCTCTTCGTCATCAATGATGTGGGCGAAGTTGTAGGTTGGGAATCCGTCGGACTTAATCAGGATGATGTCATCAATGACTTCAGGGCCTGTTTTGAGATCACCCATTACCTCGTCGTGCCACGCATAGGCTTTAGGGTCTGACTTCAAACGAAGTGGCATTGTGCCGTCCCATACGGGTGGATGTTCTGGGCGGTGTTCACGATAAAGAAAGGCTTTTTTATTCGCACGGGCCTGCTCACGAAAAGCATCTAATTCTGCTGGTGTGTAAGGATCGGCGTAAGCACGGCCTGCGTCAATAAGCTTTTGAGCCCAGGCTTTGTAGTGGTCGAGCCGTTCGCTTTGCTTGTAGGGTGCGTACGGTCCACCAATATCAGGACCTTCGTTGTACTCAAGTCCGAGAGCGCGAAGTGCACTCATTAAGTGTTCACCAGAACCTTCCACTTCCCTTTTTTGGTCGGTATCTTCAAGACGGAGTATGAATTGGCCGTTGTTTTGACGTGCCAATAACCACGCAAATAAGGCAGTGCGAACACCACCAACATGCATAAACCCAGTTGGGCTTGGAGCAAAACGAGTACGGACAACGTCAGACATTGTCTCAATTATAACAGATTAAAGGCTGGTTGCGATGTGGCGAATTTGTTCACCAGAAAGAGGTGCGGTGCTCACGATCTTGTAGAGCAAGCCACCGTTGACCCAGACGGCTGTCGTGTCGAATGAATAAATAGTTAATCCACGTTCTTGTGTGGTGACATAGTTGTCGCCGGCTTTTTTGCGAACGACGTTGTCGAGTACTGCTGATGAGTCCCATGAACTGCGGGTTTGAGTGATGACGTAGCCGGTGTCGTTGCTGTTTGAAGCAAACTTGAGGGTAACTTCCCCATCGCTAAAGGTCACGGGTTGATCTAGATGGAAACCGTCTGGTTGGTATTCAGGGTAGGTTGCGTTGATACCGGCCTGTGAAGATGCAAAACTCACAGACAAGCTAGGAATGTTGAAGTAAATGAGCGCTGCGGACAAGATAAGAACAATAAATGATGCACTAATAATCGTAAATCGTTTTGAGAAACGGAAACCGGTCCGCTCTTCTTTTGCTTCTCGGTTCAGTGGTGTCTTAGAGATAGCTGCAGCAACGGCTGCTTCTTTGACTTCTTTAGAAGTTAAGACAGGAGCAGGTTTTGGGACGCGGGCCATAGCTTTTGCCACCAACGGATGAGTTTTCGGCATCACATCAGGTGTTTCGGCTACTTTTTTTACAGGAGCAGCGATAGGGTGTGGAGCGAAGCGCCCTACTTTACTACTGCGAGATATGTCCATGTGCTGACCTGGTTTTGGTCGTTTCGCAAGACCTGGTTTTTTTGTTGCCCGTCGGTGTAAGGTCTGTGAGCGCTGTGTTGTCGAGTGGACGGCGGTTGAAGGAACTTGAGCAGCACGCTTTACTTCAGCGGGTTTTAGGATGGGTGTTTTGACGGTCGGCTTTTTGGCCTTGGTCTCAACCGGGAGTCCGGTGACGGCATCGTAGACGCGGCCGTTGATCGTGACTGTTTTGTTCGCTTCCATGTGTTGCTATTTTTCCTCGCAGGTCAAATTGGATAAGCCCTTTGGGCCTATGCTTGAGTCTTATATTAGAAGTATCATCACGCTTATGCAAGCGCTTGATTAAAAAATGTATGCAAAGATTGCTATAATAAGAGCAATAATGTTTCGTCGACCTACTAAGAAGCAGCTGCTCATCCGTCGTATCATCGTCTCAATCGTGAGTGTTCTTGCGGTACTCGTTATTATGAGTGTCGCCGTTCTCTTTATCTTGGGATATCGTATTGATAGCGAAAAAGGTCGTCTCGAGCAAGGTGCACTGGTGCAATTTGATTCAACACCAGGGAGCGCTATGGTGACAATTGACGGAAAGACGCTCGGTCCTCGCACAGCGACGAAGCAAACGCTTATCGCTGGGACCCATAGCTTTATCGTCTCTCGTGAAGGCTACCAAGATTGGACAAAGACATTGACCGTGAAAGCTGGGACACTTACCTGGCTTGATTATGTTCGATTGGTCCCGAAGAACCTCTCAGTCGAAAAAATTTCTACGTTTAGTTCACTCTACTCCGTAAAAGCATCACCGGACTATAAGTGGCTATTGATGCAAGAAAAAGCTGATACGCCTACCTTCCGACTTGTCGACTTACGAAATCAACAAATACAGACAACATCACTGAGCCTTCCAAGCAGTGTCTATAGTGAGGCTGGGACGGCGGATGTGCAACACACTTTTATGCTCGATCATTGGGATGAAGGTGGTCGCTATGTTCTCGTCAAACACAGCTATGGAGATAAATCGGAATGGATTGTCATCGATACACAGGATGTCGCAACCAGTATTAATGTCACTCGTTTGCTCAGCATCGGTCTCAAAGATGTGAAGTTCTCTGGGACCAGTGGCAATATCTTATATGGACTGACTGATGACGGAGTGATCCGAAAGTTAGACCTGGGTGCGGCGACCATCTCACGAGGACTGGTGACTAACGTCTCGAACTTCGATTTATTTGAAACCAGCGTCATTACCTATGTCGGCATTGACCCTGCGGATGCTACTAGGCAAGTTGCAGGAGTCTACCGTGAAGGAGATGAGTCAGCGCATGTATTGAAACGTAATGCCGTCGGCACGCCTCTGATGATCGATGCGACCCGCTATTACAGTGATGATTACGTCGCAATCGTCGATGGTCTCAAGGTCACTATCTTAAAAGGCCGCTACCCTACCTCGAGTGCCGATGAAGCAACGAGCCTAAAGTCATATGCGACAATGACAGCTCCCGCTGCGATTGATCAGCTCACATTCAGTCCCGAGGGTGATTATTTGATCGTTCGATCTGGATTGAGCTTTAAGAGCTACGAAGTTGAACACCAGCGTGAAACCGATGCAAAGATCGAAACAAGTGAGTCGAAGGCGTACGCGCTGAACTGGCTCGATCCAGCCTATGTTTGGTCGGTCTATGACGGGCACCTTTCTATTCGAGAATTCGACGGCACAAACGTCTATGTCATTACTGCATCAGAACCTGGTTTTGATGCGACACTTAGTCAAAATGGACGATACCTCTATAACGTGACGAAGTCTGGTGAAACCTACCAGCTCCAACGTGTCAAAATGATCTTAGACTAGTTACCAGTTGCGCCGAAGAGCTTTTCAAGGAGTGTCGGTTGCGTTCCTGGGATAGATGTCTGAGCAGGCGCATTTTCGTCCTTAGCAGGCGCTGCAGTAGCGGTTGAAGGATCTGGACTGACTTGCTCGGCTGTTACTAGCAAACGGTTGATAGCGGTCCCTAGCGGCGTACAGGTGATAAGTGTCATAACTGGTTTGTCGGTTGGGTAAATTAACTTGCTGATTTCATTTGGTTTCACTGTCTCAAGTTTCGTAACGACATAGGTGTAGCGTTTGCTCTTGTAGTTTGCATAAATACTATCACCAGGCGCCAGCTTATCGAGTTGAGCGAAGATAAATTTATAATCGCCACTATCAAACAGATCGTTACTACTGTGTCCAGCGATGGCAGTGTTCCCTACTTCGCCAGGATGACTGCTTGCTCCAGGGATTGAGAAATGTGCGAGACCGTTATTCATGGCGGCCATTTGTGAGTTGTAGTCAGAGCCAACATCATAGGCGACCGGGACATCGACATTAATTTTTGGAATAATCAAGCGAGGCTCTGAGCTAACTTGAACGTCGTTTGTCGGGTCGATGACGATATTTTGAGGATCAATACTTCCTGGTGAGACATATGCCTGGACGTTGGCGACGAAGAACTGATTGAATTGAACAAACACGAAGAGGAGTACGACAACTAGTGCGGCAACAATCGGAATAAAGTGGCGACTGCCACGTACTTTGCGTGCTGATTCACTGACGCGACCAAGCAGTTTTTGGCGGAGCTCCAGCAGTGCCTCGTCGTTCGAGAGTTCCTCTGCTTTCTGCTCTTCTGTGGCAGGCTGGCCAGCAAAGTAGTGGTCGCTCCCCTTTGGTTCTTCGGCTTTTTGTTTTGATGAAAGCTGATGAGTGTAATAACTTTCATAGTATTTCTGATAATAGCTTTGCCAAGCAGTGTGATATTCGCGCCACTGTTCTGCTTCAGGTTTTGGATGCGGATTATGAGTACGATGATACGGATTCATGTCCTCGGCGACTGCTTTGACAGTCTGGGTATGTGGACGAGTCGGGTCATCATAGAGCGCATTAATCTGCGAACGGATAACGTTCGCCGAGCTGGCTTGGGCTTGAGAGTTGTCGTTTGGTGATGAATTATCCGTCGGCGTGTGCGCCGGCAGGTCTCCACCAGGACTGCTTTTATCGGGGTTCATATCTTTAATCCTACTGGGTTCTATTGTACAATACATTGGTACTTCCACCGAATCGGTGGAACCTTTATAAGAAGTGATGGCTTGGGCGAGTGGCGGAATTGGTAGACGCGCTAGACTCAAAATCTGGTTCTCGCAAGGGAGTGGGGGTTCAATTCCCCCCTTGCCCACCAATCATTTCTTATAAATTACACGAGTGATGTCGCGACAGCGGCAAGTGGTTTAGAAGGACTCCATAGCCAATAGACCGTCGCTCGAGCAGCGACATTACCGCGCCATATCGCCATCGGATTTTCCCATGGAGAGGTCACGACTTCTCCGCCGTGGGCTATCAATAGGTGGTCCTTATGCAGTACCGCGATGGTCGTTGGATACGTAATGGTGAACTTATGAAGTGCTTCGACAAGGTTATTGAGTTGCATACTGAAAGTCAGCACTTTCGGATAGTAGACAGCCTGGAAAAGCTTTTGCAGTTGGGCGAACGAGGCGACAAGAAGTGTTTTTTCTCTATCGACGAGACCTTGAGGGTTATTTTTGACGAGGTCGATCGCATCGCGGGTGATGACGAGCGGACCTTCATACTTTTGGATAAAGGATTCATAGGCAATCGCCGTTTCGCTGCTCCGTCCAGCATCACCAACGAGCAAGATGCTGTCGGCCCATTCGCCGAGCGCGTTCATTTGAGCGATGGCATCTTTTGTGAGACTGCCAGAAGGGTTTGTTGGCGCAAAAACGGTATCAGTAATGACTGAAGGAATCATCTTTCTTAAAATGTCAGGTAGTAAGACGCGAACTTGACCAACTCCAGCTTCCGTGGCGACTGAATAGGCTTCGGCTACACCCGCAAATCCGAGAGAGTTACCGCCGATAATACCCAGCTTCCCTGCCATGCCTCTTTGTTCGGGTTTACTCCATTCGAGGTCCGGGTAAAGAGGTGTTCCTTTGGCTTGTTTTTTCCAGTAATCGTAATCCATTAGGCAACTTTCTTTGCTTCATCGTACATCTGCTGTGCTAAATAGGATAGGTCTTCAGACGGTTGATCATTCTCAACCAGCTCAATGATACGGTTAACGGCATGGTCCATATCGCCTGCTTTATTTTCGATCCAGACTAATGAATCTTTTGGTTGTTCGAGCACCCAACTCAGAGACTGGAGTGCTTCATTAACTCGTTTTGTGCGCTCTTCGCTTGGTTCTGGGTACCGAGATAGTAAACGTTTAATCCACTCATCACCTTTTGAGACGAGGGCAATTTTAATCTTTTTCTTAAATGGTAAGACTTCGAAAAAAGCGACAGCGCTCGAAAGAACGTCGAGCATGCTGTAGTCATTTTCGTAATCTTCGGGAAACGATCCGTAGAGTTGTTTCGTCGTTGGGTGCTGAATGTACTGAACAATACTTCCCTCTTCGATACGGTCGAATAAGTCATTCAAATCTTCATCAGAATTAATGTACTTGTAGAGGTGTTCTGGATCGCGAGCTTCTTTTTTGCGAGTGGTAAAACCGTTCACAAACGAGAATCTTTTGTTGGTGTGCTCGATCATGAGCATGATCGAAGATTTGCCCTCAGCTGCAGGGGCAATGACTTCGATGATCGTCTTTGATCCAAGCACCGTTTTAGTTTCGGCATTTGGCTGGTACTCAGGTTTGAGGGCGACTACTGTATCGAAGCGGGCTTGGGTCTCAGGTGTCATATTAAAACTCGAGTTCAACACTGACCGGGCAATGGTCAGATCCCATAACATCGGGATGGATCGACGCTGCTTTAATATTGTCTTTGAGTGACTGTGACGCAATCCAATAATCAATACGCCACCCTATGTTGCGAGCACGAGCGTTTGCCCAGTGGGTCCACCAAGAATACGCTTCGGCCTGATCAGGATGGAGGGTGCGGAAAGTATCGATAAGTCCAGCTTTTTCGAAGTTCTCAAATCCTTCACGTTCTTCGTTGGTGAAACCGTGTTTTCCGATATTTGCTTTCGGATTCGCGAGATCAATGTCGTTATGTGCCACGTTTAAATCACCACTAAACAGAACGGGTTTTGTTTTTTCGAGCTCTTTAATATGTTCGAGGAATGCGGGATCCCATTGTTTATGACGCAGCTCGAGACGACTCAGATCACCTTTTGAGTTCGGCGTATAAACAGTCACGACCCAGAATTTTTCGAATTCGGCTGAGAGCACGCGTCCTTCTTTATTAGGATCTCCGTAGGGATCGCCAGAAAGACCGTACTTCTTTGCGATGTCATCCGCGAAGCCTTTGATGACTTGAAGCGGTTTTTCTTTGCTAAAAATAGTGGTGCCGCTATAACCAGCTTTGTCGGCGTCGTTCCAGGCTTCGTGATAGCCTTTCAGGTCGAGCTCGGCTTGGCCTTCTTTGGCTTTTGTTTCTTGTAGACATAAAATATCGGGCTGGTGCTCTTTCATAAAAGATTGAAAAGCGCCTTTATTTATGACAGCCCTAATTCCGTTGACGTTCCACGAGTAAAGTTTCATGAATCTATTTTATCAACTCAGGCCATATTCGTATATGAGCTAAGTTGATATGACAAGCTATCTATCGTTCCGCGAGGGGGTGCCGGCCGAAGCCAGCACCCCACTCGAGGAGTCCGTTACGGCTGGTCCGGCATCGGAACGGTCGTACCGTCGTTGCCACCAGCTTCACCGTTGTTGCCCGAGTAGTACTCGCAGGGCTGAGTCGTCTCCTGTGTCACCGAAGTGTTCTCCGGCGTCGTGAAGTTGATCAGGTCGTTGCCGATGATCACCTCGAACATGTTCGAGATCTCGTCCCAGTTCACGAGTGCGACCTCAGAGGTCGAGCACATGAACTTGTAGTACGGCTCGGTCGGGCCGGACGGATTGTTGTCCACCGGGTCCTTCGGCGCCACATTGATGTCCATTCCCGGCGGCGGGGCGATGCCCATAGCCGGGTTGTCCGATGTCGGAGCGCCAGGCTCCGGCGCGGGAGGCGCTTCGCCACAGATCGTGACCAGGTCTTCGTGCGCCATCTCGGGGTGCTCGGCGCAGATCGCGTCGATCACCGCCTGACGGCGCTCTTTCTCCTGGGCAGCAGCAGCTTGCGCTGCGATCTGTTCCTGAGCGGCCTGCTCAGCGGCTGCCTGCTCGTTGGCGTACTGGGTTGCCACCTCCTCGTTGTAGGCGATCGTCGGCAGGCCGACGACCTCGAACGATGAAGTGAACTTGCCAAGGTCGGACGCCTGCTCGATTCGAGCGATGGCGTCACCGATGACCAGGCGTTCGAGACTTGACGTCTGGAACGGGATCTCGAGGGGTTCACCCTCTTCGACCCGCTGGTTGAAGTACGTCACGGCGTCGTCGAACGAGATGTTGAGGTAGTAGTGCGTGGCGGTCGGGATGCTCTCGCCTCCGATCGTCACTTCCCCGAACACTGTTCCGTAGGCCGGTCCGTTGAGGAGCTCGATCTCAGACTCGTCGTAGAACACGACGAAGTTCTGGTCGCCGAGCTTGACGTCCTTGTTGCCATCGAACGGTCCGTGGATGACATCGGTGATCGATCCGTCAGGACCGAGCACGATGCCATACTGCGATTCGTTGAGCGGCTTGGGCGTAGCCTTGCTGGCGGTGTTGTTGAAGAACACGGCGCCGGCCACCAGCGCCACGACGATGATCACGGCCACGAGGCCGAGGACCATCGCGAGGGTACGGCTGGAGACTCCCTTACGGGTGTCCGGGTGAAGGGGCTGCATGAGTGACATGGGTTACCAATCTGTGGTGTGTGGATTGTTGTGGATGGATAGAATAGCTTGTCAAGGTATCTCCGACTGGAGATTTCCCTCGACAGCCTGAGCATGAAGTATATTATAGCAAATTATTGACAAAAAGTCAACAAGACATAAGCAGAATGACTAGTGTTAGAAGTGTTTTGTCAGTGCGCTGTTTTCGCGTTCTTGGTCACGCTTTTTGATTGTTTGGCGTTTGTCGTAGTTTTTCTTTCCTTTACCAAGGGCAATGACGAGTTTAATGTAGTTACCTTGTGTGAGGAGTTTCAAGGGCACTATGGTCATCCCAGCTTGTTTTCGCGAGTATAGTTCGTCGATTTGTTTTCGGCTTGCGAGGAGCTTACGAGGACTGGTATCAACAGAGGTAGACCCATCAACTTTACTGTTTAAAACAAGACTAAAGCTGGCGTTATTGAGCCAAAGTTCATCATTGCGGACCGTCACAAAAGACCCCTTGAGCTGGACGCGACCATCACGTGCAGCACGGGCTTCTCTCCCCGTGAGGACCACACCGGTAATGAGCTCGTCATCGAGTGCATAGTCAAAAGACGCTCGTCGGTTGACGATCGCTTTTACTTTATTGGCTGACTTCTTCTTTTGGGCCATGATTCCCCTATTGTAACAGATGTGAACGGATCAAGCTTGTGGTGTCTTGTGGCGTGCAATAGTGAGATGAATTGAACGATTGTAGCCATTGAGCTTCTTAAGATTAAAAAACATTTCAAGGAGTCGAGTTTTAACGAGCACATCTGAGAAGAAGGCGACCTTGCCGGTCTTTTGGATCCAGAGCGACGCATCGACATCTTCGTTGGTTTCCTCGTCGCCTAAGTAGACTTTCTTGGCAACTTGTTGCCAAGCTTCGTAGCGAATTGCCATGTTGTGACCGACCATGAGAGGGTATTTTTCTTGGTACCGGATAGCGACACGTGCGACCCATCGAGTAAATGCAGAGATGTTTGAGAACCAAAAACGGTCATTTGGTGACCACTCCCGGGTAGCAACGGCACCCGTCAGGCCCATAAGTTTTGGATCTGCATCAAAATGTTTCGTGATAGTCTCTACCCAATTTGGGGTCACGATAGTATCGGCATCGGTGCGAGCGATGATGCTGTATTTGGCTGCGTTAAAACCTGCGGTTCGGGCGAAGGTAATGCCTCTTTGTTTTTCTTTGACGATTCGAACGAGTGGATATTCTGAAGCGATCTTGACGGTATCGTCAGTACAGTTATTGTCGACGACAATGATCTCGTTGGGCGGAAGCGTTTGCTGACTCAGTGCCTCAAGACACGCGCGGATATCTCGTGCTTCGTTGTATGCCGGAATGACGACGCTGCAGCCTTGTTTCATGTTCGCCAGTATAGTGTTGGAGCCAGGAGACGTCAAATTTCTCGTGCTATAATAGACCCAAGAAATGCGTATAGGCTTATTTACAGACAGCTACAGACCTGCCATTACTGGCGTTACGTTTGTGGTTGATATTATGAAAAAAGACCTCGAGGCAATGGGCCATGAAGTCTATATTTTCTGTGCCGGAACCCAAATACGTCCTATCAAAAAGAAGGACCGTGAAGAACATGTCATTCGCTTTCCAAGTATCCAAGATGCCTTTTATGACGACTATGGCCTGGCACTTTTCTTCCCTCCTCGTGAGCTCACAAAAATTAAAAAACTGAAACTCGACATTATTCAGATCCTGAGCCCAGGCCAAGTCGGCTTGATGGGAATGTATGCAGCACAAAAAACGAAAACACCCTACGTCATTCAGCACAGTACTGATGTCGCCCAGTATATTCAGCACTACCCAGGTGTAGTCCCGGGGTTACTCCTGCTTGCATTGAGTTTCCCGGCGACGTTCCGTTTTAAGGGCAAAGATGTGAAAGAACTATTAAAGATTTATCGTCCTCGACTGCTTTCACGCTGGGGTCGAGACATTGTCTACAGTCTGATGGCGATGATTTTTAGTCGCTCAGAAGCAGTGGTTGCACTGAGTCCAAAAAGCCAACGTCAGTTAGAAGGATATAAAAAAGAGTACGACTTTGATATCACGGTTATTCCTACCGGTATCGATGCATTACCAAAACCAACGGCGACACAGATTAAAGCTTTTAAAGAGACTCACGGGATTGCTAAAGATGATGAAGTTGTTCTATATGTCGGCCGTCTTGCTGCAGAAAAGAACCTCGACATTCTCATCCCAGCTATCAAACGTGTGCTCAAAACCCGACCAAAAGCGCGACTTGTGTTTGTGGGTAATTTTGAATATAAAGAAGTCCTTGAATTTAAAGCCCGTAAATCAAGAGTTGGCGACCGCATCACCTTTACCGGCGGTATTCCACGACAACAACTCGGGGTCGCTTATGCAAGCGGTGACATTTTTGCCTTTCCTTCTCTGACGGATACTCAAGGTCTTGTCCTCCATGAGGCAGCTCACGCCGGACTTCCTTTCGTTATCATGGATCCTGAAGTGACCCAGGTCGTCATCGAAGGAGAAAATGGTCTTGTGGCAAAGAATAATGTTGCCAGCTTGGCCGATGCTATTGTGAAACTTCTCTCAGATGCACCGCTTCGTAAAAAATATGGCGAAAAAAGTAAAGAGCTTGCCCGTAACTACACTGAGTTCAATCAGAGTAAGAAACTGGAAGCCCTTTATTTTGAAGTTTTGAGTCGTCGTGTCGTGAAGAAAAAACGACGAACGCTCAAACGTCTGAACGACTACGCCTAATAATTAGGCAGCAACCGGTTGGATATCGTGTGCTTTAATCGCGTCTTGAAGCTTTGGACGGTCGAATCCGAGGATGATGTCGCCAGCAACATCGGTTACTGGAACACCACGGAAGTCGCCGTTTAGTTTCTTCATAAGTTCATCATTTGCCTCAGCATCAGCTTCGATGTCTTTGGCGATGTAAGGAATCCCGAGACGGTCAAGCCATTGCATTTCGGTGTGACAGAATGCACACCAACTTGTGCGGTAAATAGTGATTTGCGGTGTTGCTGTTGTCATAATATTCCCCTTTGTCTTTCACTATACATTATACAGTAAATTTCTTTGCTCGTAAATAACTTTACTCAATTCGCTTATGGTACAATAATGACAAGAATTTGAGTAGGGTGTCACTTAATTATAATGCAGTACAGACAAACAGTCTATCGCAAGGGGTTCGCACTGCCAACGGTGTTGATCGCTTCTATCGTGCTCCTCAGTATCTTGGCTGTTTCCGTGTCTGCGACAACTGCAATCCGCACGACACTTAAAAATCAGTATTATGCTCAACTCGCCCAAGTGGCTGGTGAATCAGGTGTCGCCTATGCTAAGGCTTGTTTGGCGGCAAATGGAAACGTCCCACAGTGGTCCGATGCGAAACCATTACAACCAAATACAGACTGTAGTGGTAATCAACTCGTCGGTGCGAGTATCCGTGTTCTCGTCGTTGCAGGTGGCGGTGGTGGCGGTAATAACCACGCAGGTGGCGGTGGTGGCGGAGGTGTCGTCTATAACAGTCAGGTAACTGTGACTGGTGGTACGACCTATAATATTACCGTTGGTGGTGGTGGCGCAGGTGGTTCAAGCTCTGGTGCGGCCGGCACTAATGGAGGGAATTCTTCGTTTCATTCAATAGTCACAGCCACTGGTGGAGGAGGCGGTGGCGGACGTATCTCAAATAACAACGTTTCGGCATCAAAAACAGGTGGATCTGGTGGTGGTGGCGCAGGAACAATTGATGGAGGTACTGGGCAACCAGCTGCAGGTGCCTCGGGCTCTTCTGGACAAGGAAACACTGGTGGTAACGGTACTTCTGATGCTACTGCAGGAAATGGTGGTGGCGGCGGTGGTGCCGGAGCGGTCGGCGGTAATTCGTCGGGTACCGGTGGAGCTGGCGTAGGTGTTTCAGGTGCTGGTGGTATTGGTGTGCTTAACACTATTACTGGTGCATCCGTCTACTACGGTGGCGGTGGAAGTGGTGGACGTTGGAGCACAGGATCTGTCGGTGCCGGTGGGCTTGGTGGTGGTGGAACCGGTGGTGCGGCTGATGGTGCTGTTGGCGGTGCCGGTACGGTAAATACCGGCGGTGGCGGCGGCGGTGGTGGTGGTGGTGGCGCAAATGGTGGCGCCGGTGGATCAGGGGTTGTCGTTATCGCGTACCCTACAAATAGCGGCATCGTTATTGATAATTCATCAGGTGGGACGAGCTACCAATCAGGAATTTATACCGTTCGCCGATTTACGACGAGCGGAAACCTTATCGTGAACTCCACGACAGCTGGTTGTCCACTTGATGATCGGTGTTCAGTCGCCATAAATGGGAATGTTCGAAGTTCATTTTCTGTCGGTATGCCAACCGTGGTGGGAAATAAGGCGACATCAATACCTTCAAATGGGTTCGTGCAAATCCTGAGGTCATCAAATGGTTCAGTCTGGAAAACGATCAACCAGCCAACCACGCAGTCAGCCGTCGTCCCGGATCTTTGTACCGGTCAAACGACCAGTGCTCAGGGTTGGGGCAATGCTGTTCAAACAACGACACAGGACTCACTATCAGGTGCACCAGGAGCATCATCGATTAGCCTTGCTGATAGTGCTGTGAATGGTGGTGTCATGTGGTTTCGACGTGACTTTAGTGTAACGACTGCTGGCACCTATACTGTCAATGCCTTTACTCCTTCAGGTTCAGATTTAGCTGACGTGTATGTGAATAGTACAAAAGTGACATCAGTTAGCGGTACGACAGGAAGTGGCTCAATTGATCTCAATACTGGTTGTAATACTATCGTGGTCGCACTGACAAACGAGACAGTCTTGCCGAGAGCCTCTCGTTTCATTGCTTCGATTAAAAAATCTGACGCTCCAAGCCCTTTGATAGTGACCGATACTGACTGGCGTGTGAGCGCTGGTGATACGGAGCATTTCAGTTCGCCTGATTATTATGCAGATCCGTCTGTATGGGTACCGGTAGCTGAATACAATAACCCGGGCTATGCAGGAGACTTGACGGCACGGGGCATTACTACTCCCCTAGCCTCAGGAGTTGGATCAGCCTACTTTATTGATCCACACACGGTGACTGTAGCGACAGCAACCCCGATTACTATGGGCTTCGCTTGTACGTTTACCTGCGCACTATATGTCGATGGAAATTTCGTTGCTAATGGAGGACCTAGTGTTGTCACAACGGCAAACCTCACGTTACAACCTGGTAATCACCGGTTTGCAATGAGAGAAAACGGTAATGGTGCATCGCCTTACTTCTACTTCTCTGCTTTTCGTACTGCTGATAACGTTGTCTTGAGCCACTCAGATCCGACATGGTTGACGAATAATGCCTATGTGGCAAATACCGAATTTTATTCGTACGATGCAACCTTTATTCCAACACCTAATAGCCTTCCTACAGGCACAGTATCTGTCTTAGTCGTCGGTGGCGGTGGTGGTGGCGGCTCAGACATGGGTGGCGGTGGCGGTGGCGGCGGCGTCGTCTCGAATGGTGGCGCAGTAGTAAATTACTCAGCAAACGTCGTTGTTGGGGCTGGTGGTGCCGGTGCTCCCGCTGGGGCTGCATCTGCTCGTGGATCAGACGGAGGTAAGAGTCAGTTCGGGTCAATTACTGCCTTCGGAGGTGGAGGTGGAGGATCAAACTATGCAGCCAATACTTCCCCTCCTGGGAATGGCGCATCTGCTGGTGGTAATGCAAGTACTAACCAAACCACTCCTGCGGGTGGCATTCTAGGACAAGGAAATAAGGGAGGACCGGTCGGAGCTGCTTACTACCCTAGTGGTGGTGGTGGTGCTGGTGGCCCAGGATTCACCAACCCAGGAACCGGTGGTATCGGCGTTCAAAGTAGTATTAATGGAACGAGTCTCTATTGGGGTGGCGGTGGCGGTGGCTCAGGCTACACTGGCATTGGTGGAAATGGTGGCGCTGGTGGCGGTGGCGGTGGCGCTGTTGGTGCGACAACCGGTGGTTCAGGTCTCAATCCTGGACAGCCTGGCGGTGGCGGTGTGACGGTTGCTCAAACTAACCGCCCAGGTGGTAACGGAGGCGCAAACACTGGCGGTGGTGGCGGTGGTGGCGCACACTACAACATAAATAATAATGGTGGTAATGGCGGTTCCGGCATTGTCATAGTCTCTTACCCTACGGGCAGTCTGACGGCAACCGGTGGAACAATCACAACTATTAATAGTGGTGCGACCACGGTACATACGTTTACATCAAGTGGAAGTTTCACGATCTTACCAGATAGTGCAACCGTCGACGCTCTTGTTATTGGTGGTGGCGGTGGTGGTGCTGGTGCTGGTTCTGGCGGTGGTGCTGGTGGGTATGTGTTCTCCCCTAACCAATCCATTACTAAGGGTACGTACCCTATCACTGTTGGTGCTGGTGGGGCTGGCGGTGTCGGGGCAGCTGCAGGATCACGAGGAAATAATTCAACATTTCTAGGAATTGTTGCTCTTGGTGGTGGAAATGGGTTAACCCATGGAAATTCAGGGAACGGTATCAATGGTGGATCTGGTGGTGGTGCTACTATCCAATCTGGAGGTACTGCAACAACTGGTGGGCTCGGCCAACAAGGGCGTAACGGTGGAAATGGAATGGTTGAGGCAAGCTGGTATGGCTCGGGTGGCGGCGGCGGTGGTGCTGGAACTGGTGGTTGGATTGCGACAAATGCTCCAAATGCGGGCAATGGCGGTTCAGGATTAGCAAACGGTATTACCGGTAGTATGATCTACTTCTCAGGTGGCGGCGGCTCAGGTGAAATTAATGGAAATTATACGGGCTATGGCGGTGCTGGTGGCGCAGGTGGCGGTGTTGTTAATACGACCGGTACGAGCGGTACAGCGAATACTGGCGGTGGTGGCGGTGGTGGATCGTATAACGGAGGCTATGCCAATGGTGGTGCTGGTGGCTCTGGTATCGTAGTCGTTCGCTATTTGACAGGTACATTAACTGCAACCGGTGGAGCCATTACGACTTCTGGTCCATACACGATACATACGTTCACGAGTGATGATTATTTTGCCGTCAGCGATGTTTCGTCTGCCGCAGTCCCAACATATTATGTTGATGCTCTCGTTGTAGGAGGCGGTGCTTCAGGAGGCGGCGGCTACGAAGGTGGCGGTGGTGGTGGCGGTGGCGTTTTGAATGTCACTGGTGCAAAAGTGGCCGCTGGACAATACAACGTCACCGTTGGATCGAGAGGAACCGGGGGTACCCAGACAGCAAATAGTGGTGCGAACTCAAGATTTGACGCATATGTTGCAATTGGTGGAGGTGCAGGTGCTGCTGAACCTGCGGGCACCTATTATCCACCCCTTGGTGGCGGTTCCGGTGGTGGTGGTGCTCACCCTACCCAGTACATCATTTCACAAGGTGTTATAGGCCAAGGATTTGGAGGAGGTATTGGTCTCTCAGGTAATCCTTACGTTGGTGGTGGTGGTGGTGGCGCTGGCGGTACCGGTCGGGATGCACTGACTTCAGCCGGTGGTGCGGGCGGTCCAGGAATACAGAGTTCAATATCAGGTGCATCTGTCTACTATGGCGCTGGCGGTGGTGGCTCACTGCGTGGTGGTGCCGGTGGCGCTGGCGGAACAGGTGGCGGTGGTGCCGGTGGTGCGAACGGAAACGGAAGTAATGCAACAGGTATTGGTGCAGGTGGAGGTGCAGGAAGTAGTCCAACAGGCGTGGGACTCGGAGGTTCTGGAACAGACGGTATTGTCATTATTACCTACCCAACCGGCTCTATGCCTCAAGCTGTCGGTGGTACTATCACCTACGCTAACGGTATGACAATACACACCTTTACCTCAACAGGAACATTCACCGTTAATTAAGTCGCCCAAGCGCTAGCCAAAACACTTTTCCTCTGTTAAAATAGGAACATAATTATGTCTCAGTCGCCTCGACCGATCAAAACAGTCAGCCAGACGACGACAAAATCTCCGCAATCCGCGTCGATGTTGTTGATCATTACGGCCTTGGATACCACTTGGAGGGCATTTGTGCCTACTATCGGTGGAACCTTTCTCGGTATTGGGCTGGATCACCTATTTAATATCGCTCCGGTCGCAACGATCGTTTGTATGATACTAGGTGGTGTGACGAGCGGACTATTGATCGTGAAGCAGTTACGAGACGTAAGGAAACCAAGATAATATGACATTTGCTGCATTAGACCTCCATATTTCGATCTCCTCTGAAACGTTATTTACGTTTATGGGCTTACCTATTACCAATGCGATGGTCACTGGTTTATTTGGTGTGCTTATTACGCTCGCGATTCTTTTTTACGCCGCGAGCCGAGTAAAACGGGGCAAATACAACCGCTTCGTCGGGCTCGTCCAGTGGGTCTTTGAAGGTCTTTTAAAACAGGTAAATGACATCATTCCGGATAAAAAATTGGCTCGTAAGGTCGCACCGCTTGCCTTTACGATCTTCTTCGTCGTCTTAATCAACTACTGGCTCAGTGTTATCCCTGGTCTTGATTCAATTATGTGGAATGATGTTCCAGTGCTCCGTAGTTTGACGGCAGACTTGAACTTCACGCTTGGTCTAGCAGTTATTACCGTCGTTACTGTGCAAATCTATGCGATTCGTCACCTTGGTATCTTTGGAAATGGACACCGCTATTTCAAGAACCCTATCAAAGATCCGATTGGTTCATTTGAAGGTGTCTTGGAGCTTATCGGTGAAGTGTCCCGTGGTACTGCACTTTCGCTCCGTTTGTTTGGAAATGCTTTCGCTGGCGAGGTGCTTTTGATCGTTATCGCCGCTTTAACAAGTTACTTCGCGACCGTTACACTTCCTTTCTTCATGGCTTTCGAGCTCTTTATCGGATTTATCCAGTCATACGTCTTCTTCGTTCTTACCTTGATCTTCACTTCCCTTGCCGTCACGAGTCACGGCGATTCACCCGCTCATTCACCTGCGAAGCCTAAGAAAAAGGCCCTCGCTAAGGGATGATATAATTAAGCAAGTAATTAAGGAGAAATAATGGAACAACTAGCATTCGGACTGACCTACGCCCTACCTGCACTCGGTGCAGCACTCGGTATTGGATTTATTGGAGCAGGAGCACTTAACGCCTTCGGACGTAACCCAGAAAAACTTGGTGATATTCGTACGTTGATGATTACTGCGATTGTCTTCGCCGACTCACTTGCGATCATCGGTATCATCGTGGCAATTATTGCGAAATTCTTGTAGGAACTATCGATGACGTTTTTGAGTCAATTTGCTGAAACTGCTGCCCCTGAGGGTGATATTTTTGCCGCTCTCGGAATCGACTGGCGATTACTGATTTTGCAGATCATTGCATTTTTGATCCTCGTTGCCCTACTCGGTAAATTCGTCTACCCGTGGCTCATGAAATCAGTTGATGAGCGTCAAGCAAATATTGAAGCAGCCACGAAAGCAGCAACAAAGGCGCAAGAAGCCGCAGCGAAAAACCAAGAACAGGTCGCTGAACTGCTTGCATTGGCGCGTAAAGAAGCGGCTGAGATTGTTGATACTGCAAAGCTTGAGTCATCAGAGATTGTCGCCAATAGCGAAAAGAAAGCCCGTACGAACGCTGAGCAAATTGTTGCCGACGCTCAGGCGCAAATCCAGAAGGATGTAGAGAATGTGAAGAAAGATCTTTACAACGAAACGCTCGAACTCGTCAGCCTTGCAACCGAAAAAGTTGTCGGTGCGAAACTTGCGAAAGCGGTTGATAATGATCTGATCGCAACAGCAATCAAGGAGAGCAAATAATGGCACGAAAATTATCTCGTCGTAGCCTTGCTCTCTACGTTGCTGATCAGTTATTGACAGATAACGGTCGCAAAGTTGTCAAACAACTTGCCGCCTATCTTGTTGAAACCCGCCGCACGAAAGAACTCGAACTTATTGTTCGCGATGTTGATTATTTTTTGTCTCAACGGGGCATCATCAGTGCCACCATTACCTCAGCGTTCGATCTGAGTGTTGAGACTAAAAAAGCCATCACCGCATTCATTACCAGTAAGACGAAAGCATCATCAGTTATCGTCGGGACAGCCATCGACCCGAGCGTGATTGGTGGTGTAAAAATCAATCTGCCTGGGTATGAATTCGACCGCACCGTTGCCCACCAGTTGACCGTCCTAAAAACAAGATTCAAGAAAGCCTAAGAGGAATATTTATATGAGCGATGTATCAATCACTGAACTATCAAAAGATTTGCGTAAAGCAATTGAGAACTTAGAAGTAAGTAAAGATCTCGAAGAAGTCGGTATCGTTATGCGCGTCGGTGACGGCGTCGTGTGGGTACACGGGCTTCGTAGCGCTGGTTACAGCGAAGTGTTGCAAATCGAAACTTCAGAAGGCATCGTTGAGGCTTTTGCGTTGAACCTTCTAGAAGATGAAATTGGTGCGGTGCTTCTTGGTGAAGACTCAAAGGTCAAAGCTGGCCAGACGGTTCGTCTTAAGGGAACAATTCTTGAAGTCCCTGTCGGTCCTGAACTTCTTGGTCGGGTCGTTGACCCACTTGGTCGCCCACTTGATGGTGGACCTGCGATCAAAACCAAAGCTTTTGGTGCTGTTGAGCGCGAAGCGATCGGTGTGATGGGCCGTAAATCTGTCCACGAACCACTGATGACCGGTATTATGGCAATTGATGCAATGTTCCCTATTGGCCGTGGCCAACGTGAACTTATCATCGGTGACCGCCAAACAGGTAAAACTGCTCTGACGATCGATACAATGATCAACCAGGCAAAGCAAAAGACCGGTGTCATCAATGTCTACGTTGCGATTGGTCAAAAACTTTCGAAGATCGCTCGACTTGTCGAACGGTTGAAGAAAGAAGGCGTTATGGACCAGACGATCGTTGTCGCGACGAGCCCGTCTGATCCAGCATCTCTTCTCTACCTTGCGCCATATGCCGGTACTGCCATGGGTGAATATTTCCGCGATAACTCACAACACGCGTTGATGATTTACGACGACCTTACGAAACACGCTGTTGCGTATCGTCAAATGTCACTGCTTCTTCGTCGTCCACCGGGACGTGAAGCGTTCCCTGGTGATGTCTTCTATCTTCACTCACGACTTCTTGAACGATCAGCGAAACTTTCTGATGCACTTGGTGCAGGATCTTTGACAGCTTTGCCGATCATTGAAACTCAAGCTGGTGACATCTCGGCGTACATTCCTACCAATGTGATCTCAATCACCGACGGCCAGATCTTCCTTGAAACAGACCTGTTCTACCAAGGTATTCGACCAGCGATCTCTGCCGGTCTATCTGTCTCACGTGTTGGTGGTGCCGCACAAACTTCTGCAGTTAAATCAGTCAGTGGTGGTTTGAAACTCGGTTTGTCACAGTTCCGCGAACTGGCGAGCTTTGCGCAATTTGGTAGTGACCTTGACTCCTCAACCAAACAACAAATTGACCGCGGTCAACGTTTGACTGAACTCTTGAAGCAACCTCAATACCAACCAATGAGCGTCTGGCAACAGGTCGTCAGTATTACTGCGGTGAACAACGGTTACTTTGACGCAGTTCCTGCAGTAAAGATTAAAGATGCACAAGCAGCACTTTTGACGAAATCTTGGGCTGACCACAAGAAGGTCATGGAAGAACTCGACAAGGGTGGTAAGCCAACTGATGAGATTAACTCAGTCATTGAAAAGACTGCTAAAGCGAGTGCGAAGGGATTTGAAGACAAATAATGGCTTCAACGCAGATATTAAAGTCACGCATTCGAAGCGTTAAGAGCACTCGCCAGATTACCAAGGCGATGCAACTTGTCGCTGCGAGTAAAATGCGTCGTGCGCAAGAAGCGACGAAGGCCTCGTCGCCCTATACCTTAGCTGCTCGTCAACTTTTGACCGCCTTGTCTGCTCATACATCAGTTCGTAATCACCCACTTTTCGTCAATCGACCGGTGAAGACACGTCTTCTGATCGTGATCGCATCTGACAAGGGACTCGCGGGTGCCTACAACAGTAATATCGTTCGCGTGTATACGAATGAGCTTATCAGTGATGATAAAGCTGGCATTAAAAACACCACCATTACTGTGGGTCGTAAAGCAGCACAATTCGTCGCTCGTATCAAAGACACTCAAGTTATGGGTGCCTATGAAGAATTACCCGATAAACCAGATGGTAGCGAGCTTCGTGCTATCCTCGATAGCGCTCGTACCCTCTATACGAGCGGTCAGGTTGATGCCGTTGACGTCATTTATACAGATTTCGTCAGCAGTATTTTACAGGAAGCGAAGATCCTTCGAGTACTCCCTGCTGGTTTCGAATCTACGACCGAGCCTGGCGTCCCGACCGATGTGACCTACGAACCAAGCACCGAAGAAGTTCTCGATGGTGTTGCCTACCGATTGGTTGGCGCACAGATTTATCAATCGTTACTCGATTCAAGAGCCAGCGAGCATAGTATGCGTATGTTGGCCATGAAGAATGCGACCGACAATGCATCCGACCTGATTGATGATTTGACGCTCGAGATGAACAAAGCCCGCCAAAGCGCGATCACCCAGGAACTTGCAGAAATATCCGGTGGCGTCGAGGCATTAAGTGAATAAGGAGACAGAGATGACAAAGAATACAGGAAAAATTATACAAATTGTGGGCGTCGTGGTAGACGTTGAGTTCGACGGCGAGCTACCAGCTATTTACGATGCATTATTAATCGAACATGGTAAGCAAACCGTGACTCTTGAGGTTGCTCAGCACCTTGACGAGAAAACCGTTCGCTCAATCGCTCTTTCAAGCACCGATGGTTTGAAGCGTGGTCAAAGCGTCTCTGCAACAGGTGCTCCGATTAGCGTCCCTGTTGGTGAAGCGACCCAAGGTCGTATGTTCAACGTTGTTGGTGAAGCAATCGACGGCCTACCACAACCGAAAGCTGAACGAGCTCCTATTCACCGTTCTGCTCCGCCTCTTGATGAGCAGTCAAACAAATCTGAAGTCCTCGAGACTGGTATTAAAGTTGTCGACCTTATCGCCCCACTGATTAAAGGTGGTAAAGCGGGTCTCTTTGCTGGTGCGGGTGTCGGTAAAACCGTCCTTATTACTGAGTTGATCAACAATATCGCTAAATTCCACTCAGGTAACTCTGTCTTTGCCGGTGTTGGTGAGCGAACTCGTGAAGGAAACGACCTCTACTACGAAATGGAAGAGGCCGGTGTGCTTGCGAAGACCTCTCTTGTCTTCGGTCAGATGAACGAACCACCTGGAGCACGTCTTCGTGTCGCACTGTCTGGTCTCGCGATGGCAGAAGCCTTCCGTGACGAAGGGAAAGATGTCCTTCTTTTCATTGACAACATTTTCCGTTTCACCCAAGCCGGTGCTGAAGTCTCAGCCCTCCTTGGTCGCCTCCCGTCTGCTGTGGGGTACCAACCAAACCTCCAAGAGGAAATGGGTGGTCTGCAAGAGCGTATTACTAGTACGAAAAAAGGTTCAATTACCTCTGTTCAGGCAGTCTTCGTCCCTGCAGACGACTTGACTGACCCAGCCCCAGCAACTGCTTTCGCTCACCTTGATGCGACGATCGTTATGAACCGTGCATTGACGGAGATCGGTATCTACCCTGCTGTTGATGTGCTTGCATCAAGCTCGACCAGTCTCGATCCAGAGATTGTCAGTGCTGAACACTACCGCGTTGCTCGTGAAGTGCAACGTGTCCTTCAGCAGTACAAAGAACTCCAAGATATCATCGCGATTCTTGGTATGGAAGAACTTTCAGACGATCAGAAGCAAACCGTTGCTCGTGCTCGCCGTATCCAACGATACCTTTCGCAACCATTCCACGTTGCTGAGAAGTTTACGGGAAACCCAGGAACCTACGTCAAACTCGAAGACACTATTCGTGACTTCGCTGACATCCTTGCCGGTAAGTATGATGACAAACCCGAGGACTGGTTCTACATGGTATTCGGTAATCTTAGCGACAAAGCTAAAGCGAAAGATACAAAGAAGGCTTAGTTTATGCACCTGCAACTCATTACTCTTAGCGGCGTTCGGGTCGACCAAGATATCTACGAACTCATTGCGCCAACGGCAGCTGGTGAGATCGCAGTATTTCCCGGTCACGAATCACTTGTCACCCTTGCGGTGCCAGGTGCGCTCGCTGTACGTCATGAGAAAAAAGATGAGGATAAAGAACTCGAGTACTTTGCTATTAGTGGGGGTATTATCGAAATCAATCCTGAATCAATCCGTGTACTCGTTGATGAGGCTGATCATGGTGAAGATATTCTTGAAGCAGAATCACAAGCCGCCCTCGAGCTTGCTATCAAACTTCGTGATGAGGCGAAAGACCAAGTCGAACTTGAAAAGGCTCGTCAGCTTGTCGACCGTCATATGGTTCGATTGCAAGTCGCCGACCTTCACCGACGTCGTCGCAACCGATAATCCTTCAACTCTCAAAAAACTTATGTTTGCACCCCTGTTATTTTAAGGGTACTATCGTGGTATGTGCGTCGGAAACCCCCGGCGCCCTTGACAAGCAAAGACCCTTGAGAGGGGTGCACCATGTTGATCAACCCGAACTGGGTCCTCAGGACCTTCGTTCTCGGTCCACCGGTTCGTGCTATCTTCCCTACGAGGTTCGTCTGGGTAGGTGCTCGGCCGACGAGTCAGGTGATCGTCGTCGCTGGTCCGCACAAGACGACCAAGGAGACGTTCATTCTCCCGGCCTACCTGTGGCTCATGGAATTCGCCATCATGGTGAAGGCCGAGGCATTCAAGGGGCCTCTGCGACCCATCCTGATGTCCTTCGGGTTGATTCCCGTCGAACGCCAGAATGGACGTGGCAAGGACTCGTTCCCCTACGCGCGCGCTGCACTCAAGAAGGGCAAGAATCTGTTCTTCTGGCCCGAGGCGACGCGACACCGTGATGACAACGACGTCCATGAGGGCAAGCTAGGAGCTCTCTTCCTGTCCTTCGAGTCAGGCGTTCCGATTCTGCCTCTGGCGGCCATCGGGATGCGTGGCTTCTTCGGAAGCCGCTTCGTCATCGCGGGAGAGCTGTTCGACGTCCGTCATGAAATGGGCCTGCTCGGCTACGCTATCGATACCCCCTTCGAAGGGATCGTGGCGCGCCATGTCATGGAACGTCTCATGAGGTACATCGCTGAGCTCGCGCTCACGAAGTATGTCGGAAATTCGAAGCGGGGCGGCCAGGCGTGATGCCTTGGCCGCCCCGCTGGTCGGGTTCCTCTCGGGTCTTTGCTACTTACCTAATAACGCACGCACCTCATCGGTGCTTTTTGTATGCATTAATTCGTCGCGAAGTTCTGCCGCACCTTCGAAATCTCTCACGTAGATCTTGAAGAATCGTTTCAGAGGATCGAACTTTCGTGGCTCGAGTTCTTTTGAGTATTTATCGAATAGATCTAATTGTTGCTCCAGTAATCCAAGTAATTCTTCGCGGCTTCGTGTGCGAATGTCCTTCGAGAAGGCATAAGGGTTTGTAAAGACTCCTCGGCCAATCATGACACCATCAACGCCATATTTTTCAACAAGTTCGAGACCATGGGCACGGTCACGGATATCTCCATTAATACTTAGGAGAGTTTGAGGAGCGATTTCATCACGAAGTTTTTTAATATCAGAAATTAATTCGTAGTGCGCAGGAACTTTACTCATTTCTTTTCGAGTACGGAGATGAATCGTGAGGTTGACGATGTCTTGTTTAAGAATATGAGTGAGCCATTCGGTAAACTCCTCGGTCTTCACATCCCCTAGACGCGTCTTAACGCTCACCGGCAAACCAGATTCCTTTGCAGCCGCAATGACCGCAGCAGCGCGCTCTGGATCACGAATCATGCCACTTCCGCCACCAGTCTTAACGACGTCTTTAGCGGGACAGCCCATATTGATATCAACACCAGCAAAACCGAGTTCTTTCATGCCCTTTGCCATAAAGCCGAAGTGCTCCGGCTTGGTTCCCCAGATTTGCGCTACGATCGGCTGTTCATCATCCGTAAATGCAAGGCGACCTTTTGTACTATCTCGACCTTTTTCGCTAAAGTAGCTGGCGGCGTTGGTAAATTCTGTAAAGTAAACATCAGGTGCACCGGCAGTATCAATGACATGACGAAAAACAACATCCGTCACGGCTTCCATTGGAGCAAGGATGAAGAAAGGTTTTGGAAGGTCCTGCCAAAAATTTTTCATTATTCTATTGTCTCATGTTAGGTTTCCAAACGTCTCCCGCTGATCATAATTTTTTATGATGAATGGGAGACGGAACAGAGATGGAGCTACTGTTTTTACAGGGGGTCTTGCGACCGTCCTGTCCGTCTTCTCCTCGTGCTCTTAGCGACGCGACGTAAAGTCTACGTCTTGTGGGTCGCCGTGCAGTAGGGAGTGTGCCCGGATCCCCGGCAGCTACCGTTGCAGGTGCCGGTACCACCGTGGGAACGCTGCGAGCTACCGCTGCAGCGCTCGCAACAGCCGTTGCAGGTTGTGGCCATGGCCATACCTTTCGTTCGGTGAATTCGAGACCGAAGTCTCAATGGTCACTCGTAAGCAACCTACCTATCGTCATGGGGCGAAAGATACCATTTCCATCTCTGTTCAGGTGCTTGAGAGGACGTGGGATATAGATACAAATAGATTTTCATCCACGTCTCACGTCCTCGATCAATGCGTCTACTAATATAGCATTTTTAAGGTGTTACGTCAATAGTTAAGCGCTACCATCAAGGAGTGCTTCTTCGAACGCTAAGACGCCCTTATATGATGTATCAAATCCTGAAACATCAGGCAGATCAAGATTGATGATTCGTTCCCAGATCTTCCCGATCAAGCGTTCAAATCGATCGAGTTCTTCTTTTTCAAAAGACATTTCAAGCGTTGAGATTTCGCCTGACTTTGTCGGCTCGATAAATGCGAGTTTGCCAATTTCGGCGGTGTAGTTACTATAATCACGAGATGACTTGATCATTAGATGGTAGAACATCAGTTGTTGGCGGTATTTGTGAAGTTTAATTTTCTCATTATCATCACTTCCCTTCCAACTCAGGGCAGGCTTTCCGGTTTTATAATCTGTGACGATCATTGATTTTCTCTTTTCGTCAATATCGACGACATCGATCATACCGGTTAGGTGAGCCTCACCAAGCATCGCTTCTTGGCCTGAGAAGTTGAGCTCAGATTTCTCGGTTCGTTTGAACTCATCGTACTTAACCGCAAGAAATGCTTGGAGTTGTTCACTTCCCTTTTGGTGATAGGTGCTGTAGTCAAGTGGACTGAGTCGCTGATTACTAAGGTTGACTTCGAAATCACGCAAGATATCCTCAAGAGGCTTCTGCTCTCCTGTTGCCGCGAGATGAACATGTGCTTGTTGTAAGGTGGCGTGTATAGCTGAACCATATGAGGCTGATGCAGATTTAGCGCTCGGGAAATGAAGCAAATGATCTAACAAGAAATGTTGTGGACCACCGCGAGAGATATCGATAAAAGCATTGAGGTGAGTGACACTGAGTTTATAATTTTGTAAGGTTGGTGCAAGAATTTTCTTCAAATCGACAGATGGTTCGACTAGCGGCGCATACCAAGCGAGCTCAGCAGCTTTTACTGAATCTCTTTCACTATGATCTAGAATATCTTTTGCCTCACCTGCTTTTTCAGACAGGAAGCTTGCGATAAGTGTCGATTTACCGGTATCGTTACTGTCGCTATAGCTCATGACGAGACGCTTTTTCGCTCGTGTCATCGCAACGTAAAACAAACGCAGTCGCTCATCGGCAGAGCCACCAGCATCAGCGAGAGTGAGGTTCTCAGGATAGTTAATTGATCGGCTCCGTGATAGGGCTTTTTCACCCCAGACGTTGTCCACACTATTGAAGATATAGACTGTATCAAACTCAAGTCCTTTCGAGCGATGGGCGGTCATTAGATTTACGGCATTGTCATCGCCTTCGAGACGAGCATGTGCCACCATGAGATTGCTCCCAAGACGACGGTGAAGAACGATAAATTCAATAAAGGATGACAATGTCGGTTGGTCTTTCGGACGGTATTCGCGAAGATGTGAGCGAATAGTTCTCAGAGCCGCAAGACAATCAAGGTAGGCACTTGGTGTTTCAAGGAGTTTTTCTTTTGCGAAGAAATATTCAAAGAAAGGACTCGGATAGGTCGCCTCTTCGCTACGGCCAATGAGACGATCAATCATTGGCTCCAGTGCGAGTTGTTGTGACAATGCCGCTAGCTCGATTAACCAGCTGTGAATATCAAGAAATCGAGGTGTCGTCGCCATAACATCGAGCCAGCGCTCACGACTTTGATACGCTGTGGTGCTGAGCTCCCACAACTCCTTTGGAGTGATGCCCCATGCTGGATGTGCGAGGAGTCGGGGTAGTAAACTGTTCGCGACATCGTGCTCACCATTGCTCAATGAGACCACAACGGTTGCGAGCAATTCGAGTGCGACAATCGGCGGTTGTTCCAGTACATTTTCTTGACGATCATAACTAATGGCTATACCTGCATCTTGAAAATATGGTAGTAAACCTTGGATTTCAAAGTGACGGCGTGTCAAAACGGCGATATCGGCAGGTTTTGTACCGTTTTGGATTGCTTTTGAAATGGAGCTGACGAGCCAGTGTCGCTCACTTTCAATGGTCGGAGCATGCATGAGCTCGACCTGTGCATTGATTGATTGCTGTGGTGTTAATTCCTTGTTAAGATCGACAACTTTGTTTTCAAGACGGTCTTCACCCTGAACAATCACTTCACGAGATTCCGAGATGATAGCTTCGCCTGAACGGTAGTTATCTTTTAGAGTAACAAGAGATGCGCTCGGGTAAATTTCTTTAAAACGAAGAATGTTACTGATATCAGCGCCTTGGAAACTATAGATGGCTTGGTCATCGTCACCGACGACAAGCACATTTGGGGCACCTTCGTTTGCCGGGTTGTCAGTCAGGTTATGAAGGATACGCATCTGAGCTAAGTTCGTATCCTGGAACTCATCAACCATAATGTAAAGATACTTTTCTTGAAGATTAAAACGGAGCTCATCATGAACTTCCATGGCATGAACCACTTGAAGGATCATGTCGTCGTAGTCATAGAGTCCTGCTTGTTCCATACGACTGAGGTATTCATAGTAGACAAACGTGAGTGAGCGGAGCTTTGCAAGATAATTACGAGATTTAAAGATGAACTCACCTTTTTCATTTTTAACGAGCCATTTCTTTTTCCAGGCAGTGATCGGTTTTGTCGGGTGATCGACTTGAGACAACTCAATCGCGCTAACCAGTCCATCGTAAATAACTCTTGCGAGTGGCGGTATCTCAAATAGTGTTTCGCTTCTCTCTGCAGCAACAAGAAGTTCCGGGAGAGCGGCTTGGAGGGCATCTCGGACTTTGACGCTAACTGTTCCGCTAAGTATAGGGGCGATTAAGGCCTCGGCCGTATCGAGCGCAGATTCGCTTGCATCTAACACTGCGAGCAGTTCATCACTTGTTAAGCCACTCCGTTTCAATTCAGAAATAACTTTTGTAGCATCGGGTTGGTGCGTATATTCGCCATTCATAGTGCTGGCGAGAGGATTCTTATAGTCGAGTTCATCGAAAATGCCACGAAGAATTTCATATCGACTCAGGTCATCCGCTGGCTCAAATAAGGCGCCGTGATAAAAATATTCACGGTTTTGATTGATTACTTCTGTACCGAAACTGTGAAATGTGTGGATAGCGACCTTGTAGGCATCCTTACCGATAATGCCGACGAGACGCTGTCGCATCGCCGCTGCGCCACTTTCAGTAAACGTCAAACAGAGGATACTACTAGGTAAGGTATCTGTCTTCGCGAGTATATTTGCCGTTCGAACACTAAGTAGCTCAGTCTTTCCGGTACCAGGTCCGGCAATAACCATCACTGGTCCATCGATGTGATCGACTGCCTCTTTTTGAGCAGTATTGAGCTGCTTATACCTCTCCGAAAAATTCATTACCCTCATTATAACACCCCTGTCACAGAGTAAAATTTATGATTATATACTCCTTCACTCTTTGTTCAAGCTCATCAGGGGTGGTACAATGACAGACATGAATGATCAGGTGTACGAGGACTTCGCCCTCGAGAAAATTGCCAAGAGCCAATTCGGGGTTGATATTGATATTGATGCGGTCATTGCTCGTCGTTTTCCGGTTAGCCGCACTGCAGAAGCAACGCTTTTCTTGACGAAAAAGAAACAATTATTTCTCTATATCACGAGCCAATCAAAACTATTACTTTCTGATGTTCAGAAGATTGTTTCGCGAGTGGGATTGAAGGCTGAACTCTATATGCCACCTAAAGGTCGACCGCACTACTTCGATGAGGTAGGTGTGTCTAAATTTCGTGAAATTTTCCCGGGGCGAACGAACATATCGCCAGAAGATATTATTTTTTATCGAACTTTAACGCCGTATAGTCCTGCGTTAATATTGATTTCAGAAGTGAAGGCTGGTGCTATCTATCAATACGATAGTGACAGTACGGGCGAGTGGCGACAAAACGCCAAATTCACCTATCGCCGCATTAAAACAAGCTAGTACGTGACTTGTTTGGCGATAGCTTCGAGTACTCCTCGTGCTGATTCGGTAGTGTATGCTTTGTCACCCATTTTTTCTGAGATACGGTAACTATAGTGGGTTTGTCCACTAAAGACAGTGAGCCAATACTGGGTAATTCCCTGGAACTCATTTGTAGTCGATCCGTAGTAAGCGCCGTCACCCAGTCCAGTTATTGAAGTATCTTTCGTGTATGTGGCAACAGCGGCATCAGTGCTCATTTTAGTCGCATACTTAAAGATTTCGACGCTAAATCCTTGCTCTATATTGAAGTTTGTTTCAAATTTACCGCCAGTGATAAACGAATAGCTACACACTTGAGATTCATCACCAAGACGACCGGTGCCATTATCTGAGCTTGATCGGACGAGACCTAGGTTGTCTGGACCCTGCAAGGTTGCTGCCGGTGTTCCTAGTGTGGTCTTTAACTTCTCTTTATCAAGTAATTTACAGGCGCCGAAATCTTTCGTGGTGTCAGGAGCCATTGGATAGACTTCTTCTTCCTCTTCTTCTGAGGCAACCTGAGTGACGACAGGTTTTTTAAATAGCTCCAGACCGACGATAACGCCACCGGCGACAACGACAATAATTATCAGGCTGATGAGCACTTTCTTGAGAGTTGAGAGATTGGCAAAGTTATTCATATTAGCAACCTACATTCCCTGCTGTAATACAGCGAGTGCCGAGATACACCTGAGCTGATGAAGTGTTTGGACCATCACAGCGTGCGTAGGCTTCGAATATTGCTTGATAGCCGCTTGTCGGTGAGATAATGACCCAGGTTGGCTGATACGTCCAGTTTGCTGAGTACCAAGTCGTTGGTGAGTTATAGCGACCGCGCATCCAGACCGCCATACTCGAACCTGACGGACATCCGCCACTGACTGATCCATAGGCATAGTAATAGTTACCAGATCCTTCAGAGAAGTTTTGTCCTGGAAGCCAGTTTGAGTTTCCTGTAGAGTACACGCCGGCTGGACGAGCCGCACCAAAGCTAAGGCTATTTGGTGTATCGAGCGTTGTCGTTGCGCTGACACCAGCTGATGGGGCGCTCGGAACACTTCCGACGTTAGCGGAGACACGGAAATACCAGGTGCGACCTTGTTGGAGTCCAGTGACGACTCGTGAGGTGCCCGAGATATTATTGATTGTCGTTGATGAGGTAAAGTTTGAGTTGATAGAGTAATCGATCGAGTATGACGTCGCGACCGATACAGCCGTCCAGGTTGCGGTGATTTGGCTTGAAGAATTGACTGCGAGCGCTAATCCTGTTGGTGTCGGAACGGTAGTCGTCGCATTGAATGTTGATGACCATGGGCCAGTATAGGTCGGTGCCACGGCACGAATACGGAAACTATATTGTGTTCCTGTCGCCAGTCCCGACGCGACATAGCTTGGTGTGCTTAAGTTCGTAGTTGATACGACGCCTGAGGCAAAGGTGCTTGAAGTTGAGTAGTCAACGTCATAAGTAGAAGCATTCGCAACGGTGTTACAGCCAGCGGTGATCTGTGAGCTCGAGTTCGCTGTTGCCGAACAGCTTCCTGGCGCACCAAGGGTTAACGTCGTTACGGGAAGTGTGTTTGACCAGTTTCCTGTACTACTGAGCGCATCAGACCTCACGCGGAAGAAATATGAAACTCCAGCTGTAAGCCCGGTTGCGTTGTACGTAGTGCCGTTGATGCCACTTACCGTTTGAGTTGATGAATCATTCGGGAAACTCGAAGCAGTACTGACCTGTAGGACGTATGCACTAGCATTTTGTACTGTTGTCCAAGAGAGATTGACGTTAGTAAAGCTGGTTGTTGATGCGGAGAGAGTGGCAGCTCCAGAAGTAGCGATGGAGGTGTTACGCCGGCTTGAAACAGTTTTAATACTTCCCGTTGATTCTTCTTTATATTTTAAAGAATACTGAAGACAAGACACTGTCCCGTTACAAGCCACACTATTGTCGCCTGTATATTCAAAGAAATCGGTCCCATTGACCGATAAACTATTACCATCACTGGTACATTGGAGAGAGTTGTCGATTGCTGGGGCAGCCTGAGGGGCAACCAGGGCGGTTTGATCAACACCATTGAGAGTGGTCGTTGTCAGCGTGGCCGCAGGTGCCTTTATCGAACTACAGCTAGGGTATTCCCCGTTTGCATCGTAATATTTTTCGAGTGCTTCAGATATAACACTAACGCTCGCCACGCGGCGAGCGTCTCTCGTGTCTGCTTGGTAGCGACTCAGTCCAATAACTGAAATCGTCGCTAAGATACCGATTGTTGCAATGACGACAATTAATTCAACAAGTGTAAAGCCCCACGTAAGCTTGCGCATGTATTCATTTTAACAAACATAAACGCAATCACAAATACGAAGAGGTCTTAACGGTTGCGTTGTGTCGGAACAAAGGTAAAGGCTTTACCTGATGCACCACCACGACCAGTACGGCCGATACGGTGAACGTAGTCTTCGTATGATGCTGGTTGGTCGAAGTTGATGACGTGGCTCACATTTGGAATGTCGAGACCACGAGCAGCAACATCAGTTGCGACAAGGATCTTTACCTTGTTGTCCTTGAATGCCTTTAGGGCACGTTGACGCTGTGATTGAGACTTATTGCCGTGGATGGCTGCAGAAGTAAATCCTTCGCGCTCTAGGTGGTCAGAAAGACGTTGGACGCCAAACTTCGTTTCACCAAACACGAGGACTTTTTCAAATTCACTCGCTTTAAGCATCTCAGTAAGGATTTCAAGCTTCGCTTCTTTGGTTGGTGACTCGATGATATCTTGTTCGACGTGTTCGCTGGTTTCAGCAGTACGAACTGAGACGGTTTCAGGATTGTTCAAGAATTGTTGGACCAAGATTTGAATACTAGGAGTAATCGTCGCACTAAAGAACAGTGTCTGACGAGACTTTGGAGTAAGACCGAGGATCATCTTCATGTCGTCGACAAATCCCATGTCCATCATACGGTCAGCTTCGTCTAGAACGACAACGTTGATGTTATCAAGCTTAAGTTCGTTACGCTTCATTAGGTCCTTCAGGCGTCCTGGAGTACCGATAATAACGTGTGGTTTACGGCGAAGATCGCGGATTTGACGGTCGATGTTCATACCACCGACACAGATTGCTGAGTAAAAGCCGAGACCTTTCCCATATTGGCGGAACTGTTCGTCAATTTGCTGGGCAAGTTCACGAGTTGGCGCCATGATGAGGACTGCTGGTGTGAGAGCGTGCTTGTCGAGATTTTGGATGATAGGAAGTGCGAAGGCAGCTGTTTTACCAGTACCAGTGTTTGCAAGACCGATAACATCTTTACCTTCAAGAATGAAAGGAATTGCTTGGTCTTGGATGGCACTAGGGATAGTGTAGCCCTTGTCACGGATGTTTTGTTGGAGCGCTTCGCTCAATGCAAAGTCAGTAAACTTGTGCTTCGCTTCGTACACGATTTCTTCGGCAGGAGCGACGGCTTTGTTAATAAACTTGCTTGGGTGGATGTAAGCACCACGGCGAGCACCACCGCTTTTTTGTGAATGACGAGAAGGTCCGAATGAACGGCTGTTTCCTTGTCCTGGGCGGCTGGTTCGTGAACGAGAGTTAGATGAAGTATTTCGAAATGACATTAAAGTCCTGTCTCCCCTCTTCGGGGCATGTTAGTAGATATGATTGCGCTGCAGACGAACAGCGAGAACCTTTTGATATCTATTCTGATGAGATAGAGACGGTATCCATTCGGATGCAATGGAGTTATTGTAGCACAAGCTCGATTATTTGTCCACCACATATTGAATTTTCAAAGTATTTATGCTATAATATATTTACACGACCACCACTACCCCTAAGGAGGAGCTATGGACCCGGCGTGGATTGTAGGGGCAACGAAGCTGGCGCTGTTCGCTGGCTTCCTGCTGATCGGCCTGACGATCTGGGGACGCATGACGCACTCGTTGCATCTCGTCATCCCCATCTTCGGATGGATCGCCATGCTCGGCGCTGTCTGGCTCGGAGCGCAGATGAAGGATCTCGACGTGTACGTCGCGTTCGCCAACTTCATCCGTCGCGACGACGTCAACGACGCTGTCATCTGGCTCACGTTCATCGAGGCTGTCCTCGTGTTCGTGGTCTGGGCCATGGTGCTGTTCGCGTTCGTGGACATCATCAAGGGACTGATCCAGCACAAGATCGAGCATGAGAAGCAGTCTCACCCCCTCTAGAGGTGCGCGTCTGGGTGGGCCTTCGGGCCCGCTCAGGCTGCGCGCCTCGTCACAACACTCACCGATTGGTGGGTTTATTTTTTATCTAAAATAACGAGATTTTCAATGTGGGGAGTGCGAGGGAAGAAGTTATAACCTTGGTGGGCTTTGATCTCATAGTGTTCCTTTAGGAGCATGACATCTCGTGCTTGAGTGACCGGGTTGCACGACAGATAAATAATACGCTCTGGCAGCTCGGAAAGCAGACGTTCAACGACATCTTGGTGGAGACCAGCACGAGGTGGATCGACAATGATAGTGTCATTCGAAGTAATGTACTCCAGAGCTTTTTCGCTTGCAGCAAGCACCGCTGTCGCTTCGCTATTGCGCTTCAGAGCGGTGATATTTTCTTTCATCTCTCGGACGGCAGACTCATTAAGCTCGACGAGCGTGACTTTTTTACCACCAATCGTCAGACCAATTGAACCGACGCCACTGTATAGGTCTACTACAGACTTTTCAGCCGGGATCCACTCTTTCATGTCGATCAGGGCTTGAGTGTAGACAGGTAGATTGATCTGGAAAAAGCCTTCTGTTGCATAAGTGAAAGGAATGTCTAGGATCGTATCAGAGAGCACGATGTCTCCCCAACTAAATAGTGTTTTCGTGATCACGCTAGCTGGACTTTTCGGATTACTAAAGATAAGTTCAAATCCTTTAATCGGCAACGCTTTAAGGTCTTGATCTGAAGGGCGACGGAATTCTTCTGTTTTCACATAGAGTTGCGCAACGACATTTCCTTCTGCATCGCAACGGATCAATAATGTCTTCAGATCAAACCCACTAATCCCCTTTTTGATTAAGAGATCACGAATCGCTTGGCCAGCTGTATTAATCGCTGGATGTGCAAGCGAAGTGCCAGTGATGGGAATCTTGCCATGAGTGCCGCGCCGAAAGAAAGCGAGATCGAGTTGGCGGGTATCGGCATCAACCCAAAAGCTGAATTCGACTTTGTTGCGGTATTCATATTCTTGTCCGTTGGTGAAAAGAGAGATTTCGTTAGGAAGTGTGACGTTATGAAGGTCAAAAGCCTCCTTAATAAGTGCTGCTTTGTAGGTCTGCTCGGTCTCGAGGCTCATGATCTGCCATGGGCTCGTTGAAAGGAAGCTCTCGGGATCGCGTGGTTCAACACGTTCTTTGCTCGCTTTCATCACAGAGGTCACGTAGCCTTCGGCAAGTTTTGACTTCTTTTTTGTCAGTTGTACTTCAACAGTCTCACCGGGAAGTCCTCCCCAGACGAACAGTTTACGACCATCTTCCATGGTCCCCATAGCTTGACCACCCCCGACTATTTTTTCGAGTGTGGCGGTGACAATGGGCAAATTTTTTTTAGGCATCCCGTTATTATACCAAGGTTGGGCTATACTTAGGATATGTCACGATCAAAAACTATCATTCGCACGTATTTGACGCTTACCTTATTTAATACATTAGCCGCTTCTCTCATCTGGGGAATCAACACATTATTCCTTCTTGAGGCCGGATTAAGTATTGTCGAAGCATTTGCAGCGAATGCCTTCTTTACCGCTGGAATGGTGCTGTTTGAGATCCCCACTGGAGTCATTGCCGACTCAAAAGGTCGTCGCCTTTCCTATCTTCTGGGAACGCTCACGCTTGCTATCACAACGTTGCTATATCTGGTCCTTGCGTGGGTGCAAGCACCATTTATTCTGTGGGCGATTGTTTCATTGTTCTTGGGTCTTGGCTTCACTTTTTTCTCAGGTGCGACCGATGCTTGGCTCGTCGATGCGTTGAAATTCACAAAGTATAAGGGACAACTGGAGGCAGTGTTTGGTAAGGCGCAGGTCGTTGGTGGTATAGCAATGCTACTCGGGTCTGTCGGCGGTGGTTTAATCGCACAGTTCAGTAATCTAGGCGTCCCTTATCTTGTTCGAGCAGGATTACTGATCCTTACCTTCGTTATTGCGTTCAAGTTCATGAGAGACCTCGGTTTTTCACCTGAGAAAGGGAGTAAGTATTCGAAAGCGATTAAACGGATTCTTTCGACGTCAATTCGTTATGGACTCGGCAAGCCGGCTGTCCGTTGGGTGATGCTCTCAGCACCGTTCATTAGTGGAGTGATGGTCTATGTCTTTTATGCGCTTCAGCCATACTTATTAAATCTTTATGGTGATGAAACGGCGTATTGGATTGCAGGTCTCGCCGCGGCCATCGTTGCCGGCGCACAAATAGTCGGAGGTCTCTTGGTTCCTTCGATTCGTAAACTATTTAAAAAGCGAACGACTATTTTGCTTATCGGGACAAGTATGAGTGCGTTGATCTTAATAGCACTCTACTTTATGCCAAACTTCTACCTTGTTATCTTGATGATCGTTCTGTGGGGATTGATTGGTTCGGCGACAATGCCTGTCCGCCAGGCGTATCTGAATGATCTTATTCCAAGCAAGCAGCGTGCGACTGTTTTGTCTTTTGACTCACTCTTAGGGTCAAGCGGAGGGGTTGTCTCGCAACCCGCCCTCGGTAAGGCTGCTGAAGTAAACGGCTATGCCATGTCTTACGCTATTTCTGGCGTCGTTCAAGCACTCGCCATTCCCTTCCTCGTTCTTGCTAACCGTCAAAAAGAAACCGCTGACGTAAAAAAAACAGTCATCGATACCACAGATTCTGAAAAGACTATTTAATATATTTCGCTAAGAAGCCGTTCCATTTTGGATCGTTAACGGCTGTTTTCAGTGTATCCGAAAGGACGAAGCTAGTAGTGTCGTCGGCATTCGTAATTGGTCGTTCGCCGATATACTCCCAGACGTTATTTTGAGATGCGAAGATAAGTGTTTTTGCACTGCTTTCAAATACGACATCAAGTGTGGTGAGTTTTTGGGTTGTTTCGGTAAGATCTAATCCGATGGTGACTGTCTTTGCGGCTGAGCTATCGCTTGGAGACAACTTTAGAAGTGTATTGATTTGGCTATAGCGGTCCGAGATGAATGACTTAAGCGCACAAGCAATGCCAAAGGTTGCTGGGTATGCGGGGTCGATAGTATTTTCACTTGTTTGGCAGAAAACGTTCGTACTATCGAAATTAGTGTAGACAACGCCACTCTTCGTTGTTGCTGTGGATGTGTTCACGAGTCCTTTGTTTTTAAGAAATGTCTTTGATTGCTCGACAATTTCGCTCGAGTTTTCTTTTGTCGATTTTTCTTTTCGTTCGTACTGAACGTATTCAGTGACAGGGATGATCGTGCTAAATGAGCTCTTCTCATCGTAGCTTATAAAGGTGTTCGTAGGACTCGTCAGTTCATTTTGTTTCGTTGAGGAGACCACAGGTGTCGTCGTTCCGTCGTTGGCAATTGCCTGGCGCTGGATATAGTCAGTTGATCGTGTACCAATCGAGGCACTGACGTAGTCTTTAATAATGATTTCAGGAGCATCAACTTCTTTTAAGGTGATTTTAGTGTCTGTCGATGCGGCAGGTGTCTCTTTTTTCAAATTCATCAGCACTAGTACTGTCGCAGCTCCAATCAGTACGACAATGACAATACTTATAATGATAAGCAAAGGTTTCTTCTTGGAAGGTTTTGGAGGCTGGTAGAGTGAAACCGGTGGTTGCTGTGGAGTTTCAGGATACATTAGACAGTACACCATCCCGATACGATTGTTGGGACACACCCTGAGCCGAATGGACCCCATC
The DNA here is from genome assembly GCA_964556125.1 of uncultured Candidatus Saccharibacteria bacterium. GTDB lineage: Bacteria > Patescibacteriota > Saccharimonadia > Saccharimonadales > Saccharimonadaceae > Microsaccharimonas. The sequence goes on along the minus strand of CAZKUW010000002.1, from coordinate 88,255 downwards.
CGCTCGCAGTGACTGTTCCCCAAGGACCTGAACAATAGGTTGTTGACCGTACGTCACCATCTCCCCATGTGGAACCAGTTGCAGCCCATGTTCCATACCCTACTCCGGCGTTACTTGAGACCCACGGGTTTCCTTGTACAGCCGAGTTAACCCGCCAGTTAATGTAGCCACTGGTTGTTCCTGCAGGACAGCTTCCATCCCAACAAGCGGTACGGCTAGCACAGTTTCCTGCCCATGCTGTCGGACCAGGGAGTGATCGACTAGCTGTGTTGGTTGAGGTGGTGTAGGTACTATTTTGACCGTTCAAAGTACAACGAGTGTTGACTGACAAAGTGACGCTCTGGTTCCAACTCAGGGTATAGGTAACGGTTTGAGTTGTCGCTCCGGCCCATACCGATCCATTGGCGTACCATACATATTGTGGAACAGAACTTCCAGTACAGACCGCATTACTGGTTGCCTGAAGTGTGTTCCATGCTGGGGTGCTTGAAGATATGGTGTAAGTTGCCGGTGCGGTCACGGTCGTATAGGTGTTTGCTGAGGCCGACCAGTTTCCGGCCTGAGGAGCATCCGCAGCAGTAGTGTTGATTGCCTGAGCACGGACATAGTATCGAGTCGCCATTGAACCGTTAGTAAATGTGTAACTGGTACTTGAGGTTGTTTGCTGACACCCAGTTCCCCAAGTGACGTTGTCGGTCGAACATTGGACATTATATGCAGTTGCATTTGTGATAGGACTCCATGCTGCGGTGTAATTCGTTGCGGTATTGCCCGTAGCGGTTACTACTGGGGCTGCAAGGTTAAGAGTCGTTGTGCTAACGACGTTTGACCACGCACCAGCTCCACCAGATCCGACTGGACGAATTTTGAAAGTGTAGCCAGTATTCATCGGGAGACCAGTCAAGATAGTGGATACACCCGTTACTGAAGAGATGACACCGTTTGTTTCGAGATCATATGACGCAGCGTTGGCAACGGGAGTCCATAGGACGACGATACGAGTAAAGCTGACGTTACCCAGGCTGATTGTCGAATCACCAGAAGTCGCAATGTCTGTTGTTCGTCGACTCTTAACCTCTTTAATTGTGCCTGTTCCCTCTTCTTTGTAGCGCAGTGTATAAGACAGACATGACGTCCCTGAACTACAGGTACTACTACCATCACCTTGATATTCGATGATATCGGTGCCGTTTGTCGTGACGGTTGTACAGCTGATTGAGTTCGTAGTACTGTTGTCTGCTTGAGGAGTGACCAGTGTTGATGAACTAATGCCTTTGAGCGTGTCTGTAGCGACAATTGCCCCGCTTTGTTGCAACGCATTACAGCCCGGGTATTCACCATTCAGATCATAATATTTTTCGAGAGCTTCTGAGATAACGCTGACGCTCGAAGTCCTTCGCGCATCACGAGTGTCTGCTTGGTAACGAGAGAGTCCGACAACAGTAATAGTCGCAAGGATGCCGATGACGGCAATCACTACGATAAGTTCTATTAATGTAAAGCCCCGCCTCAGCCTATTCATACTTAAAGTTTATCGAAATATAACCATAACCGCAAGTTGCTTTTTTTATGGTTCACCTCTCTGTAGCCTTCGTGGTATAATGACCTCTGTCGCAAGACGCTATACTGGGGATTGGCCAAGTGGTAAGGCACCGGGTTCTGGTCCCGATATCGGGGGTTCGAATCCCTCATCCCCAGCCAGATGCGACACATAGAAATGAGACCCATAGGGGTCTCATTTGATTTTAGTCGTATAATGTGAATATGAACGAAGAGCAATTACATGAAAAATCAGAAGCTTTTGAGAATAACTGGGGTGAGTCTCCTCTACTTAGCGATCAAGGAAATACTGTTGTTGCGAAACTCTACAATGTTCGTAGACTGGACAGTGTATATCAGAACGGCCAACGCAATACTCGAGACCAAATTGCTCAAAGGACAGAATATTTCACACACGCTTTTCTTGATAAGCGTAACTTATCCGAGTATGAAAAATACATATCTTTCGAAAACTTTACCCTAAAGAAGGAGCTAAAAGAATTTTCTGAGCTGCAAGCAATTCAGAATCCTTATCTGAGCTTTATTACCAGTATCCCAGCCGGATATGAAGTTGCTGATGTAACGGTGATTGATATGGCCAAATACGACAATTATCTCGATCACTTAAATAAAGTAAAAAAAATTCGGACAAAAACTTCGAAGATAGTTCGCGACAAATTTAATGCTACCGATAGTTCCGACATCGATACATCCGCCATTTTCGCCAATGTTGGCTACGTTGTTAAGGGGTTTGAGGGTAAGTATCTTACCCTAAGTAAAGGTGACAGAACATTCATTAAGAATTTTATGGATGACCAGATCAAAGAGGGCGCATATAAGCTTACTCTGAGTGAAACACTCCCTCTGTATAAAGAAAGTATTCGAGAAATCATTAAGATTGGCAGAGAACTCCTTGAGTTGACTGGTAATAAAACAAAAATAAAATCCATCTCCAAAAAAGTTCTTGGCGAGGAGCGTAAGACTCTTGAGTCATGCTGGCAATTGTATTTTGAGAAATACCTCCGAGTTTTGTTAATGAGTTATAAAGAGTTTTACCCACAAACTGTATTCAAGCCTATGAAAGGCTACGACAAGGAAACCCGACCAGACTTCTTGGCAGTGGATATTTATAACAATGTGGATATCATTGAAATAAAGACACATCGAGCAATTCTATTCCGAAAAGAAACTGGACGTGACTCCTACTATCCGTCCAGTGAATTAAACAAATCTATTTTCCAGCTCAATAAGTATATGGATATGCGCATGGAAAATATTGATACATCCAAGATTAAGGACGATTATACGAAATCGCTTATTGAAAATGATAAGATCTATCGACCTAGAGGCATATTAATCATCTCCTCAAGAGACCATATTACTTCAGACGCTGCTGACGATGAATTAACCGCGCGGCTTGAAAAAGAGATTAAGAAGCTCAAGACAACTTATAGCAACATAGATATCGTTCTTTTTGATGAGTTAATCAAGAATTTAGAGAATTACGTTAGTTACCTTGAAGTGTCTTTGGGTATCGGCCAGGAATGAAATGTTTTTGAGGACTGTTTATCAGGTAGTTAAACGTTGCGAATATTGTGACAAAGATATAGTTATCAGGGTTCGATTGAACGATCCTGATTTCTTTGAAAAAGCTCCAAATTTAAAAAAGGAAGCAGAACGTGAAGGCATGCACTTTCATTGGTTTCATAATCATCGAGTTTGTGCAAAATGCGGTGAATTAATTCATCAGGGCGAAGGCTCATGGGCACTTGAGGACAAAATAGATTACGAAGTTCATCCACTGTATGTTGCTTGGACAAAAAAGCGATATCCAGTCCTGGATGTTCACGAAAAGTGTGTTAAGCCGAGCGATCAGCTAACAGGAGGTTTCTAAATTACTTCTTGCCAACTATGTGAAGATGAAGTCTCCTGTCCTATACCAATGAGCGAGGATCGGCTCATGGAGTGTTTTCATAATGCCGAACGTCTAGAACGCGAATACCATGATCCGCGCGCTTTCAGGTATAACCTAAATGCATTACTTACCTCCGTTAACTCAGTAGAAACGTTTCTACAAAAAGAGATCGAGAAAAAAGGAGATGTGGTTAAGTGGAACCAGGCTCGTGAACCATTTAAAGATGATCCGTGGCTCGGTGCTGTAAAGGGTGCTCGTAATGTAACGCTCCATCAAAAAGCTATCTTCGATGGAAGTAAGATCGATGTAGGGCTTTACCGTGGACGTCGTCTAAAGCTGGCTTTTAGTCATGAGGTTCGCGGAGATCTTCATAGCGTGGAGATACTTGAACGTTGGACAAAGAGTAAAGCCGGTCGCATATTCCTTGATCCGGGTCACTCCGCTCTCGACGAGCAGTATGGGGTGTGGCGAAAGTATTGGATCAAAGAAATTAGTATTAGTGAAGATGTACTGGTTGCGATCAGGCGTGCACTTATCAAGGTTCACGATTTGGTCGCAGTGGCCCACGGCCTTTACGGAGTCACAGTTGATCCTATGCCTTACGAATATCCATTAAGTCCGGAAGGGCTTGCACGAGTTACCGTGCTGCTTGAAAGTGATGTCGACCCTACACTGCCGAAAAAATGGGGATGGGAGTAGCCCTACCGTATCTCATTCGTCTCATTTTAGGTACTAGACCCATATCCCCAGCCAAGAATTCATATATAAAAATAGATCACATACTATGCGATCTATTTTTATGTCAGTTACTTTTGGTAGCTCGTTCGGGGCACTTAAGCAGCTATATCGCTCTCATTAGATTGACGTTTCTGGTCTTTGTCGTAAGCTCGGGCCGCTAACCTACCTGCTTTATCGGCCTGTCGAGCATGTCGTTTCGCTGAGCGCTCTAACTCAGAAAGTGCACTGTCGGTAACAAACTCAACAGCGTGTTTGGATTCCAGTACAGTTGCATTACGTTCGAGACCTGTCTCCCACGCATTGGCAGCTCTTCGGGTCCCTTGGAGGTGTCGCTCTTCTTGCCATTTTCGTGGATAGCCTTGATCTCGACTGAGAGCTTCAGCTGCACTCGCTGCTGCATCTATAAACTGGACATGTTTGTCGTTCTGCCAAGATTCTTCTACGATCTCTATCGCAGCTTTATCAATTGCAGCGCTAGATCTGCCCGCATCTTCTGCTTGAGCCATGGCTCTTGCTTTATCTATATCTTCGACAGCTTTTGGTGGAATATGTTCACTATTATTCATGTTTGTTTTTTTATTATTTCCTTAACGTTATTTTAGGATAAATCTTTAAGATCCGCAACAATTAACACGTTGAATGTGCAGCGTAACTTCCTATATGTGTGATTATTGTCACTGACATGACTGTATAAGACGTTCACTATATATCTATGAATAGTTCGCGCACACTTAAAACTCTCATTTTATTCCTTAACACTCATCGAAATAGCATCGTCATACTATTCAGCGGCGTTGTTGGTTTGCTGGCATCGTTCGTACTGACAATTGATAAGATCCGACTTCTCCAAGAGCCAGATTTTGTGCCTGCCTGCAGTATTAATCCGATCATCTCGTGTATGTCGGCTATGTCATCAGAACAGTCAGAAATACTTGGTGTACCAAATAGTCTCTTTGGCGTCATGTTGTACATGGCGTTGGTGGTTGTTGCGGGACTACTGCTCTTAAATGTTCGTTTCCCGCGGGTCATATGGAAAACATTGCTCGTATTTTCGATACTAGGACTAGTCTTCGTACATTATTTAATCATCCAAAGTCTCTTTGTGCTGCATGTCATTTGTCCTTGGTGTCTCTCTATTTGGCTCACAACACCACTTTTGTTCTTATCACTGATAAGTGAATATGCACACCTTGATCATAAAAAAGTTACCAGAAGCACTAGTAATGTTGTCGCCTATATCTCTAAAAATCGTGTGATTATCGGGAGTGTATGGTACGTCGCGTTCATAGTACTGGTCCTTATTCAGTTTCGTGAGTATTGGGTATCATTCTTATGAATATATCTCGCTCCACTGTCCTGAAAGGGGTTTCAGTCATCGGTGTCTGTATCGCTATAATGCTGGCGAGTATCTCTTTGGGTCTGTTTGTCACCTATAACTTTCTTCATGGTCAGGTGTCGAGTCAGCTAGAGAGACAGAGGATCTTCTTCCCTACTCTTGATAGCCCTGAGATGAATGCATTACCAAGTGGAGATAAAGATCTGGTGTCACAGTATGCGGGCCAACAACTCGTAGACGGCCTGCAGGCTGAAGTATTCGCTGATCATTACATCGCAGTTCATGTCTCAAGGATTGGTGACGGTAAGACCTATTCAGAGTTAAGTGCTCAAGCAATGAAAGATCCATCAAATGCAGAACTCGTTGCTAAAGTTGATACCATATTCCGGGGTGAGACTCTGAGGGGAATGTTGCTGAACGCTTACGCCTTCGATAGCATGGCATACGTCGCAAATGTGGCGGGATATGTAGTTGGCATCACAGCGCTCGTGATAGGCATGGCAAGTAGTATAGGTTTTGCCCGTTTGAGAAAGAATTAGACGAGATTATTTTAATTGTTTTTCGAGCATTCGTTGAATGTCAGAACTTCGGATTGGGCGAACCATGTCGGCGATATCGGGGTCATCTAGTTCGATGCCATTTTTTTCAAGCAACAATCGAAGCATCATGATACTCTTTGAGACTTCTGTCTCTGCAATCGAGTTGATTTGAAGCGCAACTTCTTCACGGAGTTCGGCAACTTTCGCCGCACGGTTTTGTGAGATCAAAACGATAATCGCTAGGAAGATGGCTTCAAGAGAGACGATCATCGTTAAGAGACCGAATGGGAAGGGGTCAAATGCCGGGATACCAGGGATCAAGTTGGTGTTGACGACAATCCAAACCAAAAACCAGAGTGCGTTAAGAGCAAGGAATAATACGGTACCAAATCTAGCGGTTAATTTGTCGGCGAATCTGTCAGCAAGTGTTCGTTTCGCATCGGCTTTAGCGCGAAAACTTTGAATAACGAGACGGTGGTGTTTTGTTTGAATATCATGTGTTTCTTCTGTGGTATGCATAACCATATTTATACCATGCTTCATACTATTATCCAATATTTATAACGACTGCGCCTGAGAGTGCTATATTGAAGACATGACTAAACAAACACTTTATACTCCCCATCATGCGAAGCAATTGAGTGCACGCTCAAACTGGCTACGCGCCGCAGTCCTTGGCTCAAACGACGGTATCGTCTCGATTGCAGGATTGGTAGTGGGTGTCGCCGGAGCAACAGATTCTAAACTGATTATTTTGACCGCTGGTGTCGCTGGAATTGTGGCGGGCGCTTTATCTATGGCGGCCGGTGAATATGTATCGGTTAGTACACAACGCGATATCGAAAAAACACTCCTTAAAAAGGAACGAGAAGAACTTAAGACGAAACCCGAGTCAGAACTCGATGAACTCGCATCTATCTATGAGTACAAAGGCCTCAAGCCAAGTACAGCTCGTCTTGTAGCGACCGAGCTGACAAAAAAGGATGCGTTCGCTGCACATGTCGATGCTGAACTCTCTATCGATCCGAATAACCTGACCAGCGCTTGGCGGGCTGCATTCGCATCGGCTGTCGCCTTTTTGATCGGCTCTGCTATCCCGCTCGCTGCGGTCATGTTACCTATAGGAAGCTTAACGGTTCCTGTAACCTTTGCCTCGGTCATCGCGGCACTTATTATTACGGGCTTTTTGAGCGCGAAGCTGGGCGGGACAAGTAAAGTAACGTCTATTCTTCGTGTTGTCTCTGGAGGTGCTGTCGCAATGATAATCACCTATGGTATTGGTAGTTTTTTCGGTGTCTCAGGAGTTTAGGCTTTGAGAACTGTAGTATTTGACTGACCTGATTTCTTGACCTACCATATCTGTATGACTTCACTGACCTCTTTTCTCTTGATGCCTGGCAGTATAGCTGTTATCCCGACCGACACTGTGTATGGAGTTGTTGCTCGTGCTCAAGATCGTGAAGCGGTTGCTGCGCTCTACGCTTTGAAACACCGTGAACACAAGCCTGGTACACTCGTTGCGGCAAATATCGATCAATTGGTCGAGCTGGGCTTTAAAAAGCGTTATTTGACTGCTGTGGAGCAATTTTGGCCAGGAGCCGTCAGTGTTATTACCCTATGTGGTCCTGAGCTCGACTATATCCATCAGGGTGTTGGTAGTGTGGCAGTCCGTATCCCCGATGATCCATGGTTGCAGAAGCTATTAAAGGAAACAGGTCCTCTTGTGACCAGTAGCGCCAATCAACCAGGTGAACCTCCAGCGACAACCGTTGCTGAAGCAAAAGCCTATTTTGGAAACGATGTCAAATGGTATGAAGATGGCGGCGTGGTAAACAGTGAGCCATCTACGATTATTCGGGTGATTGATGACGCGATCGAAATTGTGCGCATGGGCGCAGTAATTATTAAAGAGAACGAATAATACTCTATTTCGTTTAAGGTTGACCTTATAAAGGGTTGTTAGTATAACTATAGTACTCTTTCTGGGCTGGTGTCGTGCTTCCAAGATTCGATCATGGCAGCACATCCACCCACCTAGAAAGAGAGCAGATGAATCAGGGAAACGAAAAAAAGAAAACGCCTGTCCGCCGGCACCCTCGGAAGGTGCAGCCTGGAACCGCACCGGTCCCCTCGTGGATGCGTCGCATCCACGTACCGACCGAGGAGCAGCTCGCAGACTGGATCGATGCGGGCTATCCGCCTGACGACGAGATCGTCGCTAGTGCCCTTCACGGCTTCGATCTGGTCTGGGACGTTCCTGACAAGTTCGAGCTGTTCCGACTCTCTGACCTCAACCACGCTGGCCCGCATCACGGCGGGTCAACGCTGGGAGAGCCACTCAGAGTTCAGGTCGCGACGCTGTCGCTCGCAGGTGGTTCGTTCGTTCGATCACATGCGCCGATCAGCTCGAACATGTCGGGGATCGCCGAGCACAACTTCTTCGTCCACCTGCAGGCGATCACTGAGGACCTCAACCTGTATCACATCAAGGTGATCCATGGTTCTCGGGATGGAGAAGAAAAGTCGCTCGTTTTCGAAGCGACCGACTACCCCGGAGCGGCCTTCCTCCAGCGCGTACGTGTGCTGCGCATCACCGTTCATGAACAGGATGACTCGGAAGAGACCTACGCCACGTACGAGGTGGTCTCTGACACGACCTACCCTCGTTCGTTCATCTGACACGCCCGTGTCCGAAGTGGAGTCCGCTCCTTCGGGCGCGGGCTCCACTTCGTTATGGACATATGATAAAACGTCAGATTGACTTTATTGATTGAAAGTGCTATAATAATATTAAGCGAGAGCTTAGGCACTACCCGATAGTCCAAGCTCCGCAAGGACTTTGGACATTACTGAGAAGAGATAACGCATGACTGACACGATGTTGTTCACCGACCCCCGCGTGCGCGTCTTCAACGCGCGCAAGCAGGCTCTGATCGACTCGCTCGACGCCGTCCTGCCCCTGATCAAGGAGCACGGACTCGTCGGCGCCGTCGAGGGAATGGCAACGATCTTCCCTCACCCCGAGGACTTCCAGATCAAGCCGCACCCCGCCGCGCAGTTCGAGTTCCTCATCTTCCAGGAGGAGCTCGACACGGAGGCGATCGGTCCGGCCGACCTGATCCTCTACCGCCTCTCGACGAGTCACGAGGTCGCGTTCGGGTTCTACAACCTGCGCTACATCGACCCGAAGAAGACCGGCCCGGTCTGTGTGATGATGCGGTCGATCCGCTTCGCCACCCTGATCCTGCCCGACAACGGCTACGAGCAGGATGACCAGGACGCGTTGTTCTCCGGCCCCGAGGGCTTCGTCAAGACCCTCGAGGGACTCGTGAGCCGCTAGGCTCATGTCCGAAGTCGCCGGCCCCCCTTATGTTCGAGGGAGGCCGGCGCTTCATTTTTAAGGTATAATCACTTAAGTATGAAACGCCTTGCGCACTATTCTCAATACTTCCTCCGCAGTCCGGACTTTATTAAAGAACTCATCGGACATACCAATATAAAGTCAAACGACGTTGTTTATGACATCGGTGCAGGAAGTGGTGCAATATCGGCGGTCCTTGCCGGGAAAGTAAAGCGCGTCGAGGCGATCGAGTTTGAACCACGCATGGCAGGAAAACTTCGTGAGAACATGGAACGGTATCCGAACGTGTTTGTCACCGAGACAGACTTTCTTGATTTAAAACTCCCGAGCAAGCCGTATAAGATATTTGCCAATATTCCCTTTCACCTTAGCTCACCAATCGTCCGTAAAATCACTGAGGATCCCCACCCCCCTACTGCGGCGTATCTCATTGTTCAAAAACAATTTGCCAATAAATTGCTACCAAACTCTGATCGCTTCACTGGGCAGCTTGGTATGATGATCGGCCCCACTTTTGGAGTGAGGATTCGTCGTCCACTCAAACGGACTGACTATTTCCCTCATCCGAATGTCGACACTGCACTTATCGAGATAAAAAAGCGTGATGAGCCATTTATTCCACTAGAGAAAATGCCTGAATATCGGAAATTCATTGAAGGCTGTTTCTCTGACCCAAAGCTATTTGCGAAAGCGCCACGAGAAGCGGTGGGGCTCCCTGAAGGTATCAAGCCGTCAGAAATGAGACTCCATCAGTGGGTAGAATTGTTTAATCACGTTTAAGCCGTGCTACCATAAGAAATATGCCATCATTTGATACTATTTGGTCTTTTGTCTCTGGAAGCAATCGACGACGGACGATAACAAAAATACTCAGCCCGCTCTTTTTCTTTTGTCTCGCAGTATTCGGGGTATTGTTTTATTTTGTCTTAAGCCCTCTCGCGGTAGATGTACTTTTGCCGCAGTACCCGATAGCTAAAAACTACACTAGTCTTCAAATGTGTGCTGATAGCAGAGTCCAGGATCCCAACCTAAATGTCTTTCAACCTCGTGACTGTAGCGCTATTGATGACACGAAGATATTAGGCTGCGTATTCGACGGGAAGTTTGATTATAAAGCACCGAGTAATGCGACATCTGACCAAAGTATCGTTTGTTCAGCATTAAAGCCTCAAGATAACAATTCGTCAGTTCCTGTATTTAGAGTTAATCGTAAAGAATATGAAATGACTGTCGCTATCACAACGACACTCATTGTAGGCGTGATATATATCGCTATTCGATTGATACTTTCGCGTCCAAAGGGACAGGCTCCTGTCGTAGAATAATTTACCTCTACTACTGTTAACTACCTTCCAAATATTGACTTTTGGATCCATTTATGATAAAATTATGGTGTAAGTTGTTCTTCCACAATTCGACACGCAATCATTGGGGGCATCCATCTTGGATACACTAACTACCTACTCGCACACAAACCCTGACGGCTCTGTCGTTGAGGTGAAGGTCGGGGGGAGCTTCACCGTCGGTGACCACGTCACCATCGGGCACAACGTCTGGTTCAAGGATGACGTGCACATCGGCAACAACGTCGTGATCGGGAACGGTTGCGAGTTCATGGAGATCGTCATCGGCGATTTCTCCAAGATCGGTTTCGACACCCAGCTTGCCTGGGTGAAGATCGGTCATCACACGGAGTTCGAGGGCAGTGTCTGCATGGACACCAACATCACGGTCGGCAACAACGTCGTGATCGGCTGGTCCTGCGACATCGGTCCCAACTCCACCATCGAGGATGGTGTCGTGATCGGCAAGAACTTCCAGGCTGGCGGCAACGTCACGCTCGGCAAGAACAGCCGCATCGGCAACTTCGTCACTATGGGAAACGACATCGTCGTGGCCCAGAACGTGACGATCGATGCTCACGTCAAGCTGGCCGGCGGCCAGACCATCAAGGCAGGTCGGCGTGTCGACACGCACTACACGCCTAAGCAGGAGCAGCGACCTCGTCGCCTCCTTGCCTGGCTGTTGCGCGGATAGAACAGCGAGCTCACACCTCGCCACTCCGACCGGGAGCACCTCGTCGTAGCTGGCGGGGTGTTTTCCTTATGTTGAAAAAATGGTATAATATATAAATATGCCAGGATATCGCGAGACGTTCCACTCACCTGATTTGAGCGCCATTGAGCGTGGGGAGTTTACTTTAGGTGTCCCTACTTTTCGAGATGTTATTCAAATAGAGAATGTTTTTTCCGGTGATGATGTGGGCCGGGCTCGCTTAGGACTCGTCCGCGAGGACAATTTCTTATCGATCAAGCGAACAGATGATCGTCCTATTCAGGTATGGATCAATGGATACAGCTACTTTGAAGAAGATCCCTCTATGATGCGAGCCGGAGGGGGGTGTGTTGAGGTCTTTAAAGCTCCTGTCGATTCGCTTAGTTTTGTGAATGACTTTGACAGTTACTGGCGCTTATTAAGTGAGGGTGTCGAAATCAATCATGTCGCCCGTGTGAAAGTATTTGCTGAGGTGATCGGCATTGCTGCTGTCGAAAAGCAGGCAAAGATGGCCAGACAAGCGGCGCTTCAAGAAGGTTTTGGTGTTTAGATAAAAATAAGGCTCAGGGTGATCATCGCGCCAGCTGCGTAGTTGATCCAGATAAACCGGCGCCATCCTTTATTTGTTTTTTGGGATGTCTTATCCGTAACACGAAGATACGGCAGGACATTTAGTACGTACAATAAGCCGATGACAGCAACGAAGACGTTGTGACCTTTTTCAGCGAGAATAATCGAACTGAGCAAGTACAGTAGGAAGCTCACGCCAACCGTTGACCGAGCTCCGAGCACCGTTGCAATCGATGCCAGATGCCCTTTTCGATCTGGAATAATGTCTTGAACAGCACCAAATGCATGGCTCGCCATTCCCCATAAGAAGAAGGCGGCAACGAATGGCCACGCGACTTGAGGGAAACCGAATATTGCCATAGCAACAATAAGTGGTCCAACAAAGTGCAGGCTACTAGTGATGGAATCGATAAACGGTATTTCCTTAAAACGAAGTCCTTTTACGCTATAAGCAACGACAAAGAACAACACACCTATGAGTGTCAGGAGTGCATACCATGGGATCAAAAACGCTAAGATGACAACAAAAGGGAGGGTTGAAATGAGCGACGCCTTAATGATAAACGGGTGGAACTGTTTTGACTCCACAGCACCCTCGATACTTCCCTTTCGAGGGTTGCGAATGTCGGACTCATAATCGAAAACGTCATTTATGCCGTACATCAAAATGTTGTAAGGAATTAGGAAGAAGAGGCTGCCGATTATAAAGACAGGATCAACATGACCACCAAGTAATAAATACCCTGCTGCAAAAGGATAGGCGGTGTTTACCCAAGAAATCGGTCGTGACACCTTAAAAAGTTTCTGTAACTTATTTAACACGGGAGGCTCCTAATTTGTTCCAGACTAATGGAATTAATAATACCGCATAGAAAGCGTAGAAGAAATCTTCAATCGGTGCTCCGAACCAGTAAATTCCGAGGATGTGTTGAGGGTTATAGTCGACGATATCGAGCGCGATGATGATCGGATCAAAAATTGCCGTCATGCCGATGACAATCGCCAGGAGTAACCACCATTTTTTGGTCGGTTTTTTAAAGCTATTGGGTAAGAAGAATATCAGCGTCGCCAGGAAAAGGAGGTTGAGGATAATATACGTCATGACTTCCTCTTTTCAAGAAAACGAAATGCTATCAAGGTCGTATAGGTCAAAAGCAAAAGGAAGAATAACTCTTCGATCGGAAATTCCGGAATAATCCGAAACGGAAGAGTGAGCGTTGAGCCCCCGTGAAAGAAAATGCCCAACCAAATACCGAGAACATCCCATACGATGAATAATGCGATAGCCGTGCCAAGGGTGGCGATGGTGCGTTTTTTGTCAAAGAAAAATGCGAGCTTGAAACGGTAGTCAATCAGCGCGAGACAACTGATGGCGACAATGAGACCGATCAAATACCAAGGCATTATTGCTGCATTCCTTCAATCTTGGTGATGGGACCACTTACTTTAATGTCAGCAATTCTTTTGTAGACAAGCTCAGCACCGATTAAACACATCGGAAGCCCAACACCTGGGACAGTATTGCCGCCGACGTAAAAGAGATTATCAAGTTTTTTACTTTTATTTGGTGTCCGCCAAAATGCACTTTGTTTTAAGATATGTGATGCTCCTAGCGCTGTCCCCTGCCAAGCACCAAATTTCGTTTCGAAATCATTCGGTCCAAAACTTTCTTGATAAACGATACGATTCTTTAAATCTTTCTCACCAATAGACTCTGCAAATTGATCGATGAATTTTTCGGTTAGTTGTGCAAGTTTCGCTTTGTTCAATGAAACACCGGCAGGAAGTGGCACTAACATAAAGAGATTTTCATTATTTTTTGGAGCGACGTTCGGGTCAGACTTCGATGGATTGCAGATGTAGAGTGAGGCTGACTCTGGAATCTCTCTTGATTCATAAATCTTCTTAAAGTTCTCTTTCCATTTATCGACGAAAAAGAGATTGTGATGTTCGAGTTGTGGCAACGAACCTTTCACACCAAGGTAGACGAGGAGAGCAGAAATGCCAGGTTCTTTGTCTTTCCAGTACTCTTCTGGGTAGGAGCGTACCGATGGCGAAAGTAGCTTCGTTTCTGTAAAGTGAAGGTCTGCATTCGAAATCACGATATCTGCCTCAATCTGTTTACCGTTGAGGAGTTCGATCCCTGTCGCCCGTCCGTTCTTATGAGTGATTTTCTTTACGCCAGATTTGAGACGGTATGACACGCCAAGGTCACGGCCAGTCTTCTCAAGGAGGGTGATGATAGAGTAAATACCATCTTTTGGATAGTACACCCCTTCTTTAAAATCGAGTGCGCTCATCAGGCTATAGAGAGCTGGGGCTTTGAATGGTGAGGTACCAAGAAATACCATTGGATACTCTAAGATCTGTTGCAGCGTTTGGTGCTTCACGAATGATTTTACTCTGTTGTGAATCGAAGTAACGAGGAGCTTCGACAGCGGAAAAGTTTTCTTGATGATATCGGTCTTCATAAAGTCACGAAGATCGAAGTTTGTATACAAGAAGTGTTTGAGAGCGAATTGGTAGATGTCATTTCCCTGCTCGACGTATCGATCTAATGCCTCACCAGCGCCGGCTTCGATCCTTTCGAATGTTACAGTATCGGTTTTTAGGTTTCCTGTAATAGTAATCGGTCCATGCGACTCGTAAAACACCTTATAGGCAGGCTTGAGCTTCTTTAATGCCAGTTCTTTATCGACATTGATACCAAAGAGATCAAAGTAATGGCGAAAGACGCCCGGCATTAAGTACCATGACGGTCCAGTGTCAAAGCTAAAACCCTGAGTGACTTTTAGACCTGCTCGTCCTCCGAGTTGGTCATTTTGTTCATAAAGGGAAACGCTATAGCCTGCTTTTTGCAAAAGATTCGCTGTCGCCAGGCCACCGATGCCTCCGCCAATGATAATAACCTTACGATTCACTGCGCATGGTCCTTACCTTCACAAAAAGCCCGAGCTTGTGGAGATTATTGAGTCGGAGGCGATGAGTTTTGAGCTTCGATGCCGGGACAGACTTTATCTTATTAAGGAGTGTCTGGTAATAAGAAATACTGAGCTGGACGGCACGGCGAGAGTTTTCGGGAAGGCCGTCGGCACCTTTTTGCGCGATGACAAAATCCTTTTCAATATCTTTAATGATTCTTGCTTTGATCTTATCATCGAAACTTTCGAAAGAAGCGTACGGGAAATACCAACGATCGAGCGCTTCGTGGTCAGCTTTTATATCACGAAGAAAGTTTACTTTTTGGTACGCTGCTCCGAGATGACGAGCACCCTTTTCGAGCTTAAGGTATAGCGCTTCATCATCGGTGAATATCTTTAAGCACATTAAACCAACGGCTTCTGCCGAGCCATAGATGTAGGTCTCGTACAGAGCGGTGTCAAACGTCACTTTATGGAGGTCCATGCGCATACTCTTAAAGAACGCAGTCACGAGCGTATTGGGGATATTGTAGCGATGAGCGGTCAGTGCATACGAGTGAACAATAGGATTAGTACTGTAGCCTCTTTTTACCGCAGCTTTGACTTCCTTTTCGAGCTCATCGAGAAGCAGTCGTTGATCTTTTCCGGCGTAGCTGTCGACGATCTCGTCGGCGATACGAACCATGCCGTACACAGCATAGACGTGTTCACGAATGTTAGGACTAAATAAGCGCATGCTCAAGCTAAAAGAGGTTGAGTAGCTATTGGTAAGCTCTTTACTGAGATGATAGGATGTTCGTTCGTAAAGATCCATTAACTTTCCCGGTCCAAGCTTTTTTCGATCAAACTGACAAATTGTTGACGGTAATCATCTGTGATGTCGAGCTCGGCTAAATGGTCAGTGGTTTGTTGTTTATACGATTCGATATAGGTTTCAATTGCAGAGCGGGCACCGCTGTGGGTTAACAGATCTCGTAGTGTCTGAATATCTTCGTTGGTCGCATCTTTTGAGCCAAAAATTGCATCGAATTGTGCCTTTTGTTCAGCAGAGGCTCGCTTATAAAACTCGTCGATAAGAAGTGTCCGTTTTCCTTCTCGGATATCACCTTCAGTACTCTTACCTGTCACGTCTTGGCTGCCAAAGATACCGAGAATATCATCTCGAAGCTGAAAAGCGATTCCGACAGAGGTTCCAAAGTGTTTGAGCAGTCCGATTTGCTCTTCGCTAGCGCCAGCGAGTGTCGCTCCCATTGTGAGCGGACCCACGAATGAATAGCTCGCTGTTTTTTGTTCAGCAATAGTTAACGGGTCAATCGTCGAGTCATTTGTGAAACTCGCTTCGGTATCAAGTAATTCACCACCAACAACATGAAAGACCTCTTGATTGAGGATGTCTTGGGCTTTTGTGAGGATTTCAGGGCTGACATCTACGAGAGCTACCTGGACGTGGGCTTCAGAGAGGAGTAGGTCACCAGCAAGGAGGGCGCTACTATCGGCAAAATGAGTTGCCTCGGGTGTACCCGCGTAAATATCTCGATATTGGCCAGAAACATTTTTGACATGATAGCGAGTCGTGTCACGGTCGATAATATCGTCATGGATGAGCATTGCCTGATGGAGTAACTCTTGGGCAACTGCAGCAGGGAGAATATTTGTGACGGGTTTGTTTGAATAGGCTTGGTAGGTCAATAAGGTCATAAATGGACGAAGGCGTTTGCCTCCAGAATGAAACAATGTTGAAATGGTAGTCCAAAGCCGTTCATAGTTACTATGAACAGACGACGCTTGCGATGTGCGCCATTCAAAAAGTCTTTTTGAGTACACATTAACGAGCGATTTTGCTTGCTCTTGTGTCAGTACAGAAGTGTTAATATTTATCACCGGTTCGGCCATAAATCTATTGTATCAGGCCGGTCAACGGGAGTATACTAGGAACAGTCATATAAGTACTTCTGCGAGGATTTTCACTTATAGGCTTAAAGAAGCCACCAAACGATGCTATGCACACCCCGGTTAACAGGAAGGCGCCCCTAGCAATCGATACAATTCTACGTGATGTTTAGTAAAAAGGCAGACGAGTCGAAGCGGTCTCTCTCCCCTCTCTAAATCTCTCCTCCATTAAAAGCCGCTGCTGACCAGAATCTTGTTGTCAGCTATTTTGCGTTACTACACAATAAATCTACTTTGGAGAACAAAACAATGAATCGTATCACTATCAATGAAGAAATCGCCGTCACAAAAATGGGTTTCAAAAAGGACTTGTCTGCGTACCCACGTCGTATGGAGTTCCGTGGATCAATCTACGAATTTATCGACGCCGGACTTCGCTGTATCGTCCGCTCAGGCGAGCAAATGGCTGAGATTATTACCCTATCTGATGGCCAATCTCTTTACCGTCTTCGCAGCGACAACCATGGAGGAAACTGGACTCTATTGAACATTATGTCCTAAGGAGAGTACTTGTGAATCGTTAATGCCCAGGACTGCGAGCCTGGGTATTTCTTTTATTTAAGAATTCTTAAGGAATCGACGACCGAAGAACTTGTGGACTTCGACAACGAAGATGATTGAGGCGAACGCGATAACGCTCGTGATAACGAGGTCCCCGAGAGCTATCGGATGGACGTGGAGTACACCCTGGAGTGGACCCAGAACGGCAAGGACCTGGAGACCGATCGAGACGGAGAGCCCGATAAAGAAGGCACCGTTCCATACTCTAAGCCGTTTGAAGGCAGATTCAAACGTACTACGGGCGTTAAAGGCGTTTGCCCATACCATGACAACGATTGAGGTAAAGACGATGGTCTGGCCGTAAGGGACGCCGTAGAGGGCGTTATAATGCGCATACATCATCAATGTGACAGCAGTCATCGTTGCGGCGACTAAGAAGATACGACTTATCATGTACTTACTGAGAAGTGGGGCAGTTGGTGATACAGGTTTATGTCGCATAATACGTTTCTCACCTGGCTCGAGACCCAGTGGGATAACAACGGCTGTTTCACTGACAAGGTTGACCCAGAGAATCTGTACAGGAAGCAGTGGGAGCGGAAGACCGATGATAAGCGCGACAACCATGATAAGTGCTTCAGCGGTATTAGACGAGAGGAGATAAAAGAGCATTCTCCGGACATTTGAAAAGACAATTCTTCCCTCTTTCATCGCGCTGACAATACTATCGAAGTTATCGTTTAGAAGGATAATGGCACCTGCATCTTTTGCGATCTGTGAGCCACTCCCCATAGCAATACCAACATGGGCATTTGCAAGCGCCGGGACATCATTCACTCCGTCACCGGTCATAGCGGTGATTTCTTTCTGTTTCAGTGCTTTTAAGATACGGAATTTATTTTCTGGGGTGACTCGAGAGAAGACACGGGCACTGTTGATGCGATCTGCCAATTCTTGTTCAGACAATTCATCCATCAAACGACTATCAAAGACCTGGTCACGGTTTTTGGCAAGTCCTAGCTTTTTCGCGATATGGAAAGCGGTTTCGAAATGATCACCAGTAATCATACGGACAGTGACGCCCGCCTGCTGTGCAACATGGATGGCATTTCGGCTACTTCTTCGAATGGTGTCAGCGATAGCTAAAAAGCCGACGAACTCAAGTTGTTGAGCGGGATTCATTTCTTGAAATGAATAGATTGGCTTATCGATTTTCTTTGTTGCGAGCGCGATGACGCGGTAGCCCTGTGAGGTGAGGTGTGTGAGCGCTGTCTCAGCCTCATCGAGAGCGGTCTTTGAAAGATGGCTCCTGCCTAGAATTTGTTCGGGAGCACCTTTAACGGCAAGCTCATACCCGGCCCCTATCTGCCAAACATTACCACTCATAGCGAGCGCTTGATTGAATGGCAAGGATGAGATCGACTCACCTTTTGTATCAACGTCTCTTTTTACGCTGACGTATTGATCCATCGCACTATCAAGAGGGTCACCTCCCTTATGATCCTGATGGGTAATGGTTCGGTACGCGATCGTGTGGAGAGGATGTTTGTTGTGATCTGGTTGCCATATTTCTTGGACAGAGAGTTTGTTCTCGGTCAACGTACCAGTTTTATCAGTGGCAATGGTCGTAATGACACCGATGGTTTCAATTGCTTGCATTGAGCGCACTAGTGCCTTCTTTTTCGTCATTCGACGCATCCCGAGAACGAGAATAACGGAAATGGCGACAGGGAGACCTTCGGGTACTGCTGAAACGGTCATTGCAAGAACGAAGCGGATCGCTTCAGTGAACTCAATACCTCGAAGGAGCGCCAACACAAATGCCACCACCGCAAGACTAGCGACGACGATCACGATATAGACAAGTAGCCTGTCGATCTTCTTTTGAACCGGACTTACTGAATCATCACTCGTTTTTTTGCTGAGCTCAGCGATACGCCCAAACTCGGTTCGGTTACCGGTGAAGACCACGATACCAGTTGCGTTACCGGAGATAATAAAAGAGCCCTGAAACAGCATATTTGTTTGTTCGTAGACCTCTTTTTTATCGGGTAGTGTCTCTGGCGATTTGCTCATAGCTTCCGATTCACCCGTCAGCATCGCCTCGTCAACTTTGACAGAATCTGCTGATACGAGCCGTATGTCGGCTGGGATTTTATCACCTTCTGTCAGTGAGACGATATCTCCCGGAACGAGTTCGCTGGCATCTACGGTCAACTTCTCTCCACCACGAGTCACTTCGACTTGCTGGCTCGAGCGTTTTTGGAGTGATCTGAGGACCCTTTCTGTTGAAAAGCGCTGAACGTAGTAAATCAAAGCGCTGATCATCATGATTGAGATGATAATAATGCCATCGAAAGGCGCATGATGAAAGAAGCTAATGATTGCTGCGGCAAATAGTACCAACATAAAGACATTACGGAAAGGTTCAAGGAGGGCTCGCCACAGAGGGTCGCCTTTTATCTTGATGGCGTTGGGCCCATAGACATGTAATCTATTTTCGGCTTCACGACGCGAGATACCATCAGGACCGCTGCGAAACTCGGCGTAGGTATCGTCGACGGATTGATGATAAAAAAGCATTACCTTTATTGTAACAAAATAGCCTCCAAGAACGGAGGCTATTTGTCACTGACCGAAACGCTTAACTGATACGGACAAGTTGAAGTTTTTTCCCTTGGAGATCTGAGCCCCATTGCACGATATCCTTCACTGTCTTGCCGACGAGGTTACTCCCTAGTGGACTTAGGACGGATATGCGTCCGTCGCTAGGGTTAGCCTCGATGGTATCAACGAGTGTGTAACGAACGAGACGTCCTTCTTGATCGATGAGATCAACAATTGAGCCAATCGCTACTTTCATGCGTGCACGTCGTGATGGAAGTAGTTTCGCATCGTTCAACGTCTGGTGTTTTTCGGCGAGTTCAGACTCGATTGCTTCAAGCCGCGCTAGGCGTTCGATGCGTTCAAGGCGGTCATCATGACCAGTACTCTTGTCGATGTCGTGCAGACCGCGAATGACTGACTGTCGGTCATGCTCGAGTTGTGTAATTGCTTTACGCAATTCTTTCATACCCTTTTTACTGAGTAGAATTGTTTTATGTTCAGTGGTGATGGTGGTGTTCATAGTGTTCACTCCCTCCTTGTGCATTAGCACTTTGTTTGTGTGTAGCTTTTTGTTACTGCTACTGGTTATGAGTATCGCTCACTTAGCTGAGTTAATTCTTAAAAACACACATTATTTTGTTGTAATTTTGCCATCCGATAAGGTGAAAGTTCGGTCAGTCTTGCCCGCGATCTCAAGATCATGGGTGACAACAATGATGGTGGTCTTCTCGCTTCGTGATAGGTCGTGTAAGAGATCAAATATCTTTTTACCGGTTGCGCTGTCAAGATTTCCTGTTGGTTCATCCGCGAGGATAAAGGATGGTTTGTTTGCCAGTGCTCTAGCAATACTGACGCGTTGCTGTTGACCACCACTCAATCGTGACGGTCGTCGCAATTGTTGATCACTTTCAATCCCAACAGACTCAAGGAGTTGGATTGCTCGGTCACGCCTGCTGCTGGCTGGATAGCCACCAAATTCGAGGGCGAGCATGACATTTTCGAGAGCTGTTAAGTTCGGAATCAGGTTGTACTGCTGAAAGACAAAGCCGATCTTACTGGCGCGGTATTTCGTTTGTTGAGAACCGCTGAGTTTCGTAATTGAGGTATCGTCGACAGTGATGGTACCGCTGGTTGGGTTATCGAGCGCACCGAGAATACTAAGCAGTGTGCTCTTCCCGCTACCGCTTTTGCCGATAATGCTGACGAATTCGCCTGTCTTTACTTTCAAGTTGATATCTTGCAGGGCTTTTACTTGCCCGCCTGGTGTTTGAAATGATTTTGATACTTGTTCTACGGTTAACATATATTCTCCTATTCTGTCCTTAATACTTCTGCTGGACGAACTCGGGCGGTAAACCATGCGGGGATGGCACTTCCTAAGATCGCAATCAAGAGCGTGATACCGACTGCTGAGGCAAAAATCTGTGGTGTGAGGTTTGCAGTAATTTGATCAGCATTCTGACCAATTTGATTAAATCCACCTTGGATCGCTGCACCCGGACCACCAGGTCCACGTTGCGTTGAGGTATTTGTATTTTGGCTGCTACTGACGAGTGATGTGGTCATTGGTCCACTAACGAGAACCCCCAGGAATAGTCCGACGACTGCTCCAATAACGGTGATAGTCAGGCCTTCAGTAATGAATTGTCCTACTACCTTTGCATTTGTGCCGCCGATTGCTTTGATGACACCAATCTCACGGCGTCGCTCTCTCACAACCATAATCATCGCGAGCAAAATGATAATTCCTCCAGCAATTGCTGCACCGATTACCCCTGCGAGTGCCAAGCTAGAAATGCTTTCCAGTGACGCAACGCTTTCATTAGCACGCTCAATTTCACTCGTGATATCAGCTTTATCCCCAAGAGCAGTTTTCAATGCACTGACAGTTGAGCTGACATTATCGCTACTATCGACAGTCGCTTTGACACTGGTGACAGCACCTGCTTGGTCAGTCAGTGTTTGGACGGTTTTGAGTGGCATAATAACACCGCTATCTTGGAAGGTGTTACTTGTTTTATAGATTCCAACGACAGTGATAGTCGTACCGTATGCGGTAAAAGTATCGCCTACTTCGAGGTTATTCTTTGTTGCAAGGTCAGTACCGACCAGTGCGACATTGTCTGATGACGAGGCATCAATCGTTTTCCCGGTGGTGATGTTGAGACTATTCCCATCAGTTGATACAGAATTGGGATCGGTGGTCCCCGTGACTGTAATGCGTGGTGTTGGAGCGGGTCGATCGCTTAGAGCCGGCTCGGCACCCGTTGTTGTGGTTGATGAACTAGTGTCCGATGACTCGAAACGCATTTGTCGTTGACCAAAGCTTCCCAGCGTCAATGATGACGTTAGGTTTGTATCATCTGTCCCAAGCTGATCCGACAGCGTCGAGGTCACAGAGCTCACATGAGCGGTTGACGATATTGTCGTCAGCTGGTCAGTCGTAAGCGGATCGCCGCCACCCTGAAATCCCATGACTCCAGCAGGCTGGATAGTCACGGTCGTGCCAGCGCTCGACTTCACTTCATTTATTTTTTCGGTCACACTGCCACGAGCCACGAGCATGCTGAGTACCAGAGCAATACTTATGGCAAACATGAGTATGATCGCGCCGGACTTCATCGGACTCCTCAGAGCATTCTTTATGCCCCTACTAACTACATTCATCTGTCTATCTCCTTTTATTATTTGTAGATGATAGACTGAGTGTATTCTTTAATACTGAACTTATGCTTTAGGGATTCTGAGAATTGGCAGATAAAACGTAAAAACTGTTTTTCCATTTTTACTTTCAACATGGATCTCTCCATCGTGAACATCAACAATCTTCTTTGCGATGGCGAGCCCGAGGCCGTACCCGTTTTTGTTACTGTTAGTGCGAGAGCCGTCGCCACGATAAAATCTTTCAAATAAGTGAGGTAGCGCCTCTTCTTTAATCGCAGGACCTATATTAATGATTTCAAATCCTAATGTGGTGAGTTTTTGAAAAACTCGTATAGTGATCTTTGATTTTGGTTCGCTATATTTCAAAGCATTATCGATCAAGATTGACATGAGTTCTATGATCGCGGCTTTGTTGACATAGGCTGATGCGTTTTTACGGGTGGTAATATCAAATCTTTTTGACGAGGCTTTAAATGTTTTGAGCGTTGCCTCGAGAAGCTGAGGTATATTCTCTTGCTTCTTTTCTAGGTTATTTTCATCGAGTCTCGATAGATTAAGAAGCATTTCAGAAAGTTGAATGAGTTTCTCGACTTCTTCGAGATTGCTTTCGAGCAGTTCTCTCGCTTCCTTTGGGTCGATCTTCTTGTCACGAAGAAGTACCTCGATTTCAGCCTTAATGACTGTCAGCGGCGTTCGAAGTTCATGGCTGGCGTCACTGGTGAAACGACTTTGCGCTTCGTGAGCCTCTTGGATTGGCCGTAACGTTCGTCGTGCGAGAAATAGACTACCAAAACCTCCTGCTACCAAGATGATGAGATTGATATAGATGAGGGATAAGATCATTTGTAGCGCTGCTTGGTCGGATTGTGCCTGTCGAATGTTGGTGCCATCATTATCGAGGATCATGGGTCGGAAGCTTGGAGTGTTAATCAAGCCGTTTTGGAGGTTTTCCAGACGGACATTTACCTCATGGAAGTTTATCTGGTAAATAGCAAAACTAAAAAAAATGCTGATCGTCATGATGATAGCAAGGTACCAACCAGTCAGCTTGAGTGTTGCCGAGGTGAACATTTGCATCTTTTATGCCTCGAGTTTATAGCCGAAACCGCGAACGGTGTGGATCAGCGCAGATTTAAAGGGAATATCGATTTTGTTTCGGAGATATTTAATATATACCTCGACGGTATTAGGGAGGATATCTGCATCATAATCCCAGACATGGCTAATAATAATTTCTTTGCTCAATGGCCGGCCTGGGTTTCTGAGCATGTATTCAAGTAACGCGAATTCTTTACTGGTGAGTTGGACTGGTTTGCCTCCGCGCTCAACACTATAGGTGATGGTATTGAGAGTCAGGTCCCCTGCTTTTAGTATAGTAGCCTGTTGTTCGGTTGGTCGACGTAGCAATGCACGAACGCGAGCCAGTAGTTCTTCGAGCGCGAATGGTTTTACTAAATAATCGTCAGCACCAGCATCAAGTCCTGCTGTTCGTTCAGCAACACTCCCCAGCGCACTTAGGAATAAGACAGGCGTATGAACTTTCGCTTCGCGCATAGCCTTCACGATACCAAGTCCATCGTATTCACCTGGAAGCATCCGATCAATAATTGCAATATCATATGGTTCCGTGGTGGCCATAGCGTGGCCTTCGTCGCCATCATATGCTACATCTACCGCATAGGTCTCTTGCTCGAGCGCTTTTTTCAGTGCTCGTGCAATTTTATGTTCATCTTCAACAATCAGGACTCTCATATAATAAGTATAGCCCTGCAGTCCTTAAAAAATACTTAATTTTGGGAAGATCTTAAGAATGTCTTAAGCTGTGACAGTTGCGTAGCGATCACTCCACGCTTCCATGTCTTTAAGAATTGGCACTAACTCGTAGCCTTTTTCAGTTAAGCTGTATTCACATCGGCTATCTGAAGTCGTTGGTGATTTTGTGATTATTCCTTCAGATTCTAAGTAATCTAAGCGTGCTGACAGCGTCCGAGGGTTTATCCCCTCAACGAGATCTTGAATCTGACAAAAACGGACGGTTTCTTCGTTGACGAAGAAGCGCAGCAATTGGGGTGTCCATTTGTCACCTAAGATTTTGGTTGCTGCTTTGACACAGCCGACAGTTTCGGTACTGTTCATCGTATCTTTACTATACATTATCTAGCTTGAATCGTCAAAAAGCTATTTTATCCAGCCGTTCTGATTCGTAGTTCGGACGTGATCCATGCTATATTCCCAGGCTGCGTCAGTCTTTTTATGTGGGTTGAAGATGAAGTTTGGATCGAAGAGTTCTTTGACGTCTTTAAAGATGGCAAACATTTCGTTACCAAAGACGGCAGGGAGCCACGGACCTCGTACCATACCGTCATTGTGTTCGCCTGCCATTGTACCCCCGTACTTGAGCACAATCGGGATAAGCTCACGCATTACTGGCTCAAGCTTCAGTTGGTCCTTCGTTCCGGCAATATCCAACAATGGGATGACGTGGAAGTTGCCATCACCAAAGTGACCTTGAACGGTCGCAGGGAGTTTATATTTTCGGATGACCTTACGGAGTTCGGGAACAAACTTAGGCAAGTGCTTTGGCTGGACGGTCATGTCATCAATGAACGGAGAGGCGTACTTGTCGTGAACACGATTACGAAGCAGTGCAAGTGCTGCTCGACGAATCTGCCAAAAAGGCGCTTCTGATGCTTCATCGCCTTCGATATCCATTTTTATAGGGAAATGCTTTAGCGCATCGTGCATGATCGATATCTTTTTGTAGACTTCTTCTTTTGTTTGACCTTCAAACTCAATCATAAGGAGAAGATTTGGAAGGTGGCCTTTGAACTTTGCGACCGAACCAAGGAGTGATGCCTGTTGACGGGCCCATTCTTTCATCCCTAGCTGTTTACGGAAGGTTGAGAAATAGCGGATACCGAGGTTGAATGTAATATCATCAAAACCTTCAAAGGTTGATGGTTGATGCTTCATAACCAGGGGGATAATCTCACCGAGATGTTTGAGAGATGGGAGATATGCCAGCAGGAGTCCTTCGTGTGGTGCTTTTTCGACAGCCTCGATCTTAATGTCAGTAATAATGCCTAGTGTTCCTTGGCTGCCTGTGAAGAGATGTGTTAAGTCGAAGATACCTGTGCCACGATCCCAGACACTCCATAGGTTGTACCCCATCGAGTTCTTATTGACGTGAGGGCGGGCATTTTTAATAAGATCGTAATTTGCTTCGATCATTTCATATACTTTTCGGTACAGTTCAGATTCGTAGGTCTTTTGTTTAATCTTTAGTTCGAGTTGTTTCTTGGTTAAAGGTTTCACCAGGTATTCGTTTCCGTCAGCGAGAACAACCTTTAATTCACGTACAGAGCGTTCAGTGTTGCCATATCGAAGCGATTGTTCACCACCCGAGTTGTTGCCGACCATACCGCCAATCGTATTGATGGCACGGCTCGCCGGAACACAACCAAGCATTAGATTTTCTTTCGCTAAGAAAGGATCGATATCACGCATATAGACGCCAGGTTGTGTATGGAGAATCTTTCCCGATAGCCCTTCGATCTGATTGAAGTGCTTTAGCATATCAATCACCAAAGAGTTACCAATCGCTGCTCCCGACATGTCAGTCCCAGCGCTGCGAGGAGTAATTGAAAGGCTGGGGTGTAATTTTTTATTTTTATTGACAAACTTGACGAGTGTTTCAATATCTTTTGCGTTCTTCGGTGAGAGTACCGCTTCCGGAACTAGCTCATAAATGCTTGCGTCGTGGCTAAAATTTGCCCGTGTGATATCGTCAGTTAAAATCTCACCTTCAAAAATCGTGCGTAGTTTTCGTAGAAGTTCGTCCATATACCAACACTATAGCCTAAGGATAAGCATCTTGCCAGAGCTGAACTACTTCTTTCATCCGAATATGTGTATAATACGAACCATGAAGAATAGCACTGTACATATTGATACGCGCACGTTTGTACGTTTTTGGGTAGTCGTTATTGCATTGGGCCTCATTGGCTATCTCGCCTATAACGCTCGAGTTGCACTTATTATTGTCGGCGCTTCACTGTTTTTGGCGCTTGCATTGAATGGGCCAGTCTCACAAATCGCAAAACGCCTGCCAGGTAAAAGCCGAGTCGGGGCAACAGCAATTGCCTATGTCGCGATCGTTTTACTCCTTGGAGCGATCGTGTTCCTAGTCATTCCACCAGTCATTCAACAGACCGCTAAATTTGCGCAAACATTACCTACCTTTGTTGATACCGCCACTAAGTCGTGGGACGGTCTCCGCGGGGTGATTGACCAATATAACTTACAACCACAGGTTGATAGCGCGGTGAACTCGGTTAAAGATAGTGCTGCTGGATGGGCAAGCAACGTCGGAAAAAGTGTCGTCACCGGGATCGGTTCTATCGTCACGTTCCTCTTCTCATTGTTCTTAGTGCTGGTGCTTACCTTCTTGATGCTCATCGAAGGACCGGGTTGGATGAAACAAATGTGGAGCATGTATGCGAATAAAAAGCGCATGGAAACTCACAAGCGAGTTCTTGGGCGTATTTATGGGGTTATCCAAGGCTACATTACTGGACAATTGACCGTATCGACGATCGGTGCAACACTGGCCGGCTTCACGATCTTCGTGCTGAGTCTCATATTCCCAGCATTACCTGCTAACCTCGCGATGCCAGCGGTTGCGGTTACCTTCACTCTTTCATTGATCCCAATGTTCGGTTCTACGATTGGTGCGGGTATCATCCTTATCCTCTTGGCATTCAGTAGTTTGCCGGCTGCAATCGTTTACTTGATCTACTTCATTGTCTACCAACAGATCGAAAACAACTTCATAGCGCCACACATCCAAGCGCGTAAGAACGAGCTTTCTGCATTAGCAGTCTTGGTGGCAATCACCGTTGGACTCTACATGTTCGGTATTGTTGGTGGTATCATCGCGATTCCAATCGCTGGAACTATCCGAGTACTGATCGATGAGCACCTTATGCTTCGCAAGGCAAATAAACTTCCAAAGATTCCAGATGCCGAAATAACGACGAAGACGGAAGCAAAAGCTTAGCTGCTATATTCCCAGATTGAACCATTGGCGGTGTCACGAACAGTGATGCCGCTTTTTTCTATGTCTGCTCGGAGGCTATCTGAAGCCTTCCAGTCTTTGTTCTCTCGAGCACGTTCTCGCTCAACAATGAGTCTTTTGACATCATCGTCAATGTCCGGAGTTGTTTTGAGTAATTGTAGACCAAGAAGATCGTCGATGGTTTCAAGGAAGCTCGTTAAAGCATGTTGGTGGATGTCACCGACTGATACGCCAAGAATACGACTAAAGGCATCATCGATTATTTTAAATGCTTCAGGAGTATCAAGATCATTTGAAAGAGTCTCTACGAGTGCCTGAGAGGCCGCATAGAGTGATACTGTCTTGTCATCGGTTGATTTCTCGTCGTCGTCACGAATTGTGTCGTGTGTTTGATGGCGTAGTGCGGCGACGTTACGCCAATTGAGGAGACGATTCTTTGCAGCTTCTAGATTCTCAAAAGTGAAATTGCCTTCAGTTCGGTAATGACTTTGGAGAACAAAAAGTCGAAAGTCGAGTGGACTATATCCCTTCTTCTCAAGGTCATCAAGTGTAAAGCCATTTTCAAGAGATTTACTAATTTTTGTTCCGTTCACCTTTAGGTGGTTGTTGTGTACCCAATAGTTTGTGAATCGAACGCCTGTTGCACCTTCAGATTGAGCAATTTCATTTGTGTGGTGTACGGGGATGTGGTCGATACCGCCTGTGTGTAGGTCGAGAGTCTCACCTAAGAGAGACATCGCCATAGCTGAACACTCGAGATGCCAACCAGGAAATCCTCGTCGTGTCTCACCTGCTTCGATAAGATCAGAAGGAGTGTCCCATTCCATGTCCCGCTTTTCACCGCTTGGGGTGAATTTCCAAAGTGCAAAGTCGCTATGGTTCCTTTTTTCAGGATTAAATTCGACTCGTGCCCCTGCTTTTTGAGCTTCAAGATTTAGATCGGCAAAATCATCATAGGATGGAAATTTCGATGTATCAAAATAAATACCATCATCGATTTCGTAGGTAAAACCTTTCTCTTTCAATGTTCGTACAAGCGCTAACTGTTCCTCGATAAAGTCGGTGGCTTTGGTGATGTGGTCAGGCTTGATCAGGCCAAGACGTTCGATACCCTTCATAAAGTCCGCAGTATAAAAGGCTGCGACTTCCCAAGCGGTTTTTCCTTCACGACGAGCACCCTTCTCGAGCTTGTCTTCGCCGTCATCTGCATCGCTCACCAAGTGGCCAACATCGGTGATGTTCATCACTCGAGTCACCTGAAGGTCGTTTGCACGTAGGACTCGGACGAGGATATCCCAATAGATGTATCCAGACCAGTTACCGACATGAGGATAGTCATAGACAGTTGGGCCACAAGTGTATAGAGTCGCTTTACCATCAACCAGTGGCGTAAAATCGTCTACTTGTTTGCTGAGTTGGTTATGAAAGCGAAGCGTCATGATTGTTGAGAGCCTTGTCTGTAGCTGTTAGTAATTCTGAAATTATTTTGTCATATTCTTCGAAGACACGGAAGCCTGCAGAATATGCATGGCCGCCACCACCGAAGAAACCAGCGACTTGTTCTGAAATCGGTGCATTACTGCGGAGTTTACCGGTGAGTTTACCATCAGGGTAGGTCTTGATAGCAATTGCTAACTGCACCCCTTCAACGAGACGCATTTCATCGAGCACAAGGACACTCGGATTATACTGATCGCTAAATTCTTGGATCTCTTCCCAGGGCACATGAATAAGGGCGAGTCTCCCGTCGAGGAAATACTCGATTCGTTCGAGCAGACGTCCTTTGTAGGCAAGAATCTCAGCTGACTTTTTCATAAACTCACGACGACGTGATTCGAGTGCGTGAGGGTCAGCTCCGAGGCGGACAAGGCCCGCTGCGGCTTCATATGACTCTGCAGTAGTGTTTTGAGTCGAAAGCCCGAGGCTATCTGATAAGATTCCGGCGAGCATCGCTTCAGCGCCTGCAGGGTTGATAGCCCATCCAGCATCTTTTGCCATGTAATACAGTAGTTCACCGGCAGCAACAGCCTTTTCGTTTAAGAGCGTGTGTTCAAAGCTTAGAGTTGATTCAACAAGATTATGGTGGTCAATCACAAGAACTGGGTGGGTTTCATAGAAATGACGCACACCTGGTATGTCCAATGATTTTCCGATAAGTGTCTCACTGCTGGTGTCGACGATAATAGCAAGATCAGCGGACGTATCAAAGTCTTGGCTGACACGATCCCAGCCGTTTATGTAGCGGAGGTATTTTGGGGTCTCGACGTCGCAGTAGAGGCTGACTTCTTTGCCAAGATCACCTAAAATTTCTTCTAAGCCCAGTGCACTACCAAGAGAATCACCGTCAGGGTTTTCAGCTTGAATGATGACAATTTTTTTTGCCTCGGTAATAAGATTTTTTGCTTTATCGAACATTGGGTCTTATTGTAACAGAAATTGAAGACAGGCGCCTGGCAACGATCGGGGGTACCGTTCGTGCCAGACGCCTGAGCCGTCTCCGTGGTCTACTTGTTGTTGGGTCGCCGGCTCTTGACGATCATCCGAGCACGGTCTCTGAAGAACGAGCCCGGATCGAGTCCCAGCAGTGCGGCGATGCGGATTCCAGCCGCATGGGCGATCGAATGGATGTACTCCTGTTGCTCTTCCTCGAGTTGTATTCTCTCGGAGTCACTGCAATCGGGGTGCGCCATCTCGATGTTGATGATCTCCCAGTGGTCGAGCGCCGAACGCGCGTAGTCCTGGAGGATACACCAAGCCTCCATGTTGATGCTCTCGCGATCTCGTCCGTCCAGGTACTCGACGTAGGACGGGAACATGATCGACTGGTAGATCAAGTCGTCTTCACTGAAGAGGTAGCGGTAGCGCCACTCACTCGTGGAGTTCTTGATCAGGATCTCGTGGACACGGCGAATCCGAAGATTGTGCACGCCGATGTAGACGCAGAACAGGCCGATGACTGCCAGCAGAAACGCCAGGTCGGGCCCGAAGCTGCCGGACTGAAGTCCGTAGACGGAGAGCGGCACGACACTGAGAGCGGCGACGAGGAGCAGCGTTCCGATGAGGACGCTGTGCTTCTCGTAGCGGTGCTCGATGGCGTTATCCAACATGCGGGTCATGTAGATATGAGTCTGCAGCCAGCGCTTGCCAAAGATGGTACGGAACACTTTTCCTCCAAGGGAATCGATAGACCTACGGGATGAGGCTTAATGGTATTTATACCATTAAAGTACTATATTTACAAGCTACGACGGCCTTCAAGTGCATGTGTTAAAGTGATCTGATCGGCGTACTCAAGATCCACACCGACAGGAATACCCCGTGCCAAGCGGCTCATTATCACCTTAAGGCCAGCATCGAGAACATGTCGTTGCAAAAAGAGTGCTGTAGACTCCCCTTCAACGCTGGCATTTGTAGCGATAATAATTTCTTTTACCTCATCGTCGGTAATACGTTTCAGAAGTTCGGGGATATGCAGTTGCTCAGGACCAATACCGTCAATAGGACTTATTGCCCCACCAAGGACGTGATACGTTCCCTTAAATTGCCCCGTTCGTTCGAGTGCTACGATATCGAGCGGTTCTTCGACGACTGCGATGAGTGTTTTGTCACGATCTGGATCACTGTAGAGCTCAGAGACCTCTTCGTCAGCATCGATGAGTGCAAAGGTGATCGGGCAGGTCTTCACTTGAGAGTGAACATCATGGATAGCAGTCGCCAGCCCGTCGTTTATACGCTGTTCTGCGCGCAAAAGGTAGTAGGCGTACCTTTCAGCGGTACGCGCCCCAACGCCAGGAAGATGTCCTAGTTCGTC
This sequence comes from uncultured Candidatus Saccharibacteria bacterium, assembly GCA_964556125.1. GTDB lineage: Bacteria > Patescibacteriota > Saccharimonadia > Saccharimonadales > Saccharimonadaceae > Microsaccharimonas. The sequence goes on along the minus strand of CAZKUW010000002.1, from coordinate 56,671 downwards.
GATTAATTTCTCAAGCGCAACAGGCAGCAAATGTGCCACGACTAGAGTCCTAGGTTGCCAAGTCCACCCATGAGGGGTTTCATTTTTTCAGCAGCGATCTCTTGTGCTTTTACGAGGCCATCGCGGACTGCAATTTCAATCCAGTGTTCAAGTTCTCCGATGTCATCAACATCAACTCGTTCTGGATCGATGGTGATTTTCTTAATCTTGATCTCACCAGTAATTTGGACGACAACTGCGCCATCACCTGCTTCAACTTCAACAACTTCTTTTTTCAATTCATTTTGTGCTTTACGTAATTGGTTCAACATTTTTACTTGGTCAAAAGCCATAATTTAACTCCGTCTTTACTTACTGCCTTAATTATACGTTACTGAGTTACCTTTTTATAGATATAGAGGCGATCACTATCTTTTGAGTAGGTGGTCGTAATGATCTTATCGATAGCATATAAACTGTAATTATTCTTTGCTGCTCGTGTGGTTGTAAAGCTAGGAACGCTCAGATCTGGTTGTGTCGAGACAGTGAGCCCGTCGCGGTGGTGAGAAACCGCTTGGTAGAATGGTAATTCATCTGCCGAGACGACGAGGCTAGTCGTATCTTTTGGCAATAACTTGAGGTCCCTTGAAAAGTTCACCGCAGTATTTGGGTCGTAATGGTATCCGTAGACAAATCGATCGAGCCCCGACCCCATAAGAACAACAACGAGGATAACGAGCGGTACAAGTCCTGAGATACGTGCGTAAGGATTACGAGGGAAGAGACGGTACCAATAGCCAATAAGGCTGGTTAACCCTGCTGCGAGCAGTAGTACCATCGGAACAAAAGTGACACTCGTAAATATAGGGTTGAGCACTAGGACTGGAATTAAACAGAGTAGCCAGATAATGAGCAGGTAGCTGCGGGTTGTCTCGCGTGTACGAATCATTCGATAAAGACCGAGCAAGATAATGAGAACGGAACCAAGTCCAAAGACTGGGGTCATGAGGGTGGTAGTACTCGGTGCCCAGAAGACAAAGTATTGTTTGAGCACTGTCACCACATTGGCAGCGATATCAGGTGGCCAAGTGGAAGGAATGCCGAGCATGGTCAGGCCAAGCTGAGGTGTTTGCCAAATGAGGATAACGAGTGGTGAAACAATAATCGCGCCGAGTAGAACGCTAATGGTGACTTTCACTTTCGATAGCCGGCGGACGGCGTTGCGTAGGTGCGGGTGGAGAATAATCGCCAAGAATATAGCAAGTAATGGATAGATACTGAGTGGTGTATAGAGGCTGAGTGCTGCTGATATGGCAAAAGAAACTTTCCAGAAACCTCGGAAACGTTTTGCTCGGGTGACTTGTGTACCGAGAAGAAGCAGGAGGACGGGCCAGAAGATATAAAGAATACTCGGCGTACCATTTTGAGCAACGAATAAGAATTGACCGGTGGTAATAGCAATTAGTGATGCGAGGACGGCAATATTTGGTTTAAACCATCGTCTGAGGAGCAAAATAAGCCCAATCGCAGAAAAAAGGGCCAATATGAGTGAAGGTATTTTTATCGTAAAGTCATAAATACCAAAGAAGTGAAAAATTGTCGCTTGGAGAAGATAATACGGGAGACTTGTGACACCTAGTGTACTCCAATCGCTCAAGGAGAGGTTATCGGCGCGCACAGCAGCACGCATTTCTTCGGGAGAGATGCCACCAGGAATGAAGAGTCCTGCAAAAATAAGGAGTGCCGCCAGAAGCAAACCAATAACAGCATAGCCTAGGATGTAACGCCACCTATACAGAATGTACTTGGTCAGATCTAACGATGCCATAGAATACTTTGATTATATCACTTACTCATCATGCTTGCGGTCGAGTGACATGAAGCGGAGACGTTCTGGGTGGAAGTAAAGTTCAACCTTACCGGTCGGTCCGTTACGGTGCTTGGCGATAATCAGGTCGGTGATGTTCCCTCGGTCGGTATCTGGGTTGTAATACGCTTCACGGTAAATAAACATAACAATATCGGCATCTTGCTCGATTGATCCTGATTCACGGAGGTCAGCGAGTTGAGGGATTTGAGGTGAACGGGATTCGACAGAACGAGACAACTGAGAAAGTGCAATCACAGGAACGTTCAACTCACGAGCGAGCAGCTTCAGGCCACGTGAGATTTCACTCACCTCTTGTACGCGATTGCCGCCATCTCGCCCACTCCCCTGCATCAGCTGGAGGTAGTCGACGATGATAAGGCCGAGTGGCTGTTCGTGTGCAGCGCGACGGGCTTTTGTGCGCATCTCAAGCACACTGACTCCTGGAGTGTCATCAATAAAGATCGGCGCTTCAGCCATTTCACCCATAGCTTCAGAAAGTTTACTAAAGTCTTCATCAGAAAGATTTCCGGTTCGGATTGCCCAACCATCAACTCCCGATGCATCTGCGAGCATACGATCAACAAGCTGTTCTTTACTCATCTCAAGACTAAAGAAGAGAACTGGTTGCTTTGCGATCGTCGCCACGTTGTATGCCAAGTTTGTGACGAGTGTTGTTTTACCCATTGCTGGACGGGCTGCCAGGATAATCAAGTCGCTTCTTTGTAGACCTGCTGTCATATTATCAAGATCACGGTAGCCAGTTCTGACGCCACGAAGACTCCCCTTGTTACGGTGGAGTTCTTCCATACGGTCGAAACTCTCTGTCAAAATACTTTCAATACTGACGAGGTCTTGTTTCAGAGATTGATCACTGACAGAAAAGAGTTCTGCTTCAGCTTGTTCAAGAAGTTCTTGGGTTGATGTCTCCTCGTTAAAGCCGAGTTCAGAAATATCGGCACTGGCTTTAATGAGACGACGACGAACAGCTTTCTGTGCCACGATTTCAGCGTAGCTTTCAGCGTGTGCCGCGGTCGGCACGTAGTTCGTCAGCTCTGTAAGATACGCTGAGCCGCCAACGGTTTCGATTTCATTCTTTCGTTTGAGCTCTTCAGTAAGAGTCAAAAGATCAACCGGACGGCGTTTTTCATAAAGACGCATCATGGCATCATAAACGATGGCATGGCGCTTGTCATAAAAGTCATGGGCTTTGACGTGCTCAGTAATGTCGGCAAGTGTTTCTTCATCAATCAAAACAGCACCGAGCAGACTCATCTCGGCGTCTAGGTTTTGTGGTGGAATTTTCCCCGCAGGAACGTTCTTGTCAGCCATGCCTCATTTACGAGGTTTCGATGGAAACCTCTTCTCCTCCACCCATGATAACAGCTATCGCGGCAGCTTTGCTATCTCGGGGTGGCTGAGGTGTGGGTATTGTGTGGATACTGAGTTTATAACCAAGGGTCTCGAGCGAGTCGTAAAGGTGTTTACTGTACTTTGGGTCGTCGAGCTTCTTTTTGTAAAAATTGTTCTGGGTGTAGATGGTTAATTCGCTGTCTTCTAGGCTAAATGCACATTTGCAGAGGACGCTGTAGAGGGCAACGAAGTTGGTGCGAGCATGTTCAATGAGCTCAGTAGAATCGAAGTCCGTAACCGAAGATTCGCTTTTTTTCAGGGGCCGCTTTACGGGTGAGCTTTGCTCAGCCCGTGGCGCTTGGCTCGCCTTGGAAGGGACATCCCCTTCTAAAAAGGACTCTTCGGTTACTGGCTCAACTTTTATTGAGGGTTTTACGCGCGTGGCTTGTTTTGAGAGTTCTTCGATGGTTGCGGTAACTTCGAGTACTGGGGTTGCGAGGGCGGCAGTTTTTTGGGGTTTGTTTTCGAGTGCGGCGGTGCCGAGGGTGCTGAGAAGCTTAAGTGATGGTTGGCTCGATCGAGCGACGTCAAGAAGGTTGTCGAAGAGTGGCAGAAGTTGTGGTTTTTCAGCGATGAGTTCACGGAGCTTCAAGGTGAGTTGTTGTGTGAGTGTGACCGCGCTGATTCCGTCTGCTTCGGTGTCGTGGAGTAACTTCGCTACTTTAGTGACGTCATGAGCTTCGACTGCACTCAGAAGGTCATCAACAACATCAAATGGCGCGAGACCAAGTGTATTTGCGACGAGTTCCGGAGTAATGCCAGTTTTTTCATCAGCCAAACTTGAGAGCTGGTCGAGAAGACTGATGCTGTCTCGAAAACTGCCGTCTCCCCTTGCCGCAATGATAGCAAGTGACGCATCGTCGATTGTAATCTTTTCTTCATCGGCAATATGACGAAGATGTTTGATAGCGTCTGTGTCGTTTATCGCTCGGAAACCATAGCGCTGTGTACGGCTGATAATGGTTGCCGGTAGCTTATCGGCGTCTGTTGTCGCAAGAATGAATACAACGTGCTCAGGCGGCTCCTCAAGTGTTTTTAGGAGTGCATTAAAGGCGGCTTTTGAGAGCATGTGTACTTCATCGATGATGTAGACCTTCTTGGCTGCTGATACGGGAGCGATTTGTACCTTTTCTCGAAGTGTTCGGACATCTTCAACTCCATTATTACTAGCTGCATCAATTTCGATGATATCGAGATGTGTCGAGTCGTCATCATAAGGCAAGTTGTTAATCTCGTGAGCAAGAATACGGGCAACAGAGGTTTTACCAACACCTCGAGGTCCAGTAAGTAAGTAGGCGTGTGAGATTCGCCCTGTCTTGATTGCTCGCGATAAAATATCGGTGATGTGTGATTGGCCGACAACTTCCGCCAATGACTTACTACGATATTTTCGATACAGTGCTTGTGCCACGTTGATTCCCCTTTGTTTGTTTTAGTATACCGTTTCCGGTTGGTCTATTTTGTTGTGTTTTTGGACGCTGCGAGTGCCTTCTCTGTTAAATAGCACGATCCACATAATGAATCGTAGGTAACGCTGCCTTCGCCGTCGATGGCGACCTGTTCTCCCTCAAAAATATATTCGTCATTTACTTTTCGGCAGTTAAACTCGGCTTGGTTTCCACAACGACACATTGTCGGTAGTTTTTCGATGTTATCTGCAAGTTCAAGGAGTCTTTTGCTGCCAGGGAATAGCTCAGTTCTAAAGTCAGCGCGCAGTCCATAGGCAATGACTGATGTCTGATCCTCTTTTGCGATTGAAAAAAGTTGATTGATCTGTTCGTCGGTCAAGAATTGGGCTTCGTCAATAAGCACGCAGGCAATGTGTTCGATGCCATTGTCTTTTGCATATTTTTTTACTGAGAGGCGGATATCGAGATCAGGTGTCGCAATAATATCAACTGCACGGGTCATACCGGCACGCGCAACGATTAAGTTATCGCCTTTTGTATCGATGCTCGGTTTTACGACAACGACGCTGAGACCACGCTCAATGTAGTTATAGGCAGTCTTAATAAGGGTATCGCTCTTACCGCTATTCATCGCACCGTACTTAAAATGAAGTTTTGCCACACTAATCCCCTAATTTGGTCACCCTTTTTTGTTTTCACCTCAGTGATACACCTACTATAGTGCTTATGTGTTGCTTTTGCAAGTGATCCCTAGTAACACGTTTTCACCTGTTTCTAGGGGTCACGCCGACCCGCCCCGGAGGGCGGATCAGCATGTCCGGTGAGCTCAGCGAGCCGATCTTGTAGGCGTCGGTGAAGCGTGCGTCAGCACTTTCACCTTCTCGGTGAGACCCCAGCGGCCGAGTCGGTCGAAGTAGTTCGTCACCATCTTGGGGATGATGACTTCTCGACTGGCATCGCGCCGTACACGCGGATTGTGACCCGCGTAGAACTGCCACTGACCTTCGGTGAGCGATCGGAGTAGCCGGCGAATTTCTCCGGTGTTGATCTCCAGGACATCGCCGACCGTCTTGCAGCCGAGGTTCGCGGTCAGGAGGGTGACGACGGCGCAGGGATAGTACCTGACGCTATCTTTCCTCTTGAGATCCGCTTCCCTCTGGGTGAACCACAGGTGGAGCAGCTCCGCAGACGAGGTCTCGTTCACGGGCAGCTGGTCAATGACCATGTCCACCTTCTTGTAGGAGTACGGACGCAGTGCGAGTCCAGCCTCCTTGAGGGCCACCTCCATGTGTCGGACCTGAGTGAGCGTGACGCCTGTGTCGGCGACCAGCTCCTCTCGACTCCAGAGAGTCAGTCCAACGGTGTGGAAGATGCGGGCGCTACGAAGGGCCGACATCGCGGCACGATCGCGGGAGACCACCTCGATGAGAGGCGGGTACAGCAAGCTATTCATTTCCCCAGCTTTCCTACTTTTCGGCGTGAGCGAACTCACAGGACAAGCCAATCGCGATGAAACGCAAAAAGCTGAGGTTGATTATATCATTTTAAGAGGTAAAAGTCAATCTGACTAAAGTGACGCTTCGACAGCCGCCCAAGTAGCATCTGGGTTGTCAGTTGGGATAATAATGGTCACTTGGTCGCCAACGTTGATACGGAAATAAGTCACACTAGCGAGAAGGATACGGTATTCTTTTCCGTTCGCTTCGACGTAATAAGCCCCGTCATGTTGGACGAGAGTACCGATAATCTGAGTTCGTTCGATCGGGCCAATTTGCTTGTAAATGAAGCTACCGTCGTCCGCAATAGTCAGTTTAAGAATATCGCCTTCAACAAGCTTTGACTTGCTGGCATAGTTAGCAGGCACAGGGTACTCTTTGCCATCAGGTCCAGCCATCTTTTGACCGTCAAACACACCCTCGATAACCTTGCCGCCAACTTCTTCGTTATTGCTGGTCTTTGGGGTGATAACTGTGCCATCATCACCAATGATACTAATCAATAATTCCTTAGCAGCTGCTAGGTTTGTTTCTGCTTCTTGAATTAAAGCGTGAAGTCGCTTTACTTGTTTCTCTGGTAGGTCAGACATGGGTACTCGCAATTCCTTAATCTGTGTATTTTTGAAGTTGTATTACCCCACTTATACCAAGGCGTAATCAGTATGTCAATATTAGAATGTTTGGTGTCGGTACCATTCGACTGACTCGAGTAGGTCTTGATTTGGCGTGTAGGATGCGGCATGACGAGCAAGATTGCCCAGCCCTAGCAACAGGCTTAGAGACTGTATGCCGTGGTCAACGTTGTGAGGTTTCAGCTCGTATAGATCTTTGGTGCGATCACTATCTACGCGTATGTGGCTTTTATCGTTCCCATCCAAACCGAAACACGCACAACTTCCATCAGTCGTAAGATCTATAACGCGCCAATCAGCTTTCCCCAATCGTTCGGTGATAGCATCGCCTTCTGTCGTTGTGTCATACATTTTAAGCCCTTCTAGTCGACTGGTGACTTTCATCCATCCCTCAGTGAAACCGCCAGAACCAAGAGGTCCCTCGCGATATTCAAATAATTTCATAATTTCTTGTAGTGTCGCTGTGCCAAAGGGCTGCGCCATACTCGTGATGGTTTCTCTTGCAATTGCTTCGTTCAGGCCTGCTTCATTGAGCCAAGATTGGAATTGATGGTAAACAGGTGTCTTTAGCCCCCAGTTACTGATCATTCCAACAGAGACGACTCCATCACGTGGGTCTTTGTAGTGAAGATGGCCAAAAGATCCCAGTGTCGCGATGAGCTCATCGGCGGAATGCCCCTCGTAGGGATCGTCTCTCTCTTCGATGACTTGGTCGATATCGACGTCTAGTGAAAAATCGCCATCAGCCAACTCTGCTACTTCGTATCCAGGTTTACCATCAATCAGTACAAGATCTCGCTGGATACGATCAGTAAATTCTGGGTCAGGCGTTGCCCGAAGAGTGAGATGTTTGGTCTCAGGACTGTATATAACTCGGGGGGACAATTCTGTCATGCCATCATTGTAAACTTTTTCTTTTCCACAAACAAATCAGAGGTAGAATAAAAAACGTTGTATATTTTGCCTAACAAATACACCGCCCTGTGAGGGACGGTGTATTAAGACAACAAATGGCCGAATAGCTATTATTGAAGTTCGACGGTTGCGCCGGCTTCTTCGAGGGTTTTCTTTGCAGCTTCAGCTTCTTCTTTAGGAGCTTTTTCTTTAACGGTTGCAGGTGCACCGTCAACGATAGCTTTTGCTTCACCAAGGCCAAGACCAGTAATGTCTTTAACAGCCTTAATAACAGCAACTTTTTGTGCACCAGCGTCTTTAAGGACGATAGTGTAGTCAGATTTTGCTTCTTCAGCAGGTGCTGCTTCTGCAGCAGGTCCAGCAACAGCGACAGCTGCAGCAGCTGGCTCGATGCCGTATTCATCTTTCAAAATGGTCTTGAGTTCGTTGACCTCAAGTACAGTCAAGCCAACGAGGCTTTCTGCAAGTTTTTTCAAATCAGCCATAAGTGACTCCTTTAAAATTCTTTAAATTATATGTAATTAACTGGTTGCTTTAGCTTCAATACCATCCAAAAGCGCGTGCAGGTTGCCCTGAAGTGCGTTGGTGATATCGTGAACTGGTGAAAGCAGTTGTGCAATGACTTCGCCAATAAGTTGGTTCTTGCTTGGCAGGCTCGCAAGTGAGGTAACTTCCGCGGCGCTCAAAAGAGCTCCTTCGTTAGAAAATCCACCAGCGATGACAAGCGCGTCATTGGTTTTTGCAAATGTACTCAAGGTCTTTGCGGGAGCAACTTCATCCTCAGCGCTAATAGCGTAAAGGAGTTGTCCAGTAAGGCCTGAGACATCAGTGTTTTTATATGCCTCGACTTCACCGAGAGCAACGCGGACCAAGCGGTTTTTAACCACTCGGATAACCACGCCAGCTTCGCGGGCTTGTGCACGTAACTTTTGAAGGTCAGCGACACTTAAACCGTCGTAGTGTGCGAAAGCAGTTGCTTTTGCACTTGTGAACAGTTCGCCCATTTCAGCAACCAATTCGTTCTTTTTATCGCGGGTAATTGCCATAAAAATCTCCTTGGTTATTATTCATTCGGCCAAATTGTTAAGTCATGCTAGACAGGCAGCTTTTCCCAGAGAAAACAAAAAGTCTTTGGTTCTCGCACTGCCAAAGACTGAAAAAATGTATGTTTTACATTTACCTCGGTAGCGAATTAAGTGTTGCCACAGCTACTGTCTTTGGGATGTCTACTAGGGAGTATATAAAACTATAGTAAATATGTCAATAACCCCTTTGAGGCACTATGGGTGGTGTATTGACCAGGACGCTATTCCCCCACCCTTGGCGTAATTGAAAAATATGTCGTAATAGTATACAATCAGTGATTGTCGTCTGCACTACCGCATTCACACAACGAGGGAGATACATGAGCACACAGGAACCGATCGTTAAGGTTGTTGATACCTTGCTTCTTGAGAGCGAAACCTTCAACAACCTCCAGGATGCGGCGGTGGCGGTTCAGTACGCCATCACCGCCAACGGGATCTCGAAGCTGCTTCTGAAGATGTCCGTCCGCGAACTCGTGGCCGGACGTCGTCAGTTCATCAGCGGTCTACTGTGGGTCGCACTCGAGACGGATGTCGCTGTCGAAATGGCTGAAGAGCCGATTCGAGAGTTGGCGCTGGTGAGCTAGCTCACCCATCTCGTGCGAGCCCATCCCTGAGCCCGAGCGGAGCCGTCAATGACGACGGCTCCGCTCGCCGGAACTCCCTCACACTATAGAGCCCCAGGCATACGCCGGGGCTCGTTTCACCTCTGTAAATAGTTAGACAGAATGTCTCTAGAATGGTATAATAACTACCTGATATGGTAGGTCAAGCAAATAACGAGGCTACAGGCGAGTTCTCTTTTAATACCGGCCCTTTTTACTCACTCGATAGTGACCTATTAGTATTATCTGAGATAGCTCCAAAAGGTGAAGACCTTACATTTGGCGCAACGCCACTTGATCGCCCTTTGACGATGGGGTCACAAAAAAGAATTCGTCTCGAGCTTCATAAATTATTGCTATCGATTCCAGATGGAACTCCACTGAGCATTGCTAGCTATATTCGGGATACGTTTGATATCCGATTTAGCAATCGCGCCAAAGCTAATGATGAAAATTTTATGACAGCACTTCGCTACGACGCTTTACCAGTATTGGACTTACGACTCAGCGCAATTGTTGAAAGAGCAAGACTAGGAGCGGCATCACCTGCTGAATTGCTATTGGTTCGGGATCTACTTGGGATTCGAAGTATCGAACTCGCCTGCCTTACACATCCATACGGAGAACATGAAGAATCGCTCGCTGCTATGCATAAAGCTGTTTCGTATGCTGTTGATCTGTTGGGCGGGAAGCTTGACGATTCGTCGGAGCCTCGTTTTAGGGTAAAGGAAGCAGTGAGTGATGAAGGTCTAGCTCTTGAAGAAGGAGATCTGAGTATTCCAGCAGGCTTACTGATGACTCGAAAAAAGACACTTGCGACCCTACCTGATGGAACAATTGTACGTGAGCGTTCATCCTTCGTTCTTCGGACTGATAAGGACAGTCGGTTCTATAAAGAATTTGGTGAGGAAGGTGTCGCAATGATGAGGATGATTCAAATGGAAGAAGGACTTGTTCAAGAAAAACTCCTCGAACCTTACAAAGAGTTTATTGAAGAACTTTCTACTTCAAAAAAGAAAAAGAATGCTATCTCTATGTCTTCAACTATCTATGCCTACAACCCTACTACGGCTCGAGAAGTAGCGAAGCAGCAAGAAATGTTAGAGGAGCAAGGTATCGAAAGGGAGCATCTTCCTCGACAATATTACTTCTCCGACGAAGATCCAGATAGTTCTAAGCATATTCAAGAACGACTCAATAACGTGACACTCTCGAGTGAAATTGCAGCAGTCCGAAACAATACAAAGATTTATCCATCACCTGAGGTTCAAGCATTTTTCGATAATCTGAATGTTGGTAAACCAAAAGAGTCTCCGCTCCGCCGCTTGATGAGCCGAATTATTAAACGGCCTTAAGGAGTCGTCGAATGTCGTCTTGTATAGCTTCGATGGAACGCATAGTGCCCTGGTCATTCATGCAATCAATGGCGCGGAACCAGTCCGGATATATTTCCGTCAGTTCTTCGTAGTTAGCTTTTGTACGATCAAGGTGGTTTGCGTCTTGTTCGTGGATGTCTCTCTTCATGTCCGTATAGCCACGGGCTTCTTTTTTATCAATATTTTCCTGAGAAATTGCAGAAGGCACTAATAAAATAATATTCACGTCAGGTTTAGGAATACCGAGGACTTCAAACTCTGTTTGCATCATCCGGTCGTAGTATTCATGACGCTCTTTCCGGTCACTCAGTTTAGAGCCTTGGTGTGCAAGGTTTGAGGCCACGTAACGATCAGCGATCACGAGACCATTGGGATCATCAAGCACCTCCCGAATTTTCGGACTCGCAGCAAAACGGTCAATCGCATAGGGCAGGCTGGCAAGATCAGCATGGACGTCATTGACGCCGCCATAGGCACCATTTAGGTACTGATCAGCGTAATAGGATGAGAACTCGCCGTGTTGTGGGAATGCGATAGTGAAGACATTTTTCTTGAGTTCTTTTTCAGCGTACTCAGCCAAGATTTTCGTCTGGGTTGCTTTCCCGGAGCCGTCACCACCTTCGATAGCAATGAAAATACCCACTTATGAGATTCCTTGTCGCTTATCTTTGTAAGCGCGTGGGAGCATTTGTTGTGGTTCCCAGCCCTTGATGAGTTCATCGAGATCTGTCCCGAGAGTATACTTTCCACTCAAGCTCGCGTAAGTGCCTCGGACTTCTCCAGTGTGGAAGAAGACAATCTGAGCAATACGCTCACCGACAGGAAGTACAATACTGTGACGTTGATTAAGGTTGTATACCTCGAGTGTCCAGCGGTTGACGTAGCCAGGGTCTCCCCAACCAGCGTCAAAACATACTGCGACGCCATTACGTCCCCAAGTACTACGTGACTGCATACTCGTGGTACCCGGAGGGAGGATACCAATAAACTCGTTGGTATGAGCCAAGATGCGTTCACCCGGTTCGAGTACGATAACAGGATGGTCGGCAGGAATGTTAACAAGGGGTTTGTTGCCAGTTTGCTTGCACCATTCGGCATGAGTGATAGCTTTTTGTGGTTCTCCGTAATAACGATCAACCTCGATCTTGTCGAACGGGTTGTAGACGCTCTCCGGACTTTTTCGGTCGGTACGGTAAAACCATTCACCTAGTGTGACGTCAACACTACTTCCATTAATATGTTCTGGACGGTATGGATGGAAAATAATGTGACCATCTTTAATCGCTTCTTCAATTTCTATATTGCTATAGACACTCATCTGTTCTCCCCTTCACTTTCTTTGATTGTAGCATGCTAAGATAAGGTCATGAAAACAATTGTTGTTGCTTTTGATAAAAATTACGGCATTGGCGCAAATAATGATTTATTGTGGCTCCGTGATCTACCGGCTGACCTCAAACACTTTAAGGATCTCACAACCGGTCACACCGTCATCATGGGTCGTAATACGTTTACTTCAATTGGACGCGCACTTCCGAATCGTCAAAATATAGTTGTCAGTCGTTCGATGCAAGATACAGAAGGAGTTGAGGTCGCTCGTACTCTGGATGAGGCCTATGATCTTGCTACTGACGAGATATTTATCATTGGTGGCGCTCAAATTTATGCTGAAACAGTAAAAAACGCTGACGTGATTGAAGCCACAGAAGTACAGGAAACTTTCGACAAGGCGACAGTCTTCTTCCCACCTATTGATCTGACGATATGGCGAGAAGTCTCTCGTGAGTCTCACGAAAAAGACGAACGCAATAAATATGCGTTCGACTTTGTTCGCTATACTCGCCGCTAAACGGCGATAGGTGCTTTGATAGCTGGGTATGATTCGTAGTCGACGAGTTCGATATCATCGTAGGTGAAATCATCGATACTCTTGATAGCTGGATTCAATTTGATCTTCGGCAGCGCAAGTGGTGTGCGTGAGAGCTGCTCATCGACTTGATCGAAGTGATTGAGATAAATGTGAGCATCGCCAAGTGTGTGAATAAAATCACCTACCTCAAGGCCAGTTACTTGTGCGATCATATGTGTCAAAAGTGCGTAGGATGCAATGTTGAATGGAATGCCTAAGAAAACATCACCACTTCTTTGATAGAGCTGACATGATAGTTTTCCGTCAATAACCATGAACTGAAAAAGACTGTGACATGGAGGGGGTGTATGGTCATGACTTCGGATCAGTTCTTGGATTTCGCCGACATTCCAACCTGAGACAATAATTCGTCGCGAAGTCGGGTCATTATTAATCAGGTCTATGATATTTGCAATCTGATCAATATCTTTTCCATCTTCACCTGTCCATCGACGCCATTGTTTGCCATAGACTGGCCCTAACTCACCCCATTTTTTTGCGAACTCATCATCTTCTTTAAGGTTCTTTACGAAATTTTTTAATTCCTCGCTCCATTCATCAGAATAGCGTTCGAGTTTTTTATCAAGACCCGTTTTTTCAAGATAGGTTTGATAGGCCCATTCGTTCCAGATTTTTACATCGTTCTTTACAAGATACTGTATGTTCGTGGTGCCTTGAAGCATCCACAGTAATTCATGAACAACTGCCTTCATATAGAGCTTTTTTGTCGTGACTGCTGGAAAACCTTTTGTCAGATCGAATCGCATTTGACGTCCGAAGACGCTCTTCGTGCCAACGCCAGTACGATCTTTTTTTATGGTTCCATTATCTTTAATATCTTGTAGCAAATCTAAATATTGTTTCATGTTTTCCCCTAAGAACTGTGTTAATTCAATGATGGCACACCATATGCGGTATGACAATCACTGAAATGGCGCTACCATCTGTCAAATCGGGATTTTTTTCACAACAAGCATATCGTTCATGGTATAATTTGTCGTAGCGACGTTAAACACCAAACAAAAACGCAGTATCAGCAAACAAAGTTCAAGGAGTAGTCTGTATGACTTACACAGAAACGTCTATCCCCAGCACTGAACGGTTGCCGATAGATGATATCCCTACTCCAAAGGCAGATGATCGACCTGTTCTTCTCTATGATGAGCCTATCGGCCCGCGACACTTCACAGATTTTATTCACGAATTCCCTATTGGTCCTCAAGAGGCATCTGACTATTCCCGTCCACTACTTGAGATTCGTGCTCTCGATGTTGCAACGGCTGCTGTGCATAATGTCGTACACTACGAATCCGAACGTCGACGGTTTGCAGCAGATGTCCTAGCGGCGGCAAATGAAGGGACGATTAACCTCACCAGAGGGAGCCAGGGCGGTCCACTTCCGCATTTAGTCGATCAGTTCGTCACGTCGACCCTTGAGCAATCTATTGCCATTGTTAATTCAGAAGATCCAACCGAACTGTACGCAGAAAGTTTGAAAACGATCGAAAGACTCCAGGCAGAAATAAGTGCATTACAAAGAGATACCGATGCAAAACAGATCGAACAGCGAAATGCTCACTTAAAGGTATTGCGTGATCTGAGAGATCTGTATATTGCTCGTCACCCCTCAGCACTAAAATTAGCTGCATTTGATGTGACGGCGGGTATTGCAACTGCTGCCGAAGTCGAACAAGTAGAAGCCGCTCAGGCTAATGAATCGACGGGTTCATTGTTTAGAACGATTATGGAATCGATGTTTGGTCGGCGCCCCGAGATATCGACGCAACCAACCATTATTGAAGAACCCAATGAAAACGCCCAGCAATAAAAAAGATCCCCGTCACGGAGATCTTTTTTATGAACAGGTAGCTTAGGCAATAAAGTTTTCGACTTTAATACCAGGACCCATTGAAGTGCTGACGTTAATAGATTTAACGAAGCTTCCCTTAATAGTGGTTGGCTTTTGGCTTGTAAGGCTGTCGAAGAAGCTTTTAGCGTTCTCGTTTAGCTTAGTTGCACCGAAGCTTACTTTACCGATGCTGAGGTGAACAATCGCTTGCTTGTCGACGCGGTATTCAACTTTACCAGCCTTTGCTTCAGTGACGGCTTTTGCAACATCAGTTGCAACAGAACCGCTCTTAGGGTTAGGCATGAGGCCGCGTGGACCGAGGAGACGTGCGTATTTACCAAGACGAGGCATGAATTGTGGTGTTGCAATCAAGATGTCGAAGTCGATAACTTCTTTATCAAGTTGAGCGAGGAAGGTTTCATCACCAACGATATCAGCACCTGCAGCGCTGGCTGCTTTGTGGTCAGCTTCCGGAGCAAAAACGGCAACCTTAATGGTTTTACCGGTACCGTTTGGAAGTGAGACGGTTGCACGGATGTTTTGGTCTGCTTGGCGTGGGTCAACGTTTAGACGAATGTGAAGTTCAACACTAGCATCAAATTTAGCAGGGTTAGTCTTAACGGCCAATTCCATTGCATCTGCAAGAGAGTAAAGAGTGTTTGCTTCAACTTGTTCAGCAACTTTACGGTAGTTCTTTCCGCGTCGCTCAATCAAAGGACGAGTCACAGGACGTGGACCACGTTTCACAGTTGACTCTTCACCATCAGTTGGGGTCGTGTCGCCTGCTTCTTTACGTGCTTCTTTTTCTAACTTAGCTTCAGCTTCTGCGATAGCTTTCGCACTTCGCTTGCCAGCTTTTGCAACGGTTTCTTCAGGAACAACGTCACTTGTGACGTCTGCAGGTGCTGCAGGTGTTTCTGATGCACCAGCAATCGCTGCTTCGATTTCAGCGATAGTACTCTTTTCTGATACTTCAAGACCAAGGTCTTTAGCCTGCGCGAGCAGGTCGGCTTTCTTTGCCATAAGGTATAAACCCTTTCTGTGGTGCAAACGGCTGTCTAGGCCTCCCAACATTGATTGTTATACATTTATTATAGCACAAAAGCTTATGCTAGCCAAGTCTTGAACCCGGTGCTACTATAGGGTGAATGTATTCAGAGCTAGAGACAAACAGACACCCTATCGAACGTCTTCCTACCTTTAGTGATCTTGGTGAAATCAATGAAGCTATCGCAGGCTTGCGAGCAATGGTGTTCGACCACTTCGGACATGATACTCAGAAGACAAATAACTGGTGGGCCGCAAATAACGATTATCTAGGCGGTATGAGTCCGGAAGTCGCCTTCTCTCAAGCACCAGATCGGCTTGTCAAAGCTGTCTATTTCTTGACAAAGCCTCATCTCTTTCGGTAACTATATACCACTGATCAGGCCACCCCATTCGACAACGGTAAAGCCGTTACGTGCAGGTGGTGTACTGAAGGTCTGGGTTGGGATTGAGATAGGACTATCAAGTCCGCGCATGTCGAGGAATACTCGAATGCTTGTTTGTGGCGCAGGACTGATTTTCAATGGCGCGAGTGTATCAAGGCTTTTTGTACTAAACCATGCAAGTCGAACATAGGCTGTGTTTGGAATTCTTGATGTCCAGAAGTCCATAAAGTCGTTTGATTCTTTTGTATTAAGACCCTGTAACTTTAGCTGGGATCGTATGGTAGTTTCTGCTTGTGATCGAGCAACGACAGTACCGCTCGTAATTGCTGGGTAAGGCCCGTAGCCAGTCCCTTCCCAGAAGAGTGAGTCGTAACTTCTCCCTTGATAGTTGAGTTGCCCGTCCGGTTGAGCAACAACATTCTTCCATCCCGTTGAAGGGTTATAGTATGGCTCGGAGACGGTGACGTCAGCGCCGACTGCTACATTAACAGTTGTCGTCTTTGTAGGGTAAAGGTAGACAACTGGTTTGCCGCATCCACCGACGAGTGCGTACTTATCTTGGCTGTAGATGAGCCATTCACCAGCATTATTTTTGTAGGCAATCATAGCATGATCGGTCATCCATTGTTCAAAGGTTAATGGTGTGACATCTTTTTGATAGCTGAGTGATTCAACGTACTCGTCATAGTCAACTTTTAGAAGTGGATGCGTCGCATTTTTGAATCCGTAGATAGTTTGTCCATCAGCGGTTTTACCGATACTGACAAAGTCTGTGTCACTAGCACCGTCGAGTCGGCTGACAGAGCTTCCAACCGCTCCACAACCACGGATTACTCCAGAGATAGTACCTGCGCGCTTGATTCCGTCTGTCCAGGTAAAGTCATCAATTTTTTCTGGGACTGGTGCGTAGGTAAGGTATGACGTTGTACCTGTTGGTAATTCCAGGGCATAAGTAACGGCACTCAGCTTCGTATCGACGTAGGCACGCTCGAGTTTAACGAGGTTTGAGCTGCCGAGTTTCTTTACAACTGTTCGTTTCGTCGTATCCTCGTCTGTGTTCGTCAGATTGCCAAGGTAGTTGTAGATTGTCGGGACGAGCTTTTCTTTGTCATTTAGATCGAAGCTTGTCGGGATACTTAGCGAATCATAATGAATTGTCTTGCTGACATCGACATTGTATGACCAGTGGCCGTCAGTTTTTTGTGAGTCTGCCGTGTCATTTTCCTTCAATGTGTAGTCAAGGTTCGCATTTGGCCTGACGATCACCGTGGCTTCCCCATTCGGACCTTTTTCAAATAGCTCGATTGAGTCTCCGATGAAACTCTGAACGGTCATAATGATAGTGTTTTCACCACGTTTTCCTACTTCGTAGTATTTAGCATCATCTTCACCATCACTTATTTGTATATAACCGAGGCTGGCAATAGGTTTTGGCGCACTAAGCCATGTCTCGCCGGTCGTTGGAGTGGTGAATCGAGCAAGAGCATCTGCTTCAGGGATTGGTTGTGTCGCCTCTTCTTTTACTGTTTCTGTCTGGGCGACTGGTGCAGGCTTCAAAAAGAACCATAACGCTGTAGTCGTTGCAGCGGCCACGACAAGGACGCCAAGAACGATTAAAATAATACGTTTTTTATGACTTTTCTTTGGTGGTTTCGCTTCTTCGACTAGAGTGGCTGGCTCAATATTTTGAGCAGCATCTGGTTCTTCGATAGGAGGTAATACTTCCGGTGCTTCATCAGCATCATGTAATTCGTTCGCGTGCATGTTAACAATCCCTCATTTACTTCTTTTACCATAAGCTTTTCCTCAGTGAAAAGCAATAAAAAAGCGAGTTTTGGCCTATGAGAATGTAGGTGCATAATAAACACTATGAATGAGAAGTCAAAACCAGAAATTATTGACGATGTCGACAAGATTCAGGCTGAGGTAGCAAGACGAGAAAGAATCGAGTCTAAAATAAGAGAGATCCTCACCCATTACTATAGAGGGAATGAAACAAGGATTAGTGATTGGTACTTTCGATCATTTGGAAAGAAAGCTTTTGGCGGTCAAATACCGAGTGTCGCATTATTGAGACAACCGGATGCTGTCTATAAGTATGTTAAAAAGAAAATGAAGAATAGAGTTGATCCCGTAGAACTAAATAGGCCCTCCATCGGAGAGCCTATTACAGATTTACCACCTACACCTGGTGAGAGTTATTAGCCTTCGACTTCAACGCCCATTGAGCGAGCAGTACCAGCGATAACTTTTACGCGACCCTCAAGATCGATTGCGTTGAGTTGATCTTTTTTCGCTTCGGCAATAGTTTCAAGTTGAGCACGAGTAATCTTACCAACCTTGTCGGTGTGAGACTTTGCGCTACCCTTTGTGATACCAATTGCATCGCGGATCATATCGTCAACTGGTTGACCGAGTGAGTTCCAAGTAAAGGTGCGGTCTTCATACACTTGAATGTGAACAATCACGTCCTTACCCATCATATCTTTGGTTGCGTCGTTGAACGGGTTGATGAAGTCCATCATGTTCAGACCCCATTGACCAAGTGTTGAACCAACAGGAGGACCTGCAGTCGCACGACCAGCTGGGATACGAAGTTTTAGATTTCCAATAATTTTCTTTGCCATATTTTTTCCTTGTACTAAATATATTTGAAGCGATATTTAGTGCGTAACTGAAGTATTGTAGCAGAAATTAACCGTTTTGACTAGGGTGGGGTTAAAAGCCTGTAATAATCTCACGAAATGCGACATCGGTTAGTCTGCGCTGTTCACCTGTGATGCGTTCACGATCAGGTATTAGCGGATATTCGCTTGATTCTTCAAGAGAGTGCGGACTCAGTATCCCAAAAGTGATCAGGTTATGACAATGAGCATTCAATAGTATTATTGCTTGGCTAATCTGCTGGTTGTACGGATCACGCTGCTGCGCAGACATGAGGGTGTCACGCATGCTTCGCAACAGTTGTGCATCGGTCGTATCGTGGATCTCATCCATCAGTTGGCTGATACGATATTCACCATAGTTGGGGACGTCCGAAGGTTTTCCAGCCTCGTTTTCGCCGGCGCCGGGCATATTAGACCTTTTTGACCTGCAATGCGTCGAGTTCGACTGAAGTATCACGACCGAACATGCTGACCATGACTTTGACTTTACCTTTTTGGTTGTCAATTTCAGAGATTGAGCCATCAAAGCCCTTGAATGGACCATCAGTGATGCTAATAACTTCACCTTCAGAGAAATCAATGAAGTGTTTAGGATCTTCAACACCCATTCGCTTCTTGATCTTTCGGATTTCGTCGTCAGAAACAGGTGTTGGTTGTGTGCTTGTACCAACGAAGCCAGTGACACCAGGGGTGTTACGGACGATGTACCAAGTTTCATCGGTGAGCTTCATTTCAACAAGGACGTAGCCTTGGAAAATTTTCTTTTCAACAACTTTACGTTTGCCGTTCTTGATTTCGATCTGCTTTTCTTTCGGAACCATAACGTCGAAGATCTTATCAGCCATATCAACAGCGTTGATACGTTGACGAATACTTTCGCCTACTTTCTCTTCGTAACCACTGTAGGTGTGAATGGCGTACCATTGTCGTGATGAATCATAACGGTTTTTTGACATTGTTCTAACTTTCCTTAATTTCTAGCTTAATAGTAATTCGAATAAATATTTAAAGAGGAGGTCGAGTAACAGGATAATCACAGCAAAGAAGATGCTGAAAAGGATCACCGCTAGAGTTAAGCCCCAGGTTGCGCGTCGGTCTGGCCAACGAACAAGGCGAAGTTCTTGCCATGCTCCCTTAAAGTAACCACCGAAGGCAAAGAGGCCTCTTAAGATCGGATTGGTTGGTGCGGTTCGCTGCCGTTTTGGCTGCTTAGTGACTTTTTTAGCTTTAATAGCAACCGTCTTCTTCGGTTTTGAATCGCTTGCGCTAATGCGGGTGACTTTTGTCTCTGCCACGTCCACTCCTTTAATCTGTTAATTCCTACCAAATAAAATAGTCTGCTGCTGCAGACTGTCAAGTAGTACTATACCGTATTTGAGGCCGACACGTCAAGGTGGTATGATAAATGTAGATGTTTGGGGTATTCTTAGTTATTCTCTACACCGTTTTAGCCTCTGTGCTAGGTGTTGGCGCTTGGCGTCTTAAATTTGCACTCACTCACTTTCGTGCAAAGTCTATTGCAGCGAGTAAGGTCGACGTTGACCAGCTTCCGAGTGTCACCGTATGTATCCCCGCTCGTAATGAATACCACGCTTTAACAGACTGTCTCGAGCGTGTCATAAAAAGTACGTATCCAAAACTTGAAATGATCGTTCTCGATGACCTATCGGCAGACAATACTCCCGCACTGATTAAATCGTTTGCGAGTGAGGGTGTTCGGTTCGTGGAAGGCTCTCGACTCCCTGATGGATGGCTCGGAAAAAATCACGCGCTTGATGAAATGCTCAAACAAGCTAGCGGAAAATATGTCTTATTTATGGACGTTGATACACGTATGCAGCCTGACTCGATTGAAAAGCTCGTAAGGTATGCGGAGCAAGAAGAAGTTGCCATGGTGTCGGTAATGCCAAGACGTGATGATGGGTGGCGAACGAGTGTACTACTTTCGACACTTCGCTATTTTTGGGAAGTTATCTTTCACCGTAGGGCATCACCCGCAACGGCAAGTAGTGCTTGGATGATTGATCGTCAAACATTGGTTGATCAAGGTGGGTTTACGAAATATAAATCAGCAATTCAGCCAGAATCACAACTATCTGCTGCTCTCATGCAAGTTGGGCAATACCGTTTTGTTATGGGCACTGAAACACTTGGGATCGCCTATGAAAAGAAATGGCTGTCACAAATAGATACGAGTATTCGCCTGCTGTTCCCGTTATTAGGTGCACACGCCGCAAACAGCATTATTGCAGCGCTCGATATGATCATAGTGCTATCTCCACTGTTTATCGTCTTCAGTGGCTTCTTCGTTGGCTGGGGTATTCACCAAATTATTGGTGCGGTGTTTTGGCTACTCTTTGCAACGCTTTACGGTGTTTACCTTAAGAGTGTCTGGAGTAAAGCGTGGTGGCTCGCTGCATTGCTATGGCCCGTTGTTCTATTGCAAGAATTAGTAGTACTTCTGATTAGCACACGGCGTTACATCAATCATGTCGTTAAGTGGAAGGGACGCATCGTTAAGATGCCGGTTCAACGACCTTCTTCTCGTCCGTCGCAGGAAGTTCAAAACTAAACTCGGATCCATGATTCAATCGGCTCTTCAGCTCAATCTTCGTTGAAAGTTTGCGCGACAATTTCGCCGAAACGTAAAGCCCAAGGCCGGTACCGCTCGTTGTACGAATACGGTAGTCTTCGCTACGATAGAATTTATTAAAGATCTTAGCCTGGTCACTACGACTAATGCCAATACCTGTGTCCTTAACACTAAACCGAACTTTCCCCTTAGCTTGTTTCGCAGACATGGTAATCGTCCCAGATTCAGTATATTTAATAGCATTTGTTACAAAGTTTTGCAGTAGTTCCTCTAGGTAGAGTCGACTGACGTGGACGTATCCTAATTTTGGTGCAAGATCGAGATCAAGCTGTAATTTGCGCGCTGCGGCATCTTTTTGGTAGGCGTCATGGAGGGTGTGCATCAGTTCTTGGATACTAATCTCTTCTGCGGCATCAGCGACACCACGCTCGGCACGAGATAACGTACTCAGGTCATTGATCATCTTTGCAAGGTATAAGGTTTGCTCGTGAGCCGTATTGACCACGTCGGTCATCATCTTTTTGTCAGGTTGGTCTTGTTTCTCAAGGATTAATTGAACATTAGAAAGCGTCCCTTCGACGATCGTCACAGGGGTGCGAAGCTCGTGGCTCACCACACTAATAAATTCATCTCGCTCTTCTTCGAGACTCTTTTGTTTCGTGATGTCACGTACAATCAGGATATAGCCAGCTTGGAGCTGTCCTTTTTTGTGACGACTATAAGTACTTCGGATTGGTGAATACGTAATCTCGAGCCGAATCGACTCACCATCGCTATAAGTATGGGAAAGATCGTCTCGACGAGCGGTCTTCGTCGATGCTTGGAGGACTTCAAACAGACTGGTCGCTTTTTGATCGCTATCATTGAGATTAAAGACATCGTTAATATTTTTGCCCTTGAGACTATCGTTTGTATCTAGCAGGTCAAGAGAGGCTGCGTTATACATCAGGATCATTCCTTTATCATCAGTGCTAAAGGTTGCGTCGGTGAGGTTATTGATGATGGTGAGGATACGGTCATACTGTAGTCGCTCTTGAGCTTGGCTGTGGATCAATGTTTGTCGTCGAGTCTCTTGAGCTACGATTACTCCGACAAGTGCCATACCGAGCACGAGAATGGCTCCAGCGCCCATAATGTTCGTGCCAATGATTGAAGGATCGGTAGGATAACGAATAATGCCGTCGACGATAGCGGCAACGAGAACTGATCCCATACTGGCGATGAGGGCTTTTCGTCCGAAGTAGATATTTGAAGCCAAGAAAAGAAGCGCAATCGATGAGGCGAATGGCTCTAAGAAACCAGTAATAAAGAGAATGGTTGCAAGAGCTAATGCTTGGTAGAGCACCAAACGCCACAGCATGTCAAAGCGCGATCTGATAGGAGCAAAGAAATGGTAGGCTCCAATCGCCACCCATAAACCAGAAATGATGAGACAGATAGTATCACCCGCGTAGTTGCTGCTATGGACTAATCCTAGGAGAACAAGTAAGTTATAGGCTGCGTAAATAGGTGTTCCGAGAAGCGCGATCCAACGGACTGCGCGGTCTGACCCTTCGGTAAAGCTAATTCCACCCTGAAACATATTGCCTTGATTATACATGAGCGGTATGGTTTTTAGATAGTCGGAATTTCTTGTTTGAGTGCTCGACGGTGCTGTTTGTAGAGTGGGTCGCCGATTGCGACGAGTTCCCAAAATTCTGAACTATGGTTGAGCTGCTTTGTGTGAGCAAGTTCGTGGATGATGACGTAGTCGATAAGTTCAAAGGGTAATTTCATTAACGCGATGTTGAGACTAATGGTTCCTTGATTGTTGCAACTCCCCCATCGTCCACTGGCGTGTGAAAATCGAACCTTCGAGTAACGGAATCCATATTTCTCTGCTAAGAATGACAATCGTTTTGGTAGATAGGCTTTTGCTTCTACTCTCAAGGCGGCTATAATTGCATCTCGAATCGTTCTGATAACGGTGCTGTCTGACAACGATCGATTTGCGGGGAGCCTGACAATAATCTGTTGACCGCGTCGCGTAGCGGTAAATGTACCAGATGAAGGCTCAATCAGTAGAGTATGGCTTTTCCCTATGCGCATGCCACTTTCGTAGTCGACTGTCGGCTGAGAGTGCTCTAATAGTGCACGTAACTCATCACGAGATGACTTAATGAGGCGTCTGACTAAAAATGTCGGCGCGTAGAGAGGTAGTGAGGCTCTCAGTGTCCCGTCGGGAGCAACACGCAAACGTACTTGGGTTGCTCGGGCGCTACGTCGAATTGTAATTTTGCCAAACTCTTCGTCTTGAATGATCGGCATCAGGAGTTACCTCAATATAATATTTCGACTTGATCGCACACGAGGCTCTGGTGTAATTTCCGGACGTTGGTCACCAGCTACTCGTTTTAATACGATCTTTAGCTGGCTGGCGTAAGTGTGCTTTCCACTAATAACCACTGCTTTTTCTTGGGCTGAAGGTGGATTAAAACGACGGATAGCTGCATCGAATTGCTCATCAGTCATGTAATTATTATTTTTTTGTTTGCGAGTAGCACGACGCTTTGCTTCAAGAGACTCCGTTTGTACCCAGACGATCAATGGTTCGTAGCCTGCGGCAAGTGCTTCTTTTGCAATAGCAATACGCGATGCTTTAGTTGCAGTCGGGCCTTCGTAGATGAGTGTACGACGGGTTTTAAAAAGTTCGCTCAGCATGTGAGCGGCAACTTTGTTACTTACTTCGTCATTTTCAGTAATTGCAGCGATGGCACGTTCGTTAACAATCGGTGATTGAAACGTCTTTGCGAAATGTTCGGCAAAGGTGCTCTTTCCAGAGCCAGGGATACCAACCATAATAATCGCTCGTGGGGCATTCGGACTTAGCGGTTTCATAGTAGACAGTATAACAAATAAATGGTGAGATCTGCTAGACGTTACTGATTGAGGGTTGTATCAGAGACGGTAGTATCTGCGTAGTCAGTATCATTCAACGTATCGAGTTGGCTTTGCATAGTTGTGACCGTTTCAGTAACTGATGCTTCAGTATCACCACTAGGGGCTGAAACTTCTTGAGTATCCGTTGATGGCGCAGGTTGTGTCGTTACGGGCGGTGTGGTTTTTGGTTGGAGATATTGCCATCCAAAGTACCCACCGACTCCGAGAATGGCGATAAGAAGAATAACCACAAGAAGTAGGACTGTCTTGTTTGAAGATTTCTTTGGTTTTGAAAATGGTTGGAAACTAGGAGCAGGTGCGGTCGAAGTTTCTTCGTTGAGACTCGCAGCGATTGAGCGAGCAACTTCATTTGTTGGCACTGGTGGTGTGACTGGGGTTGCTGCTGGATCAGTCACGATGTCAGTGATGACTTGCGCAGGAGATGTAGGAATCGAAGCAACTACGGGAGTAGGCTGTAGAGGCTCGATCGGGGTCTGTACTGGTTGAGGTGGAGCTACTGGTATTGGTGACGGTGCGGGCGTCGATGGGACGAGAGGGGGTGTATCAATTAAGGCGTCAGCTCCCGATACAACATTTGTCTCTGCTTCAAGAGCTTCAATAGCTTGTAGAGCAGCTTCATCGCCCGCAGATGGGAGAGGTGCTTTATCATTCGGATTCATTATTTATTCTCCGTTGTCGTTGCGGTAGTGTTCGTTTTTAACCATGCAGCATAGTCTTTAATAGCAGGAATTGCTTCTGATTTAAAGGCTGTTCTTACATCGGTCGCTGCTGTCCGTAGAGCGGTTAGTGAAGCACGAACAGTCACAATAGCAGCCTGCATTGCAGTCATGCTCGTCGAACAATCAATCTCTTTTGCAGTTGTCAGTGCTGTTGTGTAGGCGCTCGCCTTGTCTACATAGGTGGTAATTTTTGTTTTGACGCTATCACTGGCCGCGGTGAGTTTCGTCGTATCGTAGCTCATTGCTTTAGACGAAGTGAGCAGTGTTTCGATCTTCAGTTGTTGGGCTTGAAAGATAGCTGTCTGAGATTTTATTGTTGCTTCAACTTTAGGCAAAAGAGTCGTTAAGTTTGTTTTTACTGAGGTACATTTTAGTACAATCGTTGGTGTCGTTGTCGTCGTCGTTGTTGTTGTTGTTGTTGTCTGCGCGCCGACAAAAGGAGAATATATCGTAGCAATAAGCCCGATCACAACAAGAGTAGCGATACCGATATATTTTTTCACAAGCATTCTCCTTATCGCTTATGCTTTGGAATTAGTATATCAAAAAAACTAGCTGTGTCGAAGTGCCTGTCTTCTATTCTCCGCGAAGTTTTTTTGCTTCCGCGTCGAGTTGGTCGATTTTCGACTGCATAGCTAGCTGGGTATCTTGTTTCAAGCGTTCTTTTTCGATCGCTTTTGATTCAAGATCCGCTGCTTGTTGAATAAACTGATTTGCAGCCTGATCGTGTTGGACGGCTTTTTCTTCAGCCTTTTGTGCTTGTTCGCTTTCGGCCATAGGTAGCTTCGAGTCGTCTGCTAAAGAGAAGCTACTGGCTTTATTTCGGTGTGTCTCCGCTTGTTTACGTAGATCAATCGCTTTTTGCTGCTCACTTGTGGCAGCATCTCGTAGTGATTTAGCTGTTTGCATGGGCTTCCTCCTTACGTTTTATACTCTTATTATACCTCTTTTCGGCTAATGTAAGATTTTTGCAAGTTCTGACTTTAAAGATGTGACATCTGTATAGTGGATGGCCGTCATACCGACAGCAACCGCACCTTCACAGTAACGGAGCTGATCGTCAATGAATACGCACTCATCTAACTCAACTCCCAGTTTTTTTGCAATTGTCTCGTAGGTTTTTGGGTCAGGTTTAATCGCGCCAATTTCAAATGAAAGTGCGTAAGTATCGAATAACGCTAGCTGCTCGGCAGTAAAAAGTTCATCAAGCCAGTTCTCTGCAGCATTACTTAGTATGCCCAGTGGATATTTTCCGTGCAGCTCACTCGCTATGTATTCAAATAAAGCAGTGTTCTGTGGGTTTTGTTCGATTTCATTTTTTGCGGTGCTAACATCAATATTTGCCAAATCAGCAACACGACTAATGAAGTTGTTATAAGAGATTTCTGCAGCATCGACTTGTCGATTGATTTTTGTTGTTTCGTCGAAGAGGACTTTGTTGTTATCAAAGTGACGATGTTTAAAAGAGAGCCAGCCATCAGAGACAAGCACGCCAAAACAGTCAAAAACAATTGCTTTAATCATGGCTTCATTATACCCAGAAAGCCATAAGGAAAGTCATGATAGAGTCGATTATTTTAACTTTTGGGTTAAAGATTTTAATAAACATACCAAATGAAATGAGCCCGAGAATGATACTGAAAATGACAGCAATAGTATCCAATACACTTCCGTACGTAAGGATCATCCAGAGTTTTGTTGAAAGATACGTTGCGATTATCGCTGCGATTGTGAGCAGGATATAAAAAAGCCTAGGATTCATGTTCAGTCCCTTCCCTATACTCAAGGGCTTTTGAAAGAATATCGAGGTCAACCTCAAACGTTAATTTCTCTTTAGCTTCTTCAGGTGTTAGCCAGATATTTTCAAATGTTTCATGTTCTTCTCTCGCGGGTTCTTGAACATTATCGTCGATAGACTCGAGTAAGTAGTAATCGACTGTTTTCTTATGATGTTTTTTATCTATCCAATCGTATTCGTAATGTGTTTGTCCAAGGGGTGCGACAATTCTCGTCAGGTACCCTGTTTCCTCTAAGACTTCGCGGATACATGCTTCGTGAGAGGTCTCGTCTTGTTCGATAGAACCTTTTGGAAAATCATAGGAATTTCGAGGGTGTGCCCAATGAATAAGAAGAACCTTATCATCTTTTATGAGCACTCCTCCTGAAGAATGTTTGTGTACTATTTCGCTCATACTACTACTGTAGCACGATACCTTAGAGTCGAACGATAGTGTATTGCCACGGTGCAAAATTGATCATGCGTTGTTTGGTTATCTTACTTACATCAAGCTTCTTGCTGCCAAAAAGTTGTGAGGTATCTTTTACTAGAATGTGTTCTGGAAGTAGTACCTTCGCTCGGATCGATTCTTTGTGATAGTTAACGGCGACAACGTACTTGTCTGTCCCCCGTTCCCACAACCACGCTATGACGTGTGACGATGCAATAAAAGGAAGGCTTTCGCGAGTATCCAGGAGACTCCATGCGCCTTTGGTTAGAGCTGTCGTCGTCAGCATTTCACGCAATGATGAATAAAATTCTGAGATGGGTCGATCAATAGTCTCGACAGGCCTTCGTGCCAGATGGACAGGAAGTTTCACTTTCCTTCCTTCGAATTCACCGTCATGGTACAGATGAATACCAGGAAGTGTCGAGACAATCACTGCAGCGGCTTCGTGCTTTTTGGCTGAAAAGAGCTTCGCGGCCCGTGGTTCATCATGGTTCTCGATAAAGCGAAGGAGATGTCGTTGGTAGTCGACGTCTTGGCTCACTATTTTACGAATGCTATGGACAGATGTTTCTTCGAGAGCGTCGTAAAGGTTTTTGTCATAGCAAATATCGAAGCCTTGCTCTAGGAGTGCTTTTTCTTTATGCCAATATACTTCCGCGATAAATATAAAATGCGGGTGTCGTTTTTTGACCATAGCGATAATTGGTGGCCAGTATTCTGTTTCTGGGGTGTGACCAGCACGGTGTCCCCAGGTGTGGTGGAAGACATCATTCATCATCAGCATAGCCATGTCACAACGGACTCCATCACACATGCTACTGATTTTTAGTAATGTTTCGGTTACGGCGTTTCTCAGATCTGACGAGAAGGCATTTAGCTGCACAACATCAGACCATGGAGGAAAATTTGGGTCTTTACCTCTCGCGACGATACCTGATGGTGTTTGATAAAAATCATCAGGAAAATCAAGGAGCTCGTCTTGAGATGCTGGTAAGAAATAGCTTGGGAATTGCTCAGTCCATACATGGTCTATCGCTACGTGGTTCGGGACATAGTCGAGGATCATCTTGATTCCCCGTTCCTTTAATTTCTTACGAGCAACAGCGAGTGATTTGTCACCGCCAAAACGGCTATCGACAACATAGTTGTGAATACTGTATGCAGAACCAAAAATATCTTTTTCTTTAAGATCAGGTAAAGCCTTTTTTAATGATGGGTCGTTATGAGCCATCTTTTGAGCCATAGGACTTCGTTCCCAAACCCCCATAAACCAAACTGCATCAATCTTTAACTTCTCTATATCATCCCACGTGCTATCCGGGACTGTCGCAAACGTTAATGCTGTTGCGGCTTTTTTCGACTCTTCATTAAGGAAAACAGCAGCATTGATCTCATAGATCGACGGTTGGTCGGAAATATTCATATCACTACGATAGCATAAGCGCGATGCTTATTTCTTAATGATGTTCTGGGGAGTGCCTGCTAAGTATTGTTCAACATTCTGAACCATAATCTCTGTGCCATTTTTACCGGCTTGAGTAGTAATCCCGGCAACATGAGGGGTAACGAAGATATGTTCATTGGTGAGACATCTTTTGTAGAAGTCGTTACTAATATCGAACAGTGGTTCAGGATCACAGTCAATCGCAGCTTCAGATACAATACCCGCGTCAATCGCAGAAATAAGCCCATCGATGTCATAAGTAAACGGACGAGAAAATGTAAGATAACGGACACCCTTTTTTAATCCTGAAAAATATTCAGCATTCAGCATATTTTCTGTCGAGGGATTACAGTTTAACGCATTGACGATAAGATCAGCTGTTGAGGATGCTTTGATTAAATCATCGCCACGATTAAAATAGCTGACATTCATACCAAATGACTGGAGACGCTCTCCCAGCTCGGTACCAATAGTGCCATGTCCGACAATAAGCACTTCTTTATCCTCGAGACTCTCGGTGGCAGTAAAAGGATGTTGTGTTGTCGTGCGAAGGAATGTCGGTAGTTGTCGGAACATCGAAAGCGTCATAAACACCGCCCATTCGACGATGGACTTGCGGTTTCCACCGCGTGCGTTTGCGATGTAGACGTTCTTAGCAGCTAATTCTTCGGAATCAAAAGAGCCGAGCTCTGTATAAGGATACGTTGCAAAGACGTTTTCGAGGTTTTTTAGATTTGCATACAGATAGCTGCCGTCGCTACAGATAACGTCTGCATCTTTAACAGCATTGAGCCATTGTTGGTCGTCATCCAAATCTCCTGTTTTGGTAACGTCGCCGATAGCGGCTAAACGAGCATCTTGTTCATCGGTAAGGTTAAACGATCCAGCGAGTACAATCTTTTTCATATTTATATAATAGCAAATTCAGCAAAGGTACCTTGTATTACTACAAAATCGTCGAGTTGTTTGAGAGGCTTCTTCTCAATATAGAGATGTATCATCTGAGTAATCAATCGATGAGTCACGATAAGAACGGTATCGTAGTCTTTGGTCTTCAGTTCATCCATAAAGCTCGAGACTCTCGCGAAAACGTCGTTATAAGACTCGCCACCATTAAAGCGAGCATTAAATCTGTCATCTGATGCATCGAGCGCGTCATGCCAGACTTTAACATTTTCGTTCTCGAAACCTGTTTTATTATCATTTAGTCGAGCATCGACGATAAGTTCTTTACCGTGCTGCTGATTGATGATCTCGGCTGTTTTTCTCGTCCTAGGTAGTTCTGAGATGTAGACGACATCGTAATTCTTTGACGCTAAGTCCCTAGCGAGCTGTTCAGACTGCTGAATACCGAGTTCTGTGAGATGGACATCGACGCTAGGGTCGCTATTCACTAGCCGGTCGACGTTATAGTTTGTTTGAGAATGTCGGACGAGTAGTAACTTCATATTCCTATTCTACACGCTATAATAAAGCTATGAGTTTATTTGAAAAAAAGAAAGGGACCCTTTTAGAGGGTTTCGAACCACACGGCAAGAAGAAGAAAGTGACAGAGTTAGAAATCATAGACACGATTGTCGGTGATGGTCAGGAAGTTGTTGAAGACGACACAGTCACCGTTCACTACACTGGCGCACTCTGCGCTGACGGTAAGATTTTTGAAAGTAGTCACGACGGCGGACGACCAGCCACATTCGGTCTCGAACAAGTTATTAAAGGTTGGACTGTCGGGCTTCCGGGTATGAAAGTCGGTGGAACTCGTCGTTTAATTATTCCTTCAGATATGGCCTACGGACACCGTCGGGCTTCTTCGAGTATCCCACCAAATAGTGACCTCGTTTTCGACGTTGAATTAATTGCCGTCGTTTAAATGAAATAATTCACAAAATTCGGCGTATGAGTTTGCTACAAGATGCGGCGGAAACTCAAGAGCAAGTAATTCTTCTTTGCCATAGCGTGTCGTAATGGCGCAAACATAGAGCCCTGCCGCACGCGCCGACATAATACCACGAGGGTCATCTTCGAAGGCGCAGACGTTGATTCGATCACTCTCAGGTAAGCCGAGACTCTCAAATGCCTTATCGAATGCTTCTGGATTTGGCTTTGGGTGAGTTATATTTTCGATAGTTGTAATCTTCTCCTGTGAGAAGATGCTTTCCATGCCCGTTTTCTTCAAAAAAAGGTTTACATCTCTTCGAATGGCTGAGCTAGCAATACCCATATTATGCTTGTGAACTTTTTTTGACAATCGAGTGACAAAATCTGTCGCGCCAGGTACTTCTTCTCCCTCTTTTAACAATGTATCTTTATGAAGTTCATCTTTTAATTGAACAATCTCACGAAGTAGTGGATCCTCAAGATTGATCATGTCGCTATCAGCAAGGCCTTTTTGAAGAAGTATACCCCAAACGGCCGCCTCTATCGTATGAACGGGAGCATCAAGAAAAGCATTTAAGTTTTCTTCAACAGTGACTGATTGTAGTTCAGTGATATTATGACGCTTCCCTACTTCATGGACAGCCGCGAGACGTGAACGTTCATGGAGTCCCTGACCAGGAACACCCGGTTTGTTATCAAGAAGCGTGTCGTCAACATCGAAGATTGCACCTTTGACGACAAAGTCTATCATTTCTTTGCAGATTCTTTAACGAGACGAACTAGATCATCATGAACTAGTCCGTTGCTGGCAATAAAGCCTCGGGCAGGTTCGTCGTAACGTTGATCGTTGCCGTACATATCGGTGACTTTTCCGCCGGCCTCATCAACGATGACTTTGATAGCTGCAGCATCCTGAACTGTTTGACCATCCATGATGACGCCAATAAAAGTACCGAAGGCAACTAAGCATGACGGTAAAATCGAAGACCAAAGTTGGACAGGACGCACGCCATTATCGACGAGTACCTCACGGAATGTTTCAGAAAGCGGTACCTCAAACGTAAGATTTGGGTTGTAAACGCCTTCTAGATCAACGACACCATTCTTTAATGTTGCCTGATCGGATACATGCATTGGGAGGTCGTTCACGTATGATCCCTCGCCCTTTATTGCATGAAACAGACGATCATTAAATGGATCATAAACAACTCCGACCGTTGAGACACCATCAATCACGAGTGCTAAAGAAAACGTCGATGCTGAGATGCCACTTGAATACGGCAGTGTTCCATCAACAGGGTCGCATACCCACATATACTTACTATCTTTATATTCACTTCTCTCTTCGCCGTGAATCGAATGCTCGGGATACTTCTGCTGGATACGCTCAATAACGAGATCATTGATCTCCGTGTCGGCTTTAGTGAGAGGTGTCGCATCCTCTTTCCATGTTCGTTCTGTAACAAAAAAATACTTTCGCATAATTTCGCCTGCTTCGTAGGCAAGTGATTTGGCGAATTCGTAATAATCATTCATACCTTCATCATAACAAAGATGCAGGTATATCTATTTATTTGCTATTCTTGCGAGTACGTTTTAGCTTCGGGATCAAACAATGCAAGATCACGGTCGATTTCGTCTGCATCTGGTGTGTGGACACCAACAGCAGTGTAAAAGAGCAGCGGATGGGTAAGTCCCAGGTGTGGACCATCGGTTTTCTCGCGCATCATTTTCCGGTAAGCGCCAAACGGGTCTGAAATGTGAGCAATTTGAGGATCTTTTAACGTGTGCATACCGAGTCGTATCGCTTCGTTATAAATAACATCGCCTCGTAAAGTACCGGGCGCCTCAACTCCTTGTTTGCCTTTGTGTCGAAAAAGATCAACCGTCGCAGGTATGCCATCGATTTCTGTCTCAGGACGTTGGAATACCATCAGACGTGCTGGCTGACTCATGTATACAGCTGCACGAGTCAGTCGACTATAGACACGCTCTTTACTGGTTATCACGTGCTTATACATCTCCCAGTACTGTTCTGGGGTTACGGTGACATCAGTGACATTAAGTAAATCATAGTGATCTCGAATGAATCTTTCGATTCTTGGCGCTATGTGAAGCATATCTGGACGGACAAGTAACATTGCGACAGAAGGAGGTACCTCTATCGTAGCGGAAGCAGGAGGATTATTATCGCTTTCTGTTTGATCACCAAACATCTCCCCTATCGCGTGTTCTGGAAATAGACCAGAAGCTCTGACAGTATCAGGAGTATCAAGTTCAAAAGGGTCATCCGTTTCAGGATTAAAATCTAACTTCTCGAGAAGTGCATGATTACTTTCAGCAATAGACTCAAGGTTGGGAGATAACATAGTTATATAATAGCATATTTCAATCTAAAAAGCAATAGCTATACTCTGTTGAGCGGGTATTCGACAACCTTTCGAATACAGGTGCCATGCTTACCAAGCTCAAAGAGGGCAAGAGAGTAAAAGTCAGTTTCGAAGCTATCGGGTAGTGGCAATTCGCTGGTTTCGAATTCGTTATGATCTTTAAATCGAGTGATTGTGACATGTGGCTCAAATAATTCGCCGACGAGATCATAGGTATCTTCACCTGATCGATAAGGTGTCACCGCTGTAATAATAGTCTCCTGGAGCTTCTCGATGTCAGTGGTTTTTTCATAGCCGACACCAATGAATCCGTGATGCTGACGATAACGGTTCGAATAAAGATGTATAGCTTCTTGCGACGTAGCAATTCGCTCTAATGTTTGAGATACAGTACTCAGCTGGTCGTCATTGATAGTGAGCATGTAAAGAGAGAGGTGCGGGTAAAATGAGCCGTCTTTTAATGTGAAGTAGGTATCGTGTTTAGCGAGATCCTGGCTAAGACCAATAACCCGATCTTCTGTAGGTCGACTTGGAATAAGAACGATGTCGTAATCTTTTGCTGCCATTAGCGGTAGAACTGATCAAATACTTCGACAAAGCTAGGAGTGAAACTATCCGGCGTCGTCGTTATGAGGGCAGTGAGCTCATTAATGTCGTACCATTTTAGTTCTTCAACCTCTTCTTCTTGAATTTTGAGAGGAGTTGAACTATCGATCGTCCCTTCGTACACACGAATAATCTGACGAATCTTTTTTGCGCCTTCATCATCAACAAAATTGAAACTACCAACGAGAGTCATAGTTGCTGAGACACCAATTTCTTCTTCGGTCTCACGCTTTGCGGCAACATCCCAACTTTCACCTGCGTCGACGTGTCCACTTGCGGCAACCGTCCATAATCCTGGATACGAGCTTTTCTTAGAGCTCCGCTTTTGTAATAGGAAACGACCTTTTTCATCTTTAAGTACAGCACGGATGTTACGGGTATAGTATCCTTTTTCCCACGCTTCTTCGCGCGGACCTGCACCAATTTCGTTATCATTTTCGTCGACAAAAGTAAGTTTTTCAGTCATAAGCCCAGTATAACAAAAAGCCTCCATACGGAGGCTTTTATTACGCTTTGTTCTGTTTTTTCTTCAGCGCTTTGAGCTTTTTCTTCAAAGCTTTCTTGATGTCGGCACTATGCCAGTTGCGGTGTTTAGCCATATCTTATCCTGATTATTCTTCTCGGAGTATTGTAACAGATGTGAGCACTATTTTACAGACCCAAAAGGAGAAGTCTTGATAACTCGCTGAGCCTCAATTCCCTGGTCGTTGAGCATCTTGGCAAGTAAACGTGTTGGAAGTCCGACGATAGTGTCATAATCGCCTTCGATTCTATCGATTAGGGCCGCAGCACCACTTTGGATGCCATAGGCTCCGGCTTTGTCTTTCCAGTCACCAGTTGCAAGATACGCCTCACGAAGTGCTGAGATTTCTTCGTTATCAGGTTTGAAAAAAACCTTTGTCGTTGCGACATCGACTAGTTGGACGCCGAGAGATTTGTTGATGAGGGCAACACCTGTACTCAAAGTGGTTTCGTTACCACTCAAGGCTACGAGCATTTCTCTTGCGTCGTCGAGGTCAATAGCCTTCTCTAATTGGCGGCCGTTTACAGATGGGATTGTGTCAGAGCCGATGACATAGGCATCCGGGTGATCTTTCGCGACGTCTTCAGCTTTGCCCAGTGCAAGTTCTTTAGCGACCTCTTCTGCTGAGCGGTTGTGATCAAGATGTTCATCAAAATTACTAGGGATAACCGTAAATTCTAATCCCATCGCTGTCATCAGTTCGCGACGTCGTGGTGATTGGCTGGCTAAGATAATATTTATCATACCTTTATCATAGCAAAAAGCCTCCCAAGAGGAGGTTTGATTGTATGCACCATCTAAAGTATCAAGGAATTGATAGCTTAGGTGGCGACCCGACCGCCCCTCCGAAGAAGGGCGGGTCGGGTTAGCGGAGGCTGTGAATGTACAGCAACGATGCCAGTTCGGGCGCGTGCGCCTTCTCTGTCTCGTGGCTGCACCCCGCTTCTACCATCAGCATCCGGTAGCCCGGAGAGCTGGACGCTGCGATGATGGGTTTCGTGAAACCCCGCTCGCGTGCGTTCGTGATGAACTCGATCGTGTTCAGGGTGTCCCCCGGCATGCATCCGTCGAGGATGATGACATCGATCTCGTCGAAGTACTGGTCGAACATCTCATCGAGTTCGTCCAGCGTGGTAGCGCTCACTGTGCTGAGGTCGAAACGCTCGAGCAGCAGGCGCTTGTAGTAGCTGATGACCTGGGGGAGATCATCAGCAATCAGAACCAAAGGTTCGTTGTTGATGGTCATTATGTTGCCTCCGTGTTGTGTGTCCAGCTAAGAGCTGGGAGCTCGATTAGTCTGGATGACTCTCATTAGGTTACCCCTTTTGAGTCTATACATTATAGCACTTATGCTTTGATATGTCAATATCACACGGTGCTACTCGAGG
Source organism: uncultured Candidatus Saccharibacteria bacterium (assembly GCA_964556125.1). GTDB lineage: Bacteria > Patescibacteriota > Saccharimonadia > Saccharimonadales > Saccharimonadaceae > Microsaccharimonas. Next base: position 21,328 of record CAZKUW010000002.1, on the reverse strand, counting down.
TTATTTGTTGCGGTTTTTTATACCATCAAGTCGTAATGTGTTTGATGCGTCACTATGGACACTGTTGGTGCCGATATGTTTCTCGCTTATGTGTGTGCCATTTTTTAGTACGTAGACGATTGCCATAGCGTGGCCTCTCCCAAGTTCAAAATCGTCCTTCAGCCAATTAACAACGTCAGTCGCTTTTGTCTCTTTTGATCCAAAACCTTTTGCCTTCGCGAGGGCTATGAGTTCAGCAGGGCTCATCCCTGTCTTTTCTTCAATGTTATCTAGATATGATTGAAATGACATGAGTTTATGATAACAAAAAGACTCCAGTTAGGAGACTTTTATCGTTCAGTGAGATGGTAGAAATGTATAATCTCTTCAGCGACTTCGGATGGTGACATCTGCGCGTTATGAATCGTTAGATGTTCTTCATCTGGAAATTTATCGTACAGTTCAGGATTGGCATCGAGTATGTTATCAAGTGTTTCTACTGAGTCGGCTTTTATACCTTTCCTCGATGGTTCTTGAACTCTCTCTGAAAGCACTTCTCGTGGTGCAAGGAGTTGTACAAATAGCACCTTCCCCCCCTGTTCTATAACGGTGTCTCTAATTTGTCTAAAGAACATAAAGTCTTTCGTTCCAGCCCGAGCGCTTGTGGAGATGAAATCTATTCCTGATTGTGCAGCGGTTTTGAATACATCAAGTCGTATACGCTCACCAAGTAATGACCTAGCTTTGTTCAGTTCTGGATCTGTGTAGGAGAATAGTTTACCTATTGGAGTAAGGATTGCGTGATTATCATAGAGCTTGTAGCCTGTCTTTGCTGCAAGCTCTTTTGAAACGGTCAGCTTTCCTGCCGCAGGTGGCCCGTAGATAAATATAAGATTCATTTCGTTTACTATAACAAAAAGCCTCCAGTTTGGAGACTTTGCGGCAGTACACTAACGACAAAAAGTAAATCAGTATCGTGGATATGGTTGTATAAGCAGACCCGCTATATTGTAATGGTCTCATGACTCTCTATAGCCCTGAACACGCTGTTCTTGTAGATAACCCTACGTTATTTGCGACTGCGTCAAAAACATACAGTGAAGAAGCTGCTGTCGAGTTAATAGATGCTCTCATCGCTTCATACGATATGGGACACGACTACTTGCCTATTTTGAGTCCGGTCGAACGAATCGGCATTCAGATCCAAGAGAATAATGCGAATCAACCGGTCGAGGGACGTGCTCAGCTTAAGAATGGTTCGCTCACGCTAGGATTAAATAGTAGTTCAAGCGTTGAAGATATAATTTCGCAATTGCCTGATGTAGTAACGCATGAATTGGCGCATCTCATACATATTCAGCGAAATCCCTTATTTTTTGCGCTAAGGCGTGACGCAAATAACCTTCATTTCGGCAGTGCCATTATGGAGGGTGTTGCTGCCCATGCGGGACGATGTTTAGGAGCGTTTAGTGTCTATAGTGAAAATATGTTTAGGCAACAAAAAGTAATTGATGCACTGGTACAACTTTTAGACAATCCTGACACGGATCAATTAGCAACCTACGATACGTTTATGAGTGGAACTAAAGATTTCAGCAACCGTGGTTATCGTGTCGGTGAATTCGTAGTGGCTAATATGGCGGATGCTATGAATAGCTCCACTTTAGAGTTAATGGAATTATCTCTTGGTGAATATAGTGAATATGCAGAATCACTAATCAGGAGTCTCTAAAAAGTGACTTCTGTTATTATGCTTCAATAAAACGGTCTGAATGCCACTCACTCGTATAACCTTCCGGGTCACTTCCCCACTCGGTTGAAAGCGCTTGATGTCCAAGCGCCCCGACGCCTGTTTGTAGCTCCAGGCTGAGTTCGTGCCGGTTCATTCCGTTGAAGTCTTGGTGGGTTAACGGCGGTGCAATGTTGACCACTACGTTTCTGCGTAGAGAATGTGGCGGCTTTGAATAGCGAATATGCATCATTGTTATCGGTACAGAGTTGTCTATTGCGATTTGGGCTGCGACAGTGTGGAAACGGTGTACGTACCCTGTTTTCGGTGTCGTCTTTTCTGGGAAAATGACACCTAATTCACCAATTTTCATTTCTGCATTCATCGCGTCCCTAAGATCTACCGCACTTCGCGGGTCAAAGCGATCTACAGGAATTTGGCGTCTTGAAAGTAAGAACTCTCTCATCAATGCACCGTGAGGCCCAGGCCATTCGTATACGTCCTTGTTGACCGCAAAACGAGGTGTTCGGCCAAGCTCCTCAAGCAGCAATCGGTAATATATAAATGCATCATCGATGTGTTCGTGATTCGATACGATTAATGCGGCGCCACTTTTCGGTAGATTTTCAATTCCATTGACAGATACACTTGAATATCTTGCATTCAAGTACGCGTTTGCTACGGGGAGTTCATTGACTAGGTCTAAAGCACCTCTTAGTGACATAATAGTGATTATCTAAGTTACTTCTCTTTTAGTCAAATATATAAAATAGAATTATAACCGGTTAATAGATTTGATTTGAATATCTTTCGTCCTTTTGGACTCGTCAGTATAACCACACAGTTATATAGATAGTAATACAACCGAGAGAGGCACTGGCGTGGGCGGCATATTGCAGCCGCCCACGCCGTTGTCAGGATGCCGGAACCAGAAGCGGAACGTCGACCCACAGCGGGATCGGAACGTCGCTCTGGAAGTACGAGAAGCCGCCCATCTCGACCAGAACACCGTCAGCGGTGAAGAAGAAGTAGCTGTTGCTGGACTCTCCTCCACCGTAGGTGTTGTTGTCGTGTGCCGAGTCGACCGCCATGCACGAGTCCGAGGAGTTCGCGTACTTGCAGACGATCTCCTGCTCCGGCGCCAGCTGGGTGTTCGTGTCGTAGACACCACCCCTGATGACGTAGTAGCCGATGGCGTCCTTAGATGCGAGGGGCAGCACGTAGACGTAGCGAACAGCGTTCACGTCTTCCTCGCGGTCGAGGCGTTCCTGCTGGGCCTGGACGCCCAGCGAGTTGTCGAGCGTGACCGAGTCCTGCTGCTCGACGCGCTCGTCGTACTCCTGGCTGGTGCAGGCAGTTCCCATGAGCGCGAAGCTCAAGAGGATGCCTCCGAGCACCAGACCGCTCTTAGCGAGCTTGTTCATTCCGTGTTCTCCTTGCAGTCGGTCGCCGGGTCGGCGAACTGTCCTTCGGTGATGATCTGCTCGGGCAGGTCGGCGGCTCGCCAGTCCTCGGAGAGGAAAGAGCGGGCGTCGGCGTTGTAGTCGGCGACCACGGACAGACAGTAGCTCATGAGACCCGTGTAGGTCTGCTTGAGAATCGTGTCGTTCGGTTCGTCCTGCCAGAGCTGGTAGGCGTTGGTGATCTTGATGTCGGTAGCGATCACCTCGGCGTAGTTCTGTTCGAAGCGCGCTTGCGCCTCGGTCCAGTTCTCGGCCGAGTTGTTCTCGATAACGGCGTCACCCTGGCCCTTGATGCCGCTCAGCGCGACCGTGACTCCCCAGATGATCGCGCCAATCACGGCAACGATAATCAGGATCACGATCCACCAGCCAACACCAAAGCCAAGCCACTTGGTGGCTTCGCGACGGTCATCCTTCCCATAGGGGTAGGACATTGTGAGACCTCTCAATCGGTTGTATTGTTCAGTTACTCCACACTCCGAGACGGAGAGAAAGCACATATACTATAACAAATTAAAGGTAAAATGTCAATGTGTCACCTCTTAGGTTACATAGTGATTTACACCTGTTATTAAAGAATTTTGTAATATACTCATATCAATGACAATATCTCGTGAAGAGTTTGGAGCAAAGTCCGCAAATCTAGCGGCTATTACACCTGTCATTGCTGAGCTTGATGCTTCAAACGCGGTTGGACCCATTGAAATACCGCCATTTGAGGCGGTGTCTACGAATATTTATGATCGATGGAGAAAACATGAACTGTCTGGAGCGGATTTTTCAGAGCTATTTAATAGAGCAAAGATGCTATCTGCTAAAGGTAGCGGTGTTATGGTTCGTAGTAGCGCTGTGCTTGGCGAAGACGGCGAGACGTCCATGGGTGCCGGCGTGTACACATCAGTTCGTTTAAAGCCAAGTTTCAAACCCAGTGATTTTTATAGAGCTGTCTCTAAAGTTTACAGAAGTACTTCGAGTCCTGAAGCTATCGCCTACCTTGAACAACTAGGGATTGATCCTGAAGACGAGCGTATGGGAATACTCCTCCAGACCTTCCCAACAGGCTTAGAGACGAACTTCACGGTTGACAGCAAGATGGCCGGAAATGAGGATCTTGTCTTCGTTCGTACAAGTGATTTAAGACTCGACAATGACGAATATGACAATTATGGCACTCTAAAACGGTCAAAAATGGGAGTAGCAGTACTCGATAGGACAAAAATTGAAGCAATCGGTCAAGTTCCTTTACTAGGACACCATAGTCAGTACCGGGATTTGTATCACGTAGTTCCAGATCTTCGAAGGTTTCGTGAAAGTGCAGCTCCTATCGCGCTTGCAAAAACTGCATTAATTATTGAATCTGCTGTAGGCATGGGTGTGCAAATCGAAGCGGTTAATAGCCGAAATCGAGAACATATCCAACTGAAAGGATGGCAGAAGCTTTGGATCGTACAGCATCGTCCGCTTGTTAGAGATGTCGGGATGGAGCGTTCTTTCGAAGGATTCCCTGAAGGTAAGGAGCTCTTGTACGAAGGACGTGGCGTCGGGGTCATTAATGGAACACATGCTCAAATACGAGAAGAAGTGGGAACATACATCTTTTCACCGGATGCATTATCGAGTGACCTTGAAGCACTTCCTGAGAATGAAATGCGACTTCTCGTTTTTAGCGATACATTTGCAAAAGGTGGAACTGCTGATCGTCTATCTGTTCCCTTGCTTCAGCTCTCTCCAGAATTAAGAAAAAAAGTCGCCGTATTGGTAAGGAACTCAAGTGAAATTACGGGTAGTGGAAATAGTGGTGGTCATTTTGAGACTATGTGTTTAGAGCTCGGTATCCCCTGTATTTTCTACGACCCTACTTCAGATGAAGTAGATCGAATGTATGATGTTGCGCCCGGTGATACTGTCCAAATGTATAGTGACGGCTATAAGGCACGTCTGTACTCTATTGACGATCTCTGAATTGGCAACCGTTAGTCGACGTGTTCTGAACTTTTTTCTAGCAATCTGCTTCAGAGATACTAATATAGTAAGTTTCAGTATAGTCTTGAACTTTATAATCGTAATCCAATAAAATTCCTCGATCCAATATTGCTTTCGTGTCAGCGTTTTTGCATACGTTATTGAGAATACTTGTTCGAAGAGCCGAGCTGCTTAATTTAGATGGATCGACATCAACGAGTAGATATGTGTAAACCACCGCCTTATCAGTAGCTTTAATATCTTGAAGAGTTGTCAGACTGTCAACTTTCATAGGCAATGTGCTAGACGACTTGGCAGTAGCGACAACTTTTTTTATATAGTCAGCGTTTGAAGACGTACTTGTTGCAAGATTCGAGCCTACTTGATTACCGATATACCTAAAGATTGTTCCAATTATAACCAGGCCTATGATTGATGAAATCGTTATAAGCCACTTTTTAATAGGACTTTTTTTCGTTTGGGGTTGAATGGGCTGTTGAAACTGAGGCGCCGAGTTCATTACAGGAGGTGCTGGTGCGATAGGGTTAGTAGGCTGTTCAGGTGTGACAGTCTGGAATACAGGCGTTGGAGCTGGTTGATTAGGGGTTGATTGCTCAGTTGGATTCGGTTGCGACTGTTCATCTGTATTTTGTTGGTTTGGATTCATTTCCATATCATAACAGAAAGATTTCCAAGCATAAGCTAATCACAACAAAAAAGTCTCCCCTAGTGAGACTTCCTGATTGAATAAACTTGGCAGGGGCACGTGGAATCGAACCACGATCCTAGGTTTTGGAGACCTATGTACTAACCGTTGTACTATGCCCCTATAGCTTATGTATTCTAACAGATACGAGATTTTCTCGAAAGTGCTTTACCCGCGCGCCTAAGCCTGCTACCATAAGCCTAATGAATATCGTCGTTGTCGGTGGTGGGTTTGGTGGTGTCAAAGCAGCTCTTGAGCTGGCGAAGCGCCATGTCGGTAAAATTACCCTTATTTCTGATGAGCCTTATTTCCTTCATCACGCGACGCTGTACTCAACAGCAACCGGTCGCAACGAATCTGAATCAATCATTCCATTGATCGATATCTTCCAAAATTACCCGAGTGTCACGATTGTACAAGACAAAATGACATCGATTGACCCACAACGACGGTTGGTGATCGGTAATGCGGCTCAATATCACTATGACAAACTAGTGCTTTCTCTCGGATCTGTCACGACGTTCTTTGGTATCAAAGGGGTCGCTGAACACGCCTACGGCATTAAATCCTTAGCTGAAATCACGAGATTCCAGGATCACATCGCTGCAGAAGTGGTTGAGAAAAAATTAGATAAAGAATATTTTATTATCGGCGCTGGACCCACTGGTGTCGAGCTCGCTGGTGCTTTAAACGAATACTTGAAGTATCTTATTTCCGTCCACCGACTCAAGAATTCACGAGCCAAGGTGACACTTGTCGAAGCTGCTCCTCGTATCTTGCCTCGATCTTCGACTACTGCGTCAAAGATTGTGTCTAAAAAATTGAAAAGTTTGGGGATCAAAGTCCTCGTTAACCACAAAGTTGAAGAGCTCGAAGAAGACTTCATTGTCATTGATGGTGAGAAAGTTCCTACCACTACTGCAGTCTGGACGTCAGGCGTCGCAAATAACCCGTTCTTTACTTCACATGCTGATCTCTTTCACCTTGCAAAGAATGGTCGCGTGAATGTGAACCCGTATCTTGAAGCGTTACCAAATATTTACGTTATCGGTGACAACAACTCGGTCAAATACAGTGGTATGGCATGGCCAGCACTTGCTCAAGCGAAGTACGTCGCGAAACGTATTTCTTATCAGATAACGAAACGCCATATTGGTAAATTCCACCCACGATCTGTCATGTCTGGCTTCCCAGTCGGTGATGGTTGGGGGTATGTTGAATGGCTTGGTGTGTATGTTTCTGGAAAATCAGGCTACATCGTTCGTCGTTGGATGGAATTATGGGGTTACACTCAACTCGTTTCACGCAAAACTGCTGTTAAAGTTTGGCGAGCTCACGACATTCCTGAATTTGACGAAAAATAATCTGTTATTTCGTCGTTTCTACTGTTGTAAAAGCATAAGCTTACATCTATAATTGAAATTGAAAAATTGGCCAAAAAACAAAGGAGTGTCGACTAACCTATTGGTTACTCGTTCAAGGGGTTATGAAAATATTAATGCTGGGATGGGAGCTGCCACCACACAATAGTGGCGGACTTGGCGTCGCTTGTTATCATCTCGCGAAAGCATTGGCACAAGACGGTGTCTCTATCGACTTTGTCGTGCCGTATAAAGCTGACCATGAAATTGATTTCATGACCGTTCATAGCGCTACTCCTGTCACTCCTCTTGAGAGATACGGCATGGGTGCCTACGAAAGTAATTTCGTGGCTGAAACAACCTACATCGAAGGTGAAGCGCCTGCTGATATCCGCGGTGTTCAACGAGAATATACTCGATTTGTCGAGCAGCTCACCGAAAAGAATGACTTTGATGTTATTCACGCGCACGACTGGCTCACAATGGAAGCCGGAATCCGTGCGAAGCAAATTATGGACAAGCCTCTGATTGTCCACGTTCACGCTACTGAGTTTGATCGTGCTGGTGGACACTCTGGCAATCCTATTGTCCATGAGATCGAATACCAAGGGTTGATGGTTGCTGATCGTATTATTGCTGTCAGTGATATTACAAAGAAAATCATCGTAGAGAAATACGGTATTCCTGAAGACAAAGTCCAGGTCGTTCACAATGCTATCGATGTTGAAAGCTTTGATGATGGCTACGAATACGATCGACGCACGTATCGCTACCTTGAAGAATTAAAGAGTGAGGGCTATACCATCCTCACTGCTATCACCCGCTTTACGATCCAAAAAGGTCTCGAGTATCTTATCCGCGCTACGGCCAAAGCAGCTGATAAGTACGATCGTATCGCTCTTTTGATGGCAGGAGATGGCGAACAGCGGAATGAATTAATTGCACTCGCCTCTGAACTCGGTATTGCTGACAAAGTCTTCTTTACCGGATTTGTCCGTGGCAAACAGTGGCGAGATGCTTATAGCGTCGCAGACATTTTTGTTCTCAGCTCTGTCAGCGAACCGTTTGGACTGACCGCACTAGAGGCAGCACATCATGATAATGCCCTTATACTCACTCGGAGCTCTGGGGTCAGCGAAGTTCTCAACAATACGATGAAGTATGATTTCTGGGACATCGATCGGCTTGCTGATCAGATTGTTGGTATTGCGACGTCTGAGGCACTCCGTAATTCACTTCGAAAGAACGTGACCGAAGAGTATGCTCAGGTGTCATGGAAAGACGTCGCAAAGAAATGTCAGAAATTATATGATCGGCCTTTGGCTAGATTGGTTGCTGCATGAGCAAGCGTGGCATAACTCTCTATCTCCATGTTCACCAGCCACTTCGTGTGCGTGATTACAGCGTGTTTGATACTGCTATTGATCACAATTACTTTAACGATACCGATGCTCTTGGTGACCGAAACAATGAAAAGATTTTCCATAAGGTCGCCGAAAAGTCATATCGACCAATGAATGCTCTCCTTGAGAAGCTTCTCAAAGAACAACCAGATTTTAAGGTTTCATTGAGCATTACTGGCACCTTTATCGAACAGGCTGAAAAGTGGGCACCTGAGATCATCGATAGCTTTAGACGACTCGTTGACACTGGACGTGTTGAGATCTTGGCCGAAACCTACTACCACTCACTCGCCTTTTTCTACAGCAAGGCTGAATTCGAACGACAAGTGAAGATGCACGCTGAAAAGATCAAAGAGTTATTCGGTGTCGAACCAAAAGTATTTAGAAACACTGAACTTGCCTATAACGACGAGCTCGGTAAATGGGCGGACGCCTATGGGTTCAAGGGTATCGTCGCCGAAGGATGGGATCCTATCCTCGATTGGCGCAGTCCTAACTTCGTGTATAAACCTGAAGGAACGAAAGATATCGCCCTGCTTTTGAAGAACTATCGTTTGAGTGATGACCTCGCTTTCAGATTTAGTAATAAGGCATGGCAAGAGTGGCCTCTGACCGTCGATAAGTACACAGACTGGGCGAACAAATCTATTGAAGATCAACCGCTCATTAACCTGTTTATGGATTATGAAACCTTCGGTGAACACCAGTGGGCAGATACGGGTATTTTCGATTTCTTTGGCGATTTCGTAAAACGATGGCTCGAAGATCCACAAAATACTTTTTATACTGTTTCTGAGGCGATTGATGCGAATGAACCAGCAGGTACTATCAGTATGCCTTCTACCGTCACTTGGGCTGATTCAGAACGTGATTTGACCGCTTGGACAGGTAATGACATGCAAAAAGAAGCGATGACTTACCTTTACGCTCTTGAAGAAGATATTCTGCGCACCAAAGATGTCGATCTGATTACGGATTGGCGAAACCTAACGACTTCTGACCACGCCTACTACATGTGTACCAAGTGGTTCACAGACGGCGATGTTCACGCGTACTTTAGTCCGTACGAATCCCCTTACGATGCCTTCCTGTATTACATAAATGTGATTCGTGACCTTCGTTGGCGTTTACACGAAACTCACAAGACAGGAGGTCTGCGTGGCTAGACCCATCGTCCTGGGCAACGGTGAACTACATGTCGGACTCAACAAATACGGATTAGTACATGATTTCTACTATCCTTATGTCGGCTTTGAAAACCATGCCGCCGGTGCAAAACTACGTCACAAGGTAGGCGTCTTTGTCGATGGTACGATGAGCTGGCTTGATGATGAGAATGACTGGGTGATAAGTTTTAGATACCCACATACGTCACTTGTTGGTCATACTTTAGCCAAAAATGAAGAATTGGGTATTATTGTAGAATTTGACGATGCGGTTGATGCTGAGATCAGCCTTTTCATGCGTAATATCCATGTCGTGAATCTTGATGAACGACCACGTGAGATTAAACTCTTCATGCATCAGGCATTTGCCATTGGCGACGGTAAAAGTAATACAGACACCGCTCAATGGCTTCCTGATAGCAATGCCATCCTTCATTATCGTGGTCGTCGAGCTTTTGTTATTTCTGGCTCTCATAATGACAAGCCTTTTGACCAACATACGATTGGACTATTCGGCCTTGAGAACTTCGAAGGGTCATATAAAGACGCAGAGGATGGCGTCTTGCAAAACAACGCTGTGGAATATGGACGAGTTGACTCAGTCTTAGGTTTTACCTTACACGTTGCGGCACAGAGCTCAGAAAGAGTTCATTACTGGGTTGCTTGCGGCATGTCAACGAGAGAAGCTCTCTATATACATAAGACGGCTCAGCAAGACGGCATAGGTAAACGCTTGCACACGACGGCAAGTTGGTGGCACGAATGGCTCAAACCGGCCATCGAGCTCGCTAAGCGTGTCCCAGAGCCTCATCAAGACCTCTTTCTTCATAGCGTGATGATTATTAAATCACAAATGGATAAACGCGGTGCAGTGATTGCAAGTACCGATAGTACACTCTTGAATTATTCGAAGGACAACTACGCCTACAGCTGGCCTCGTGATGGTGCCTACACGATGTGGCCTATGATACGTATGGGATATTTCGATGAACCTTATCGCTTCTTTGAGTTCTGTAAACGAGGACTTCACCCAGGAGGCTTCCTCATGCACAAATACCGTGCTGACGGTGCTCTAGGGAGTAGTTGGCACCCGTATTATCACGAAGATGGCGTCGTTGCTCCTCCTATCCAAGAAGATGAGACCGCTTTGGTGGTCTTCATGTTCTGCCAATTTGTTCTTATGAATAAAGATAAGAATTTGATTAAAGATTTCTATGTTTCGATGATAAAACCGATGGCAGATTTCTTAGCTGAATATATTGATGAAAAAACTGGTCTGCCAAAACCTAGCTACGACCTTTGGGAAGAAAACTTCATGACGACTACGTATACGACATCAGTTGTCTATGGGGCATTAATAGCTGCCTCTGAACTAGCTGTCGAAGCCGGAGATGAAGCAAGTGCGGTCAAATGGCGCAGCGCAGGCAATGATATTCAAGATGCTGCCCATAAATACCTTTTCAATACTGATCGACAAGTATTTTATAGAGGCTATTGGACAAAATCAGGTCAAGTAGTGATGGATGATGTTCTCGATACTTCAAGTGTATTTGGCGTCTTCATGTTTGGATTGTTCGATCTTGATGGTCAGGAGATGAAAGCATCAGTCAAAACAACAAAGGAGAGATTCCATATACTCGACGACGAACCGGGCTTAGCTCGATACGAAAATGATGTCTATCGACGCACAGACTCTCGCGTCATAGGTAATTCGTGGATTATTAATACTCTATGGCTTGCCCAATACGAGCTTGAACAAGGTAATACAAAAGAAGTAGAGATCATTATCGATTGGGTGAAGAATCACGCTCTCCACACTGGTATGCTCAGTGAACAGGTTAACCCTTTGAATGATGAATCTGTCTCACCTGCCCCTCTTACCTGGTCGCATGCTGAATACCTTTCGACAATGCTTGATATTATCGGAAAGAAAGCACAATAATGGCCAGCGGTAATTTCATTAGTCGATTACTACGTCGCCACCTGCCAGCGGCTCGCTCAAGAGGCGTTGTCTTACGTAAGTTCGCTAAAAGAATTGGCCTTGTGTATTTCGGGGTTGTTGACCAGCGTGTCGACGACCACGATGTTATTCGAGGGCTGACCGTTTCTACTACTCATGTAGATGATCACTACGCAGTAGGATCGTACGATGGCTATGATGTGAGCCTTGTTGATCGCTTTGATGTAGTGATCGATCGTCACAATGAGTCAAGTCAGCATACCTGGACTATCTTACGCCTTAATCTTGATAAATCAGAAGCACTGCCTCATTTATTCCTCTATCCTCTTGGACAAAAGACAAAAGCATATAACAAATTCTTCGAGGCGACACATAACTTACAGGCGGTAAACACATTATTTCAAGGTGAGCACAGTCAGGAATTTCATAATAGGTATAGTATCTACACGTCATCGACACATGCATTGTCTCTTGAAGACGTACTAACACCTCACGTTACACAAACAATAGCGGCCACATTATGGCCACATGCTATCGAGATTTTAGATAATAAACTGTATCTCTATATAATTGAATCTAAGTTGAGTGAAACGCTGCTTGAAACAGGGTTGTCATCGGCTCTTTGGCTTGCACGAGTACTCGAACAAGTTGAAGAAAACTAGTTTTTACGAGCTTTAACTTCGTTACGACCAAGGTTCTTCTTGGTTTCAGTGTACGTAGCGTGCTTACGAGCGATTGGGTCATACTTCTTAAGACTGATTTTCTCAGTAGTGTTTTGAGTATTCTTGGTCGTGTAATACGTACGGTGACCGGTCAGTTCACTGACAAGTCCGACGAGTTTTCGTTTAGTGTTCTTCTTTGGCATATCTGTCCAATTCTATCAGATTAACGGGGTTATTTCAAGTCCTGTATTTGGTCGGTCATAACTTACAAAATAGCTGGTTTTTTGTCATAAAAATCAATGTGGAGCCGCGATCGGGATTTGAACCCGAGACCTCATCCTTACCATGGATGCGCTCTACCAACTGAGCTATCGCGGCACGACCCGAATAATTATATCGTGAAAGGGGTAATTTTAAAAGTCTGGTCACCCATTAGCTTGATAATTCGACTGTTTTTCGCTAGAATACTTGGAGTGTCTAGAACATGTACGCCGCTTTAGCTCAGTTGGTTAGAGCAACTGTTTTGTAAACAGTAGGTCCTCGGTTCGAATCCGAGAAGCGGCTCCAGATGAGCTGGAATCGTGTAGTGGCAATCACAGGAGACTGTAAATCTCCCGCCGTAAGGCTCCGTAGGTTCGAGTCCTACTTCCAGCACCAAAGAAAGAACCCCGCATATCGCGAGGTTTTTTCTTTAATCAGTCACTATCTTTATTTTTTGTGGTGGTGACGTTCGTAGTCATTCATTTGCGTAAGGCTGATGATAGACATGATAAGGATGACGAGATTCCATAGGGCACCAATCACAAGGTTGGCGATTGTCAGTCCACGAGCAATCTTCGGTGCAGGTTTTCGTACCAGAGTCGCTCCTGAAATAATCAAGAAGACATGAGGGATGATAACAAACAAGAAGATAAAGAAGGCAACGACGAGGCCACCAATAGCATTTGAAGCTTCAGAGTAGGTGTAGTCATCCGCACTGTATCCTCCGTAAGCAAATACGAGTGCATACAAAATGCCTAGCAAGACACCAAGTGAACCAAAAACAATTGTGACGATACCGTTCGCTTTGATCAAGCTTGCAGCTCGGTCGTGTAATACTTTTTCATAATCTTCAGCCATGTTCATATTCTCCTTTTAATACTATTACATTACCACGCGACGAGGCTGTCGTACACGGGTGTTTTGTCCTTCAGGGATAATCATACGAGCTGCACGTTCACGAAGGTCGAGTGCTAACTGGGCTTCACCAGTGCGTTCGTAGGCTTCAGCGAGGATATTAAGGGTCTGAGGGATCGGGTCTAACTCAACTGCACGTTCAAGAGAGTCGATCATCTTACGGTCACTTCCTAGCTTTTCTTGTACTTTTGCGTAGGCAATATGTCGAGATGCGAGGTCACTATCGATCGCTAAGGCCTGCTCAAAAGCTAATGCAGCCTTTTCGTATGCCTGAGTCTCAAAGTAAATCAGACCGACATTGTGAAGACTACTGGCGCTCGGTTCAAGTGACTGAGCAATTTCAAAACACTCAATCGCCTCTTTGTACTGTTGTTGCTTCGCATAAAGAATACCGAGACGATTATAGGCACTGGCGTTTCGTTCATCAACACGAAGAATCGTTAATAACGCCTTTTCAGCCCTGAGGTACTTACGATCGACGAGCGAAGATTGAGCAATAGACCACAATTGATCTAATTTATCAGATAACTTCAAAGGAAGATCGGTCGCGACTTCACCGATGGTTTGTCGCTGGAACAGTGCCCATGTCCCGAGGAGCAGGATAACTAAAAGTCCTAACATTTGTTTATATTATACCATAGCCTGGCTAAGTTGCAGGCGGATATTACCATTAGCTTCAATCCGTTCATAACTCGAAATAAGCTGTTCGATCTTTGAGATTAAACTTGATTTACCCTGTTGAACGTTGGATTGAAGTAATTTAAGAGCATCATTAAGCAGCAATAACGCTTTCTGTCGGTCATCTTTATATTTCGTTGCGAGGCTTAGGCGCTCATACGCGCTCGACTGAAGGTAAAGTTGAGCATCGCGGACGATTTGAGAACGCTCTAAGAAGTAGCTTTCATCTGTTGCAAGTCGTGTGAGTTCCGCTGGGAGTCCACTAGCGATAAACAGTAGTTGCGTTCGTTTTTTAGTATCAGTTACTTTCAGTTCATCGAGTAATATACTCGACTGCTCTTTTGTAATAGGTCGAATTTCGAGCTCTTGAGCACGGGAGCGAATAGTAGGAAGCATTCTGGATACGTCATGAGAGAGTAAGACGAAATGAGTATTCTTACTTGGCTCTTCAAGTAATTTTAAAAATGCATTCTGTGCCTGGTTTCCCATTCGCTCTGCATAATCAATCACAATGAGACGACGCCCCGTTTCAATAGTTTTTACCATACCGTAAATACGACGAATACTGTCAACGGTGATCGTTCCCTTTTCGATGTCAATTTTTTCGTCTCTCTCTGGAGAAATAACTTGTGCGACTATGCCCAGCAGCTCTGAAAGATGAGTTGTCATACCTCCGAGCCCTATCCCATGAGGGCCGTGGATGAGTAATGATTGAGGAAACTGCTCGTTGTAATGGTTAATTTGTGTTTGCGTATGCGGATGGATATAAAAACTAGACATCACCTACTCCCGGAAAAGAATCCGTAAATTCTTTAGGCACCGGAGCCGTAAATACCTGTCGATTTGAAGCAGGAATAGTAATTTCTAATGAATGAGCATGGAGGTAAAGCCTGTCAGCTTTTTTACCGGTGCCGTAGACGCGATCACCGACAATAGGGGCATTAATGTAGGCCATATGGACGCGTAGCTGATGAGTTCGACCAGTTTTTGGCCACAATTTTACCAATGCTCGGTTCTCGTTGGTATCGATGACTTCATAGGTAGTGACGGCGTCTTTACCAATCACATCAACTCGGAACTGACTCGGTGTGGACGGGTTCCGCCCAATAGGAAGATCGATAACGGCATGGAGAACCTTCGGGATTCCTTCTGTTACAGCAATGTATTCTTTTTTTGTTTTGCGATCTGCAAACTGTTTCTTAAGGAGAAGTGCGGTTTCATCATTACGAGCTCCAATCATTACTCCACTGGTGTCACGGTCGAGACGGTGAATAATACCGGGACGGCTTGATTCAAGAGCGTGTGTGGTATATCGGCGGAAGAATTCTGCAACAGTAAATTCGTCGTTCAGTGCTCCTTTACTGTGTGTCAGGATACCGGCAGGTTTATTAATGACGATGACATTATCATCAATATAGAGAATAGGAATCTCTTCAGCGCTAAAGTCAGTGGCTTCTTGAGGTGTCATCGAAATATCATCTGCATCAAGCACTTCGTGACGAGGATGTGTGATAAGTTCTCCGTTTACGGTGACAAAACCGCCTCGAATGTATTTCTGAATAGTGCTACGGGTAAAATTCGGGTATCTTTCAGCGAGTTCATGATCAAGGCGACGCTTCAAAGGCGCTACCGCGAATAGATAGATCTCTTTACCCTTGAAACGTGTACCGTACGAAAGTTGGTCATCATGTGGGTTTTGAACGAGTGAACCTTTAAGATTTGGCTGGTCTTTTCTCAGTTCTGCTAAGATATTCGCTTCGTCGTCTTCTGCTAGGTTGTCATAGATAAGATAATATTTCACATTGTCGTATAAAAACGATACCAATCGACTGGCAAATTGAGGCTCAAGTTCTTTTACCTGAGAGATAGAACGACGAGTCGTCGTCTCATCAGAAAGACCATACTGGCGGAGAACTGCCTTAATCTCATTGTTTTCGGCTTTCATAATTAAGCTTTCGGACGAAGTCCAACGGCTTGTTGTGCGCGGAGAAGTGTCTCGTTAGCAGTTACGGTAAGAGTCTGTTCAGATGTCTGGAGCTTGGCAAGCACTTCTTCATCACTAACGTTTGCGAGAGTAGATTGGAAATTCGTTAAGAAGTTTTTAACTTCTTCGGCAACAACAGATTTAAAGTCACCGTAACGAGTATGTCCTTCAAATTCTGCAATGATGTCATCGAGGCTTGATCCACGAAGTAAGGCAAGGATCTCGAGCAGATTACTGATACCTGGTTGGTTTTCTCGATCAAAATGGATTTCCGCTATATCATCTGTCGTCGCACCCATGACTTTTTTTGCAGCTTCTTCAGGGCTATCGCTCAAGAAGATAACGCCACGACCTGATTCATCACTCTTACTCATTTTCTTTGAAGGGTCAATGAGGTCTTTAATACGAAGCCCTTGCTCCTTACCAAAGAAGCTGTGTTGCTCTTTGACAGATTTAGGAACGGTAAAGATTTCGGTGAAACGACTGTTGAGGCGCTCAGCAATATCACGAGTAAATTCAAGGTGTTGGCTCTGGTCATCACCAACTGGGACGTACTCAGCGTTGTACAACAAGATGTCAGCAGCCATAAGGACAGGATAGTTAAACAGACCAATACTCACGCGTTCGTCGTTTAAACCCTCTGATTTGTCCTTAAACTGCGTCATACGAGACATTTCACCAATACCGGTGAAGCAATCAAGGATCCATGTCAGCTCACTGTGTGCAGAAATATAACTTTGACGGTAGAGATGAATACCGTCGTTATTAATCGGTAGACCTGCAGCGACAAATAGTTTTGCTGTCATGAGTACTTGATCATTCAGCTGTGAGTGGTCAATTGGTGTTGTAAAGCTATGAAGATCAGGAATAAACATGTTAATCTGATACTCTTCAGATCGTTGCTTTGCCATATCAATGATAGGAAGCATGCTTCCAAAGTAATTGCCGATCGTAAGATCGTTATTAGCGCGGAGCCCAGTTAAGACAACAGGTTTACTCATATATGATCATTATACCCTATTTAAGCTCTGTAGGTGGTGTGTTCAAAGAACGATGAATGCCTTCGGCTGCAGCGGCGATGCCGTAGTGATCTGTTTCGAATGGAACAATCAGAGCATGACTAAATTCAGCAACGACATTTCCTGCTAAAATCGCGATGACTCCAAAGCCACGTTTCATAACACTTTGTGGTCTATCGACTAGATCATCAACTCCATAGGGATGGATTGGAACCTCCATATGTTGAAAGATGACGATTGATCCAGTATCGATACCGATTTCTGAACCAATCAGCGGTGTCGTTACTTCGACAGTTTGTGGAGGGTATAGACGGTGTCTATGTGCGTCAAGGGCGTCTGGGAAACCGCTCTCGGCGACAAAGGTGCGCAACTCTTCAGTGATCGTAGATGTATATTCTCCGACGACATCAGTAAGGTGATGTCCAGGGGTTATACCAGGATGTAATTGAGTGTGAATATGATTAACATCGTCGTATTGTGGTAATTCAGCCATAGTATCCTTTGATTAACAAAAAGACCCTTGTAATAGGGCCTTTTTGAATTGAATGTTAACGCTTTGAGAACTGTTCGCGCTTACGTGCAGAACGGAGTCCATACTTCTTTCGTTCTTTCTCACGTGAGTCACGTTTGAGGAACTCAGCTTTTTTAAGAGTCGTACGAAGATCAGAGTGCGCGGTCGTCAGTGCTTTAGCGATAGCCAACTTGATTGCATCAACTTGACCAGCAACACCACCACCTTGAACACGGACAGTAATGTCGAAGTCTTTTTGCTTATTAACAAGTGCAAGAGGGTCAGTAATTTCGGCAATGAGCGTCTTGTTACCTGATAGGTATTCTTCGGCTGTCTTGTCGTTAATTGTTACTGAACCTTTACCTGCGTAAAGACGTGCTCGTGCTGTGGCGCTCTTGCGTCGTCCGAGACCGTAAAAATAGGTACCTTGTGCCATATTATTTCATCTCTACTTTCTTAGGAGTTTGTGCGGTGTGAGCGTGTTCTGGACCTTCAAAGACACGAAGACGTGCTAATCGGTCAGCAGATAGCTTGTTACGTGGCAACATTCCCTTAACAGCAGCTTCAATAATTCGGGCCGGGTTTTTCTCACGGACTTCTTTAAGAGTTGCGTCTTTGATACCACCAGGGAAACCACTGTGACGGTAGTAAATCTTACCAGTTTCTTTATCACCAGTTACTACTAATGACTTCGCGTTGATAACGACAACATAGTCACCATCGTCAACGTGAGGGGTGTAGGTAGTTTTGTATTTACCAATGAGGTACTTGGCAATCTGTGTCGAAACACGACCAAGTGGTGCATCTGCAGCGTCGATCAAGAACCATTGACGATTAACGTCAGCAGATTTTTGACTAAATGTTCGCTTGTTGATAGCCATTACTTCTTCTCCTTTACAGTGGTCTTCACTGCAGGTTTAGCGGCAACAACTGGTGTCGCAGCTTTTGGCTTGTCAGAAATTTCGTCAACAAAAGCAATCGTTGCCATTTGAGCACCATCGCCGATACGAAGTCGGGTGCGCTCAATACGGAAGTGACCACTGGTGCGACCAGTTAACTGAGGGGCAATAACGTCAAAGAGTCGGAAAGCAGCTGCTTGTGTTGAAAGGCCAGCAATGACCATTCGACGGTTCGCAAGACCACCTTTTTTCGCCTTAGTGACGAGTTTTTCAATGTAGCGGACGAGTTCTTTGGCTTTAGGATGAGTCGTTTCGATCTTACCGTGCTCAACTAAGCTTGTTGCCAAGCCTTTGATGAGGGCACGGCGTTGATCACGCTCGCGGCCAAATTTACGTCCTTTATATCCGTGTCGGTGCATGTCTAGATTTCCAGTTCTGCCAATTTATCTTTAACTTCATCCAGAGCCTTGCTACCGAATCCCTTCAACTCACGAAGATCTTGTTCGCTCAATGTGACGAGGTCACGAACGGTGCGGATTTCGTTATTGATGAGTGCGTTTGCAGTACGAGCACTGAGGTTCAACTCTTCAATTGGAGTGTTGAGCTCATTTGACTCTTCTTCGGTATCTTGACCAAGTGCAGGTGCAGCTTCGACTGAAGTGCTTCCAGCGAGTGCGGTGTATTGGTTGACCAAGATAGCTGAGGCTTCTTCGAATGCTTCACGAGGGCTTAGTGTGCCATCGGTTTCAACATTAAGTTGTAGTTTATCAAGGTTAGTTTCTTGACCAACACGAGTTGAGTCAACCTTGTAGCGAACACGAAGTACTGGGCTAAACATAGCGTCTAGAGCGATCATGTCGCTGTGAAGACGGTTTGCGCTCGCTTCTTCGATAGTTTGGTAACCACGACCTGATTCAACGACAAAGTTCATTGTGACAGATGTCTTAGGGTCGTCGATAGTCGCAATAACTTGTTCTGGGTTGATCACTTCAACGTCAGCTGTTGTCTTGATATCAGCAGCGGTGATAACACCAGTGCCTTTCTTCTCAAGACGAAGTTCAACTGGTTCGTCAGTACTAACTTTAACTTTAATGTTCTTGAGGTTTAGCATGACATCAACGACATCTTCTTTTACGCCAGGAACAGTAGTGAATTCGTGGCTGACACCTTCGATGCTGAAGGCAACGATTGCGCCGCCTTTAACACTTGAAAGAAGGACACGGCGAAGGCTGTTACCAAGAGTGTTTCCGTAGCCAGCGTGAAGCGGCTCAATAACGAACGATGCACTGGTTGCGCTGTGTTCATCGACGCTTGCAAGTGCTGGGTTGTGAATGACTTTTGACATATTGTAGGCTCCTTACCCTTATTACCGTGAGTAGTACTCAACGATGAGTTGTTCGTTAATATCTGCTTCGGCTTCAGAACGCAGTGGTGCGCCAGTAACCGTAATGGTCATTTTCTTTGCATCGCTTTTCAACCAGCTCAAAGCGACTGGACTTGCATTCTTCACGACGTCGTCGAGAAGGCTGAAGTACCCTGACTTTGAACTTTTTGGACGAACAACGATTTCATCACCGGCTTTGACGCGAATTGATGGAATATCAACACGACGACCGTTCAGAATAAAGTGTCCGTGGCCAACTAATTGACGTGCAGCACGACGGCTAGTAGCGAAACCAGCGCGGTAAACAGTATTGTCGAGACGGAGTTCGAGCAGTTGCAGGAGGTTTTCACCAGCAAGGCCTTCACGACGTGTTGCTTCGTTCATTAGCTTAGCGAATTGTTTTTCCAAAAGACCGTACAAACGACGAACCTTCTGTTTTTCACGGAGTTGAGTAAGGTAAAGACTTGGCTTACCTTGACGACCGTTGGCGTGTTGACCAGGAATACCGGTCTTTTTTGCCATGATCTTGTGTGCCTTAGGGTGAAGAGCATAGCCCTCACGTCGGCTTTGTTTAACAATTGGAGAAGTATCTCGTGCCATATTAGCCTCTTCGTGCCTTTCGAGGACGAACGCCACCATGTGGAACACCAGTTACCTCTTTAATACTTTCGATCGTGATGTCAAAACCACCGAGCGCGCGAATTGCAGCGTCACGGCCAAGTCCGACACCCTTAACAAATACGTCAACTGCGGTCATACCGTACTGACCCTTAACGGTGTCAGCGGCTTTTTCGGCAGCAACTTGGGCTGCGTATGCAGTACCCTTTTTACTTCCACGGAAACCAGTAGCACCAGCGCTGCTTTGTGCAAGCACATTACCTTTTTTGTCGGTAAAGCTAACGATAGTGTTGTTGAACGTTGCTTGAATGTGCAACTGACCAGATGGAACTGATCGGCGAGATTTTTTACTACGAGTAGTTGATGTTGTTTCAGCCATATCGATTCCTTCCTATGTCTTCGTTGCTGCTTTAGGTTGTGCACCACCAACTGCGATCGCGCGGCCCTTACGAGTTCGTGCATTCGTGCGGGTACGTTGACCGTTTACTGGGAGTCCCGATTTGTGTCGGAGTCCGCGGTAAGCGTTGATGTCCTTCAAGCGTTTAATATTATTAGTAACGAGGCGCTGTAAATCACCTTCGACGGTATAATCTCGATCGATTAACTCGCGAATTCGTTGTTCTTCAGCCTCGGTGAGATCTTTCACCCGAGTGGTCGGCTCTACTTTA
>CAZKUW010000001.1:43142-300131 GCA_964556125.1 uncultured Candidatus Saccharibacteria bacterium | reverse complement strand
GAGCCATGCTTAACCCTGCCTTTGCTTATTCTTAGGTTTTTTCTTGTTGATAACACGTAGTCGGCCCTTACGGCGGACTAGTTGGTCATCCGGACTGATTTTTTTCACACTCGCACGAACTTTCATGAGCGATGAATACTCCCAGTTTAATTTAATCTTTGTGGCGGTACGTGATTCTTCCCTTTGTGAGATCATAAGGGGTCATCTCGACGTCTACCTGATCACCAGGCACAAGGCGGATATAGTTTTTACGCATTTTTCCGCTGATGTGCGCGATGATGCTTAGGCCGTTCTCCAGTTCTATCTTAAATTGCGTATTAGGCAGTGCTTCCACCACCTTACCTCGCATTTTAATGACTTCCTTTTGAGCTACCATAAGTTACAGTAGTGAATTATACACTACTTAGGTGCTGACGTAAAGCATTTGCAAGAATATTACAGCGCGTTTTTGGCTTGTAATTGTTGTTTATGATTAATATTGTAACAAATCATGTTGAATCGTCAATATATTACTCATGTCTTAGCCTTCAATATATTGAAAGTTAAGAGATGAGGACAGGAGGACGCGGTGAGCGAACTCCAGCCTCTCCCGGAATGGCGCCGAAGCGCGCTATCCTAGGGGCTGTTCGCCAACACGATGCATCCGCGGTGGAAGTCACCATCAGGGAATGTGAGAGACGGCACGAGGCTCTTCTCGAACTTCTCCTGTTCCCGGTAGACCTCGATGATCACCATCAGTAGGCGGTCGCCGGTGGGTCGAAGGTGGTACAGCTTGCCGATCTCGACCAGCTGTTCGTACGTGATGAACACCGTACGGGGACCGTAGTCCTTGAACGATGTACCCGGTTCCACGAGGTGGTCGCGACCGTGTCGGCGAGTTTGCATGGCGAAGAAATCATCATGCATCTTGTCGTTCTTGGCGGTCATAATCCCCACCAGGTATGCATCCGCTGCTTTGGTTCGAGACACCATGGTCTCCTCCTGTCAATTGGGATCACCTTTTCAGGCGATCGTGGACGATGAATGTTAAAACCCATCTTTTATACTTCAATGATTTGAAATGTAAAAGATGGAGACGAGGCGGGCCCGTTCCCATCCCCCTGCTGTGAGTCATCGCTGCTTCGGCGTCTTCTTGACGATGAACGCGTAGCTCGGCTGCTCGGGGTTCTCCGAAGTGTGGCTGATGTGATCAACCAGCGTGACGGTGTAGCCCGGAATGCGCAGAGCGAGACTCTCGCCGAATTCGACCTTCGTCGCTTCCGGGTCAGGCTGTGCCTGGATGGTGTCGTAGACCCTCTTCGCGTGACGCTGACGCGCAGCATCGTCGCGGTCATCACCGCTTCGAGTCTGGTTTCCGACGAACGAGCTGTCGAGCGGCTTGTTGCGCACGAACGCGAGAATCTTGTCAGGCGTGACGTAGACCTTGACGGTCTTGTCAGCCTGCTTCTTCTTCTCCTGGTACAGGATCCTTCGGATCAGGTTCCCGGTCAGTCGTTGCCCCACAGTGGGGGGTTTCCTTGCCTGAGCCATCACTGGCCCTCCTCGTCTTATAGTGCACCGTTCCCCCGCAAAGGAGATCCGATGCGTGTACTTGGGTCGAACCTACTATACAAGATTATTATATATAATTCAAGGTGTTGAGACTACTTGTAGTCGTCGTAGGTAACCATGAGAGCACGCGAGTTGATCTGGCGAAGTGACTCGAGACCGACTGAAACAACAATGAGGAGACCTGTACCACCGATTGAAAGGTTGGTACCGGAAATACCCGCAAAATGATACAGAACAAACTCTGCAAAGAATGGCGTGACAGCGATTAGACCGAGAACAATTGACCCGAACAATATGAGGCGGTTAACAGTCATCGTCAGGTACTTCTCTGTCGTTTTACCAGGACGGACTCCTTCAATGAATCCACCTTGCTTCTGGAGGTTCTCAGCGATCTCTGCAGAGTTAAAGACGATTCCAGTATAGAAGTAAGTAAACATGATCACGAGTGCGAAATAAGCGCCTGGATAGATAAATGCTTGGAGGGTTGAACCAGTGAAGTTACCTGGTGTCGGTGCCTGGAACCAAAGGATTAAGTTATTAGCGAGATCAAGATACGCCGCATCCCCTGTTGCCTTAAGCACTTGACCGAGGAATGCCGGAAGAGAGAGAAAGGCTACAGCGAAGATGACAGGGATCACACCAGCGGCGATCAATTTGACCGGAAGGATACTCTTTACCCCACCATAGTTACTGTTACCCTGGACCCGCTTTGCATAGTTAATGGTAATAATGCGCTGTGCTTCATTAATCTTTACCAGGATATACAGGAGTATCAAGGACATCAATATAATACCGACCGATACCACGAATATAAGTGGATTCACCGGAAGGGTAAAGAAGTTAAAGACATTGAGTGGACCACTTTGTGAAATATCAAACAATGACGTTCCTATGGTAGAAAGCATTGATGGCAACTGGCTGATAATACCAGCGAAGATGATCAAGCTAATACCATTTCCTACACCTTGTTCTGTGATCAATTCACCGAGCCACATGAGGAGCACCGAGCCAGCGGTCATCGCTGTGACGGCAACAATCCACTCGATAAGTGTTGCGTCGGCGAGAACAGTCGTATTCCCCGCCAGTACGGTCTCTCGAAGGATATAGATAAACGCAATAGATTGAATGATTGCTAGAGGAATAGTGAGGAATCGAGTCCACTGGTTAATACGTCGTCGGCCGGATTCACCATCTTTGTGAAGCTCTTCAAGCCGTGGAATAGCCTTAGTTAATAGCTGGGTGATAACAGAAGCCGTAATAAATGGCGTCATTCCGACAAGTACAATTGAAAAGCTTGAAAGCGCTCCACCGGTAAGAAGGTTCAGGAAGCCTCCAAAGTCGCTACTACTTACCACGCTGTTAATCACTTCTCGAAGTTGAGTTGGCTCAGCAAGTGGCACGGGAATGTGTGAAAGCAGACGATACACAACGATAATACCCAATACAACAAGCAAACGCTTTTGCATATCGCGGTTTTTCAGTGATCTAAAGATTGTTTTCCAATTCATCGGGCGGTATCTGTCTGTCTACTTTAAGTTAATAACTCTTTACAATCAGTATACTACAGGCGAGCTCAGGAGGACAAAAAAACGCCTTACAAGGCGTTGTAATAATTGGTTATTCAGGTGGGGTGTCGGCAGCAACGCCGACGCCCCACCCACGACGTACGCCCCAGACGGAGTTCGTCGTATAATCTCCACTATTTTCAGGAGTCGGTCGACGTTCCGTCGACTGGAGTGATGCAGCGCAAGCCCACTCATCACCTTGGCCCTAAAGCCGGAGGATATGCTCTCTCCCGGTCACAACGCCCATAGTCTACGAACGTTGATTTTATCGGTACTGGAGGTGTGCCTCCTCCTTTACATACCGAACGGCCTTCCTGCCCTCACGTGTATCTCTGCCTCATTACACCAGGAACCACCAAGGCACCATGCCTGAGTGAGTGATGTAACGCCACAGAGCGCTGATATCAGTTAACCGGCCCTTATCCGCTGGGCACCTCAACTTTCGTCGAGATTGTTCACCCTGGGGTGATTGAGAAAAACTATACCATAAATATGAAAAGTTAACAAACAAAAAACACACCCGGAGGTGTGTTAGATGTTTGAAAGTAATGAATTTACTTTTCGCTTGCTTCAGCTTCTTTAGTGCTTTGGCGAAGAGGGACTGGGGTCTTTACAAAAGATCCACCTGCTTTTTTAATAGCTTCTTCAACGCTTTTACTCGCACCTGCGACATGAAGAGTCACTTTTTCAGTGAGTTCACCACGTGCGATAACCTTCGTTGCAGCGAAAGGAGAAGCGATGTACCCTTCTTCAAAGAGAGTAAAGTTATCAACGGTCTTACCCTTGAATGCGTTCAAGTGGTCAAGATAGACAACTTGAGCAGCAGTTCGAAGGCTTTTGAAACCGCGAGCCTTAGGCACCGCACGAACCAATGTTCGTTGTCCACCTTGGAAGGTTGCGTTCAGCTTTTTACCAGTACGAGAACCTTGTCCTTTAGTACCACGTCCAGCAGTTTTACCACCACCAGCTGAGATACCACGTCCAACGCGCTTTTTGTCGCGATTAGCAGTAACGTCGAGTTCGTTATACTTAGTCATTATTTTGTCTCCTCAACTTCAACTGGCTTTTCAGCAACAGCTTTTTTCTTTGGAGCGTTAAGCCACTCATCTTTAGGAACAAGGGTGCGGAGCGCTTCAACAGTTGCGTAGGCGATGTTGACCTTGTTAGTTGAGTTAAGTGACTTTGAAAGCATGTTACGAATGCCTGTTAGACCGATAATTGATCGTACAACACCACCGGCAATGATTCCGGTACCAGGAGCAGCTGGCTTCAAAAGCACACGTGCACCAGAGTACTTAACTTCATTTTCGTGAGGAATTGTTTCGTTAATCACAGGAATGGTAATAAGGTTCTTCTTTGCGACATCAGTTGCCTTTTGGATAGCAACTTGGACGTCAGCACCCTTAGCGACACCGACACCAATCTTGTTCTTGTGGTCACCAACAGCAACCAAAGCCTTGAAACGGAATCGTCGTCCACCCTTTACCACACGTGACACGCGGTCGACGTTGATAACGAGTTCTTCAAATTGTTTTGGTTCTGCGGGCGCTTGTTCGCGTCGTCCACGTGGTCCGTTGTTGTTTCGTTGATCAGCCATATTAGAACTCCAAACCTTCCTGACGAGCTGCGTCAGCTAGTGCTGCGAGTCGTTTTGCGTATTGTCGGCCGTTACGGTCGAATACAATTGCGTTAATCTTGGCTTTCTTAGCCTTTTTAGCGATATCAGCACCAACGAAAGCGGCTTGTTCAGTTAATGAACCAGTCTGCTTCGTACCAACTGTGGTTGATGAGACGATTGTCTTCATAGCAACGTCGTCGATAAGTTGCGCACTGACATGTTTGTTGCTAATAGTAACAGTCAAACGAGGTCGTTCAGCTGTACCGGTGATCTTTGCTCGAACGCGAGTCGCACGAAGCGCACGGTTAAGCAGTTTTTTAGTCAGATCACTCATGATTATTTACCT
Organism: uncultured Candidatus Saccharibacteria bacterium; assembly: GCA_964556125.1. GTDB lineage: Bacteria > Patescibacteriota > Saccharimonadia > Saccharimonadales > Saccharimonadaceae > Microsaccharimonas. The sequence continues at coordinate 295,051 of CAZKUW010000001.1, read as the reverse complement.
GCCTTTCCAGCTTTTCGAAGAATCACTTCATCTGCATACTTAATACCTTTACCCTTGTAAGGTTCAGGTTTCTTCAATGAACGGATTTCAGCTGCAGTTTGACCGACAAGTTGCTTGTCGATACCACTAACAGTGATTTCCATCTTATTGACTTCGAGGCTCACACCTTCACGAGCAGTATATTTTACTGGGTGTGAAAAGCCGAGCGCCATGTTAATTTCTTTGCCACCACCTTCAACGCGGAAACCGACACCGTTTACTTCAAGCTTCTTTTCGTAGCCTTTAGTAACTCCATCGACAGCGTTGTTAAGCAGTGCTCGTTGTAGGCCGTGTTGCGCCTTTGCAATACGTTGGTCATCCTTACGGGTGACGATTGCTTCATTCTCTACGAGTGAGACAGTAACGTCAGAGAGATGCGGCACTACTAGCTGGCCTTTTGGACCAACAACAGTAATAGCATCATCAGCGACCGTGATTGTCACGCCTGAGGGAACTTGAATTGGTAGTTTTCCGATTCGACTCATGATCTATCCTTTCTTCTAATAAACTTTCAGGAGTAATTCACCACCGAGACGTTGCTTGTAAGCTTCGTTTCCGGTAATGACACCCTTGCTGGTACTAATCAACACAATACCACGGCCAGATTTGACACGAGGGATCTCAGTTGCGCTCACGTACACGCGGCGACCAGGCTTTGAAAGTCGGGTAATTTCGTTAATGGTTGAGTTTTCACCAGGGTTATTGATGGTAATCATCAAAATATCCCGTGGCTTACCTGCTTCTACTTTGACAGCTTTAAGGTAGCCTGCTTTTTTCAATTCTTTGGCAACAACCACTTTCAACTTGCTTGAAGGAACAGTGATTTCTGTTTTGCCAACCATGACAGCATTACGGATGCGGGTCAGGAGGTCAGCGATTGGGTCTGTAGTTTGTAGTGACATATCGTTATCTCCTTTCCTACCAGCTACTCTTAGTGATGCCCGGGATTTGGCCAGCTGAAGCCTTTTCTCGGAAGTTAATACGGCTGAGTCCGAAACGGCGCATATACGCACGTGGACGTCCATGAAGTACGTCACGGTTCTTCCAACGAGTTGGAGAACTGTTTAGTGGCAACTTCTGAAGACCTTCGAGGTCTCCCATTTCTTTCAGTTCGGCACGCTTTGCAGCATACTTCTGAATCATTTTCTTGCGTTTCTCGTCGCGAGCGACGGCAGATGTTTTAGCCATTAGCGAATGCCTCCTTCCTTCTCAAATGGGACTCCGAATTTTTCTAGTAGTGCACGACTATTTTCCTTGCTTCCACCTTTGATAACAAAGGTAATCTGGAGGCCGTGGATGTGCTGTGTTTCCTCGAAACTAAGTTCTGGGAAAATTGATTGATCAGTCACACCAAGGTTATAGTTTCCTGCCTTGTCGAATGAGCTTTTGCTCACACCGTGAAAGTCACGGACACGAGGTAAAGCAATATTAACGACACGGTCGAGGAATTCGTACATTCGAGCGCCACGAAGTGTGACACTAAGGCCAACACGGTTCATACCGGCACGAATCTTAAATCCAGCGATTGATTTCTTAGCCATCCGATCAACAGGGTGTTGACCAGTGACTTTTTCGACGGTGTTGCGTACCACTTCGTAGTGGTGCTTGTCGTCTTTGTTCTTACCGATTCCTACGCTGACTACAATTTTTTCGAGCTTAGGAACTTGGTGAACGTTCACTAGACCGAGTTCGGCTTGTAGTTCCTTGACGTACTGAGTTGCGTACAAGGCTTTCAGGCGAGGAGCGGTAGTAGTAGCTGTTGCCATTACTTGATCTCCTTACTATTTGCTTGGCGTGCAAGACGAACCGTCTTACCGTCAGCGTTCTTAATGTATCCAACACGGCTGGTCTTGCCGCTTTTTTCGTCAACAACTAACGCAACCTTGTGTGCAGGAACAGCGACGTGAACGTCTTTGTGACCACCACGTGGGTTGAGTTGGCTAGGCTTAATGTGTCGGTGTCGTTGACCAATTCCTTCGATCAAAATACCTTTGGCAGTAACGCCAACTACTTTACCAGTGGTGCCTTTTTGAGCGCCGCTGATAAGTTTTACTGTATCGCCTTTAATAATTCGTGCCATATTATAGTACCTCCGGTGCGAGGCTAATGATCTTGGCATAGCCCATTTCACGTAGTTCACGAGGAACTGGTCCAAAGACACGAGTTCCCTTAGGTGTTTTATCATCATTAATGATCACCGCAGCGTTGTCATCAAATGAAATCGTAGAGCCGTCTTTACGACGAATTTGGTTACGAGTTCGAACAACAACAGCCTTGATGACTGATTTCTTCTTTACTGTACCGGTCGGGTTCGCTTCTTTTACGGTTGCGACAATAATGTCACCAACGTGCGCGTAACGACGACGAGTACCACCGAGAACACGGATACAGAGGATTTCCTTTGCACCACTGTTGTCAGCGATTTTCAGACGAGATTCTTGCTGGATCATACTAAGCTTCTCCCTCGTCTTTAAGTTCAATAGAACCGTGTGATTTTTCATCAACACTAACCAACACGAATGACTTAGTCTTTGAGATTGGTCGAGTTTCAGAAATAGTTACTTTATCACCCATGTGTGCTTCATTCTTTTCATCATGAGCGGTGTACTTACGGTTAACAGAATACTGCTTACCGTAGATTGGGTGTGTTTCACGGCTTGTGACCGTGATAACGATAGTCTTGTCAGCCTTATCAGAGGTGACAATACCGGTGAGTTGCTTCGCCATATTAGTTTTCCTCCTTAGTTGCTGAGCGTTTTGCGATACTGATAGCAGTATGCAGACGGGCGATGTTCTTACGTTGAACGGTCAAAACGTGTGGGTTTACCAGTTCGCCTTGACGGTGACTCTTTTGTGACTCAATCTGCGCTGCTTGGAGCGTTACGAGTTCTTCATGGAGTTGTTCAACCGTCTTCACTTCGTTTGCCTTTTTTGTGACTTTAGGAGCTTTAGTGGTTTTCTTTGCGTCAGCCATTAGATTTGCTCCTTCATCACGAATTTAGTCTTTACAGGGAGCTTGTGAGCAGCCAGACGCATCGCTTCGCGAGCGACTGATTCATCAACACCCTTCATTTCAAACATGACTGTTCCAGGCTTGACTAATGCGACCCAAAACTCCGGATTACCTTTACCGCTACCCATCTTAACGTCCTGTGGTTTACGAGTACGTGGGATGTGTGGGAAGATACGGATCCAGATTTTACCACCACGTTTGATGTGACGAGTCATCGCTTGACGCGCTGCTTCGATCTGACGTGAGGTAATGTCAGCATTTGTTTGAGATTGTAGTCCGAAGTCACCAAAAGCGATGTAGTTGCCACGAGTGGCGTTACCTTCGTTTTTGCCCTTACGAACTTTTCGATACTTAGTTTTCTTTGGAAGTAACATATCGATTAACCTCTTTCACCTTTGTAGATCCATACTTTTACGCCAATGATACCTGCTGGTGTCTTTGCGCGTGCAGTGTGGAAGTCAATGTCAGCACGGATCGTGTGAAGTGGTACTGATCCGAGGATCACCTTTTCACGACGAGCCATTTCTGCGTTGTTTAATCGTCCAGCAACTTGGATGCGAACACCCTTTGCTCCGGCTGCCATTACGTTTTGTGCAGACATTTTAGTCGCACGACGGAAGTTAGCACGGCGCTCGAGTTGGTGAGCAATGTTTTCAGCAACGAGTTTTGCTGACATGTCTGGACGCTTTACTTCTTCAATGTTGATACGAACTGGAAGGCTGGCAATCTTTTCGAGAGCAAGCTTGAGTTCAGTAACTCCAGCACCACCACGTCCGATCACAACACCTGCTTTTGCAGTGTGAATGGTGACGGTAACAAGGTTAGCTGAACGTTCGATTTCAACACGGCTGATGGTTGGACGACTTTCAAATCGTTTTTCAACAGCATCACGAATCTTGATATCTTCGATCAAGAGACGAGCAAAATCTTTCTTTGGAGCAAACCAACGTGAGTCCCAGTTCTTGTGGACCTGGAGTCGGAAGCTAATTGGGTTTACTTTTTGGCCCATTATTTCTTCTCCTCTTTCACTTCAGCGGCCTTTGGAGCTGCTGGCTTCTTAGGTTTCAAGTCACCAGATACCTCAACGAGGATGTTGGCAGTTTTCTTTTGGAATGGTAATGCACGACCACGGCTAGCTGGTTTGAATCGCTTCAAACGAGTACCCGTTGTGACAGACAATGTTGAGATAACGAGAGTTTTACCATCGTATCCGTGATTGTTTACTGCATTAGCTTGTGCACTTTCGATCACTTTAATAAGTGGACGAGCAGCACGTTTTGGCGTGTGGTTTAGGATCACGATTGCATCTGCAACTGTGCGACCACGAACCAAGCTCGCAACAAGGCCTACCTTGCGTGGAGTCTGGTCAATATTCTTGGCATATGCGCGGACAGTAGTATTTTCAGCCATATTATTTCGCCTTGCCTCCGTGCTTACGGAACTTACGAGTTGGGCTAAACTCACCGAGTTTGTGACCAACCATGTTCTCAGAAACAAGCACAGGAACGTGAACTTTACCGTTGTGAACAGCGATCGTGCGGCCAACCATCTCTGGAGTAATCGTACTAGCGCGTGCCCATGTCTTAATAATTGTACGGTCTTCGAGACTCAACGCCGCGACTTTTTTCGCGAGCTTGAAATCAACGAATGGACCTTTTTTCAGTGATCGACTCATTATCGTTTCCTCTTCGCTTCGTGGCGTGATCTTACTATCATTTTACTTACATCTTTACGACGTCGGGTTCGGTAACCGAGGGTCAATTGACCCCATGGTGTACGAGGTGCTTTACCTGGGCCATGTCGTCCACCGTCACCACCACCGTGTGGGTGATCTACGGCGTTCATAACGACACCACGGACAGATGGGCGGATACCCTTGCGTCGGTTACGACCTGCAGAACCGATCTTGATGTTCTGGTGTTGTACGTTACCGACAACTCCGAGTGCAGCGGTTGCTTCAAGACGGAATTTACGGACTTCGCCAGATGGCATACGGACAAGTGCATAATCGCCTTCTTTTGCCATCAGCTGAGCTTTTGTACCAGCAGAACGCACCATTTGTGCACCCTTACCGATGTGAAGCTCAATAGCGTAGATCTGTGAACCAACTGGAATGTTTGCCAAAGGCATACGGTTACTAGATTCAACAGGTGCATCAGCACCACTCTTGATCACTTTACCAACAGTCATAGACGTGTCAGCAAGAATGTAGTGGTAAAGACCGTGCTGGTCTTTGATACGTGCGATACGTGCACTACGGTTTGGGTCGTATTCGATTTGCTCAATTGTCGCAACCATTCCAGCAGGCATGTTGTGGTTCATGAGACGGTGATGTCGTTTGACACCTCCACCACGGTGACGAACCGTGATACGTCCGGTGTTATTACGGCCGGCGTTTTGTTTCTTGCTCTTGAGCAGGCTCTTGAGTGGCTTACGAGTGGTAACGTCACTAAGATCTTGTGTGGTCATTCCACGACGAGCAGGAGTAGTTGGATTGTAGGTTTTAATCGCCATTATTTCTTCTCCTCTTCTGCAGGTTGCTCAAAGACACCAGTGATAGCGCTTCCAGCAGCAAGAGTGACATATGCCTTCTTACTATCAGAACGAGTCGTTGTGCCTGGATAACGGTTCTTGCCTCGTGAGAAGCGAACTGATTTACCAGATTGGACAAGTGTCTTGATTGCGGCAACTTTGACGCCGTATTCAGCTTCAACAGTTTGCAGAATTTGTTGCTTGTTAGCAGTGACAGGAACCTTGAAGACATAAATGTTTCGTTGGCTTTGTCCATATGCTTTTTCAGTAGTGACTGGGGTGACAAGAATAGCCATGATTATGCCTCCTCTTTCACGAGCCAGCTTTTGAGTGTTGGCAATGATGCTTTTGAAAGCACAATGTTATCAGCATTCAAGATGTGGTACACGCTTAGGTACTTTGTACTTACTAATAGAACATTCTGAATGTTATTGGTAGCACGGATAAGTTGAGGAGTTTTTTCGTCAACAACCATCAGTACTTTTCGAGTTAGTTTGTTGTCGTCCAAGAATTTTGCCATGTCAGCGGTGCGACCAGTAGTGGTAACGTCGATAACGTGGATTTTCTTAGCTTCGTTTGCCAGTGTCAACGCTTGTCGGACAGCTTGTCGTTTAGCGTGAGTAGGAATACTGATCTTGTGGTTCTCGTTGCCGAGTGGACCGAAGACAATACCACCACCGCGCCAGATAGGGTTACGGCTTGAACCGAATCGAGCTCGTCCAGTACCCTTTTGCTTCCAAGGCTTTTTACCACCACCGCGGACTTCGCCACGAGTTTTGGTAGTTGCGCTTGAAAGGCGGTTGTTTGCAAGGTATGCATCGTAAGCAAGCTTCAATAGTTGGTGATTTTTAACCTCAACAGCAAATACTTCTTTTGGAAGCGTTACTTTTGCAGTAGTTGGTTTTACAGCGTCAGCCATTATGCTTTACCTCCGATGACGATCAGGCCCTTTTTAGGACCAGGGACAGCGCCACGTAGACCAATCAAGTTGTTCTCAATGTCAATGTAGCTGACAACGAGGTTCTTAACGGTTACTTGGTCGTGGCCCATACGACCAGCCATGCGCTTACCCTTAAAGACTTTCTGTGGGTACATCGAGCCAATTGAACCAGGCTTTCGGGTATTTCCCTTACCACCGTGAGTCTTCTTGTGACGCTCGAAGTTGTGTCGTTTAATAGTACCCGCGAATCCTTTACCTTTGCTCACACCAGTCGCATCAACGAGTTCACCAAGGGTAAACGCATTAACGTCGATAGTGCTGCCGACCGGTAGGTCTTCAGGCAATTCTTCAACGCGGAATTCCCGAATATATTTCGGGGTGACATTGGCGGACTTTACATGTCCTGCCACGGCCTTGCTCAGGTTCTTACCCGAATCAAATCCTACTTGAACTGCGTTGTAGCCGTCGATGTCGACAGACTTCACCTGAGTCACAGTCACAGGACCAGCTTGAATAAGCGTGACAGGAACTGCCTTGCCATCTTCGCTGATGATTTGGGTCATACCAATTTTGGTACCGAGAAGTGCTTTCATGCTCTTCATTCTCCCACTTAAAATTCTTGGTGGGAGGTAGTATCTTTGACCGTTACGGTCTCGGACTTGCCAATTCACCAAGAATTATTTGTTATTTCTTAATAAAGTTACCCACTTAATCTAACACATCGGGGGTCAGCAGTCAACACCTCCGGCCTCTGTTCTCAAAGGAGTTTAAAATAATGCTTGTGTTTATCATGATCTTTGGTCATACTCTAGCTAGAAGCTAATCAAGGAATCTTAAATGGCCACTACTAAGAAGGCACCTGCAAAGAAAAAGACCGTTGCTAAGAAAAGCTCTGTCTCACGTGCAAAAAAACAACCTGAATTTCAATCATTCAAGATATCACCAGATCCAAAACCTTTTACATCAATGAAAATTACCCGCCAAACGGTCTATTGGATCATTCTGGTAGGATTTATCGTGTTTAGTCAGATGTGGATCTTGAAACTACAGCTTGATATTGCCGATCTAACCAACTCACTGGTCACGATTCAATCAAATTAATCAGTAATGAAATAAAAATAGCCCAATGAAGGGCTATTTTTTTGTTTTCCGTATGACTACATACGAATTTCTGCGTCAACTCCAGCTGGAAGGCTGAGGTTTTGCAGACTGTCGATCGTCTTTGGAGTCGCGTTGGTGATATCAATCAGACGCTTGTGAATACGCATTTCAAACGTTTCACCACCCTTTTTGTAGACGTGTGGGCTTTTGACTACTGTAAACGTACTACGACGAGTTGGAAGTGGTACTGGTCCAGCAATACTTGCACCGGTACGGATAGCCGTATCAATGATTTGCTTTGCTGATTGATCGATGACTTTGTGGTCATACGCCTTGAGACGAATACGGATACGGAGACCCGCTTCTTTTGGTGCTTCTGCCATTTGGTAGAAACCTTTCTGGTTGTATTCCGTAACCTCTGCTCGAATCGGTGTTATTCGCGTCTGGCCGAGTTCTCGGAATGGATTAATATACCGGATAATTATAACAGATTACGGTATTCTATCAACATATTGCTATTCATCGAATGAATGTTATAATATTGTTACCCAATCGAAAGGTGAAGGAATGGTAAGGGTTAAGTCCACAGTTGGGACGGAGGAGGATCTTCGTCGTGAGCTGCGAGACCTCCTCGCTGCTCGCATCGCCGGTGAACAGAGCAATTCATTTGCGCTTGATCTGCGCGATCTGACCTGCTACGTCGAACTGGATGATGAGTCCCGCGATCACATGCGTCTCAACATCCTCAACGGCTACAGCGGTTCAAGCACCACCTGGAACGGGGTTACTGTGCCGGAGTACCGGTACGACATCATGGAGCAGGAGCACCACATCACGGTCAGCCTCTCCGACAGCCCCGTCGCCTCGACGTGAAGGAACCCTCGTTCGGCTCCTCCGGGAGTCGGCGGGGCCTTCGCATTTCATCGATTGACTCACCTACGTCTTCTCGTTACAATAACCAACGACTTGCGCACCCATCGACCGAAAGGAAGTGTGACGCAATGAATGTATTTCCACCCCCAAAAAACCGTGGCATCATCGCCTGGTTCGATCGCCTCAAGACGAGACGTGACAACCGACGAGAGGCCACTCGGGCCCTCAAAGCTCGCCAGACGCAGAACATCACGTCTCTCGTAGACGACCTGGTGAAATCTGCCTGCGAGACCCGCGAGCCCGAGTCTCGCTTCTTTCGTGTCGACCGATACATCATGTTCGGAGGCAAGTCGAAGCAGTGGATCGCCACTCGACTCAAGACGGAGCTCATCACCCGCCTCGAGTCCTTCGAGCTCACAACGATCCAGACAGACGACCCGGTGATCATTAAGGTCGCCATCGGTGACGTTAGATTCATTCATGGTCATCGCCCCGCTGTCTCCGCGTGAAGGAACCCTTGTTCGGCTCCTCCGGGAGTCGGCGGGGCCTTCGCATTTCAGATACAAAAATACCCCAGGTTCTCTGGGGTATTTTGTTAACTAGAAGATCTAATTATTTAACAACTTTGGTAACCACACCGGCACCAACAGTCTTACCACCTTCACGGATAGCAAAGTTCAAACCTTGCTCCATAGCGATAGGTGCGAGCAATGTTACCTTGAAAGTGACGGTATCACCAGGGATAACGAGCTCTTTGTCAGCTGGAAGTTCAACTTCACCAGTGACGTCAGTTGTACGGAAGTAGAACTGAGGTTTGTAACCCTTACTGAATGGAGTGTGACGACCACCTTCCTCTTTCTTGAGGATGTAGACTTCAGCTTCGAATTCAGTGTGAGGAGTCAATGAACCTGGTTTAACGATAACTTGACCACGTTCGATGTCTTCGCGCTCAATACCACGAAGGAGGAGACCGGCGTTGTCACCAGCTTGTCCACGGTCGAGGTTCTTTTTGAATGCTTCGATACCAGTAACGGTTGAAGTTTGAGTAGCTTTGACACCAACAATTTCAACTGGGTCGTTGATGTTGATAACACCAGTTTCGATACGACCAGTAGCAACTGTACCACGTCCCTTAATAGAGAAGACGTCTTCGATAGGCATCAAGAACGGCTTGTCGAGTTCACGAGTTGGTTCTGGGAAGAAGTCGTCCATAGCTTGAACGAGTTCCATGATAGCGTCTTCGTTAGCAGCGTCGCCTTCGAGAGCCTTAGTAGCTGAACCCTTGATGATTGGAGCGTTTTCGTCGTAACCGTTCTTAGCGAGCAGTTCACGAATGTCCATTTCAACGAGTTCAACAAGTTCAGGATCAGCAAGGTCCATCTTGTTTAGGAATACAAGGATCTTTGGCACACCAACTTGGTGAGCAAGAAGAACGTGTTCACGAGTTTGTGGAAGCGGACCATCGTTTGCAGCAACCACGAGGATTGCACCATCGATCTGTGCAGCACCGGTGATCATGTTCTTAACATAGTCAGCGTGTCCTGGCATGTCGACGTGAGCGTAGTGACGCTTTTCTGATTCGTACTCTTGGTGAGAGGTAGCAATGGTAATACCACGTGCACGCTCTTCTGGGGCGTTGTCGATCTGTGCGTAGTCAACTTTTTTGTTAACGTCGCTAGGTAATTTCTTTGCAAGTACAGCGGTGATAGCTGCGGTCAAAGTTGTTTTACCGTGGTCAACGTGACCCATTGTTCCCACGTTAACGTGAGGCTTGGTGCGATCGAAATCTGCCATTTAGATTAATTCTCCTATTAATTATTTCGCATAAGAATATAGCCATCTCATGACGTATGGTGATAATTATACAGAAAATACTAAGAAGAGTAAAGTGTTTGTCTCTTTATGACCCTCTCCATGTCAACATTCCAAATATCACGTGAGAAATACGATCCAAGATGATTATATTGCTTCATCCGCATCACTATTTCACTCATAAAGATACCCAATGATTCATAGGCTAATCTGACCGATTCATCTGTCGGCTGCAGCACTCCGTGGAATAGATCGCAGCGCGTTTTATACCAAAAAGATATGAGACCTTTCCAATCATCATTCGCTCCAATGTCACCCCTTTCATGTATGAGGCTCATGACTGGGGCAAGACCTTCCAATGTACGTCCATGCATGAAATCATCCCATATGATAAATCTATTCTTTAAGTTAGACATCGCCTCTCTATCGATAGCTGTCTGAGTTGCTTTACGAAACCACGCGTTATAAGAAATGTAGAGTCTCAGGTAGAGATCACCGTAATCAATTTTGGATCGTTCAAACCATATATAGATAATATCCGTCATATAGTCGGTCATGAGCGATCAATCCTTCGCAGTCTTTTTTCATTGACGATAACGAAGTTCCCAGCTTTGATATCTAGTACCTGCGCCATTTGTCGAAAGTCATGTACCAAACCCTGTTCGAACAGAGACAACTCGAGCTTTCTATTTCGTGAACCGAATACCATTTCAATACTCGCAGCATTATCTGATATGGCTTGCGTAAATATGCTCCTAAGAATTCCTAATGAATCAGCTTCTTCGCTGGCTGGGAGTGTTCTTTGGGCTATCAACCTCTTGCCCCCATCAAGAGTGACAAAGACGACCTGGCTCTCATCTCGAGACCTTACATCATCAGCTACAGCTAGTAGATCATCCACAGAACTGATGACGGGATCAGCTCTTAATACAGGAAATCTACTTGCCAGTTCAAAAGCGGCAATAATTTGACAAGTTCTCGCTGGCCCCAGACCTTTAACCTGCTGGAGTTCGACAAAGCTTATTTTGGCACCATACTTCGTGAGCTGCTTTAGCGATCGCTTAGCGATACGAGCGACACTTGACTGAGCGTTACCACTCCCTATAAGAATCTGTAGTAACTCGGCGTTAGAAAGCACCTCAGGACCCTTCATTTGAAGTTTCTCTCTGGGTCTGGTATAGCTCGCGGACTGCATAAAGCTATTGTAGAAAATTGATATGAAATCGATCTAAAACAAAAACCGAGACGCAGTGGCCTCGGTTTGTCGTGTTAGCTGTTTGTTCGCTTAGCGATGATCTCAGCTTGGACATTTGGTGGTACTTCCTCGTATTGAGAGAGTTCCATTGTCGATGCTGCACGACCTTGGCTCATTGAACGGATGTCGTTCGTGTAGCCAAAGAGGTTTGAAAGAGGGACGAAGGCACGAACGAGCTTAGCGCCACCAGGAATGTCTTCCATAGCGTCGATGCGGCCACGACGAGCATTAAGGTCACCGATGATGTCACCCATGAACTCTTCAGGAGTTGATACTTCAACTTTCATGATAGGTTCGAGGATAACTGGACGCGCCTTAGGGATACCTTCCTTAACAGCGATAACACCAGCGAGGTTAAAGGCAAGTTCACTTGAGTCAACGTCGTGGTAGCTACCGTCATAAAGGGTTGCTTTAACACCAATCATTGGGTAACCGGCAATCACACCACTTTCGAGTGTCTCGCGGATACCCTTCTCAACAGGTTTGACGTATTCCTTAGGGACCACACCACCCTTGATAGCATCAACGAATTCGAAGCCAACACCAGATTCTGTTGGCTCAAATCGAATCCAAACATCTCCATACTGACCACGTCCACCTGATTGCTTAGCGTGTTTACCTTGTGCTTCAACGTTACCGCGGATAGTTTCACGGAAGGCAACTTGAGGCTCACCGACGTTTGCTTCAACGTTAAATTCACGCTTCATACGGTCAACGAGGATTTCGAGGTGAAGCTCACCCATTCCAGACATAATCGTTTGTCCAGTTTCTTCGTCAGTATGAATACGGAAAGTAGGATCTTCTTCAGCAAGTCGTTGAAGAGCAATACCCATCTTCTCTTGGTCGGCTTTCGTCTTCGGCTCAACGGCGATCGATACAGGAGGATCTGGGAATTCGATAGATTCGAGAAGGACAGGATGCGCTGGATCAGCAAGTGTGTGACCAGTAAAGGTGTCTTTAAGACCAACAACAGCAGCAATATCACCAGCACCGATCATATCGATGTCTTCACGCTTGTCAGCATGCATACGAACAACACGTCCGATACGTTCTTTTTCACCAGTAGTGGTGTTCAACACGTAGCTACCAGCAGTCAACTTACCACTGTAGACACGGACGAAGATCAAACGACCGACGTATGGGTCTGTGGCGATCTTAAAAGCAAGGGCAGAAAGAGGTGCAGTGTCTGACGGTTCACGTTCCACCATGTCACCTGTTTTAGGATCAGTCGCTTTGACAGAACCCTTATCGAGTGGAGACGGGAGGTAGTCGTTAATAAGGTCGAGGACCTTTTCAACAATCACACCACGGCCATCACCACCAGTAACGAGGTAGAAGTCTCCGGCAAGAACACGCTTACGCAGACCACGTTTAAGGTCATCGATAGAAATTGAGTCTTCACCTTCGTTGAGGTAACGCTCAAAGAGTTCGTCTTCCGCTTCTACAGCTGCTTCAACCAAAAGGCTACGAGCGTTCTTCGCTTTTTCAAGCATGTCAGCAGGAATTTCACCAACAACAAGTTCGTGGTCAGCGTAATCAGTGTAGGTGTATGCCTTCATGTCAACAAGGTCAACAACACCGTTGATTTCTTTTTCAAATCCAATAGGAAGGTGGATAGGAAGTGCGTGCTTAGAAAGACGCAGGTGAATAGTGTCGAGTGATTTGTAGAAGTCACCACCGATTTGGTTAATCTTGTTGATGAAACAGATACGAGGCACACCGTACTTGTTCGCTTGGCGCCAAACAGTTTCTGATTGTGCTTCCACTCCCATTTTACCGTCGAAGATAGTGACCGCACCGTCAAGAACACGAAGTGAACGTTCTACCTCAACTGTAAAGTCAATGTGACCAGGAGTATCGATAATGTTGATGGTGTGACCCTTCCAGCCTGCAGTCACTGCAGCTGAAGTAATAGTGATACCACGCTCTTTCTCTTGAGCCATCCAGTCTGTTGTTGTACCGTCTTCTGCTCCGGTACCCTTAACAACACCGATCTTGTGGTTAATACCAGTACGATATAGGATTCCTTCGGTTGTCGTAGTCTTACCTGCATCGATGTGCGCGATAATTCCAACGTTGCGGAAGTTTTTTAACTCAACAGTTTTCTGGGCCATATAGGTCTCACTCTTTCTCTAATTATTTTTTGCCATAAAAAATAGCGCTTTACACACATTATAACAGAGTCTCGCCTCTTAGGCTAGGGGCCTACTCTTCTGAATTTTTGTTCTCAGAATCCGTTTTTTTCACCTGTCGCTTTCTGACTTCAACATGATAGTCAAAACCCTGAAACAATGAAATGCCAACACCTAGCGCAGCCAGCACTCTATGTTCACCAGATATCGTCGTAGCCCATACCCGAACTCTTTCTCCAGAGTCATCATTAAGTCTTGCCATCGCTAGGTTTGATGCAGCTTGGTACACTCGATATCGACCAGTTTGGGTACCTAATTCTTCTTTTAGTTCTGCGTTTTCGACGCCAGGACTATAGTGTTCCTTATAGATACTGACCGTGTTGTAAACTCTATCGGAATTAAATAGTGGAAAAATAGCCTTGTTGACGATATGTCCCATAAGCATCCCTGTCGCTATTGCTCTCGCTTTTTTCATTCCGAGCTCGTCGAGCAAAGGCATATCCGGGTCTTTCAACAACATAAATGTGTGATCGACAGAATGAGCAAGAAAGCGATCATGGTCATACGAATTTCTTTTTGAAGCACGATATTCCTCTAGAAATGCATGCAACCCTCCGGCATCGAGGACTTGTGCATCAATCGCTGCCATAGTTCTCTCATACTTACCGGCCGAAGGAAGGAGACTAGCATTATCGGAATTTTGTTCAGCCGTACCTGTCATTAGATTAAAACTTCACACCTTGAATTTCGCTGAACTCAAAGACATACAGTCGCGATTTATCAGGTGAATCACTTTCATCAATAATGAGTGCTGGAACAGTGGGATCTGTCTCAGATTCAGGAAGCTGCAATCCCCACACTTGCCCACTGACAACTCCTTGTACTGGCACAAATTCGTCTTGACCGGCAACCGGCATCCCCGATACGCCAGCTACAACGAGACGCTTACCAATATTTAATACTTCAAATATGGCTTTCTTCACCACTTCAGCTTGTTCTGGACCCCTTTTAGCAAGCGTCCCTGCGAGGTTCCCAAGTGACTGTAACCTTTTTAGTGCTTCAAGGTCTGTATATTGATGGTTCTTTTCCATCTTAAATTCTTGTGCCAGTTTCTCAAGATTTCGTCTAAAAATAACGCCGGCGAAACCCATATCCGCAAGCTGATGCTGCAACAGCATCCCCTCACGTACCTTATGTAAAGCCGCTGATTCTATGGTGACAGTATCAGCAGCTGCCACAAAAGCTGGCCAAGCCTGAACATGCACTGCATCAAAATTATCTGTCTCATGCTGTACATGGCGCTCCATAGGTGTTGTAGACCGAATGATATATCTCACCTGAAGCACGTTCTCGCCAGTACGCTCGTTATTTTCATCAAGGAGCGCAAAAGGTTGAGCATATATCGATTCAATAATCCCTTCGCGACTCTCAAAAGAACTGACCGGTCGATACCCTTCGTTAATATCAAATTTTACGAGGATTGCTTTTTCTGTATCTGAAAGTCTTGCGATGCCCATTTCAGTATTGGGCTCTGAAATCCCCTCTCCCGACAAGCGAACAGGAATTTTAAACCGCCTGGTGTCTTCAAGCATTTCAGCACTGAAAGCAAGACTATACGCATGGGCACTTTCAGCAATTTCATCATCACTAAACCTTCTCCCCTTGAGCTGTAAAGCTTTATGCCTCACGGACTTTAGAAAATCCTCGAGTGCCTCTTCTTCTTCAAATTCACTCGGTTTCTTGAAAGGCTTTCTTTCAATAGACTTAGAGCGAGGAATTTCGGCAGGTAGTGGATGGGTCATAGCTACAAATAGTACTAATTACAGAGGTTTTAATCAAGCGTAAGTGCTAAGACTTTACACACATTATGCAGCGATTCGCTCAGCAATAGGCAACTTAACTGCCCTCGCCTTACGTCGTGTATTGGTACGAGCAACCCTCACCCCAATTTCGCGTCGAATACTAGGCAATGCCTCGCTAATGCTCTCAATACTTAACAGCTCTAATCTTGAGAGGAGCGACAAACTCAGCGTTGGATCGGCCTTGATTCGTTCCTCAACTTCCTGCAAAAACTCTAGGCGACGACCCTCTAATACACCTTCCTTACGAGATTTAAGCTGACGCTTACCTCCTGTTTCAGGAACCAATACATAGCCCGGCTGGTATGGGAGGGCATTATCTATTCTTTCTTGGAGTGTCATGATCTCGTTTGTCACTTGGAATAACTGATCATCCTGCTCAAATGCTTTCACAGACGCTTCCATAACGTCATCGTCGGGCTTCGTAGTGGGTAATGTCATAACATGGACAAAGTCATGGAATTGACGTGGCACCCATAGCTTATGAATAGGTAAATTTCTAAATCTCTTAGCCAATGGCGATGAGTAGGTACTAGCATACCAATGTAAGTGATGTTCATCGAAGAATGGCGCCTGCCAACGATAGTCTTTTGAGACAAGCTTTCCCATCTCATGCATGAGCTTGACATGATCAACGATTCCCGTACTTTCGTCAGTTGGTGTCGGGATGGCGTATAGCTCTTTGAACTTTATCAGTCCGAGTGATCCTAGTTGATCAAGAATGGGCGCGTGCTCGACTGGAGGGAGTCTATCCAACAGCTCGTGTGTTGAAAGATCAAGTAGTTCGCTCATTACACCGTCTCCCAAAGGACAACGGAGCTTACGGCGTGAGGGACTTGTGGTCGCGTCAATGGTCGTGATATACCATTCGACGCTCGCATACTAGTCCCCTAGTACCTTTCGGGTGCAGCAAAAAGCAAAGTAGAATGTTTGCGTATTGTTTATTTTTGCTCCCATTTGTCTTTGTTATACATGAGCGGAATGGGAATTGCAAATACTTTTTTCACAATTGTGCATTCTATCTGTTATCGGTTATACTTGAGCACATGAAGAACGGTCGCCATCTAGGCTACAGTCAGTGGTTCGAATTATTCCTCATGAAGGACGAGTACGACAGCGCCACGTGGCGAAAAACAATGCTGGCTATATCTCAGCATATTGGTTTTTTTAAGTCGTGGACACTTCTTGTTCACCTTAAAGACAACACCCTCCGCTACTACATTGGTATTGATCAAGATATCAGTCCTCTCTCAAGTAATCTCGATGGGATGGTGATTCGTCCAGTCGACTTTATGAAAGTTTCACCCCCAATTGAAACCTCTCGTGAAGGAATGATTCAATTGGTCACCGGTGGTACAATCCTCGATCTGCGCGAGAAGTATCAGATTAAACGTTCGAAAGAACTCGAGTGGGTATCATTCTCGATACGAGCAATTAATACCGAGCGTGCGATTTGTGATGCGCAGTTTATATTTAAGTCTACCAGAAATCTGTTTAGTCTCGCGAAAAAGACCTTCTTTACGATGCCTGCTCATTTGTTAAAAGTTGATTTTGTCAGCAACACTAAATACCTCAGAGTCAAACAGCCAAAGTATCTTGATATCCAAAAGTCACTTCATATTATGAGAAGTGACAATATAGATGCAATCTTCGAAATTGATACCTTCCCCTACCTACCAACCAATTACTTCCTGCCTCTTGATAGTTATGACTTTGATAAGCACTCATTTATTATTGGTGCCAGCGGTAGCGGTAAATCTAAACTCATCGGCCTACTGACCTCAAAGATTCTTTCTCACCCCTCTCACAAACAAAACTATCGCGTAATTGTTATTGACCCCCACGCATCACTCGAAGAAGACCTCAGTGGCATTGCTGGTAGCAATGTTATCAGCTTCAAGAATGCAGACGATGGCGCAGAGCTCTTTGCTAGTGCAGGCACCGATATATCTGCAGCTACAGAATTAACGGGCACACTATTCAAATCATTGCTCGCCGACCAATATAACGCCAAGATCGAACGCGTGCTTCGTTTTAGCCTCTTTGTACTTATGACCGGTCAAGTGATGTCACTCGATAATCTGAAACGCTTCTTAACAGATATCGAGTATCGAGCTCAACTGCTCACTCACGTTGGTGGATTCGTACCAGATAACATTGTTCGTTTCTTTGGTGGCGACTTTAATGAATTACGATCAAAGTATTACAATGAGGCAATCTCTCCGATCGTCGCTCTTGTAGAAGAAATGCAATTGCAACCTTCTCTGGGTACTCAAAATGACCAGTCGGTGTCTTTGGGACGACTCATTAATACCAATCCTCTTACGGTCTTCTCTCTTAATAAGGTAAGTATGGGCGAAAAGGTCGTAAAAACTGTCGCTGGCCTCCTTATTCAACAGATATTCCTGCTTGCTCAAGCACGGAGTTTTGACCAAAAGATCATTTTGATCATTGATGAGGTCTCTGTTATCCAGAACCCTGCGATAGCTCAAGTGCTCGCAGAGGCTCGTAAATACAACCTATTCGTCTTCCTCACGCAGCAATATTTTGGACAAATCGATAAGGATATCCAAGATGCCATCTTCGCTAACGTCGCAAACTACTACGTCTTCCGAGTATCTGAAGAGGATGCCCGTGCACTCGAAGGAAACCTTACGATTGAACTCCCTAAAGAAGCTTTGGTTGAAGGAAAAGAAATTGGTAGTAAAGAAAGTGACGAAAAGATCCGCATACTCACCTCACTTGATAGCCGTGAGGTATTACTGCGTCTCACTAGTGGTGGTCAACTCATTCCAGGAATAAAAGCTCGAACAATGGACTTCATTGGCTCGAAAGCGCGTAAACATGTCGAGCTAAAGGAATATAAAGAACAGCACATGCCGACGAAATTCCAAGAAAGCATCGCCGCTCAGCTCTCTCCTGAAGTAAGAGGTGTTGAGCACTCGGAAAATACACCAGAGATCAGTCTCCCGGTCGCACATAAAGCATCCGCCGATGATAACATTACTCTCGCCGACTTTCTTGCAGCACAATCATCAAGCCCGACTAAAGTAAAAAGGAAACGATAATTATGAATCCCGCACAAGCAAAAGAGATACTCGATAAAGTTTTTGGTTCAGTATTTGGCTTTTCTAACCCATTAACCCTTGATGAGGCCTATCAAAAGTTCGCTTTCGATCTTCGTTTACCTCAACAAGTATATGACTCGACTACCGGCGAACAGACGTGGGCTGCATCAATCAACCCTTCAAAATTCATGACCAGTGCGAATATTGATAAACGAGCAGAGATTGATGACTGGATGATCCCAAAACGAGAAGTAAACTCGATTGAAGATATTATCCTCGCTTGGTCAGAGACAAACCTTACCAAGACCGAAAGAGTAAATGACGGTATCAACGTAGGTGCGAGCGACCATGTTCTCAATAGTGAGAATGTGTACCGATCAACCGACTTACGTAATTCTAAGAATGTTATCTTTACCGAAGGCGGACAAGATTTAGAGTATGTTGTAGCTGGTTCTCGCTCACAAACATCGAGTTTTTGTATTCGTGTTGAAGATAGTCAGCTCATTTCAAATAGTTTTAATGTGCAATGGTCATCGAAAGTAACCAACTCGTTCTTTATCCAAGATTGTTACGACATTATGGACTGTATGTTCTGTTCTCACATTGCAGGGAAACGATTCTGTATTGCGAATATGCAATTCACAGAAGAAGAATATTACCGCATTAAGAAACTCGTAATAGAGTGGATTATCACTTCATAAACAAAAACCCGCCGATATGGCGGGTTTTTTGATTGCTTTTGGGTATTAGCCGCGAGCGAAGTGAGCGAATGCTCGGTTGGCTTCTGCCATCTTGTGGGTGTCTTCTTTTTTCTTGAAGGCAGCACCGGTTTCGTTGTATGCATCAACGATTTCCATTGCAAGTCGTTGTGAGTAGGGAATACCCTTACGTGCACGCGCAGCTTGGACAAGCCAGCTAAATGCGTAGTGCAGCTGACGGTGGCCAGCAACTGGGAATGGAATTTGGTAGTTAGCACCACCGACACGACGAGATTTCACTTCGAAGTTTGGTGAAATGTTCTTGAGTGCTCGTTCGAACACTTCAAGTGGATTTTCGCTATCGAGCTTCTTTGCTGCAGTTTCAAGTGCAGTGTAGACAGCGCGTTCAGCGAGAAGCTTTTTACCATCAAGCATAGATTTGTTAATCAAACGTTGGACCATAACGCTTTGGTAGCGACGGTCAGGGTTGAGGCGGCGCTGAAGGCTCGCAGTAACTTTTCGTGGCATTACTTAGTATCCTTCTTTGCACCGTACTTAGAACGGCCTTGCTTACGGTTAGCAACACCTTGAAGGTCGAGCGCACCACGAACGATGTGGTAACGAACACCTGGAAGGTCTGGCACACGTCCACCACGAACAAGCACAACGGCGTGCTCTTGGAGGTTGTGACCTTCTCCACCAATGTATGCCCATACTTCTTGACCATTAGTCAAACGAACACGAGCGACCTTACGGAGCGCTGAGTTAGGCTTTTTAGGGGTTTTGGTCGTTACTTTGATACAGACACCACGCTTGAGCGGTGCGTCTTGGTTGTAGTAACGAGTTTTTAGCGCATTGTGAATACGACCAAGTGCAGGAGATTTACTCTTCTGATTGGCAGTCTTTCGTGGCTTGCGCACTAACTGGTTGATAGTTGGCATGTTTAAATAAACTTCCTTGATTACATTAGATAACATAGCAAGAATATCGCTATGGGGTGTTTTCTCAGGTCAGCATCCTTTGAAAACGTTGCTCATCCTTTTACAAACCTTGTACATTAATTTGTAACGATGGGCGGAAACTCGTCATTTATCATAGCAGATTGAGCGGGTAATGTCGAGAGTTACTCACCCTTGACCGGTTTACCATATTTGAGTAGTTTTCCAAGGTTAATAATCTCTTGTAAGTCAACTGGAAGATGGTTGAGCCCTACTGCAGCTTCGAGGTCAGCATTCTCATTTAAATTACTCAGGTAATCAAAAGCCTCCTTCGCTAGATTTCGTTCAGCGCTCCATTCCGAATCCTTACTCTTGAGTAGCTCGTCGTATGTCTCGATGAAATCGATGTAACTAAAATGGTAATCACGCATCAAGTCTCTATTTTCATTATCTGAACGATATACCTTCCCTTCGTATTCTTTATAGGTATAACTCTTTTGCATAGCCCCGTCTTGTGCGTGCTCACTAATATTTACGCATATATCTTTAATAGGGTCAGAAGGGCTGCTCGAACCATACAGCACTATATAAAGATATGATCCGTCCTTAGGTGCATCAATTTTTAATCGAATCTCGAAATGAGACTCCGTTTCACCGGTGTCTTCATCCATAAAGTCCACTGTTTCAAGAGATTCAGCGTGTTGTAAACATAGACGAAGCATCAACGCCTGAAATACGACAGCTGTTTCTTCTGTCGGTTCGGTCGTATCGCGACCATCTTGACCAAAGAATGGTTGAATAAAATCTATAAAGTTTCCGGCTTGCATTTCAAATACTATATAACAGAGGTAGTTTTGTTCAAAGCATAACCAAACAAAACGCCCCCAGATGGAGGCGTTTTGTGATCTCTACTACTTATTAGGCAGCGAGTTCGAGGTCTTCCGCGATCTCGGCGCTGACTTCGTCGGTAGTGTCGAGTGCAATCGCACTGGTGACACCGGTTCCAACAGGAATCTTGCGTCCGATGATAACGTTTTCCTTAAGTCCGTGCAATCGGTCGATACGACCACTAACTGCAGCATTGATCAATACACGAGTCGTGTCTTGGAATGATGCAGCAGAGAGGAAGCTATCAGACCAGATTGATACCTTAGTGATTCCAAGAAGGAGCTGCGTGAACGCAATCGGCTCTTTCTTGTCGGCAGCGAGTACGTCATTTGCTTCCATAACAGAAGCTTTTGAAACGATGTCGCCAGTCACAAAGGTACTATCACCTGGATCTTCAACCTGGACACGGCTGAACATTTGTCGAACGATGATCTCAAGGTGCTTGTCAGCAACGTCTTGACCCTGTGCAGCGTAAATACGGAGCACTTCGTTGATAATGTAGCGTTGTGTCGCTTCGATGCCCTTAAGGCGCATCAAATCGTGTAGGTTTAGTGATCCATTAGTCAATCGGTCACCTGCTTCGATAGTGTCACCTGATTTCACTGTCAATTGGTAGTTTCCAGGAATTTCGTAACGAACTGGTGAGCTTGCATTTGCAGCAAGGATCAAGTGTTCAGGAGTTACTTCGACCACGCCATCAAATGGTGCGATCAAAGGCTTTGATTCACTCTCACCGCTTGCAAGGACGTCTCCGACCTTAACGTTGGCACCGTTCTTGACTGACGCTGTGCGTCCTTCGAGAGCGATAGACTCAACGTGTCCAGCTTCAGGAGTCACTTGAACGATGTACTTCTTGCCATCTTCCCACTGCTCGACTAGTCCGGTTACTTCAGTAACGAATGCTTGTCCCTTTGGAGAACGAGCTTCGAACAACTCTTCAACACGAGGGAGACCCTGGGTGATGTCACTTTCAGCCACACCACTCGCGTGGAAGGTCTTCAAGGTCAACTGTGTACCAGGTTCACCGACTGATTGCGCAGCGATGACACCAACTGGTTGAGCCTTGGCAACAAGCATATTGGTCGACATGTCGATACCGTAGCTTGATTGAGGCACACCACGGAGGTTCTTCGTCGAGAGAACTGAACGGATTTTTACTTCGGTCACTTCTGGGTCAGCTTCGATGTTCTTCGCAATATCACGAGTAATCAACTCACCTGCCTTGATGTGTCCGCTCACGTCTTCTGCAGTAAATCGTCCGTAAAGACGGTTACCGAAGTCGATCATTGTGAGTTCAGTTTCAGCACGGTAGATTGAGAATCCTTCGTCGTCACCTTCAGTATCTTCAACGGTGAAGACATCTTGTGAGACGTCAACGAGACGTCGAGTCAGGTATCCTGAGTCAGCAGTCTTCAAGGCGGTGTCAATCAGACCCTTACGTGAACCACGGGTCGCGACGAACTGTTCAAGTGAACTAAGTCCGTGCTTGTAGTTGCTTCGGATCGGAAGCTCAATCTCACGGTTCGTTGCATCAACCATGATACCGATCATGGCGCTTGCAAGCTGGACGTTTGAGATATCACCACGAGCACCCGAGTTCACCATCAGTGAAACACTGGTATCCATGTCCTTGAGCTTCTCAGCCAAGAATTCACCCACTTGTCGAACAACACCACGCCATGTTGAAACGGTGAGGTTGTAGCGTTCTTCTTCAGTGATCAAACCTTGGTTGAATTGTTCGCTGATGAGGGTTACTTTCGCGTCACCTTCAGCAATGAATTCCTTGGTTTCTTCAAATTCAACGTAGTCATCTTTACCTGTTGATACAGCAGAGACAGTCGCAAAACGGAAGGCAAGGCCTTTCATGCGGTCAGCAGTCTCAGCAGTACCTTCAGCACCATAGGTTTCGAAGATTTGGTTCAAGACTTTCTTGAGTTGCTTCTTGTTTTGTACATTGTCATCGTATGGGAAATCTTTAGGAAGGATTTCGTTGAAGAAAACACGTCCAAGGGTTGTCTCACGAATTGCCCCACGAGCATACACACGGATAGGAGTCTGAAGTTGGATAACTTTGTTCTCGTATGCCATTTCTGCTTCGTAGACAGAGCTGTATGACTTAGCAGTTTCAGTTTGAGCACTTGGTTTGTTGTATGTCAGGTAGTAGTTACCAAGGACAACGTCCTGGCTAATACTGAGTACTGGCGCACCATCGGCAGGCTTCAAAAGGTTAGCGGTCGCGCTCATAAGAGTACGTGCTTCGTTTTGTGCTTGCTTTGATAGTGGCAAGTGAACTGCCATCTGGTCACCGTCATAGTCGGCGTTGAAACCGTTTGCGACGAGTGGGTGCAGTTGGATTGCTTTACCTTCAACCAATTTAGGCATGAATGCCTGGATAGACAAACGGTGAAGAGATGGTGCACGGTTCAAAAGAACGTACTTACCTTCAATCACTGAGTCGAGTGCGTCCCATACAACGGCTTCACCAGCTTCGATCAAACGAGTAGCTGAACGGATGTTGTGCGCGTGTTCACCAGCAATAAGCCAGTGAATAACGAAAGGCTTAAAGAGTTCCAGTGCCATCTGCTTTGGCAGACCACATTGGTTGATCTTAAGCTTTGGACCAACAACGATAACTGAACGTCCTGAGTAGTCAACACGCTTACCGAGAAGGTTCTGTCGGAAACGACCTTGCTTACCCTTAAGCATGTCAGAGATAGACTTCAGACGGCGACGGCCACCCGTTGCATTCACTGCACGACCACCACGAGCTGCTGAGTTGTCGATCAATGCATCGACTGCTTCTTGAAGCATACGCATTTCGTTACGACGAATCACTTCAGGCGCGTTGAGTTCGATAAGCTTCTTAAGACGGTTGTTACGGTTGATAACACGTCGGTACAAATCGTTAAGGTCAGAGGTAGCAAAGCGACCACCGGTCAATTGCACCATTGGACGAAGGTCCGGTGGAATGACAGGGAGTACAGTCAGGGTCAAGCTTGATGGCTTAATACCTGCAGACTGCATACCTTCAAGAACCTTAAGACGCTTCAGGAGTTTCTTCTCACGTTGACCCTTTGCACCAGCAACTTCTTCAGTTAGCTCGGCAATGAGTTCGCTCAAATTAATACCATCAAGGAGCGCTTTCAATGCAAGACCACCCATACCAACTTCGATCAAGTCTTGGTATTCTTCTGGCATGTTTCGGTAGTCAACTTCACTCATGAGCGAGTTCTTTACGAGTGATTCCAGTTGAGTTTTCTTGATTGTGTAAGATTCGTTCAACTCTTCGAGTTCACGAGTCTGTTGCTCAGCCAAAGATTTAACATCAGCGTTTTCTGCTTCTGCTTCTTTTTCGAAACGCATCTTGATCGCTGCTTTACCAGCTTCGGTTTCAGCTTCGAGGTCAGCGAGGAACTTGTCACGTGCTTCGTCGTCAGACTTCAAGACAACATAAGTGGCAAAGTAAGCGATACGCTCAAGGTTACGAACGGTAATACCAAGAAGCAATGACATTGCTGATGGAGTACCACGCATAAACCAGATGTGAGCAACTGGGCTTGCGAGTTGAATGTGTCCCATACGTTCACGACGAACGATAGATTTGGTAACAAGGTCACCATTCTTATCAACAGCAGCTTCACGAGAGCGAACTCCCTTGAGTTTGTTGTCGTGTGGGTTGATGTCTTTTACTGGACCGAAAATTCGTTCACAGAAAAGGCCATCACGTTCAGGTTTCTGAGTACGATAGTTAATCGTCTCAGGTTTTGTAACTTCTCCGTGACTCCATTTCAAGATGTCATCAGAGCTTGCGACTGAAAGACGGATTGCGTCAAAGTCGGCAATACCATTGTTTGCTACTACGCGCGACATATTACGCCTCCTCCTTAATTTCTTCTACTTCATCAATGTCTTGGATCGTTGTCCCATCGTCGAGATCACCCAATTCATCTGCTTCATCAAGGATTGTTTCAATTTCATCAGCTTCCATTACTTCACTTGCAGCAACAGGCTGGCCATTGATAACACTGCCGATAACTTGTTCTGCATCGATAGCGTCTTCAGAATCATCAAGAAGGTCAACACGAAGACCAAGTCCCTGAAGTTCTTTTACGAGGACGTTAAAGCTTTCTGGAAGCTTTGGACCAACAATTGGTTCATCTTTAATGATTGATTCGTAAGCTTTCGCACGTCCGTAGACATCGTCAGACTTAATAGTCAACATTTCCTGAAGTGTTGCAGCGGCACCATATGCTTCAAGTGCCCACACCTCCATCTCACCGAATCGCTGACCACCATTTTGCGCTTTACCACCAAGTGGCTGTTGCGTGACCATAGTGTAAGGACCGGTTGATCGGGCGTGAATCTTGTCGCTCACCATATGGTGGAGCTTAAGCATGTGCATGACACCGACGGTTGTTCGCTCTTCAAAGGCATCACCAGTACGGCCGTCAAACAATTGACTCTTACCGTCGCGGTTGAAACCAGCTTTTTCAAGCTCAGCAGAGATTGTTTCGTCAGAAACACCGTTAAATGGAGGGGTTGCGACCTTGTATCCAAGGGCGCGGGCAGCCATACCAAGGTGAGTTTCAAACAACTGACCAATGTTCATACGACTTGGGACACCGAGTGGGTTCAAGACGACGTCAACTGGAGTTCCGTCTTCCATGTACGGCATGTCTTCAATTGGAAGGATTCTCGCAACAACACCCTTGTTACCGTGACGTCCAGCTAGCTTGTCACCAACTGAGATCTTACGGAATTGAGCGACGAAGATTTGAATCTGCATCAATACACCAGCTTTTAGTTCATGACCGTTCTCACGAGAGAAGATCTTGATACCAACGACTTTACCACCACCTGCATTGTTCATACGTTGTGAGGTGTCGCGAACATCTTTGGCTTTTTCACCGAAGATAGCACGGAGCAATCGTTCTTCAGAGCTGAGTTCTTGTTCACCCTTAGGAGTAATCTTACCGACAAGAACGTCACCAGATTTTACTTCTGAACCGAGTTGAACGATACCGTTTTCGTCGAGGTGACGAAGTGATTCTTCTGAAACGTTTGGAATGTCACGAGTGACAATTTCAGGTCCAAGTTTTGTTTCACGGACTTCAACGGTGTAATCTTTGATGTTAACGCTCGTCAGTGAGTCGTCTTGGACAAGACGTTGGCTCAATACGATTGCGTCGTCCATGTTGTAACCATTCCATGGCATGAAGGCAACCAAGAGGTCGCGACCAAGTGCGATTTCACCCTGGTCAACGGATGCACCCTCGATAAGAATGTCACCCTTCTTCACCTTTTCGCCACGCTCTACGCGGACTTTTTGGTTGATTGAACGGTCGTCGTTTGATTTAGCGAAGTGAATCAACTTGTAAATCTTTACGCCATCAGCGTATTTAACGTGTACTTCTTCACCATCAGCACGAACGACTTCACCAGCACCTTCAGCTTCAACGAGCTGACTTGTGTTACGAGCGATTTCACCTTCAATACCAGTACCAACGACAGGAGATTGTGGGTGAAGCAGTGGAACTGCTTGCTTCTGCATAGATGAGGCCATCAATGAACGGTCGACACGGTTCTTTTCAACGAAAGGCACGAGTGCAGCAGTTGAACCAAGAATCTGCTTGTGAGCAGCGTCCATGTAGGTAACTTCTGATGCATCAACTTGCTCAGGGAGAAGTCCGTTACGAGCACTGACACGCTCGTCAGCAAACTTACCATCAGCTGTGAGTGCAGCACCGGCGTCAGCAATGACTTCAACGGCTTCTTCTGAAGCGTCGAGGTAGACAACTTCGTCAGTCACTTTACCCTTTACCACCTTGAGGTAAGGAGTTTCGATGAAACCATACTCGTTAATACGAGCGTAGGCTGCAAGGTTCAATACCAATCCAATGTTGGCACCTTCTGGTGTCTCGACAGCACAAAGACGGCCGTAGTGAGTTGGGTGGGCGTCACGGACATCAAAGCCGGCACGTTCACGAGAAAGTCCACCAGGACCCATTGAGCTAAGACGTCGCTTGTGAGCAAGCTCTGCGAGTGGGTTCGTTTCGTCCATCAGTTGTGAAAGCTGTGAACTCGCAAAGAATTCACGAACAGCGGCGACAACTGGGCGGGCGTTAATAAGTTGTGATGGTGACACATTTTCGATGTCTGACATAGACATACGATCCATAGCGTTTCGTTGCATACGGAGCATACCAACACGGAATTGACGAGCAACGAGCTCACCAACGAGTTTTACACGACGGTTTGAAAGTGCGTCGATGTCATCAGCAAGTTCTTGAGTGTTGTTAAGGCGAATGATTTCCTTAACGATAGCTTCAAGGTCGCTGACCATAAAGACACGGTTTTCGGTCGTGTTTGGCACTTCAATATTAAGACGCTGGTTGAGCTTGTAACGTCCGACACGACTGTAGTCAAAGCGTTTGAAGTCAAAGAACATACGTTCGATCATTGAACGCGCGTTATCAACAGTGGCGAGGTCACCTGGACGAAGACGTCGGTAGACTTCGATCAATGCTTCATTAGTACCTTTTGCTGGGTCCTTGTCGAGAGTTGCGTCGATGTATTTTACTTCACCAGTATCAACTGACTCAAAGAGAGCTTTGATATCAGTTGTCTTGTTGTATCCAAGAGCACGGAAAAGAGTCGTCACAGGCAGTTTGCGACGACGATCAATTTTAACGTAAATAACACCGTTAGATGCGGTCTCAAATTCAAGCCATGCACCACGGCCTGGAATCAGCTTGGCACCGTAGTAATTTCGTGTGGCAGCACGATCAGCGGTAAAGAATACCCCAGCGCTACGGATAAGTTGAGAAACGACGACACGTTCTGTACCGTTAATAATAAACGTACCGCGTTCGGTCATCCATGGGTAGTCACCCAAGTAAATCTCTTGCTCTTTGACTTCACCAGTCACTTTATTAGTCAGCTCAACAGTTGCGTGAAGAGGTGCATCAAAAGAGAGGTTGTTCTCTTTAGCGAAAGCCTCACTGTTTTTAGGCTCGTGGAATTCGTACTTGCCGAAGCGAAGCGCGAGTTTCTGTCCTGTGTAGTCATCGATCGGGTTGAGTTCTGCAAAGATCTCACCGAGACCGGTTTCGACAAATTCCTTCCAGCTCGAACTCTGGTGTTGGATTAAGTTTGGTAGTGGGAGAGCGGTGTCGTCTTTAGTAAAGAAAACACGCTTCGCGTTTACACGTTTGGTAGATGCCATAGGCTTTAAATTGTCCTCGCGTTGGTTAAGTTTATAGGGGTCTTGGCGCCGAAGATTCCCTTAATCGCTGGTTGGTCTTAGGTGACTGCCACACCACTTTAAAGACACAAGTAACCACGACTACACTACTTCTTGGAGTCTATTATGCATATAAGTTAATAATTAATCAAGAGGTTTAGTCGTCGAATTCATCTGTAAGAAGACTAAAGTCACGAAGGGCTGACGAAGCGGCCTCGCGTTCGTACAAACGCTGTCTCATTCCGACACTTCTACCAGTAAGTCTCGTTGGTTCAAACCCTGCTTCAGTAACCGCAGAAAGGGCTTGGTCATTACGGTGAATAGGTATTACGATGCGTCGCGGTATTGCGGCACCGCTATCTGCCTGGAATACAGAGAAGTCGACGAGATCGCGCATAATCATCTCACGGTCGAGTCTGTTCATTGACGGTACTGATCCTAGTCCTTGAATTCCGAGAGGTCGATCTTCAAATACCCTCTCACGCTGATCATAAAGACTAGCGTTATGCCACCGCTCTCTTAGTGTTCCGTAAGGAAGTTGATCACCGAGCATCCATTCGGTCAGTTTCATAAATCCTACAAGTTTACCGTCTTCAAAGATACCGACGTATGACTCAGGGTTAGCAGTCAATTTATCAATCTGCGTACCTACTTGTCGCTCATTATTTGGATCAGCTATCCGTCGTGCAGACCAATGCCCACCATCCTTGAGGTCTGCCCAAGTCATGAGTCGAATTGCTTTGGCATTCTCTTCTGTTGGGGCGATCTCTGCCATTGTAAAGTCATTCGTACCCGACATTGACATGCCGCTATAGAGGTCTTCGGTAACATCCTGTAGGGATTCAGGAACCGCTGCTAGAAACTTTCGTTGAATATCATCAAGCTCGCCTTCAAGTGCTTGATAGCTGATTCCTTGACGTCTCACACCGATGCTCAACTGAGGGAGAGAATATCCCCTGTCTAGGCGAGAGCCTACGGCCAAGCGAGGAGCAAGATAGGCATCCAGGCCATTTTTTCCCATAAGCACTACTTTATTATGGTCATGAACAAAGGCTTCAGCCACAGATGCAACTTCAGCAATTGCTCTGTCGGTTTCTGGATTATAGGATAAAAAACTATTCTCGCCGTATAACATTTGAATGTATTTTACGCCTTGTCAATAACTTCGTCAACGAGTCCGTAGTCCTTTGCTTCTTTCGCACTCATCCAAAAATCGCGATCGGCGTCTTTTTCGATCTTCGCTAGTTTTTGACCAGTATTTTTTGCAAGAATTTCATTAAGGCGGTGTTTGAGGTAAATCCCCTCTTTTAATGTAATCTCTTGGTCCGTAATCTTGCCTTGTGTCCCACTTGATGGCTGGTGAATCATAATACGGCTGTTTGGAAGCGCGAATCGCTTTCCTTTTGTCCCACTTGATAACAAGAATGCACCCATACTGGCTTGGAGGCCGATACCAATGGTCTGCACGTCAGGCTTAATAAACTGAATAGTGTCATAGATAGCGAGACCATCATACACACTGCCGCCAGGGCTATTAATGTATAGCTTAATATCTTTCTTCGGATCCTCGTAAGCGAGGTGGAGTAACTGCGCGACAATAACACTCGCTGTATGCTCGTTGACGTCTTCGTTTAAGAAAATGATCCGCTCATTTAAAAGACGTGAGTAGATGTCAAACGCCCTCTCTCCGTCGTAAGTTTTCTCGATCACTGTTGGTACTAAGTAACTCGATGGCTTTTTCATAAACCTATTGTATATAAAATTAGCACTCGTTGCAAGTGAGTGCTAATTTACTTATTTCACTCTTTTAGTGAGTATGGACGGCTTTACCACCATTGAGTTCGATCAAGTGGTCAATCGTTTTTTCAGTAATGAAGTGGTTCGCAATGTCACGACGAACTTCAGGTGATTCAAATTGTTTCAAAGCATCTGGATTGTTCGCATATTGTTGCTTATGGACCTCAACATGTTCGTCGATTTCAGCATCTGTCGCTGTGACATTTTCTTCTTCAGTCAACTGGGCAAGGACGAGACCGGCTTGGACACGCTTCGTCGCAGTCGGACGGACTTCTTTTTCACGCCATTCTTCGATATCCTTGAACTTATTTGCTCGAAGGTAACTATCGATATCG
This sequence comes from uncultured Candidatus Saccharibacteria bacterium, assembly GCA_964556125.1. Lineage (GTDB taxonomy): Bacteria > Patescibacteriota > Saccharimonadia > Saccharimonadales > Saccharimonadaceae > Microsaccharimonas. Next base: position 264,528 of record CAZKUW010000001.1, on the reverse strand, counting down.
AGTCCTTGGTAGGCAAGGTTGCGCTCAAAGTCCTGCTCGATAGATCGTAATTGGTCTTCTACTAAGATTTGAGGTGTCGGGACCTTACTCTTTTCAACCAGCTCAGTGATGAGTGCATCTTTAAAGATTTCGTTTACTTCACGTTCCTTTTGCTTTAAGATTTCGTGCTCAATATCCTTCTTAAGCTCAACAACGGTTTTAAATGGACCCGCCTTAGCGGCAAACTCATCGTCGATCTCGGGAAGCTTTGGCTCAAGTACTTTTTTTAGTGTGACACTAAAGGTAACATCAGTTCCAGCCAAGTCCTTAGAGTGATAGTCTTTAGGGAACTTTAGGTCAACATCAAATGATTCACCGAGCTTATGACCAACAATCGCTTCTTCAAATCCAGGAATAAACTGGTTTGAACCAATACCGAGAGTGTAATCTTGTGCTGTCCCACCATCGAAGGCGACATCATCTTTCTTTCCAACAAAGTCGATCACGACTTCATCACCATCTTTAACAGCACGTTCTACTTCTTCACGAGTTGCGAAGCCAGTGCGCATACGTTCGATAATTTCATCAACGTCTTTCGCCGTCACTTTTGGAGTATCGAGTTTCGCACTCAACTTTTTGTAGTCACCCAATGTTACTTTAGGGACAATATCAATTTCAGCAGTGAACTCAAGTGTTTCACCTGGGACAAACTTTTTGACCTCAACAGCAGGACGATCCAATGGTTGGATCTTTTGTTCGATAAAAGCCTCAGTCACCGCACGGTTCAGTGCGTTGTTGAGCGTTTCATCCTGAAGTGTCGCAGGGTCGACGTGTTTAGCAGCCACGCCAGCAGGGACTTTACCAGCCCGGAAGCCAGGAACTTTGACAGTTCGAGTTAATGTTTTTAGCGCCGCTTGTTCAGCTGCAACTAGTTCTTTTGTGCCGACAGTGATTGTCAAAAGCACCTTCGTTTCGGATAGGTTTTTTCGTGTAGTTTCCATTAGACCAATTATAACAGAGGTCGAAATGGGCCGCAAATACAGAGTCTAACTAAGACGATCTATGATTGCTTCAATCGAAAGCTTTTCTTCGCTTTCATCAGACAGATTCTTCAGAGTAAACACGTCAGAATCGACGTCGTTTGGACCGATGAAAAGCGCGTAGGGAATGTTTTTCTTCAAGACAGTTTTGATTTGCTTATCGATCTTCTTGCTAGTGATGTCAACCTCAGTATTTATCCCCCCTGTACGAAGTTTCGTCGCAATACTGTTTGCTGTATCAAGTGCATCGTCAATCACGACGATATATACCTTACTAGTTGAACTGGCTTTTGGAAGCAAGTTACGCACTGCTAAGAAATTCTCCATCATTGTATTTCCAGGGGCAAATCCAACAGCTGAGATAGGTTCAGCTCCGAACATACCGACAAGACCATCGTAACGACCGCCCCCAAAGAGTGCACGGTTGTTATCAGGGTGCGTATCAAACACTTCAAAGACAGTACCAGTATAGTAATCAAGTCCCCTCATCAAAGTCGCGTCAAACACCGCTTCAGTCACGCCGGCTTTCTTTAAGCCATCAAATACCTCACGTAGTTCGCCGACAGCTTGAGCATCACGAACATCTTCTGGAAGCTCGTCAATACTTTTCGCATCGATAAGCTGTTTCACCTTTTCTGTTCGTTCGTTATCTTCTTCACCAAAAATCAACGCAGCCTGTTCGTTAAAATCGCTCTCTGTAATTTTGTCTTTGCGATCAAACAGCTTTATCATTTGCTGTGCCTGCACTTCATCAAGACCTAAATACTGAACCATCATGAAATTGATAAGTTTGCGGTTATTAACACGAATCACGTAATCTTCAGGTTTCGCACCAAATTCTTTTAAGATGGCATCAGCAATGGTTAAAATCTCGATATCAGCCTTAGTATCATCGACGCCAAAGATATCGACATTCAGTTGCCAAAACTCACGCTCACGTCCTCGTTGTGGTCGTTCGTAGCGCATAAAATTCGCCACTGAGTAGAGTCGTGCTGGGTACGCCAGTTCTTGACGACGAGCAGCAACCATTCGACTAATCGTCGGTGTCATCTCAGGACGAATAGCCACAGTTCGCCCACCCCTATCTGTAAAGACGTAGGTCTGCTCATTAACGAGCTCTTGGCCACTTTTTGCTGCATAAATATCAATCGGCTCCAAGATTGGTGCGCCATATTCCTCGTAGCCAAATCGCTCAACGATCTTGCGCCAAGTTGCGAAGATATAATTCTGAGTACGCTTATCTTCGGGGTAATAATCCCTCGTGCCTTTGTATGGTTGTGATGAAAGAGTCATAGTTGTTGTTCCTTTCTTAAATTGTAACAGCTAAAAATCATATATAAAACGCCGAAGCGATGTTCGGCGTTGTTATTATTCAAGACAAAAGTAACTAACCGATTCGCTCCGGCGACATATGTACATGGTGAGTTCGGTAGTAGCTCATACACCTATTATGACACGGTTTTTACTTGTTCGTCAACAAGTGTTGCTGGACCCATGAGTACATCGCGATACCTGCGGCAACACCAACATTCATCGATCGAGTTGAGCCGAGTTGCTCGATCATGACCGTCTTCGAAGCAACAGCAAGTAGCTCCTTGCTGAGCCCCGGACCTTCAGCACCGAATACCAGGACAGCATTTGCTGGTAAAGGCGCCTTGGACAGCTCCTCTGCGCCTTCAATGATGTCGACAGCGATGATTTCTCTCTTCGCTTTTTCCATATAGGCTTGAAATGACTTCACATCATCATGGTAAAGAATATTCATGTATAAATCGGTGACCATGGCGCCACGCTTATTCCATTGCTTACGGCCGATAATATGGACTCTCTTAATATTAAAGGCGTTAGCACACCTAACGATTGTACCCATATTGTAATCACGCTGGAGATTTTCGATTGCAATCTCTAGATCGATACGCGTTTTATCAAGATCTTCCTTGATGGCATTCACTGTCCAATAATGATATTTGTCTAAAACATTTCGCTGATCACCATTCTTTAAGAGTAGTCGATCGTATTGAGGGCCTTCTGGCCAAGGTTCTTTGTGTGGCCCCACACCTATAATTTCTTCTTGCATCATCTTAGTATAGAGGAAAAAAATAAAAACCCAGTTACCTGGGTTCATATAATGGTGCGCGAAAGAGGACTTGAACCTCCACGTCATTGCTGACACTAGCACCTGAAGCTAGCGCGTCTACCAATTCCGCCACTCGCGCATGTTTTTCTTACGCTAGCGCGTCTACTCATATCTGAGACCGCCACTCGCGCATTGCTAAGTATTATATCAGGAAACGAAGTCGGTCGCGTCGAAACCACTGCGCAGCCCAGAAACGAGTCCGCGGATGTCATTCTTTTGCTTCACACCAGGGTTCAATGTATTGAATGGATCAAAGATCGAACGAAGTTGTTCATAGAGTCGAGCGTGGTCGTCATCAAGGATCGCCCAAGCAGCATTTGCTTTCAAACGCCCTTCAGCCCCATCACTGACAAATGCACCGTTGCATCGATCGACAAGCTCAGCGTAGTCGGTCAACAATCGGAACAGTTTTTGCTTATCACTGACGATATCTAATTTTAATGTTGGGAAACCATACAAAGTTCCGGTAAGCACATTTCTTTTCATTGGCAGCTGAATGTGGTGTTTCGCAGACAGCTCTTGTACAGCATTAGCAAACTCATCTCGTCGTTCTGTAGGGATGAATGCCCCGTCGATGAGTGGGAGTGATGTTTCATCATCTTTAGAGATTAAGCGGAGAGACTCAGCAACACCTGTGATCGCTTCGAACTCTTCTAACTGATGGTCAGTTGAGTCAACCATACCAACACCCATTTTTTGCATTAACTTACGCATTTTCTTCAGCTTTACTGCTTGTGCGCGGTCACTAAAGTCATTAAATTTCACAAAAATGACTGTGCCAAGCTGATCAGTTGATCCAAGCAAAGTAAACTGAGCGCCTTCTTCGGCTGCACGACGGAATAACTCACCATCATACGTTTCAAGCACCGCCGGCTGAAGATCGACAAGTTTATCGGCAATATCGCGGGCAACTTCATCGCTTTGCGCGACGGCGACAGCAAGCGTCTGATCCTGGCTATAGAAATCAGCTTTCAAAACAATCTCTGAAATGATACCAAGCGTTCCCTGGCTACCGATAAACAGCGGTGTGAGGTCAAAGGAGCCATCTTTCTGTTTAACAGCCGATAGATTCTTGTATCCGGCATTGTCTCTGACAGGGTCATTGGCAATTTGTTTGATCAGCTCTTCGTTATCTTCAATAAGACCTTCAAGCTTCCGATAGACCTCTCCTTCAAATGTCTGAAGGCCAAGCTTCTTACTTAAATCACGTCGACTGATCCGAGAAGTTTCCATTAAATCACCGTTCGCAAGCACGACTTCAAGTCTTTCGATAGCATTACTAAATTCACCAGTTGCACCGAGCGAGTTTGTGGCGATCGCACCACCGACAGTTCCATACTTATGATCGACAGGTGTATTTGGTACGACAAGACCATTCCATTTCAACGTCGTATTCAATTGCTCAAATGTCACGCCTGGTTGAACATGAATTAAACGCTCTTTTTGAGCCACCTTAATAATCTTATTTAAGTGGGTTCCTGTGCTAATCACCATGCCTTTACCGATCGCTGCGCCGGTCTCATCAGTTCCAACACCACGAGTCGTGACTGGGAGAGCATGTCCTTTTTCAGCCAACTGCCAAGCGAATCGCGCCGCTTTGCGAATATCATTGGTCACCCTTGGAAATACAATAATTTCAGGAGTAATCGTGAGCACACTACCATCACGACTGAAGCGTCGGCGCATGGCTTTAGAGCTACTCACTTCACCTAGTAAATGTTCATTAAGATAGACTGCAATCTTGTTCATTTCCACGTCCCCTCGGTATGTCTTTGATTCTATGATAGCACAAGCATCACTACTGCTTTAAATAACGTATCGTCTCTGTTATAATTCAATGTAATGCGCGCGTGGTGGAATTGGTAGACACGCTAGCCTTAGGAGCTAGTGCTTTACGGCGTGAAGGTTCAAGTCCTTTCGCGCGCACCAAATGAAAGAGCGGATCGGCTGGTCCGCTTTTTCATTTGGCAGAGTTTTATTGTCAACTTCCATCCTTCTATCGTATACTCACGTAAATGCCCGAGAAAAAGAGAGGTGAAACCTATATTCACTCAGCCGAAAAACGTCGGTTCGATCTTTTTGTCGCAACTTCTTTGCTGCCAATAGAGTTAGGATTCAGGGCGCTCGCAAGGACACAGATACCTACAGGGCCTGTTCTTCTCCTCCAAGAGAGGATGGGAGCAAATCTTACTCCATTTAAGTTACGCAAGATGCGTACTTTAGCTGATGATGACAAAACACCGTTGAGCCCTCTCATGAATAAATTCCGCGTGAACGGTATCGATGAACTACCTCAAATCTTGAACATACTACGCGGTGAAATGTCTGTTGTTGGGCGTCGTCCACTTCTTATGAGTGAATTTGATGAACAATATGAAATTGTCGGCTCAGACCGTGAGGGAGCAAAATTAGTTGATCGTCATAGAGCGACTGCAGGACTAGCAAAGCCCGGCATGTTGAGCACACACGCGATTCACGCTCATCAAGGTGATGAATCGATCATTAATCTTGCCTCGAGACTTGAACTTGACCTCTACGACTTTGAGAATGCGAGTAGCGCACACACACTCGAGCTTCTGCATATTCTCCTTAACTCAATGCGACACGGTGAATTACAGCATGGCAGTATTCGACTTACTGATTCGGGCCTACAGCATCCAGAATAGGCAACTCGTTCACCCTTCTTATCATCTGAAGACGATCTGACCCTGGATCTAATGATTCCGATATACGTCGATAGCCTGATTTAAAAGCAAGTCTCTGAGACGCGTGATTATCAACATTAATATCTGCCCAGGTATTTCCTTCGTATATATCCATAAATCGCCTATGAGCATCATCTGAAAAAAGCGTTCCGAGACCTTGACCGACAAATGGATCGTACATACGGATAGCAAGAGTGTATTCTGCATCCTCAAGAGCTTTTTTCGTGAACCATAGCACTCCAGCAAGCTGAGACGCTCTCGCTAGGCTATAAAATTGTCGATCACTAGATGAATGAAACCATCGCATCGCCGTCTCCACGTCAGTAAACCGTTCTGATGCATCACGGGGTGCCATAGCCAGGATAAGAGGTTGCCGTGAATTTTCAACGATCTTCGCTGCTAATTCAGGAGTAAAGCCTTCGGTGATTGTAAATTGATCTGGTAATAAGCCTGAGGGAAATGTTTCGGACATAGAAATACCATATCATAAACCAAAAGGATGCCTAAGCATCCTTTTGTCGGTAAAACGCGAGCGCCGCATTTCCGTAACTACGATTGTCCACCACAACAACTCCTGTTTCGGCCGGCGTCTCTCCCCTACCTGGGTATGATAGTACCATAAGCCCATTGGGTTTTAATAGCCCAAACAAATGAGAAACTGTGGATAACTGCATGTCGTGAAACGGCGGGTCAGCAAAGATGATATCAAAACGTTCTTCAGTTGTTTTCGCCCAGCTTGCAACATTAGATCGAATAAGCTGTGTCTCATCTTCAACTTTTAGCAAATGAATATTTTTTTCAATGATTTTCTGTGCAATTCTATCACGATCCACAAGCACTGCTCTCGACGCTCCACGACTTAACGCCTCGAATGCTAATGCCCCACTACCAGCAAAGGCATCCAACACAACCGCTCCGTCGAGCTCATCAGTAATCTTATTAAACAGAGCGTTGCGAATGCGTTCACTCATCGGATGAGTACGATTTGTCCCGGACCCATCAAGTACTCTTCCCCCGAACCGTCCCGCTATTAATCGAATATTCACTTTTGCTTCTCCATCTTTAGGATCGCTGCATACCAACCGAGAATGACTCCTTTAATAATGAGCGGAACAAGTTCCGTCTGAACTGTTTTTGCCAAAGTACGTTCCCATCCTTTTTTTGAATATAGCTCGTAGGTCCGCAGCTCCATCACCTGAGACATGATTTCTCTAAAGCTCGCTTCATAGCCACGTTTCTTTAATTGAGCGATATCTTTTTTTGAAACAATCTCATCCTTAAAAGGCTTGCCAAGGATGACTGATGCGACGCCAAACTCGAACATAATATGATTTGTAAAAATACCGTGTTTGCCCCAATATTGCCAATTCTTTGAGAGAGTATCACGTTTTGTCGTCCCTTTGATAAGATTTTTTTCACGAACAGTCAGACGGTCTGTATGCGCCATACCGAATAGCTCTTCAATTTTGTCGGCTAGTGGGAAATGATGTGCTGGGGTGAGGCCGTCAACGATGGCGTGAGCCATCCAGGCAGATTCGAACGAAGCTCGCTCGTAGTTATCTGCTTGCAGCGCTCTGGCAAGATTAACCTGATGATCGAGAATCATATCGATCAACCCTCTATCATTCGGTTTGAGAGGATTTATATAGTGCCACGGTTCATCCTTTGAAGGACTTTTACGCTTAATACCGTCTGGTCCATTATTTCCTTCGAAATAGAGGATGTCTTTAATAGTCGGGAAATTCAACTTTTTTGGCAATAAAGATGTTATATGACGACGAGCAATACGATCGATACGTTGATGAACGCCAATGAGATGACCTGATTTTTTTCCGACCGTGGTTCCTGCGTACATATATTAATTGAGTGTTGTAAGACGTTGATAATGCTGCACTTCGTGTGCTAACTGCTTATATTGTAACAGGTTCAACCCCTTTGCGACGAAAGCTTGAGCAGCTTTTTGTGCTATCGATACCTGACGAGTGTCTCCGAGACTCGCTACTTGTAGATTCAGCTCACCATGCTGGGCACGTCCATATATCTCGCCCGGACCACGAAGTTTTAGGTCTACTTCGGCCAAATAGAAGCCGTCGTTGCTCTTTTCGATCTCTTTAAGGCGTTTGCTCGGTGCACTTGAAGAACTCGTCATCAAATAACAATAGCTTTGCTCACTACTTCGTCCTACACGTCCTCTGAGCTGGTGAAGTTGAGCTAAACCGAATCGATCAGCATCTTCAATCAATATAACGGTGGCGTTCGGGACATCAACGCCGACTTCAACGACAGTTGTACTGACGAGAATATCGATACTCCCAGCAGCAAATTGCCCCATCACTTCTTCTTTTTCACTTGGCTTCAACTTACCATGCAACAAACCTATTTTCTGCTTCTTGAATACAGATTGGTCGAGACGTTTAAATTCTTGTTGCACACTCTTTAACTCGTTTGTGGGGTTATTATCAATCAGACTACAGATGACATAGGCTTGATGTCCTTTTTCGAGTTCAGATTCGATGAGTCGATAAAGCTGTGGCCGACTATTCGGTGACCATATTTTTGTCTCGATATCTTTTCGATCTTTTGGCTTCTCGTTAAGAATCGACACATCCAGCTCACCATATACTGTGAGCGCGAGACTCCGAGGAATCGGCGTCGCCGTCATTGCAAGCAGATGAGGCATTCTTGCAGACTTCTTTAATAATTCCTGCCTTTGATTCACACCGAAACGATGCTGCTCGTCGATCACAACAAAGCCAAGCCGATGAAAATCAACGGTAGCTTGAATGAGGGCGTGTGTCCCGACTACTACATCAACATCGCCCTTCTTTATTGCGTCGTAAAGCTGTTCACGTGCCTTGCCTTTGACACTACCTGTCAATAATCCAACAGTCACCCCAAATGGAGAAAGGAGCTTATTCAACGTCTCTGCGTGCTGCGAAGCGAGGATCTCTGTTGGTGCCATAAGAGCCGTCTGAAATCCTTCGTGGGCCGCTTGTCGTGCAGCAAGACCAGCGACAACTGTCTTTCCTGAGCCGACATCACCTTGAAGCAGCCTATTCATCGGCACTTCTTTCTCGAAATCTTGAAGAATATCCCACGAAGCGACGCGTTGAGCGTTCGTGAGCTGAAAAGGAAGCTTCGACACAAATGCTTTTACCACTCGTTGATTAAAGGGGATTGCCCAGCCTTGAAGTTTTGCATTTTCTAAACGGTTCATTTGACTCGCGAGAAGGAGTGCAAACAACTCTTCGAAAGCTATACGGTCTTTGGCTTTTTTGACATCCTCGTTACTCTCCGGGAAATGCATCCCGATCACAGCATCGCTCCGACTCACGAGTTGGTGTGACTTTACGATATCTTCCGGAAGAGTTTCTGGAAGCATCGTCATGAGTGGTCGAAGTTCGCTAAGGATTTTTCGCACTAGTGCTGACTTCAAACCATGGATTGCTCGATAGACAGGGAGCATTCGATCAGTTTGGACTGGCATATCGGTCGCTTTTTCAGCACTCGGATTACTAAGTTGATACTTATTAAAACTAAATTCAAAATCTCCGGAAAAGAAAAACTCTTCACCAGATTTCAATTGTGTCTCACGATAGGGTTGATTGAACCATACCGCCTGGATCTTCCCAGTATCATCGGCGAGTGTTGCTGTCGTCACTCGAAGTCCTCGTCTGACTGGACGTGTAGCGATCTTCTCACAGCGGGCTTTGATAGTTACCTTTCCCGGTTTTATATCAGCAATACTAGAAGCATGAGAAAAGTCCTCATACGTCCGAGGAAGAAAATCAATAAGATCACCGACCGTTTCTAGCCCGGCAAGTTGAAATTGCTCGAAAGTTTTCTCACCCACTCCCTTGATCTGGCTGAGCGATGTGGTCAAGTTCATATATCTATAGTAGCTTAGCGGACAAGGATAAAGCTATTCTTTCCCTTTTTGATAAGAGAGAGTTCAGAAACATTCATTTCAGTCGTTATTTTTTCACCGTTAATTGAAATTGCATTACCCTCGAGGAGACGTCGTGCGTCACCGTTACTCGATGCAGTTTCAGTAGTAACGAGAATTTCAATAAGCGACTTTCCGACCTTTTCAGTCGGAATTTCTTCTTCGAGCATATCTAACTCATCGTCTGAAAGATCCTGTACTTTTGAGTCCCCAAATAGTACGGCAGTCACTTTTTCGACGCTTTTAGTCCGTGCTTCACCATGAACAATTTTTGTCACTTCTCGAGCGAGGGTCTTTTGTGCTTCGCGAGCACCAGGGTTACTTGAAACTTGCTCCTCAAGATTTTCAACTTCCTCACGACTGAGCATCGTAAATATTTTGGCATAGTCAATGACATCAGCGTCACCGGCATTGAGCCAGAATTGGTAAAACTTGTACACACTCGTCTTTTTAGGATCAAGCCAGACGGCACCGTCTTCAGATTTACCAAATTTAACGCCAGTCGTTTTATTAATAACGAGTGGTGTTGAGTACACATTTGCAACTTTGCCTTCGAGTCGACGAATTAAATCGACACCAGCAATTGAGTTGCCCCATTGATCAGCACCACAGACCTGCAGAGTGACACCATGGGCACGGTTTAGATGTAGAAAGTCATATCCTTGAATCAATGAGTAGCTAAATTCTGCATAACTAATACCCGATCCATCTGAGCCAAGCCGTGACTGAACAAACTCACGACTAAGCATTTGGCTGAGGGGGACATTCTTACCGACTTCACGGAGAAAATCGAGATAATTAATTTCTTTAAACCAGTCATAGTTGTCGACGATCTCAAAATCTTGACCGGCAAATACGGTTTTGTATTGCTCAGCAATAGCTGCTTTATTTCGAGCAATATCTTCGATACTTAAAAGATTTCGTTCATCCTTTTTGCCATCCGGATCACCGATCATACCAGTCGCTCCACCAACAAGAAGATACGCTTTGTGGCCTGCTTCAATAAAATGACGGACCATCATAGCTGCGGCAAAATTTCCCACCGTCATACTGTCAGCACTTGGGTCAACACCCCAATAGAAAGAGATAGGACCGTTATCAAGTTCGGTAATATTGGCATAGGTCATCTGATTGATGATGCCGCGCCATTGCAACTCGTCTGAAAGCTTCGTTGAAGTCATCGAAACAGGGCTCCTTATCTGTTAATACTCTGGTAGTATAGCAAACATTAGGGCTTTACGCGATCAAATTGATGCTATAATGGTGGATGATATTGCTTATGAGAATGAGGAACCGTGGTTAAAAAGAAATCAACGCGTACATTGAGCGTCTATTCCAATCTTTCCCGTCGTCGTAAGGCGAAAAAAGATGCAGAATCTCGCCGTCGGGCCGAGTATTTGGCAACATTGCCGAAACATCCTGTTAAACGATTCTTCTATCGTCTCCACCCGAAACGTTTCTGGGCATACTGGTTTAGTAAACGCGGTATTATCATGGCGCTTAAAATCGTCGGTGTCGCTATTCTTCTCTTTGGCCTCCTTATTGGTGGTCTCTTTGCGTACTTTAGAAAAGATCTCGATCAGATTCGACCAGGCGAAATAGATAAGCGCGTCCAATCTACCGTCACGAAATACTACGATCGAAACGGTACACTCCTTTGGGAAGATAAGGGTGGTGGCAACTACAAGCTCGTCGTTGAAAGTAAGGATATTAGCGACAACCTCAAGAAAGCGACCGTTGCAATTGAAGATCGAGATTTCTTTAAACACAGCGGCGTGAGTGTCACTGGTACAGTTCGTGCTGCGTTCAATAACTTTACCGGTGGTCAAGTCCAAGGTGGTTCCACACTTACCCAGCAGCTCGTAAAACAAGTCTTCTTCGCTGACGAATCGAGCGACCGAGGTCTTGGTGGAATTCCTCGTAAAATTAAGGAGCTCATCCTCTCAATAGAGATCGAGCGCATGTATGACAAGGATCAAATCCTGACTTTGTACTTAAATGAGTCACCGTATGGTGGCCCCCGTAATGGAGCAGAGTCAGGAGCCCAGGCATACTTTGGAAAACCAGCTAAAGACCTGACGCTTGCCGAAGCATCACTTCTCGCAGCGATTCCTCAAAATCCAGGTGTGTTCAATCCTTATAACGTCGAAGGTCATGAAGGACTCATTGCAAGACAGCACGCCGTGCTCAATGCCATGCGAGAAGTTGGCTATATTACTCAAAAAGAAGCAGATGACGCCACAAAAGTCCCTATTCTGGATACGATAAAACCTCAAGCCAGTCAGTACGAAGGCATTAAGGCTCCCCACTTTGTGCAAATGGTTCGTACTCAACTCGAGTCAGAACTCGGTACTGCTACCGTTGGAAAAGGTGGGCTCACCGTTACGACTACTCTTGATATTCGCATTCAAGACAAGCTCGAAGAATCAATGAAGGCAATGTTCGACTCACCGACTCCTGCTATCGCTGGGTTCAGCAATGGTGCGGCGACGGTCGAAGACTCACAAACCGGACAGATCGTTGCCCTGATGGGAAGTCGTGACTTTAGTTATGAAGGCTTTGGACAGGATAATGCGGCGACCGCATTTATCCAACCTGGTTCATCAATCAAGTCTCTCGTCTACTCTCAACTATTCGAACAAAAACCTTCAGGGACGCAAAACTTCGGTAGCGGTAGCATCCTTGTAGACGAACCTATCGATCAGATCTACGGGGCTAAGCTTCAGAATGCTGATCGCCAATACAAGGGCTCCCTCCCTATCCGCATCAGTCTTGCGACGTCACGTAACGTTCCAGCGGTCAAAGCAATGGCTATCAACGAGAACGCAAAGAAAAATTCAACAATCGATACGATTCGCGCATTAGGAGCAACAAGTTATTGTACCGACGGCTCTGACAAAGATGCAGGTCTCTCTCTCGCAATTGGTGGATGTGGCATCAAGCAAGTTGACCTCGTCAACGCTTACGCCTCATTAGCTCGCGGTGGTGTCTACAAACCTCAGTCGACGGTCTTGTCAGTGAAAAATAGTTCGGGCGAAACATTAAAGAAGTGGTCTGACACTGCCGGTAAACAAGTCGTCAGCTCTCAATCTGCGTACATCATTGCTGACATGTTAACGGATAACAACGCGAGTTCAGCACTGGGTAATTACGCAGCTAAAAATATCCCTGGTGTTAAGACAGCTACCAAAACTGGTACATCAGACAAGGGTGGAAATGCAAAGGACCTTTGGATGATGAGTTACAGTCCTGCTATTACGATGGGGGTATGGCTCGGAAACCCTGATACGACCATCTTGAAACAAGGGACGTCATCAATCGGTAGTCCAATTGTGGCTAAGGTTATGGAATTTGCTCACAAAGAAGTATATGCACCTGAAGGCAAATGGAAGTCAGGCGACTGGTTTAGCCAACCTGCAGGCATCCAACGAGTCGGTAACGAAGTCTACCCATCATGGTGGAACAAGACACAAGGCCAAGCAAATGCAAAACTCATCTTTGACAAGGTATCAAAGAAAAAAGCCACAGATTGTACACCAGATGCTGCTAAGATTGAACTCGATGTCGTCAAGATCACCGATCCCGTGACAAAGAAGGACAACTACAGCAACGTTCCTGATGGCTACGATTCTACGAAAGACGATGACGCACACAACTGTAACGATGCGGGACCAACCGCGACCCTCAATACTCCTACCCACGTCCTTAGCAACTACACCTTCACAGGTTCTGTAGGAAACGGAACCTTCGGATTCGGTACAGCAACAATTACCGTCAATGGTGTCACCGTATCAAGCTGTAACATAAACAACTCTGGTCCATTCAGTTGTAACTACACACTTCCTAGTGGTGCAACGAACCAAAGTGTTGTCCTTACTGTTCAGGATGCTGGGTACTACACAGCGACTGCTACCCGGACAATCCCTTAACAAATAGTGACATAACGTAAAAAAAGAACTCCTACGTCGGAGTTCTTTTTTATCATTGTGATTATTATTGACGATTAGCAAGTTCGATCAAACTGTCCTCATTGTTTCGACGACGATTGTTATTGTTTGGTCGACGTTGCTGATTTTGACGCGGTTTCGGTGTGCTCTGATTTTGTTGTTTTGGCTGAAGCGGTTGTGTTTGTATTGGTTCCTGCGCGGCAACAACTGGCTCTATAGGCTGTTCAGGACGGGGAAGACGACCTTTTGGCTGACGTGGTTCTTGCTTCTTATTCTGCTGTTTTGTATCCTTTGCCCCAACGATACGAGCAAACATCATTTTACCGGCAGCTGTTTGTAATCCACGAATAAATTCAATCTCAACAGCTTTACCAATAAATTGGCTCGCGTGCTCCACGACGACCATTGTACCGTCTGGGAGATGTCCGATACCTTGGTGTTGGTCATTTCCTTTTTGAGTGACTTCAATCTTTGTCTTTTCACCTGGAAGATACGCCATTCGGAGTGTCATCGCCAGATCATTAACGTTAAGGACCGTAATACCCTCTACCTGAGCTACTTTGTTGAGATTAAAGTCTATGGTGCAAATTGCGCCTTTATACTGCTTAGCGAGCTTTAGAAGGCGGTTGTCGACCCCTTCCTCGGCTTTGGTACCATCGTCGAAGATTTCAGTATTCACGCTACTGAGCACCTGAAGTTCACTGACGACATCAAGTCCATGACGTGCACGACTTCGTTTGTCAGTATCAGCATTGTCGGCGAGGAACTGAAGCTCCCCTACGACACTTCGTGGGATAAACAGTGTGCTGGTGATAAACCCTGACTCGGCAATAGAAACGATGCGACCATCAATCAATACCGAGGTATCGACGAAGATAGGCATCTGCTTTTTATTTGAATGTTTTGTTTTTCGGTGTTGAGACACGACTAAATAGCTTGTCTCTGCTGCTATCACAAGGACAACAGCGGTTAATAGTAATTCCATAATTTCCTTACTTTTGTAAGTAGTCGACCAATGCTGTTCGCAGGTCACCTACTGGTTTTATAAATGCATTTTTTGTAGAAGTTTTGGGCGCGATTGCTTGAGTAAATCCAAGCTTCTTTGCCTCACTGACTCGTTTGTCGACACCAATCACTGATCGGATTTCGCCACCAAGTCCCACTTCTCCGAATACAACGATACCGTCGTCAATTCGTCTTCCTGCAGCGGCGCTAGCAATTGCCATGCAGATAGCAAGATCGGCCGCCTGATCGCTAAGTTTGAGTCCCCCGACAACATTGATATAGATGTCTTTATCGGATAAGTTCAATTTTGTTCGTCGCTCTAGGACAGCGATCAACAGATTGAGTCGGTTTAAATCAAACCCGCTAGCAGTACGCTTAGGATACCCGAAACTTGTCGGATTCACAAGGGCTTGGATCTCAACAAGCAATGGTCGTGTCCCTTCAAGCGTCGCCAGAACAACTGAGCCATCAGCAGATTGACGCTCTGCGAGTAGGGCCGCTGACGGATTTTCAACGACACGAAGTCCCTCTTCATACATTTCAAAAATTGCTGCTTCATTGGTTGAACCAAAGCGGTTTTTGATAGCGCGCACTACCTTAAAGCCCCCGTAACGGTCTCCCTCAAACTGTAAGACGACATCAACAAGATGTTCGAGTACTTTCGGACCGGCAATACTTCCTTCTTTTGTAACGTGACCAACAAGTATGACTGATGTCCCTGATTCTTTTGCAGCCCGAATCAAAACATTACTACTATTTGTAATCTGGCTCACAGTACCAGGTGCACTAGTGATATCATCCAATGCTAAGGTCTGGATAGAATCGACAATCACAAGGTTGTATTGTCCACTCCTGATCGTAGCCGCAATGTCATTAGCACTCGTGCTGGCAGCGAAGTCGAGCTGTTCGCTAGATTGAGCACCAAGTCGTTTTGCCCGAAGCTTCACCTGACTCGCCGACTCTTCTCCGCTAACATACAAGACCGGCGTTGATTCGGCGACTTTAGCGGTGACCTGCAGCAACAGTGTACTCTTTCCAATTCCTGGCTGACCTGCGACAAGAATCACCGCTCCCGGGAGGATACCTCCACCTAGAACGACGTCAAGATCTGCAACACCTGTTGTCATGCGCTTATTGCCATCTTCAGCACTAATCGTACTTATTGATTGAACATTTAGAGGTCTCCCTGAAGAGCTCGCCTTCGCAACAGAAGATTTACCGTTTTCTGCGGCTTGTTCAACCAGAGTATTCCACTCTCCACAATTGTCACAACGGCCAGACCATTTGCTATATACCGCTCCACAATTTTGACAGACGAACTGAGTTTTAGCTTTTGCCATTGCTCTTAGTATAACTTACTTACAAGGACGGCGCCGGATTGAGATCCTGGATACTATCGATGCTCTTGTTTAATATTTTTATCTGGTCAGACAATTCTTGGTAGCGAGTGTACTTTGTTTGATAGGTCGCAATATCGGCGTTAATCGAAACTCGATCGCTTTCGAGCTGATCAGAACGAGCGACTAATGCTGCACGTTCTCGATTAAATGCGCTGATCGAAGTAAAGCTTCCGCTATCAGCTCGATCATTAAACGACGTAATATCCGTCCTGAGAGATGCAACGTCGATATTATACTGATTACTTCGAGATTGAATATCCGTTCCTAAAGTAACCAATTCTTTATACAACGCATCTGATTCCGTCGTTAATGAGTTGAACACAGCGCTATATTTTGCGTGAAGATCAGTCACTTTGCTTCGATCATTAAAGTACTGTGCGTAGTACGTTTCCAGCTCGACATCGAGCGTTGGAACCTCGGTACCTATAATTGAATGAAGTTCATTTTCAAATTCACCAGGCTCGGTTCGCTCATAGTAGTCCATACGCGTCTTTAAGTCAGGGTCTTGAATCTTGGCGTACTGGGTCCGGAGCATCGCACCGATATTTTTCTTTTCTGTTGCACTCTTTCGTTCCCAAACTGCGTGCAGCATTTCGTGGGCAGCCGTCACTTCTTCAATTCCATCGAGTTGAGAATTGGTAATGTTATAGATATATATACGTCCTGCTGCATAACATCCGAGGATAGGACTTCCTGTTTCCTGGCGAGGACAATCTTTGTTGAAGTCATCAGCATTAGCAATTACTGGTTGTGTGGTATGAAAATACAAGAGCCCTTTATCTGTCAGGTCGATGCGCTCCTGGACCGTTCTCACATCAGCTGGTACGTCATATGACCATGCACTGATTTGATCAATAACATACTGACGATTAAATAGTAGCCATGTTGCGACAACTAAAGTGATGAGACTTGCCGAGATGGTAAGTATGAGCGCTAAATGATTATGCTTCTTGTCCGACATTGACGTTGATTTTGCCCTTTACTGCATTTATCTTCAGTACTGTACCCTTTTCATACTCTCCAGACAAAATGCCATCGGCAATTTGATGTTCAAGTAAGTCTTGCATTGCTCGTCGAAGTGGTCGAGCTCCAAATTTCTCATCGTAGCCTTCAGCAATGATCAAACGTTTCGCTGATGCTTCAATGACAAGATGGATACCCTTACGTACCAGTCGGTCCTGCAATTCTGCTACTAGTTTATCAAAAATCTTGCCAACTTGTTTACGTGTTAATGCTTTAAACGTAACAATCGCATCAAATCTATTGATGAGCTCTGGCCGCATGATACGACCAAGTGCTTCTTGTGCTACTTCAGCGTTTTCGTCATGCATTTCTTCTAACTGTTTCTCATCCTTACGGGTGACAGCATGGAAGCCGAGGCTCGACTCTTTCATCATACGTTCCGCACCTAAATTACTCGTTAAAATAATGATGGTGTTGGTGAAATCGACTTTGTGACCCTTTGCATCAGTAAGTGTTCCATCCTCAAGTATTTGAAGGAGTAAGTGGAACACTTCTGAATTCGCTTTTTCAATTTCATCGAACAATACGACACTATATGGCTGGCGACGAATCTTATCAGTCAATTGACCCCCGTCTTCGTAGCCCACATAGCCTGCTGGCGCACCGAGAAGCCTACTCGTATTGTGACGCTCACTAAACTCACTCATATCAATTTTAATAAGAGCTTCTTCACTTCCAAAGACCTCTCGTGCGAGTACCTTGGCAAGTTCAGTTTTACCAACTCCAGTCGGACCCATAAAGACAAAAGAACCAATTGGCCGTTTGCTACTGGCGACGCCACTTCGGCTTCGTCGAATTGCTCGAGAAACTTTTTCAACCGCTTCTGTCTGTCCCATAATGTACTTCTCTAAATGAGATTCAAGATTTCGAAGCAGCTTTGCTTCAGATTTTTGAACCCGGCTAACAGGAATACCCGTCATCAAAGAGATGGCGTGCGCGATATCTTCGTCTCCGAGAGTAATCGGTGTCTTCTGCTCGAACTCACGACGCGTTTCTTCAAGCTTTTCACTTAGCTGACTGATGCGTGTCTTGTAGAGAGCAGCCCGTTCATAATCTTCGCCGGTGACTGCCTCTTCCATCTTTTCATTCAAGTTTCGCAGTTGTTTCATGTAATCACGAAGTTTACTTGGCTTGCGACCAGATTTTACTCGGACGCGCGCAGCCGCCTCATCAATGACGTCGATTGCCTTGTCTGGCATAAATCTCTCACTGATATAACGATCTGCCATATACACAGCATCCTCGATCACTTCATCATTTATCGTGACACCGTGGTGCTTCTCATAATATGGCTTCAAGCCTTTCATAATCGCAGTTGTATCTTTAAGACTTGGTTCTGGGACAACAATCGTCTGTAGTCGACGTTCAAGCGCTGTGTCTTTCTCGATATGTTTTCGGTATTCATCAAGAGTGGTAGCACCAATCAATCGAATCTCGCCACGAGCAAGCGCAGGCTTGAGCATATTCGCTGCATCAAGTGCCCCTTCTGCCGCACCGGCACCTACCAGAAGATGCAACTCATCAATGAACACGACGACATTCTTTTGTTCTTGTAGTTCATTAATAACTTTCTTAAGACGCTCTTCGAATTCACCACGATATTTAGTACCAGCAATCATACCGGCCAAATCGAGTTGAATAATTCGTTTATCGAGGAGGTGCTCTGGTACATCTTCAGAGGCGATACGCTGTGCAAGGCCTTCTACAATAGCTGTTTTACCGACCCCAGGCTCACCAATCAAAACCGGGTTGTTTTTTGTTCGTCGACTCAATATCGTCACGAGACGCTCTTCTTGTTCTCCGCGACCAATAACCGGATCAAGTTTTCCAGCACGTGCTTTGGCCGTGAGGTCAGTACCAAAAGTACCTAATGCGCCCTTTTGGGTTGGTATCTTCTTCTCAAGAATTGTTTCGTCATCAACCTGACTATAGGCATCACCTTGATGGTCAAGGTAGTCTTCGAGTTCACTGACGATATCAGTGATGTTGACATTCATGTCTTTCAAAAGCACCGTCGCGCGGGCATTTTTTTGAGTAAGAATACTATAGAGAATATGTTCAGTGCCTAGATAGTCCTGGTGAAACTCTTGAGCAATATCCCAGCTCATTTTAAGAGTCAGCTTTGCTGTCTCACTCAGGCTTTTAGTACTAATACCCCCAACAATAGTAGAAACAGGAACCATATTTAGTGCTGTCTGTGCACGGTCAAGGGTAACTCCTGCATCAGCTAAGATCTTTGCACCGACCGATGCGCCTTGTGCCATTACTCCGAGTAATAAGTGTTCAGTTCCAATATAAGGACTACCGTAGCCTTGTGCTATCAAGGTTGCGTGATGAAGGCTGGTCCGGGCATTGTCGGTGAGATGTGAGATAAATTCTGCGAAATCATCAGCCATAATTCTATTATCTATCCTCCTGTGTAGGTAGCGCAAGCTTTTTTACATTTCTCGCTGCTTCTATATCTAGTATAGCAAAGTTAGCACTCGAATCAATAGAGTGCTAATTTTGCAGACGTATCTCTACAGGAGTGATATGATAATCCACAATATTATGGAAACACCCCTCGCCTATCTCGCTAATCGCACCCGTCAACTTGCCGAGTTTGTTGGTCGACCTAACGCAAAAGAAAGTCTGGCTACTGTTAAAAGTCCTCAGAAGGTCATCATCATACGAGCAATTCTTGCCACTCCTGGTCTTCCGGAATTTTTATATGAACGTGTCGTTGCGAAACCTTACAGTAGGATCGGCTATGAGGTCATCGGTATAGGTGCTCATGCGGTGACAGTGAAGGACGGATCAACACGAGTTCGAAAGATATACCCTGAGAGCGTCGGTATGACAAAAGACGAAAAGCTTGCCTTAATCGCCAAGTGGGAAGCGAGGCAAGCGCTGAATCTCACGCATATGTCCGAACACACGATTCCCCAAAGTTTTTCTATTGAACCGTTTGTACTGCCCCCATTTACAGATGATTCTGTGGTAACGGCATCTCAACCTATCGTTGAGTTCGACAGAACGATTATGTTGCCACAACTTGCACGTGGGAGAGTCGCTACTGCAGCGACGCAATTTGTGCTTGATGGTCAAGCAATGTTTGAGTCAACATCTGGAGATGCAGTTCCAGATGTTGTTGGAAACTGCAATCTTGTGATTGACCGAGTCAGAGATCGCGCCGTACTGATCGATACCATTGCATTGATGGCCAACGACCCAAGTGACAAAAGGGCGTATCGACAATCGGCAGCGATTTTTGGTCCTCAAGAACCAGAAGTCTAGTTCTCTGGTTGAATGTCTTCGCTGGTTGTTTCGCTGGTTTCTTCAATAGCACTCAAAAGACTATCTTCGATGTTCTTCTTTGGTGCTTTTTCAACTGGTTTCGCAGCGACAGCTTGTTCGATATCGAGTTCGTAACCAGTGAGGCGACTCGCGAGACGAACGTTTTGACCACCACGGCCAATAGCGATTGACTGTTGATCTTCATTAACATAGACGGTTGCACGCTTGTCGGCTTCATTGATCTCAACTTTGCTCACTTCAGCTGGGCTAAGTGCGTTTTTAATGAATTGAACGTTGTCTGCATCATAGGTAACGATGTCGATCTTTTCTTGATCACCAACTTCGTTCATAACAGCTTGAACACGAGTTCCGTGTCCACCAACAAAGGTTCCGACTGGATCTACACCAGGAACAGTGCTAGCGACGGCGAGCTTCGTTCGGCGCCCTGCTTCACGAGCGATGGCTTTGATTTCAACAGCACCACTTTCAAGTTCTGGAACTTCTTGGCGGAAGAGATATTCGATAAATTCTTCGTTACCTCGGCTAAGAATCAGCTGTGGACCGCGGTTATCACGCTCGATGTCTTTGATAAAGACTTTGATACGGCTACCGACGCTGTAGTATTCACCTTGAATCTGTTCGCTCTGAGGGATAATACCGTTGGCTTTACCGATCTCAATACGAACGACACGTGGTTCAACACGCTGAACGGTTCCGTTCACGACAGTACCAATCTTGTCTTCATATTCACCAAGAACAACTTCACGTTCAGCTTCACGAAGACGTTGTAGGACAACTTGTTTCGCAGTTTGAGCAGCGACGCGTCCAAAGCTACTGACTTCATGTTGTTCTTCGATCATGTCGCCAAGTTCAGCGTCCTTTTTAACCTTACGAGCGTCTTCAAGACTAATCTCGTGTGCTTCGCTTCCGACAACTTCAACCACTTCACGAGCAACAAAGACAGTTGCCGTACCAGTATTAACGTTGAATTCACTCCTTACTTCTTGGTCACGCTCTCCGTTATCACGGCGCCATGCGGCAGCAATTGCCTGCTCGATAACAGACATAACAGTTTCTTCTGGGAGGTTTTTCTCTTCTGCAATCGTTCGGACTGCGAGAGTTAGTTGTTTGAGGTTCATTTCTTCCATAATTATTTCCTTTCAAATGAGTTTCGATGAAAAAATCCGACCTGCCGGCCGGAATGTACTATCGCTATTATATATCCGATCATTTAATTGTGCAAGTATTAAGGGGTTGGTAAGTCCTGCTCTGGACAATTCAAGAGAACGTCTTTCATTGCTTGTTTTTCTGCTGTTGTCACCCACAACATATACTTTTGCTTGACGGCGATCTGACGTGCGACATAAAGACACCTAAATGAAGTGTTCGAAGGTAGCCAGGATGCTGCATCTCCATCACCTTTTTCTTGATTCGTAGCACCATCAACAGCAATAAGCTCAAGAGGATCATTGGCCAGCTGGATACGCATCTGCCGTGATAATTGCTGCGCTCCTTTTTGCCAAGCGTCAGATAACGCTACGACATGATCAATCTGGACTTTTGAACTATCTTCTTTGGTGTAAGTAATGATTTTTGCTGTGTAAACATCGTTGAGTGTCCCGCCAATGACGCGACATTCTTCATCGAGAACAGGATTTTGGAGATCGCGATTTAAAATAATGTTTCGCGTGTCACAGCCATTGATAGTCGTCCAGCCACTTCCAAATTGATCTCTGCTGTAGCCTGTCTTTGGTGCGCGACCTTTGACGGGCAGTGATTCGAGCGTTGTACTGGCGATTCCGGTGCCTATCGGAAGCGCTTGTGGTGGATTAACGACACTCGTCTCTGGTTGCGAGGTGACAAAAACTATCCCAGCCAGTACGACCAATCCTAAAAGCGCAACAACCGTCCGACGAATTCGCTGATTCATAACCTTTACTATGCACGTCGATTATTAACTTTGCTACAATGAATATATGCAGAGTGTGTCCCGACTGATTAAAACGTTTATTCCCGACAACTACGCGTTGTCACTCAATCTAGATAGAAAAGGCCGCACATTCGACGGCACCGTCACCATCCATGGCGTGGTTCCAGCAGATGCAAATGAAATAAGACTTCACGCCAAGGACCTCGTTATTAATTCAGTTACCTTTGACGGGAAAGCCGCTGATTTTTCGCATCAAGATAACGACGAAGTAGCTATTTCACACAAAGATATAAGCGACGGTGAGCACATCGTTGTTGTTTCCTTTTCAGGAAACATTACCGATCCTATGCACGGTCTCTACCCTTGCTACTTCGAAGTAGATGGTGTGAAAAAAGAGCTATTAGCCACCCAGTTCGAAAGTCATCATGCTCGTGAAGTGTTCCCTTGTATTGACGAGCCTGAGGCAAAAGCGACATTTGACCTGACTCTCACCACTGAACCAGATGTCACCGTCCTCGGTAATATGCCTGTTGCTCTTCAAAGAAGTGAAGATGGCGCACTCGTCACTACTTTCGAAACCAGCCCTCGCATGAGCAGCTACCTGCTCGCGTTTGTGGTGGGTGAGCTCCACAAAAAATCAGCGACAACAAGTGGTGGTGTCGAAGTTAATGTATGGGCAACACCAGCTCAATCTTCTGCTAGCCTTGATTTCGCACTAGATATCGCCACTCGAACTATCGACTTTTTCGATGATTACTTTGGTACTCCTTACCCTCTGACGAAATCCGACCATGTTGCTCTTCCTGATTTCTCGTCAGGCGCTATGGAAAACTGGGGACTGGTCACTTACCGAGAGGTTGCCCTTCTTGCTGACCCTGAAACCAGTTCTATTAGCAATAAACACCAAGCGGCAACAGTCATTGCGCACGAATTGAGTCACCAATGGTTTGGTAACCTGGTGACGATGAAATGGTGGAATGATCTCTGGCTCAATGAAAGTTTTGCCAATATGATGGAATACATTTCGATCGACGCACTTCAGCCCGAGTGGGATATCTGGCTTGATCACGCAAGCTATGAAGTACTCCAAGCACTTCGTCGCGACAGCCTCGACGGCGTACAGTCAATCCGTAGCGACGTTCACCACCCCGATGAAATTGGAGCGCTCTTTGACCCTTCGATCGTATACGCAAAGGGAGGACGTCTCCTCCGTATGCTGCAAACCTATATCGGTAACGTCAATTTCCAAAAAGGGTTAAAACTTTACTTTGAAAAGTATGCCTACCAAAATACTGAAGCGAATGATCTATGGGAGTGCCTCTCAGAAGCCTCTGGTCAAGACATCGGAACCTTTATGAATACATGGATCAGCCAATCTGGTTACCCAGTCGTTTCTGTTACGAAAGACGGAAACACTATCCAACTTGCCCAGAAACAATTCTTTATCGGTCCACATGGCGAATCTGAAAAGCTATGGCCTATTCCGCTCAATGCTAACGACCCATTATTACCGAGAGTTCTAAGTGAAAAAGAACTTACCGTTGCTTATAATGCCGAGGAGATGCTCCAACTTAATATGGGTGGCACCGCCCACTTCATTACCCACTACAGTGCTGATCTCATGGCTGATCTCATCCGAAATCTCGACAAATTATCTGATGTCGATCGCCTCCATTTACTTCACGAACAAACTCTCCTGGCACAAGCGAGTATTATCTCGACTGCTGAACTTATTCCGCTACTAAAAATGTACAAGGACGAGTCAGTTGAAGCAGTCTGGGATATTATGTCTGTCGCATTGAACGAACTCAAACGCTTTGTTGAAACTGACGAAGCGGCCGAAAAGAAACTTCGTATATTCGTAGGTGAGCTGGCAAATACTCAGTTTGAGCGCCTCGGCTGGGAAGAAAAGCCAGACGAGTCTGATAGCGACACAAAATTCCGTGGTCTCATTATTGCCCAAATGCTCTACAGCGAACGACCAGACATCATTGATAAAGCACAGGAGCTATTTTCTCAGGGAACGCTCGACCCAGAACTTCGCACAAGTATTATGGCGACTGCGGTCCGTTATGCAGAGAATAATGACATCATTGATCAACTTCTTGATGAATACCAAAAAACATCAAACAGTGAATTGCAAGAAGATATTGCCGCAGCGTTGACCGCTACGAAAAATGCGCAAGTTATCGACCGACTTATAAAACTACTTCAAGACCAAACAGTCGTTCGTATGCAGAATTTCGCACGATGGTTTGTCTGGCTCATGCGAAATCGCTATGGCCGTGACAAGATGTGGCAATGGACACAAGACAATTGGCCTTGGATGCTCGAGAAGTTTAAAGGTGATTCTCACTTTGATGCCATCCCTCGATACATTGCAAGTAGCCTCATCACTCAGAAACAATTGGATGAATATACTTCATTCTTTGAAGAATCTCGAAAAGAACCAGCACTGAAGAGAAACATTGAAATCGGTATCGGTGAACTCAAAGGCCGAATCGAGCTCATCGCGCGCGATGGCGATGCGGTACGAAAAGCCCTACTCGATCTCTAAAAAAGTATCAAGATGATTGTCACCACTCAGTGTCGCGACAGCCAATAAGACGTCTCTTCCTGAAAATCGGATGCGATATAGTTCTGCCGCGAATGCCATTTGTTGTAGTTTCTTAGCAGTAATCGCCGCTAACCCACCACCAGTCTGAGGCGAACGACGATACTTCACTTCGGTAAAGTAGATGGTGTTATTCTTTAGAGATATAATATCTATTTCACAATATTTTGTTCTCCAGTTTCTCTCTAAGATTTCATGGCCATTCTCAACAAGGTACTGAGCAACCACTTGCTCTGCTGCATCACCGATCTTTTTAGTAGTAAGCGTTGGTTCGACAAGCTTCGCAATGGGCGCAAAGGATCGTCGATGCAGAGGTGTAATGCCATAGGTCGCAATCTCTTTTTGATGAGCTGCCGTCCCATATCCTACATGACTCGCAAAGCTATAGCCTGGATAGAGTTCATCTTGCTTTGCCATAAACTTATCACGCGCCACCTTCGCAATGATCGAAGCGGCAGAGATAGCTGGAATTAATGCATCACCTTTTGGAAGTGTCGTCACATACGCACCTTTTGTAGTATCAGAGAGGAAATTAATCGTGCCATCAATAATAATTTCATGGTACGGAACGTTTACCTGCTCAACAGCTCTGATTGTGGCGAGGCGCAGAGCGGCTGATAACCCGATTTCATCAATTTCTTCTGAACTCACCCAGCCAAGCCCATAACCTGCAGCATCACGGCGGATAATGCTGTCAAGCTCTTCCCGTTTGTTCTTTGTCAGTTTTTTACTGTCATTGAGTGCATCTATAGGAATATCGCCGAGTACCACAGCACCGATCACTAATGGACCTGCCCACGGACCACGTCCAACTTCATCAATTCCTAAGATCATTACTCTATTATAGCCACATATAAAAAAGATCCTCTTATCGAGGATCTTTTTTTTAAAGATACTTAGGCAGTTTCTTCGTGTCGTGCTTCAACTTCAGCTTGTTTAGCAGCGAGTTCTGCTTCTTCAGCGGCTTTTTCAGCAGCTTTTGCTTCAGCAGCAAGACGAGCTTCTTCTTTCAAGCGAGCTTCTTCAGCTTCAGCGTGAGGGTCAGAAATGTCGTTAACTCCTTCACGGTCAAAGTTAACACCCTTAAGACGTGCGCTTTTACCACTTCGCTCACGAAGATATGAAAGATAGTTACGGCGAACTTTAGAACGACGAGTAACTTCGATTTTTTCGACAAGTGGGCTGTGGAGCAAGAAACTCTTTTCAACACCAACACCACTGGCAATTTTACGGACGGTAATACGTGAAGTGTGTGAGCTAGCTCGGTCAACACGAATAACAACGCCTTCAAAAACCTGAATACGTTCTTTAGTACCTTCTTTAATTTTTTGGTGAACACGCACAGTGTCACCGCTGTTAACGTCAACAACGGCAGATTTTTTCTGCGCTTCGTTTACCTTCTTGATCAGTTCAAAACTCATTTTCGTCTCGCGTTCATTACTTATTAGTACAATCGAATATCTAATATACCACAGTTAATCACTTTTTAAAAGGGGTTAGGGTGTTAAACGACGCGGTTTACTTCATCAAGTGTTGTTTCACCACGAAGAGCCGCCAAAACACCACGCTCAAGGAGGCTTACCATACCACCAGCACGGGCTGCTTTTTCGATTACTTCGGCGTGCACATCTTGAACATCGCCACGAAGGAATTTCTGAATATCTTCGGTCACGACCATCTGTTCCATGATGACTATACGTCCAGAATAGCCAAATGGATTATTCTCGGTAACGACTGGCCTATACAGCTTGAAGTTTTCAAGATCGGGTTTCTCGACATGTTCCGGTAGGTTAGCCAGTGCAGCTCGCACCCATTGCTTTGTTGGCTCATCAGGATCATAGGCTTCTTTGGTTGCATCATCAAGACGCCGTACAAGACGCTGAGCGATCACCAGACGAATCGCAGAGCTAAAGATAGGATTTACTCCAATAAGGTCGATCATTCGGCTAAAAGCGGTCGAGGTCGTGTTTGCGTGGAAGGTCGAAAGCACTAAGTGGCCGGTAATTGATGCCTGGATAGCGGTTTTGGCTGTGTCGCTGTCACGTATCTCACCCACCATGACCACATCAGGGTCAAGACGAAGGACCGAACGAAGGTGATCGGCAAAGCTTTGTCCACCAGTCGTATCGACAGGGATTTGTGAGACACCAGAAATACTAAATTCAACAGGATCTTCTAGGGTAATAATTTTACGATCAGTCGTATTTAAACCATTAATCATGCTGTAGAGTGTTGTTGATTTACCTGATCCCGTCGGACCAACCATCAGCACCATGCCACGTGGGTGACTAATCACTTCATCGATTTCTTTACGCTCAGCTGCTCCGATACCCAATCGATCAAGATTCAACATTGATTCGTCGTAGTTAAATAGACGAAGTACGGCATCCTGCCCGAATAGCGTTGGGATTGTTTCGATACGAAGGTTTAGCGTGTGAGTCGCACCATCGCGGGTAATTTCTTGCTGTAAGTGTCCTGACTGAGGTTCATTTGAAGCTGTTGAGAAGTTTGCTCGTGAAGCAAGTGAGCCGAGAATTACGCGGTAGCGATCATTATCGAGAGACGCAACTGGGTGTAATGCTCCGTCAATGCGCATCCGGATACGAATTTGATCCCTCTGATTTTCAATGTGAATATCACTAGCACCAAGTTTATCTGCTTGATCAATCAAATAATCAAATACCTTATCGCTACTAACCGAGTTCAAAGTATCACTCACCTGCTGTAAGGTGTCACTGTCACCTGCCGAGGCAATTTGAATATCATCGTAGGTCACAACGACCGGCGGATCATAGCGATTCATGTAGTTATTGAATCCGCTGACACTCATTAACGTAAACTTTACATTTTGTGCTTGGGCGGTGTAATGATCCATCAATTGACGGATATACGACTGCGGAGTTTGTGTAGTGACACCAAATAACCAAGTCGTTGAATCACCACCCACCTCAAGTGGAACAATGCGATTCTTGTGCATATCCTCAATAGTCAAAATATCTGGAAAAAGTGGCGAAGAGAGATCAGGGCCGCGGGTATCAAAATACTCCATCCCAAGGATGGAAGCACGTTGCTGAGTACTGGACTCATCTTGGTCACGGGCTTGCTGCTGAAGTCGATCCTCATTCATTCATCCTATCGTAGCAAAAAACATAAGCATTTTATAGTGGTATAATGACGGCTAATGCCTGAAATCATACTTATTGCCCACAATATCCGCTCGACCCATAATGTCGGATCTATTTTTCGAACCGCTGAAGGTTTTGGCGTTTCGAAGATAATTCTCAGTGGCTATACACCCTATCCATCTTTTGAAGGAGATCCTCGCCTGCCCCATATCGCTGACAAGCTCACCTCACAAATCCACAAGACAGCCCTCGGTGCTGAAGAAATGGTGCCGTTCGAATACCAAGCACTTCCTGAACTTGAATCATTCAAAGCACAAGGCTACCGAATTATTGGTTTAGAGCAAGATGCGCGAAGTGTTTTGTTGAGCGACTATACCGCTCCCGATAAGATTGTGCTAGTCCTGGGAGAAGAAGTACACGGCATCGAATCTGCCATTCTCGACCACTGCGAAGATATTATCGAAATCCCTATGCAGGGTAAAAAAGAATCGTTTAACGTCAGCGTTGCAACCGGAATTGCCCTCTACGGTCTCACTACTTCAAGATAACGGCGTCTTCACCGACAATCTTCACTAGTTGCCCCACCAACTCATCGCTGCCATCTACTTTAAACGGCATCTTAATTGCTGATTTTTTATCATCACCAAGTACCAAGACGATATCGTTCATGCCAGGGTAAGCATTGCTCGCTCTTTTTAATTGCAAAAGTGTCTGCTCATCATCAGGATCTTTGACATGCACGTATAATTTCTTAATCGCTGCCGTTTCTACGGGAACATAACTACTGGCTGGCGGGCCAGAGGAAACAGTGGTATCGGCTGTTTGTTTGCCGTAGGTTTTTCGAACCGCGCGCACTCCAGGCCCTGTCGGTCGAGCCATCTTTGCTCCATTCGATTCATAGCCACGAAGTTCGCTATCGTCGACAATATTAATTTCATCTGCAATCATCTTCGTATCGCTAGTAACGTTGCCTTCACGGTCTCGAGCAGTGACTTTTCCTGTTGCGCGAATGACCGTATCTTGAAGCAGTTTTGCTCCAAGCTGTTCATACAGGTTCGGAAAGACGATCAGTTCGCTTTCCCCTGATTTATCTTCTAGTTTCACAAACGCCATCTTGGTGCCACTTTTCGTGACAATACTGCGAATAGAAGAGATAAGTCCACCGATAGTAATCGTTCGTCCATCAATATCAGCCGTCAATTCAGCAAGCGGAATAGTTTGTTCTTCAAAGTACTTCTCATAATTGTCGAGTGGATGAGCACTGATATACAGTCCAAGCAGTTCACGTTCCCAAGTCAGACGCTCTTTGTCTGTATGCTTTACTGGTGCTTGTTGT
Source organism: uncultured Candidatus Saccharibacteria bacterium (assembly GCA_964556125.1). Classification (GTDB taxonomy): domain Bacteria; phylum Patescibacteriota; class Saccharimonadia; order Saccharimonadales; family Saccharimonadaceae; genus Microsaccharimonas. The sequence goes on along the minus strand of CAZKUW010000001.1, from coordinate 235,065 downwards.
AGAGCAATCGTTGGCTGAGCCATGCCCTGGGTGGCGAGTCCACCAAAGAGATCGATTTGACCACTCAATGCTTCTTTTTGTGTTTTAGAGGCAAATCCTTGGATCGTTTCAAGATTGAAGAGAAGATCTGAGCGATCAGCCATCTTATCAAACGCCCCTGTTTTAATCAGTGAATCCCAGGCTTTTTTATTCACTCGAGAGGTCGAGACTCTCTTAGCAAAATCCTCGATACTCTCAAATTTACCATCATGACGGGCTCGAAGAATTTCTTCAACGACCGCCGTACCGACACCTTTAATTGCCGCCATTCCGAATCGAATCTCTTTAGTTCCAGGAACGACAGCGAATTCGACGAAACTCTCGTTGACGTCAGGAGAGAGTACGGTAATCCCCATATGCTTACATTCGTTAATTTCAATAGCGAGACGGTCTGTATCACCTTGGTCACTCGTCATGAGAGCTGCCATAAATGCCTCTGGGTAGTGCGCTTTCAGGTAGGCAGTCCAGTATGAAATAAGTCCGTAACACGCCGCGTGAGATTTGTTGAAACAGTAGGCTGCAAAGTCTTCAAGCTGCTTCCAAAACTTCTCCATATCGTCTCTTTTGGCATGTGACTGCTCCATCGCACCATCAATGAAACGGGTCTTCATCTTACCCATCATTTCAATATTCTTCTTGCCAATTGCTTTACGCAACGTATCGGCTTCTCCTCCAGTAAATCCGGAAAGGTCTTTTGAGATTTGCATAACTTGTTCCTGATAGACCAAGACACCGTAAGTAGACTCTAGCGCGTTCTCCATCTTTTCGTGGAAATAGCTAATTTGACGTTCACCATGTTTTCGCTTAATGAAGTCATCGATGAACTGCATCGGACCAGGTCGATACAATGCGACCATTGCCACGATGTCATCGAATACCGTTGGTTTTAACTCGCGCAGGTATCGTTTCATGCCTGCAGACTCAAGCTGGAAGACACCCGTCGTGTCACCCCTTTGTAGTAATTCAAATGTCTGTTGATCATCGAGTGGGATATCAGCTAAGTTAATCTCAACTTCATTTACCTTCTTTATAATTCGAAGCGTGTTGTTGATGGTAGTAAGGTTTGAAAGACCCAGGAAGTCCATTTTGAGGAGCCCAAGTTCTTCGATCGGGCCCATTGGGTACTGAGTAGCGACAACTCCTTTTTGAGACATTTCGACTGGTGCAAACTTGACGATATCATCAGGCGCGATCACCACACCCGCAGCATGCACACCATGACTTCGTATTGTCCCTTCGAGACGTATTGCATAGTCGAGTACCCGTTTTGCGGTAGGGTTCGTGTCGTACTCTCGTTTCAAATCAGGGTCTTCAACAATACTCTTTACCAAAGGAATATGACGTCCTTGTACTGGCTGAGGGATAAGTTTCGCGAGTCGGTCACTTTCGGCATAGGGAACTTGCAGTACACGAGCGACATCGCGCACAGCTGCTCGGGCCGCCATCGTACCGAACGTCACAATGTTGGCAACACGCTCAACACCATACTTCTCAGTACAATAAGCAATCACTTCATCTCGACGCGTATCTTGGATGTCGATATCGACATCGGGCATGCTAATACGATCCGGGTTTAAGAAACGTTCAAAGAGCAAATCGTAGTGAAGTGGATCGAGCTCTGTAATACGAACAGCGTAAGAAACGATGGAGCCAGCCGCACTTCCACGACCTGGTCCAAAGATAATACCGCGATTTTTACCCCAGTTAATAAAGTCTTGGACGATCAAGAAATAGCCGTTGAACCCCATGCGGTCAATCACTTCAAGTTCATAGTCAGCTCGTTCGAGTACGTTTTGAGGGGTTATCTTTCGCGCCTGTTCAATTGTCAAAGCATCCCGTTCGGCTGGCGTAATAGATCCATACCTCCAGGCAAGCCCTTGGAAGACCATCTCATGTAGATAGCTTTTTTCGTCATGACCTTCTGGTGTTGGGAATGTTGGGATGAGGATACCGCCCAACTGAAGTTCCACATTACAACGCTCTGCAATGAGACGCGTGTTTTCAATAATCTGTGGGTGGCTTTCCCCCCATCGTTCAATAATTTCGTTAGGATCAGTGACATGAAGTTCAAAATCTTTAAGAGACATTCGCTTTTCATCACTCAAAAAAGATCCTGTTCCGACACACAGTAGGATTTCATGAGCCTCTTGATCATCGTGAGTAAGGTAGTGTCCATCACTCGTCAGGACCATAGGAATATCGAGCTCTTTGGATAACTGTTCAAGATGCTTGTTGATCTTTACCTGAACATCCCAAGCATGACTGTGTCCAGGATGACCATGATCTTGAAGCTCAAGATAATACCTATCACCGAACACTGATTTATACCAAGCCGCAATACTTTTTGCTTCCTCGTAATTATCTGCTCTGAGGTTTTCCCCCAGCTCACTACTTGCACACCCAGAGAGAATAATTAAACCTTCATTATATGTTTCGAGTAGTTCACGATCGATGCGTGGCTTATAGTACATACCTTCGAGGTTTGCCGTCGAGCTCAATCTCATAAGATTCTTGTAACCCTGATCGTTCATAGCCAGGATAATTAAGTGATAGCGTGCTTTATCTTTTTGAGGATCACGATCATGTCGCGAGCGAGAAGCCACATAGGCTTCCATGCCAATAATTGGTTTAATACCTGCGTTTTTAGCCGACTTATAAAAATCAACGGTTCCTGACATCGTCCCATGATCAGTGATAGCAACTGATTCCATACCAAGCTCTTTGATTCGATCAATAAGCGGGGCAATCTTACTCATACCATCGAGCACACTATGGTGCGTGTGATTGTGCAGGTGCACGTAAGAAGACGCGCTTAATTGAGCCCCCGGTGTTTTATTGGCTTTTGCTTCAACCCCCATGCTGTCTCTAGTATACCTCTCTCATCTGAGGCTGTCTGTAGTAAAAAAGTGAGCGCTAATGGTTATTACTTGTTTTGAACGATATTCACAATGTACTGAATAAAGTCACCGACTCCACCAGGAATGTCTACCAGTAGGTTGAGGAGCCATAACACTAAGGCAATTACGATCGTACCACCTAAGATACTTCCTACTCCGAAAAAGATACCTCGGATAAAGTTGAACCAGTATACCTGTCGTCGAGATGAATAAAAATCATAGAAGAGATCTTCAAGTACAGCGCGTCGAGCGCCTAACTCATTTTCACGTTGGATTCTTGTGCCCGCCTTTTTTGCCATGAAATTTACTTCTTCTTAGTAGTAGGTTTCTTAGCTGCACCCTTACGTGCACCTTCAATGGCACCTTCGGCACGACTTTTGACATCTTCGGCTGTTAATTTGACATCCTTGATGACTTTTTCAGCTTTAGTACGAGCTTCTTTTACAGTACCGCTGACATCTTCAACAACTTCTTCTGCCTTGTCGCGAACCTGACCAGCTTTTTTAACAACTTCTTTGCTCGTTTTATCAGCAGCTTTTTTGATATCAGCACGAGTTTCTTTACCGGCTTTTGGAGCAGTCAGAAGACCCGCAACAAATCCAGCTACTGCGCCCGCTGCTGTTCCGATTGCTGCACCGAGAGCGATTTTACCTTTTGTAGATGCCATAATTATTTTCCTTTCCGGGAATTCTTTGTAAATTTCTTAATGTAACGGCCGACTAACTCGGCGACAAACATTGGTGATGCAATACGTGTTGCACCTGCGACAGCTGTTTCAATATGATCGACTGTTTTTTGGGCCGATGCGGCAATGCGACGAATCTCAGCTGAGAGACGAATGAGGTAGATCAAAAGTATAATTCCGGCGATCAAAAAGAGAACCAGAACGATAGACAGGATGATCACGAGGACTTCTGCGGCTGAACTCATGAGTTTTTACTCCTTTATAGTTATCTTTTTACACTGTTATTGTACGCTTAAAATAATATGAAGGCAAACCGCTTAAGAAAGGCGACTCCGAAGATAGGCTCGAAGTTCATCTCCGTACTCTTCACTTTCGAGCGCTAAATCAACGACTGCTTGGATGTATTTGAGTTGATCACCTGTGTCGTGCCAAACCCCCTCGATAAATAGCCCATACAATTCACCAGTTTGCGCCAACTCCTCAAGGCTATCAGCAATACCAATTTCTCCACCATGTCCAACTTTTTCCTTTTCCAGGATTGGCCATATTTCAGGTGTTAAGAGATAACTACCGGGAACCGCAAAACGCGATGGAGCATTTTCAGGACCAGGTTTTTCGGTAAATCCATCGAGACGGAATAAGCGATCCCTTTTTTCATCAGCCAAACTAGCAATGCCGTATTTCTTTGTTCCTTCGTCATCAACTTCGATAAGAGAAATGACCGACTTACCTGTCTCGTTATACGCATCCTTTAATTGAATCGGCCATGGAACATCACTTCGGAAGAAATCATCGGCAAAAAAGACGAAGAATGGTTCGTCGTCGTTAATAAGATGTCGTGCATTAAGGATTGGACGTGCGTTGCCTTTTGGTAGTCCTTTCTGTCGAACATAGACAAAGTTCGCCAGTTCAGCGACGCGTTGAATTTCGTCGGCTTTGTCATCTTTACCGTTCGCACGAAGTTCGGCCTCGAGTTCATTACTACGATCAAAATGATCTTCAATTGCCCGTTTTGTACTTCCTGTAACGATAATGATCTCTGTAACGCCAGCAGCAACAGCCTGCTCTACAATCACCTGAATCACGGGGCGATCGATCAACGGAAGCATTTCTTTTGGCATTGCCTTAGTCTGAGGCAGGAATCGTGTTCCTAATCCTGCGGCACAAATGATTGCTTTTGTCGGTTGCTTCACCCTATTATTCTCCTAATTTTTTACGAATTAATTGTTGAGCTAAGCCAGGATTAGCTTTTCCCTGTGACTTCTTCATTATCTGACCTACTAAGAACCCAATCGCCTTTTCTTGACCAGCTTTGAAGTCAGCCACTGATTGCGCACTGGCAGGATCTGCTAGTACTTCATCAACGATTGCCTGAATCGCAGACTCATCACTGACTTGAAGAAGATTCTTTTCCTCAGCGATTTCTCTCGGCGCTTTTGAGGTCTTGAGCATCTCAAAGAAAATATCGCGAGCGGCATTGGAGTTCAATTCATTTCCCCCTACCATGTCAGATAGCTCAATAAATGCGTTGATTGAAATAGGTGTTTCATTCTTATTCACTTCACTCAACAATTCTTCACTCGTTGCTCCAGCAAACCAAAGCCCCACACGACGTGCAGCATCTTTTTGATCATTATCAAGAAGTCCTTGAACAAGGAGGGCTGATTCTTGGCTGTCGAGAAGTGTATTCACAACCGAAGTGTCGAATTCGAGCTGTTTCCACTGCTCACGATAATAGCTGGGTAGATTTGGAACCTCGGCCTGAATTCGTTCGATCTCTTCATCAGTTAATACGATTGGTGGAATGTCAGCATCTGGCATGTAGCGGTAATCTTGTGCGTCTTCCTTACTTCGCTGAGAAGAAGTTTTGCCTGCAGCATCGTCCCAGCCACGAGTTTCTTGCACGATCGTCTCACCTTTTTCGAGTAAATCAATCTGGCGATTAAATTCGTATTCAGCAGCTTTCTCAACGCTTCTAAATGAGTTCAGGTTTTTTACTTCGGCTCGCTTACCAAGTTCGGTCGCGCCCTTTAGTGCGACTGAGATGTTCACATCGAAACGCATATTACCGTTATAGAGGTCCCCGTAGGTGACGCCGGCATAGGTCATGAGTCGGTGAAGTTCGGTGGCGAATGCCTTCGCTCCTGCTGCTGAATGAATATCTGGTTGAGATACGATTTCGATCAATGGCGTTCCGGCACGGTTAAGGTCGACTAAACTATAGTCTGAAAAATGAGTCAGCTTTCCGGCGTCCTCTTCCATGTGTGCGTGGTCAAGCCGAACAGTAATTGTCTCGCCATTTTCGAGTGGTGCTTCGACTGAACCACCCAGAATGATTGGCTGGTACATCTGACTGATCTGATAGCCTTTGGGAAGGTCAGGATAAAAATAGTGTTTTCGATCAAATCGACTGACTCGAGCGACTTCGGCATTCAGAGCTTTGCCTGCTCGCACTGCGAGCTCAACAGCGTGTTTATTCAATACCGGCAACATACCTGGGAGACCGAAATCAATCGGGTTAACCGCGGTGTTCGGTGATTTATCGCGCGCATCATTGTCGGCACCACTAAAGAGTTTTGTGGTCGTCGCAAGCTGGACGTGGCATTCAATACCAATCGTCATTTCGTATTTAGCGAGTACTTCTGCAGTTGCCATTAGATTGCCCCTACGTCTTTCAGTGCTTGTTTAAATGCTGCCAATGCCCGACGAGCGCCATCGTAATCAACATGAACATCTGGTTCATGAGCAATCTGATTACGAAGTTTGTGCGCTGACCACACATGGTTAGCATTGGTCCATTTCGTCTTCATGTTCTTCATACGATCTGCCATTTTTTGGCCAGCCACGCCACGATCAATCAACGCCTGATCAAGAAGCTTATCGGCATTCATGATGCTCATTGAGTAGCTGCTCACTTCTTCGCGTTTTAGTTGCTGCTCGATTGATAGCCAACGACTACGGTATTTATCAACGTCTAAAGCCTTTGGGCCACGCTTTGTGAGTGCAATGATCGCAAACAACAGCCCACCAAAAATGAGCACCGTCGCAAAAAAGAAAATGATTGAAAGATTTTGATCCATTATTTCGTCTCCATTTGTTTCGCCAGCGCCAGCAATCGTGCATCGCTGCGACGTTGACCAATCAACTGTACGCCAATAGGTAGTCCTGATTCACTCTTACCTGCTGGAACGTTAATCGCTGGAAGTCCCGCAAGACTAGGTGGAACAGTCATAACGTCAGCCAAGTACATTTTAATTGGATCATTCGTGTTTTCACCAAGCTTAAATGCTGGCGTTGGAGCTGTCGGGCTAATGAGTACATCAAACTGATCAAATAACGCATTAAAATCATTGATGAGTAGCGTGCGGGCTTTTTGCGCTTGTAAATAATAGGCGTCAAAGAAACCGCTCGATAGAACATAACTACCGATCATAATGCGTCGTTTGTTTTCTGTCATAAAGCCCTGATCTCGAGATGCACCATACAGTTCTGACAATGTCTCGGATTGGGCACGGTTACCATAGCGAACTCCATCATAACGACCAAGGTTACTACTTATCTCAGCGGGTACGACAATGTAGTAAATGCCCAGTGCGTATTTCAAAAGGGGCAGACTAACCTCTTCAACGACATGGCCGGCAGATTTCAAGCCATCAATATAGTGATTCACCGCTTTGAGGACATCAGCATCAACAGCATCGGTCATTGATTCTTTGATAACACCAATTCGCAACGCCTTGTCTTGTGTGGTAGGTTCGAAGAAATCTGGCAACGTCGTCATGTCTTTGGTATCACGACCGCTCATAATCGACATAATAAGTTCTGCATCTTCAACTGAGCTCGATAATACGCCGATAGTATCAGTACTACTCGCCATAGCAACAACGCCATAACGACTAACGGTTCCATAGGTTGGCTTTACACCGACCACGCCATTAAAGCTTGCCGGCTGGCGGATTGATCCACCAGTATCGGTACCGAGAGCAAATGGGACGATGTCGAGTGCAACAACCACCGCAGATCCACCGCTACTTCCACCAGCGACTCGTTCTTGATCGACTGCATTCTTTGTCGGACCAAAAGCAGAGTTCTCAGTACTACCACCATGCGCAAACGCATCAAGGTTGGCTTTTCCGATCAGAATAGCTCCTTCGGCTTCAAGTTTTTCAATTGCCGTTGCCTGGAGTGGCGCGTTGAAGTTCTCAAGAAAAGTACTCGCAGCTGTTGTTGTTCCGCCATGTGTCAGGAAATTATCTTTGGCAATAAACGGCACACCGGCTAGTTTACCAGTGATTTCTCCCCTATCAACTGCGTCAGCACGTTGAAGCGCGCGCTCTTCGGTCAAGCTCAATAACGCATGAAAACTTTCATTTTCACGAGCTTTTGCAAGCGCCGCTTCGACATTGGCACGGGCAGACTGACCGATATAATCTTTGATCATACTCATATTTACAGTACCTTTGGAACCTTAATCTGGAAGGCTTCGCTAGCCGGAGCAAGAGCGAGTAAGGTTTCTCGATCAATACCGTACGTATCGACGACATCGTCACGCCACACGCTCTCAAGATCCGTGACTTGATAGGTTGGCTCTACACCTGTCGTATCGAGTTCAGATAGCTGCTGAATATAGCCAACGATGTTTTCAAGATCCGCTTGCAAAGCGGCGGATTCATCTTGAGAAAGCTGCAAATTACTCAGCTGTGCCAAATAGTGCACATCATCTTGTGAGATTTGTGTCATATAGGTCCATTATACCGTAAAAACCAGAGGTCAATTACATTTTCGATTTAATATCGGCGATAACATCACGAAGTTCGGCAGCTTTTTCAAATTCAAGGTTAGCACTAGCCAGATCCATTTGTCCTGAAAGTTCCTTAATCAGACCTGCGTACTCGTCTTTTGGAATCTTTCTAAGGTCAATCTTCGGCGTTTCGTCAGGTTTCTTCGGAATGATTGCCCGTAGACCTTCACTTAATTCCTTAGCGACACTGACCGGAGTGATGTTGTGTTCTGTATTGTAGGTTGTCTGTATTTCTCGACGGCGATTCGTTTCGTCGATAGCACGTTGCATCGAATCGGTAATACGGTCAGCGTACATCAAGACTTTTCCTTCAAGATGTCGGGCAGCACGTCCGATATTTTGAATCAGCGCACTCGTACTTCGAAGGAAACCCTCTTTATCAGCATCAAGAATTGCCACCATACTCACTTCAGGGAGGTCGAGTCCTTCACGAAGCAGGTTAATACCCACCAACACATCATACACACCAGAACGAAGGTCATTGAGAATGTCGCCACGCTCAAGGGTGTCAACTTCACTGTGAATATAAGCTGTTTTGATATCAAGCTCTTGAAGATATGTAGTGAGGTCTTCAGCCATGCGCTTCGTCAACGTCGTGACCAGGACACGTTGATGTTTCGCGGTCCGCTCACGAATCTCTGCGATCAAATCGTCGATCTGACCCTTTGTTGGACGAATAACGATCTCCGGGTCAATCAGGCCGGTCGGACGGATGATCTGTTGTGCTGGCTCAGGGCTATGAGAAAGTTCGTAATCCGATGGCGTCGCTGAAACATAGATAGCCTGATTCATATGACGATTAAACTCATCGAATGTGAGTGGTCGGTTGTCCAATGCACTTGGCATACGGAAACCATGCTCAACCAAGACTTCTTTCCGTGCGCGGTCACCGTTATACATACCTCGCACCTGAGGCAACGTCATGTGACTTTCATCAACCAGTAGCAAGAAGTCATCAGGGAAATAATCGAGTAGTGTTGCTGGTTGTTCACCTGGCTCACGATTTGTGAGGTAGCGACTATAGTTCTCAATCCCCTTTACAAACCCTGTTTCCTCCATCATTTCGATATCATATTTCGTCCGCTGGCCTAATCGCTGCGCTTCAAGAAGCTTGTCGTGCTTCTCGAAATAGTCCATACGTTCCTCAAATTCTGCTTTAATCCCCTCAAGTGCGTGCTCAAGCTTTTGGCGAGGGGTAACATAGTGACTACTCGGGAAGATAGTCGTCTTGTCAGGTTCACCAAGAATTTCTCCTGTTAATGGATCGATCCTTGTGAGTCGCTCAACCTCATCACCAAAGAACTCAATACGATACGCGACATCACTTCCTGCTGGGAAGACGTCAACAATATCACCCCGAACTCTGAACGTACCCCTATGAAAATCAATGTCGTTTCGTTGATACTGAATATCAGTTAAAAGACGAATAAACTTATCTTGCTGGCGACGTTCGCCCTTATTGACAGTAATTGACATAGTCGAGTAATCATCAGGAGAACCAATACCATAAATACAGCTCACACTCGCGACAATGATCGTATCGCGCCGAGTCAAAAGCGCCATTGTTGCCGCATGGCGTAAACGATCAATCTCGTCATTGATCTTGCTGTCCTTTTCAATATAAGTATCACTACTCGCGATGTACGCCTCAGGTTGGTAGTAATCAAAGTAGCTTACAAAATAGTGCACTTCGTTCTCTGGGAAGAATGCTTTAAATTCGCTATAGAGTTGCGCGGCGAGTGTTTTATTGTGCGCCAGGACAAGTGTCGGGACCTGACGATTGGCAATAATATTTGCCATAGTGAAGGTTTTACCACTCCCGGTGACACCTAAGAGAGTCTGTTCTTTTTCACCTCTCTCGAGACCACTAACAAGACTGGCAATTGCCGTCGGCTGATCTCCCGTTGGTTTGTAGGGAGAATGTAAAACAAACTTCTCGTCCATATCTCTATAAGTATACTATGAATACGATCGCGATGATAAGTGTGGCAGTTGAGACTCTGGCTTTACTGGGACCGTCTTACTGCATCGCCTTTAAGCTACTGAAGCCATTCTTGAATGCATCTTGATATTCAGTAAGTAATGTCTCATCACTTGCGCAGTTCTTACCGGCAAGTGTCAGTGCATACGTCGTGTCATCGATAGTCGTTTTTTGAGCTATAGTTGTTTCGTCCATATTTGATGAAGGATTCACGATAATCGACGCAAACACTCCAGTATCATCAGTACACTTCGTACCAACGAGTTCAGGCGATGAGAATTCTACATACTGCGTCCGGTCAGCGGTTCGTTTCACGGCATACTCTAAAGCACCGGTACCTTTGGTGTAGAAGACGGTGATCGATAATGGTTCGACGTCGATGGAACTGAGCGTTGCTGGATCAACAGTGTCCGAAGGTGCGACAGTCGTCGTGTCATCAGATGATTCAGTTGTCTTATCTGTAGACGCTGAACTGGTCGAAGTCGTATCTGTAGAAGTGGTATCTGAAGCCTCTGGTTTATTGAGGTTTTGCACGATAAGAATCGTGGCAACGACGGCAAGCACGAGGCCAAGCACTATAATCGTGACGATAAGACCAGTCTTACTCTTTCCCTTAGCCATGTTGTTCATCCCTCGCAGATTAACGTTGTTCTAAGCATAATTGTGATGCTTGTAAATGTAAAGCCTACTATTCCTTATGGTTCAGCTTTCTTTCATAGGCATTGATATAGGCAACAATTTCGTCGTGATCATCCATGATTTTATAGAGTGAATAATCATCTTCATTGATGGTATGGAATTCGTTTAACAATAATTTCTTAATCAAGTGATCGACTTCATTCCAGAAATGTGACCCGACAAGAATAATCGGAGCTTTTGGAATCTTCCCCGTCTGTTCTAGAGCGAGAATTTCAAATAGTTCGTCAAATGTCCCAAAGCCACCAGGCATATAGACATAGGCACTGGCATCGAGTGTCATGGCAACTTTACGCCCAAAGAAGTGTGAGAACTGGAAGTTATCGGTCGTATAGTCATTCAATGTCTGTTCCTGAGGAAGAAGAATATTTAGTCCAATCGAATCTCCGCCGGCATCGTACGCTCCGCGGTTTGACGCTTCCATCACTCCATGTCCACCACCCGTGACAACTGCGTAACCTTCTTTAGCTAATCGATTTGAGACAGCATAGGCAGATATAGTCACCTCATCATCTTGTGGTTTACGGGCAGATCCAAAGACGGTCACCGTTTTTTCATAGTGGCCTAATTTCTCGAATACTCGTTCGAATTCGTCAACAACACCATCGAGACGTCCTTCAGCAGCATCAATCAACCGTTGTCGAACAAGTAGCTCGTGCTTGATATTCTCACGTTTGAGAGCGGGAACACGTTGCTTGTGTTTTGGTACCATTAGCTTTTCTGGAGCAATCATATCGTTATCGAGTTGCTCTAAGACTTGTTGCTCAAGATTTTTGTAGCCCATATAGCGTGCAAATATCTCGTTCCAGAGACTCTCGCGGAAGTGGTAGGCATAACGGCCTTCGTACTTTTCTTTGTTTGAATACGCAAAGCTCACATCAAACAAGTTGAAGGCTACCGGGAAATTATCGTAATTGAGACCGACATAATCACGATCTTTCCAAAATTCTAATTCAGGATCAAGTTGGTACAATAAATCTTCAGCACGACGCCAGTGGAGGTCCTCTGGTTGAACGTGAGGTTCGAAAGCGACCTTATCAACGGAATCTTCTTTATGACGACCTAGATAGCGTTGAATAACGCGCCAGTGGATCTTCGTGCCCGCCATTTGACTTGCATTACCGGGATCAGCAATTAACGTCTCCATCACGATACGCCCAAAATGTGGTCGATGACTTTTTAGTTTAAAGAACGTCGAATAGAGTTTCACCTCATTCATATAGTGAAATAGTAGTGGCAAGGTCTTTAGGACCAGTCCACGCATCTTGCGTGCATGCATTGGCACAACGACAATCGTCCCCATCTCTTTTGTGTGAGTCACGTTGTGAAGCTTCTTTTGTACAAAGTGTTCAGCTAAGTCGACATACTTTTCGTGATTCATCTCTAAGATACGAAGGTCGCGCTCTTCGTAGTCATCGGCAGAGACGGTCGTGAAGAGTTCATCATATTTATTGAGCCATTCAGGACCTTCAGAAAAACGAAGAGCAGTATAGATCTCGTCAAAATCCTCACCGGCAAACATTGCTTCGATATCTGTATAACCAAGCTTGTCCATCAGTGCTTGAGGTGGCATTTGTCGAAGCATCTCTTTAGCTTTTTCGCGCTTAAGGACAAACACTTTTCGATTGAACTTCACACTATTTGCCGCAGCGATCATTGGTGGAACAAGCTCACGAACAGTATCGTCTTCGTGGGCACCAATCACTTTTGTGAGTCGTTTTATATCTTCTTCGACGCGAGCCTGAAGCGCGTAGTACACCTCTTCCCCTGTCGCAGTAGCTGGATTAAGACCCATTAGTTTCATATTTTCAGCGGCCATCTGTGTGATATCACCAATAAGCTTTGTGTCGGCTGCAGGTCGTCCACTATCTTGTTCTAACTGGCCAATCGCTGTAGAGAACACTGGTTCTTCAGCATCAAGTAAGTCTCGTAAAAATTTATTCGCCATTAAAATGTCTCCTCGGTAATTGGCATGTCATGCAACACAGTACCCTTATGTAAAATTCCTTCTTTCGCGCCAATTTTAGTCACCACAGAGGTTGAGTTCGCGCTTGCGAAAACCATTGACTCTTTTAATGACTTTCCTTGGCTGTAGTAGCTCAAGAAGCCAGAGCCAAATGCATCACCTCCACCAGTTCGATCAACCACCGGTACATCTTCATACATACCGGCTGAGACAATCGTCTTGCCGTCAGTCGCAACGGCACCGTTCGGACCATCTGATACGATCACGACAGGAACGAAGTGATGCGCATGACGCACTAATTCGTCGAGAGTCTCGCCATGAACAATCTTCTGAGCTTCTTCCTTGTTTACTGCCAATATTTCGACATCTTCAAGCAGAGTTTTTAATTTATCTTCTTGTTTGAGCTCGGCACCAGCAGGATTCAGCATAATCTTCACCCCATGTTTGGCGGCATGGCTCACAATAATCTCAAGTAACTCCATATCACCGAGTGATGAAAGGTACAGCCAGTCTGCTGATTCAATCACACTGAGATCTAGGTCATGATCCTTAGCAGACGGCATGTTGCCCTTATAGTTCAAAATTGTTCGTTCACCACCCGCTAACATCAAAATAACCGAGTAGCTCGAACGATATCGTTTGTTTTGCGCGACATGACTAGTATCAACAGATTCTTTATCAAGTTCAGTCAGGATTGCTTCGCTAGCGATATCATCACCAAGACACCAAGCATAGCGGCTATGAAGACCTTGCCTTGCGAAAGTAACCGCCGCATTCGTCACATTACCACCGGTTGCGAAGATAACATTGTCGAGATCAAGCTTCTGTCCGACAGGAAGTTGCTCATAAGTAACACCCTTGTGAACTTGCTGTTTAAACACACTCGAACTCTGCACAAAGACATCTTGTGTTGCTTTACCAATAGTGACGATTGTCGGCAGCGTCATCTCTAGACAACAGCCTTACCTGCGCTACCAAAAGCGGCAATTTTTTCTTCTACAACTGCTTGAACCGCACCGTATACCTCAGGCATCAGCTTTACAATCGCGTATTCATCTGGGTGAGCTGCGAGTACTTCTTCAAGCTTCTTACGGAAGACGTAGCGCATGTCACTGTTGATGTTGATCTTACTGACACCAATTTTTGCAGCGTCTTCGAAGAAGTGAAGTTCAGTTCCGCTTCCGCCGTGTAGACTAATCTGACAAGGAATAGCATCGCGAATCTGTTGCAATAGATCGAGATCAAGTTCCTTTGGTACAGGATATTTACCGTGGAGGTTACCGATAGCAGCAGCGAACGTGTCAATTCCTGTCGCCTCAACAAATTCCTTAGCTCCTTCTGGAGTTGAGAATGTTTTCTTAATTTCTTCGTAATCAATGGCTTCAGTGTGGACATTACTGCTTCCACCAAAGTAGTGTGGTTCACTCTCAACGAGTGCACCGGTAAACTTCGCATACTCAACGACTTCTTTAGTCATCGCTACAATATCTTCATGACTGGCATCGTGATTCGCCTGTGAAATATCAATGTGAATAAATTCGTAACCGGCGTCAATTGCTCGCTTACATGCCTCAACTGTCGGGCTGTGATCAAGATTGATATACATTTCAATGCCGTATTGGGCCTTGTAGTTATCGACCATATCTCGGACATTATCGATTCCCATAGCCTTTACTTCACCATCGCTCAACTCGACAAGCACAGGAGCATTTAGCTTCTGTGCGGCTTGGGCAATCGCGATTAACGTTTCTTGATTGTCAATATTGAACGCGCCGACGGCAAAGTGTTGCTGTCGTGAGCGTTGCATCAAGTGACGCGCTCGTGTCGTATTATCGCGAATTTCTCGTATTGTCAGTCCCATATGCCCCCTAATTGTTTCTTCTTATGCTTACAGTATACCCTAGCTGTTCTCTTGGTGGTAGCGTGGCATCGTCTCGGTAAATGTCTTGATGTCTACAGCCATTGATGCGCCGTCGAGTCGGAAATGTGTCAATAATTCATTGGCGACGCCAGATTCACCGAATCGGTCTCGCATACCGAGTCGCTTGAGAGGCATTGGAAGATGTTCGCTTAAGTATTCGGCTATGGCACTACCGAAACCACCATTAATCTGCGCTTCTTCAGCGGTAATAACTCGGCCTGTTTTCTTTGCAGACGCCAAGATCACCTCTTCATCGAGTGGTTTGATCGTCGGTACGTGGACTACTTCAGCATCGATACCTTGCTCAGCAAGTTTTTGCGCTGCAATTAGTAATTGGTAGGTCATCGTGCCGGTACCAAAGAGGGTGACATCTTTTCCACCCTTAAGGACATAGGCTTTGCCAATTTCAAATGGTGACTCCTCTGTACTAATGATAGGAACTTTTTCACGAGCAAGTCGCAAGTAGGTTGGCTTACCATTTTCAGCAATCGCCTTCGTCGCTTTCTCTGCTTCGATGCTATCAGCCGGGGCAACAACAACCATATTTGGTAAGACGCGCATTAATGCGATGTCTTCAAGCATTTGGTGGGTTGCTCCATCTGGACCGACACTCACACCTGCATGAGATCCGACGACCTTCACCGGTTGGTTATTCAGAGCAATGGTAGTGCGAATTTGTTCCCAGTTTCGACCAGGACTAAAAGCAGCGTAGCTACTGACAAAGGGAATCTTCCCCGCTCGCGCCATACCACTTGCTACCGTGACGAGATTTTGTTCAGCAACACCAATTTCAATAAATCGCTTCGGAAAGGCGTCACGAAACAGGTGCATTTGAGTACTTTCAGTCAAATCTGCACAGAGAGCAACAATTGAATCATTGGTTTCACCGGCAGCTTTGAGCCCTCGACCAAAACCAGCTCGGTTCGGTTCTTGTTTTACGTCTTCACTATAAACATCAGGGTTTAGTGGATACATAGTTACACTCCCATCCCTTCGTGCGTAATCTTACCGTCTAAAGTGCGGAGTTTCTGTAACGCATCCTTCGCCTGCTCGCTATTCGGCGCAATCCCGTGCCAGTGATAATCATATTCCATAAAATCAACACCTTTACCTGGAATAGTATGCGCGATAATGACTGATGGTCGGTTTGTGACTGCTCGCGCTTGGCTGGCTGCGTCAATAACACTCTCAACATTATTACCATCGATTTCAAGTACATGCCAACCGAATGACTCCCATTTACCCTTAAGATCTTCGAGAGGCATGACATCTTCAGTATTGCCGTCAATTTGAATATTATTACGGTCAATAAAAGCAACGAGATGCGAAAGCTTGTTTTTTCCAGCAAACATGGCTGCTTCCCAAATATTACCTTCGTTAAGTTCACCGTCACCCATAACCACATAGACATGGCGGTGATTTACTTCGTCTATATATTGAAGAGAGTACGCATAACCAGCCGCTTGCGATAAACCGCTTCCCAGAGGACCACTAGTGTTTTCAAGTCCAGGAAGACGCTCTCTTTCTGGGTGACCCTGGAGACGACTTCCGAATTTACGAAGTGTCAGGAGTTCTTCTTTATCAAAGAATCCCGCTTCAGCCATCGATGCATATTGCACTGGAACACAGTGTCCATTACTCAAAAAGAAGATGTCACGATCTGCCCATTCCGGCTCTTCAGGACGGATGTTCATAATATTGAAATAGAGCGCTGCAAAAATATCAGCTAACCCCAATGGCCCTGCACTGTGACCAGTTCCTGCCGCTGTGAGCATAGTGATAATATCTTCACGGATATCATTGGCCTTTTGTTGTAGTTGAGGAATAGTCAGTCGTCCCATTAGATTACTCCGTGTTTATTAATTTCTTTTACTAATGCGTCGTAAGCAACCTTTGGATCTGGTGCGTTAGCGATTGCACTGCCAGTGTTTAACACGTCCACACCCCCCTGGGTGAGTGTGTAGGCATTTTCGAGACTCACTCCACCGTCCCAGCCAATCTCAACATTAGGATTGATCGCTTTGACGAGGCGAATCTTCTCGACTTGCATAAGACTTGCGGTACCACCGTATTTGCCGAGTTCTCCAGAGAAAATGAGTACATGGTCAACAAGACGAATGATGTTATCAACCGAAGATGGGACGGTAGAACGAAGTAGCGCGACACCCGCTTTGATACCGGCAGCTTTAATAGTATTAATCAATGTGGCACGGTCTTCTTTAATCTCAGCATGGAAAACAATCATGCTCGGCTTCAAAGCAATCAAGGCCTGAATATGTTCTGAGGGACGTGCCACCATAGCGTGGATGTCGACCTGCCAGTTTTGCGGCCAGTAGAGTTGAGCTTCTCCGAGGAGAAAGGTCGGAGCAAACTCCCCATCGCTAATATCAATGTGAACGCGCTGTACAAATGGTTGCAGTCTCTCAACTGAAGCCTTGTACTGCTCAGGTGTTTCGACAGTAATCGTTGGACTAATAATACTCATTACATCAACCCGTCAATCTGTGCATTACGGCGTTTGTAGCGAGGCGCGGCAGCAAATGGTGTATTGAGCCATGTCTCGACAATCCCCTGCCAGTCACCATCCTCGAAGATACGAGATGGAATACAGAGTACATTACTGTCGTTATCATTACGAGTCATCTTGGCTTCAAAAGGATCCCACACGACACTGGCACGAATACCGTGAAAACGATTTGCTGCCATCGCCATCCCTTGTCCGCCACCACACAATAATATCGCTCGGGCTTCGCCGTCTGGCTCGCCGAGTATCTTTATTGCTGCCGCTTGCGCGAACTCAGGAAAGTCATCACCTGGGTCAAGATTTTTATCGCCGACATCAACGACGTCATAGCCATGTTTTGCAAGGTAGGCAAACATGTCCTCCTTCAAATGAAACCCGTTGTGATCACTGCCCAAAAAGATCTTCATATTACTTTAAAGTATAAGCGTTATACTACTGTTTCTGCAAGGTCTTAGCGACGTCAGCGACAAGCTCGACAAGACGGTTACTGTAACCCCATTCGTTGTCATACCACACCATGATTTTTGCAAGATTTCCGCCAACAACTTTCGTGAGTAGTAGGTCAACAACACCGGAGTGGCTATTACCAATGTAGTCACGACTGACCAGTGGTTCTTCGCTCACACCGAGAATTCCTTGGTAGAAAGGTTCAGCCGCAGCTTTTTTAAATGCATTGTTAATTGTTTCTACTGTTGCATCACGGCCCAATAGAACAGTTACGTCACTAATAGAAACAACTGGGGTTGGGACACGGATACTGAGCCCATCAAATTTACCTGCAAGTTGTGGCAGAGTTTTCGTGACAGCGATCGCTGCACCAGTGGTAGTTGGAACAATATTCTCAGCAGCGTTACGTCCTTCACGAAGATCCTTTGAAGGAGCGTCCTGGAGTGCTTGGCTAGCCGTATAACTGTGAACAGTGGTAAGGAGTGATTTTTCAACACCAAACTCAGCATCTAGAATTGCCATTACTGCACCGAGCGAGTTGGTAGTACAACTTGCGTTGCTGATAACTTCACTGGCGCCTTCAATAGCGTCTTCATTTGCACCAAGAACAATCGTATCAACGCCATCGCTCTTGCTTGGGCCACTGATGATGACGCGCTTAGCACCCGCTTGAATGTGAAGTTCAGCCTTCTCTTTTTCAGTGAATCGTCCGGTTGACTCGATAACGAGTTCAACGCCTAGGTCACCCCATGGTAAGGCAGCAGGATCTTTTTCAGCCAACACTTTAATGTGTTGATCGTTGACGATCAGGTTAGTGTCATCGTAGGTGACTTTATTCTTATAAGCACCGTAGTTTGAATCGTGTTGCAAAAGATACGCTAGCGTCTTCGTGTCAGTCAAGTCGTTGATGGCAACAATCTCGATATCACTTCGGTCAAACGCTATCTTAAATGCGTTTCGTCCGATACGTCCGAAACCGTTAATACCAATTTTCGTTTTACTCATTGTACCCCACTCCTTACAGTGTTAAACATAACTGTTTTCAGTATAGGGGTTTTGGTCATCAAGTCAAAGTTTTTAAGTCGGGGGACCGGCGCGTGGCAGCGCCGATCCCCCTAGTCGACTATGAGCACTGGTGATGGCTCAGTTCTCGACCCCCTCGAGTGTGCAAATGCACCCCATGGCTACCCTCCTCTGCAGGTATGGTGTTACGGGCCTCCGGGGCCGGCATTTGGTCATCCGACCCCGGAGGGACTTGGGTGTTCACGAGTAGTCGCAGCACGTTCCGGCGTTAGTACAAAGGCAATGCCCCCGTTCAGTGTCCAGTCAGAAACCGCGATATCCAGCGTCAAACATCGAACTCATTCTAGAGTTCCGTGCGACAGGAATCCCGCTTGAAAATTACTCTACTCCTATTCGAAAAATCATACAACCTCCCGTATACTAAAAAGATGAAAAAAGAGGCATTACTTCAAAAAGCAGCTCCTCACTATGAGGATAATCAACTGTATGAAATTGAGCATGCTATTGATGTCGCTACCGAAGCCCACAAAGGCCAAAAGCGTAAAAGCGGCGAACCGTACATCACCCACCCTCTCTCAGTCGCCTCGACCTTAATAGACTGGGGCATGGACGTCGATTCTATTTTGGCAGGCATTCTACATGACACTGTTGAAGATACAGATATGACGACCGAAAAAATTGAAACGCTTTTTGGTAAAGACGTGGCATTTCTCGTCGATAGTGTCACCAAAGTTTCGAAAGCACGCTCAGGAATGCAAGACTTGGCGGAATATCTGCCACAGACTAAAGAAAACCTATCAAAACTTCTCATCGCTGTCGGTCAAGATGTCCGAGTAATTATCATTAAACTTGCCGACCGCCTTCATAATCTTGAAACTCTCAACTTTATGCCGAAGGAAAAGCAAATAAAAATTGCTCGTGAAAGTCTTGAGGTGTTCGGACCTATGGCTGACCGTCTTGGTATGGGTCGTGTTCGCATGCAAATCGAAGAGCTCGCCTTTAGCTATCTTGATCCCACCGAATACCGAAAGCTCCAAAATGTCATTCGTAAAAAACTCGGACGAAGCACACGAAAACTTGGAGCCGTCCGGGTTGAGGTTGAGAAAGTCCTCAAAACCGAAGGCCTATCTTTTGAGATAAACGGTCGAGTAAAAGGTGTTTATAGCCTCTCCAAAAAACTTAAAAAAGTAGACGGCAATATCGATGACGTCTACGACCTTATGGCTCTTCGCATTATTGTTGAAACGAAAGAAGATTGCTACCGTGTGCTCGGTATTCTCCACACACTTTACCAACCAATGCTTGCTCGTATCAAAGATTACATAGCTGCACCAAAACCGAACGGCTATCAGAGTCTCCACACCACAGTTATCACTCCGAGTAAGGAAATCATCGAATTCCAAATTCGTACCTATGAGATGCACGAATTCGCCGAACGTGGATTAGCCGCAAGCTTCCACTACCACGAGCAAAAGAACTCAAAAGACTATACCCGTAAAAAAAGCTCCGTTTTACCAGCGAACATGCAATGGATGACACAACTCCAAGAAATCGCCTCTCATCTTCGTAGTGGCGATGATATCGATGAGTCACAGCTTAACATCGACCTCTTCGGTAACCGCATCTTCGTGTACTCACCCAAAGGTGATATCTTTAACCTGCCCGAAGGAGCCCTTCCCCTCGACTTCGCGTACCTTGTTCACAGTGACGTCGGTCGTCGTGCCTACGGTTTCAAAGTGAATGGAGCGATCCGACCCTTTGATAAACCCCTTCGAAATGGCGACATCGTGGAAGTAATGACCCGTAAGACCGCCGTCCCAAAACAATCCTGGCTTGAACTCGTCACGACAACACACGCTAAGGCGAAACTACGAGCACAGTTGCGCCAGCTTGGCATTATCGAACGTATCAGTCATGCAGCCGCAATCGTTCGTGAGAAGACATTGAGGAAATCGAAGTAAATGACCCAGCTTACTATCGCCATCTCGACTGTTGCTGATGGTAGCATCTACAATCGCCATGATGCGACCGACCCAGAGATTATTCGAAATCGCGAAAAGTTTCTCTCTAGTCTCGATATATCAATCGATCAAACAACCCGCGTAAACGTTAATATGCTCCCGAGAGCAACGGTTGAAAACGAACAGGATTATTGTCGCTACATCGAGGTAAAAGAATCTGACAAGGGCAAAGGAATGAGAGATGACGATGTCGTTGTTGCCGATGCACTTGTCACCAATCAAAAAAATCATGCTCTTATGCTCCCTGTGGCTGATTGCGTCGGCGCGACCTTCTATGACCCAATTAAGGGCGTGTTGATGGTCAGCCATTTAGGCCGCCACAGTCTTGAACAAAAAGGCCTCCTCAAATCAGTCCAATTCCTCTCTGAACAGTATGGTAGTAGCCCGTCAGACCTCCAGGTCTGGCTGACCCCTGCACCTGGAAAAGATGTCTATCCGATATGGGCACTCGACAATAAAGGTATGAAAGAAGTCACCTTTGAACAACTATCTGAGGCAGGTGTATTGAAAGAGCATATTATTGATAATCCTGCCGATTCAACGAAGGATAAGAATTATTTCTCATACAGCGAATTCCTTAAAGGCAATCGAGACATCGATGGTGACCACATGGTGATCGCCATGATGCATGATTAAATTGTCTTAAAGATATCTTTTTTGATGGCACGTTCGAGTTGTTTTTGGATAGGCTTTTCAAGATCATGTACTTTTTCAATGGGGATCCACTCAAAACTATCATGTTCCCAACTCGTCTTTACTTCTGGTCGCTCGTCAAAACGTACCGCAAAAAGCGAACGTTCCATACTAATAAAGAGGGGTTTGTAGTGACTCCGATGCATATCAACGAGTTTTAGATCGCTCACTGAAATCGAAAGCTGTGTCTCTTCATACGTTTCACGCACTAAACCTGCTTGATGCGTCTCGTCTGAACGAATGATTCCCCCTGAAAGATCAGCTTCCAGAGGGAATCGAGGATGAGTTGTACTACGTTTTAAAATGAGTACATTATCGTCAGCGTCTAGGATAAGTATCTTAGACGAACGAAAGTGTTTCATTACTGAGCGCGTTCAATCGATTCATTAACAACTTTCATAGCTGCAGATGCATCGCCCCAACCATTGAGTTTTGCATCGACACCAGTCCAGTTTTTCTTCCAGTCCTTATAGTGAGTGTAGAAGTGTTCGATCATTTTCTGGAAGTTCTCACCAAGATCAGAAAGATCTTTAATGTGATCCTTACTAATGTCATCTGCTGGGACAACGATCAGTTTTTCGTCCATTTCACCATCATCTTCAAAGTAGAGGACACCAATTGGACGTGATGGGACAACTGTTCCATGAGGAACTGACTCATCGATAATAAGCAGTGCGTCGAGTGGGTCACCATCTTCACAGAGAGTATCGGGGATGTATCCGTAATCTGTTGGGTAGCCCATAGTCGTTCCGTTGACACGATCGAGGAACAAACGTCCTGTTTCTTTATCAAACTCATATTTGTTTCGTTCGTTTTTACGAATCTCAATAATAACGTTTACGATGCCCTTTTCGACGTCGCCTTTGCTCACATCAGCGTAAGTAGTCATGAATTCTCCTTTTTCGTTTCTTCATCTGATATTTTACCAGTTTTCGCTCGATAGATATATAATCGCTGGAGACAGTTATGAAATTATTACTTCCGCCCGAATATATAAAACAAGCCGCAGCTGATATCCGCACTGCCAAGACGCGTGTTTTTTTGATGTCGATGGTGATCGCTGACCACCCAGCGACACATGAACTTATCCAGGAGATCGAAGCCGCCGCGCTCAGAGGTGTCCAGGTGTCTGTCTCAGCCGATGTATTCACTTATGGCGAAGTCAGTGGTAGTTATCTTCCTATTCGCTATTACAGCTCGAACAGTCGCCTTGCAACAAAAATGGCGAAGCGCTTAAAAGCCGCCGGTGTGAAGTTTGACTGGCTCGGTCGTGGACGAGCTTTCGTCTTTGCAGGACGAACCCACGACAAATGGTGTATCGTCGATAATACCGTGTATACATTTGGTGGCGTTAACGTCTATGAAGGCGGCATCTCCAACAATGACTTCATGTTTAAAGTTGAAAATACACGGCTCGCAAACCGACTCGCTTTTGAACAAGAACGCATCCGCAAAGCAGAGCGAACTACCAGTAACTACCGAAGTGTTATCTACGGCTTGGAGCAAGATGACCTCTTAATCGATGGCGGTATCGTGACTCAATCAATTATTTATCGCCGCGCCTGTCAGCTTGCGAGTGAAGCTACGAAGGTGACTTTTGTTTCTCAGTACGGACCGACCGGTAGACTGGCGCGAATTCTCAAGAAGAAACAGACTCAGTTTTACTTTAACCGACCGGAACAAGCTGACTTTGTTAACCGCATGATGCTTCGACTTGGCGCTGCGCTCAGTCGGCTGAAATCAGAGTACCGACGAGACACCTATCTCCATGCTAAGTTTATTATCTTTACGATGCCAGATGGTAGTAAGACCGCTATTACCGGCTCTCACAATTTTGCCTATACTGGAGTTATTTTTGGCACACGAGAAGTTGCCCTTGAAACCAGAGACAAAAAAGTTATTGCCCAACTAGAAAAGTTCTTCAGAGATCACGTTGCTTAGGCGACTTGGTCGAGTTCACCAAGATATTCACGGATAGAGAGTGCAGCTGATGCACCTTCACCGACCGCACTTGCGATCTGAGCAGTCGCACCGCTACGAACATCACCACTCGCAAATATACCTTTGATATTTGTCTGTAAATGTCGATCGGTCTTTACAAGACCAACTTCATCAAGCTCAATACCGCTCCCTTCAAGGAATTGTGTGTTTGGCATAAGGCCAACAAAGATAAAGATACCATCTGTATCAATTGTCATAGCTTCACCATTCTTGATAACGTTGACCGCAGAGACTTTATTATCAGGGGCAACGATTTCTTCAGTCGTCGTATTGAGATGAACGGTTACTTTTCCTTCATCAACAAACTTCTGCAACGTGTGCTGCAAGACTTCGCTCGCTTTAATTGTTGAGCGGACCAATAGATCGATGTGTGAGGCATAACGAGTCAAGAAGATGGTCTCTTGAAGTGCAGAGTTTCCTCCACCAACAACAACGAGTTTCTTGTCACGATAGTAGGCGCCGTCACAGGTTGCACAGTAGTGAACACCGCGACCATAGAGTTCTTTTTCTCCAGGAACACCGATTTTTTTATAGTCACTTCCCGTGGCAATAAGGACCGTTTTAGCTTTCACATCGACGCCGTCTACGACAACGACTTTCACGTCACCTTCATCGCGTATTGCCGAAACATCACCAAAATCGACTTGAGCGCCAAATCGTTCGGCTTGTTTTTCCAACAGACCAGCCAAAGTTAGTCCTTCGATACCTTCAGGAAATCCAGGATAGTTATCTACCCTATCCGTAATAGCGGCAAGTCCACCAATAGCGGATTTTTCATAAAGGACAGTGTCGATATCTTCACGGGTCGTATAGATAGCGGCTGAAAGGGCACTCGGGCCAGCACCAATCATAATTACGTCGCGAATGTCTTTAGTCATATTTATTCCTTTACTATATTTAGTATAGCACTAATGGCTATTGGCCGTACAATTTTAATAATTCTTTTGAAGGCTGTGGAGCAGCTATCGATTCTGGAGCTGGGACGATCATAATCACAAACTTGAGCGGAGTGTTTGGCTTAATCTTCTCGCCACTCCCTGCTTCGCCATACCCTTTTGCAGACGGAATAGTTAATTCACGGACACCACCAGTTTTCATACCAACAAGACCTTCAACCCATCCTGTGATAACAGGCTGAGGAACAGAACCTAATGTAGCTGAAAATGGTGCTTTTAATGTCTCTCCTTCAATTGATTGATCAAAGACCACACCATCTGGTGTCCAACCGATGTAATAGGCATAGAAGGTTGAAGAATCAGTAATCTCGGCACCGTCCCCTACGACTATATCCTCTGTTTTCAACTCTTTTACTTCAGCGGCATCGAATGCAACTGCGCGACTTGAATATTGACTAAAATCAGCATAGTACTTAGCAGAGAGTTCGCTCGACTGAGCTTCTACTTTTTTCTGATAAGCGGCATATTCCTCTTGATATTGATTTGTCAGCTCTGTCTTTCGAGCCTCATCACTCTTTGTATTGTTCGTTGACAAGATAATAACGACAAATGAGCCGATAGTACCGACTGTCAGGACAACAGCAATAATCCAAATACCAATTCGTTGAGCACGTGATGTAGCCACTTCTGTCTCCCTCTACTTAAACTCTCTCAATTATAGCAAAGAATGTTTAGATAACGGTGGCATTGAGCGCTTTTGTCACGTTTTGCGTGAGTGCCTCGATAAGCGTGGCAACTTCTTCACCTGTGAGTGTTTTTTGATACGAGCCAAGCTTAATTCGGATAGTAATATTCTTTGTTTCACCTGA
The DNA here is from genome assembly GCA_964556125.1 of uncultured Candidatus Saccharibacteria bacterium. GTDB lineage: Bacteria > Patescibacteriota > Saccharimonadia > Saccharimonadales > Saccharimonadaceae > Microsaccharimonas. The sequence goes on along the minus strand of CAZKUW010000001.1, from coordinate 209,605 downwards.
TTCTGGCTGATAAATATCAACTGGCTCGATACGAGAAATTAACGTTGATTCCTTCAAGGCTTCACTAGCTGTATCGATAAGTTGCTGATACGAAACGTCACTCGCTACTTGGAAACAAATATCTCGCTCAGTACCGGGATATTTGCTAATCGACTGGTAATCATATCCTTGAGACTCAAGTAATTTTGAAAGAGTTCTTGGCGAAATTTCAAAACCGGCACTTTGTTCAGGAAGTTTAAAGTTTTTCTGGACCGATCTTTTGAACTCACCAATCACGCCAATACGTTCGTGATTCTTTACATCCCAAACGCGAGCACTCCTGCTTGGTTCAAATGGTTGCGTCACAGGGAATTCAGAATCTGCTTCGAGTGGTTCATACGTAAATTCAAGGTGAAGTTCAGATGCCAAGTATTCAAGATGCCGCTTTGCTTCATAGTATGCAGCTTCGCTACCCTTTTTACTGTTCGCGACAACAAAGGCTAAACCATCAAGTTCTTTAGGTACGTTCTCATCGGTCAATCCCATTTGTTTGGTATGGAACTTATTCATTTCAAATAGAGCAAAGTGTCCGTAGCCAGCCTTGATATTCGGATGAACGTTCACGAGCAAACTAGGGATCAGGCTCTGACGGTAGTATTGAAGTTCAGGACTAATACTATTGGTCAGTCGGTAGGCATTATCAGGATTCTGACCAGCTTTTTTCATGACATCACCATGAATGAAACTGTAGGTCAGGACTTCATTCACACCACCACGCACCAAAGCACTACGGATCTGAGTTCGTAACTCATCAAACGTTGATGGACGCACAGCGGTAAAGTCTCTTGATGGAAGAGTCGGAGTAATGGTGTCGAAACCACTTAAACGACCAACTTCTTCGATAATATCTTCAGCAATGTGAATATCGTTGCGCCAATATGGCACTGTGACGATTGCTTTTTGATCGTTGATCTCAACACTAAACTCAACATTTTCAAGAAGTTCTTTAATATCAGCAGCGGATAGCTCAGTACCGAGCACACTGTTAATATGTGCATTTTCGACTTCAACGACGATCGGATCATGTTTTCCTGGGTAGTCTTCGCCGACAGGACTCGCGACTTTCGCACCAGATAGTTGTGCCATCATACTAACACTCTCGGCCAAGACGGGAGCGCCTAATGCACCAGGAAGACCCTTTGTGAGGCGGGTGATCGCTTCAGTAAAGACGCCGTGGCGCATCTGCATATTACGGAGTCGGTAAAGATCAAAGGTTGCGCATTCGAGAAGAATTCTTTTCGTTGAAGAATCGATTTCAGTATCAAGTCCACCCATTGCACCCGCAAGACTTACCGCAGTGTCGCCTGCAGCAACCACCATGTCTTCTGGATCAAGTTGTAGCTCAGTGCCGTTAAGCAATTTCAGTGTCTCACCTTTTTTCGCAAGACGAACGTGGACTTCAGCTTTTCCGCCTGCAACGGCGAGGAACTTATCATAGTCAAATGCATGTAGTGGTCGGCCAGCAAGCAGCATCATGTAATTAGTCGTGTCGACAACAGCGCTAATCGGACGAATACCTGAACGCGACAAGTAGGTTTGTGTGAGGACTGGCGATTGAGCAGCTTCATTAGCATCACTCAATACAACAGCCTGGAAACGATCAGACAAAGATGGGTCGTCGATGGTTACAGAAGGTGCTTCGACGGAGCCATCAGATTCAATGATCGGATTCAATTCAGTCAGCCATGCTGGTGTCGTAAATTTTTTACCTTGAATTCCAGCAACTTCGCGGGCGAAACCAACAATACCAAAAGCGTCAGGTCGGTGGGTCAAAGATTTATTTTCGATATCGAGGAGATAGTCATTGAGTTCGTAGAGCTCAGCGAAGCTTGTACCCGGTGCAGCGTCTTTATCAACCTCCAAGATACCTTCGTGGCTATCAAATAGATCGAGTTCTTTAGGACTTGCGAGCATACCATTACTGTCATAGCCTTGGAGTTTACGAGTACCCAGAACAAATGGCTCTTTATCGCCAAACGTTTCTGGAACAGTACTCTCGGGTGGCAGCCACGCGGCTAACATACCGACGCGAACATTCGGTGCGCCACAGACCACTTGGACATAGCCACTTGCATCACGGGTGACATTTTTAAGTTTGCCGCCATCATCAACTTTAGTCAGGTGAAGGTGATCACTCCCTTCGACATCTGATGCTTCGACAATCTTAACGACAATAACATCTTTGTATTTCGCACCAAGATCTTCAACGCTTTCGATCTCAACCAAACGCTCACCAATTAGTGTCGCAAGTTGATCGACAGGAATATCGATATCGACGAATTTCTTTAGCCAGTTTACTGATACAATCATGCGAATTTCCTTAAGAATGCTAATTTTGCTGACTCAAAGTGACGGAGATCTTCGATGCCGTATTTCAACATCACCAATCGCTCTACTCCACCACCCCAGGCAAATCCTTGGTACTTATTTGGGTCAATTCCGGCTTCAGATAGAACGTTTGGGTGGATCATGCCACAACCGAGCATCTCGAGCCATTCACCTGGCTTACCGCCGAGAGCTGCTGGTTTTTCAATCGCAAACTCAAGTCCTGGTTCGACGAATGGGAAATAGGCTGGTTGTGTTTTGATACGGAGCTTTTGTCCGTAATAGACTTCAAAGAAACTTCGAAGGGTCCCGAGCATGTCACCAAGCGTCGCCTTCTCACTCACAAAGACACCTTCAACTTGATAGAACGTGTGTTCGTGAGTCGCATCGAGATCTTCATTACGGAAGACACGACCATAACTGATCGCGGCTATCTGACCACCAGCTTCGAGTTTTTCTTTACCATCTTTAAGAATGCGATTTTGCATCGTCGAAGTGTGTGCCGGTGGGATAAAGCCTTCTTCGGTACGGAAGGTGTCATAGCCATCACGAGCTGGGTGGTTTTCAGGGAAGTTCAAAGCGCCAAACATATGATAGTCATCATCGATCTGACGAGATTCGATTGCTTCGAAGCCCATACGCGTAAAGATGTCGATCACGGTATCAAGTTCTTTCGTCAAAGGATGCTGAGATCCTTGTTCAGTCGGTAAAAGTGCTGGTGATGAACCGTTCACATCCCATGGTGCAGTCACATCGAGGGCAACTACCTCACCTTGCTCGAGCAATGTCTCACGTTCTTCAACTGCCGCTTCAATTGCCTGCTTCAATTCATTAACAGCTTTACCGTAAGGACCTTTTTCTTCAGGACTCAGCGTACCGATAGCCGAATAGAGATCTTTAAATTCAGGCGCACGTAAAACATCGCGAGGTGTCTCGCTAGTTGCAACTCGCTCGAGTAATGAGGTGCGCACCGCATCAATATCATGGCTTGGCATAACTGTTAGTTATTATACGAAAAATTGAGTCGCAGGGCTACAGTGAACTGATAACGAGAAAAACCACTACCGCGATCGCCAAAATGCCCACGATTATCCAAACGCCAAAGAGTCCGGTTGTCTTTTTTGTGCCTTTAATAAATTGTGAATCTTCAACACCATCAGGAAGTTCATCTTCACGCGCCTTGTTCTTTGCGCGTTCTTGGAGTTCGGTCGCAATGCGGTTTTGGAGTTCGCTACGGTTTTCGTCTTGTCGAATAAATAATGCCATGCTCTTATTGTAGCACTTGACTTTGCCCCATAGGGTTTATGCTATACTGTAACCATGTTGACTATAAGGAGGGAAACATATGGCTACTAAGAAAGCCGCTACTTCAACCAAAAAAGCACCCGCGCGTACATCAGCCGGGGCGAAATCGAAAAAGTCTGTGACGTCAGCTCCTGCAACCGCCACCGATAGTACTTTCGTCGGACACGTACAATCATCTGTACGTTCAATAGCACTCTGGCGATCACTTGGTGCTGAGCTCGTAGGAACATTCCTATTTGCTGCAGTCATCATCGCCGGTCAAGGACAACCTATCTTTGTCCTGTTTGCATTAACCGGTATCGTACTATTGATTGGTGCGATTTCAGGTGCACACGTTAACCCAGCAATTACTATTGGTGCCTGGGTCACCCGCCGTATTGGATGGCTCCGTGCAGTGAGCTACATCGTAGCCCAACTACTCGGTGCGATGCTTGCCTACGTCGTTATGACCGCATTCCTCGGTGGTGCAAACCCTGTTGACGAAGCTGCAGCGGCTTATGGCCAAACTGCTCCTGCACTCTTCAAGGCTGCAGACATCAGCCTACTTGTAGGTAAAGAATGGTACCTCTTCTTCGCTGAATTGCTTGGTACTGCAATCCTTGGATTTGCCATTGCTAATGCAACCCGTGAAGCAAAAGACCGTGTCGCAGCTGCGTTCACCGCTGGTCTTGGCATCTTCATCGCATTGATGATCGCCGTCAGCGCTGCTAGCTACGTTGGTGGTAACGCCATCATTAACCCTGCAATTGCTATCGCTTTGCAAGCTTACACGCCTCACCTATGGGCATACGCGATTTACGCGCTTGCTCCAGTCATCGGTTCAGTCATTGGATTCATCCTTTACGACTTGCACCGTGGCCGTTCAAACTAGTCGTTTCCCGACTTAACGAAATACCCCGCGAGATAGGCGGGGTATTTTAATTGCTTATTTTATTACTCGTCGAGTCGAGGTTTGTCGATCAATAGCGGTTCAACTGCTTTCGTAGTCCCAGCAATCTTCGTGACGTCAGTATCCACCTTTGCTAGCTCTTTGTGTGCATTGTTATAGTGATTCACCGTCGTACTGAGTGAGTTACCGAGTTTATTCATAAAGCCATCAAAAGCACCGATGTGACGACCGAGTTTACCGACTTGGATCTGGATATCTTTCGCCTGTTCTTCGATCTGCAAGCTTCGAAGGCCTTGGAGGACCGTCTGGAGATATGCCATAAAGCTGGTTGGACTGACGATGATTACCTTCTTTTCTTGGAAAGCGTATTCGATCAAATCACGTGCTGAAGAGCCAGTCCCGACATCACCGATCAAAAGATCATAGTACAAAGATTCACTTGGGATAAACATGAAAGCAAAGTCCATCGTGTTCTCAGCTGGACGAATGTATTTACTCGTTTCATCGATACGACCCTTCAGGTCATTACGGACTTTCTTGAGTAATTCTTCACGCTCAGATTTGGTGCCAGTCGACACCATACGGTTGTAATTTTCGAGGCTAAACTTACTATCGATCGGCAGGATCATGCCTTTATCAAGGAAAACGACGGCGTCAGCGATCTGGCCATCACGGAATTTATACTGCATTTGAAAATTCTTGCTCGGCAAGATGTTTTGCATGACAGATTCGAGATAATATTCACCGAACACACCACGTTGCTTTGGATTTTGCAGGACATTTTGCAAAGTTTTGAGCTCGTCGGCGACATCCACCACTCGGCGGTTCGTTTCATCCAGTTTCGCAAGTCGTGTCGAGACGTCGTTGACCAGCTTCACGCTCTCCGAGAGTTGCTTCTGCATTGAGGTTTGCATATTGGTGGCATTTCGCTCCAACTTATCACCCAGACTCGTCTGGAGCTGATTGATCGTGCGGTTGAGCTCAGTGACATCTGTCTTGAGCATCTCGACTCCCCCATTAGATTTCATATCACGGAGGCGCTGAGAGATAAAGAATAAGGCAAAGCCAAGACCCACTACCACTACCAAAAGAATCACCAACAAGATTTGTTCCATAGGTACAGTATACCTTAAAGCACGAGGGCGATGCGGATAATCAGAATGATCAAGATACTAATAATTACTGCGAGAAGCAGCCGCGAGTAACGAGCGATCCAAGCGAACAGTCCGAAACAAAGTCCGTAGAGCAAGATGGTCCAACCAAAAGCTTCGAGCCAATAGAGGCCACTTGTCCATGCAGACAGATCCCAGAGTAGTGCTGCCGTCCCGACCGCTAAAATAACCGGCTGGATGACCCGCATCCGTACGAGAACTCCGATAGCGATAAGTGCCGTCAGAATCGTCGAGATGTTACCTGCGAGTGACGAAGCGTTCACGCAACGAGCGGCGTCAGTAATATCCTTACACGCCAGCGGCTCGATCACATAACGAGTCAACATAATCGTTAGTAGCCAGAAGATAATTCCGACACCAACGCCAATCAATACAATTTTCAGCCATTCCATCCATGGCTTTGCCACGACAATGTTATCAACGAGTACTTTTGCCACTGCGAGCCTTCGCTTTCTGCCCACCCGGATTATTCAAATACCATAATGATCCGACTAACGCGATCCCCACGCCTGCAATTACATCTGCAGGTGTATGTACCAACGCTAACACGCGACCGACACAAATCAAAATCACTAAAGTCGACAATACGAGCGTCGTCTTCTTCATTTTCGTCGTAAACCAGACCGCTGCAGTGATCACAGTCACGAATAAGGCGTGGTCTGAGGGAAAGCCAGCATTCGGTAAGTAGAAGGCGCCTGGATCGACACCCATCAATTCAAACGGTCGAAGATCACTCGGCTGATAGACGGTGCCGATGAAACGAGCAAGTAGGTAGGCGGTCAAACCTGCCATTAGGATGCGAGTGTATGATTCCCAACGCTTCCCTTTCGGGATTTTAAAGAGAAGCACGTAGCCGCCAATGAGGATAACCGGGATGACGGCGGCGTCGGCGATGAGCTTTATGATGAGTTCGAGGGTCATGTAACTATGATACTACTAGAAACACTGTTGTAGTATGCATTAGCAATTTGTTATTATCATAATTAACGGGATATCGTAGAAATCTTGCAACATACCTTTTTCCCCCGAAAAAAGAAAATCTGACTTAAGATATCAGGTCGAGATATCTAAATGGGATTAAATGGGGGGTCAATACATGATTGAAACTTTGCACCAGGTACTTACAAGCACCGAATCACGTGATGCTGATGCATTACGATCAAAGCTTGAAGACGAAGCATCTGCTGGTACACCTTGGTTTAACTAATTAATTTGGATCGGGCTGCGCATACAGCCCGATCTTAATTTGTATGAACGAAATAATTGAAGATCTGAACAAAATTTATATTAATTTAAATCCTGACGCGTTATCTATTGAAGATGCTTCAAAAATTCTTATATTTCTCTCACATTCATCGGAGAATAAAGAAATATCTACTAAAATTTTTAATAAAATAAGTTCAACAAAAGAAAAATGGCTAAATAATGATCCTATTCACGAAGTAATACTTAGATTATTAGCAATCATTAGTTACTCACCCGACACAATAGATGGATCGACTTTGGGTATACTAGCGAAAAGACTAATCGAGATTGAATCGGAACCCGGTGGTCCATACATATTAAAAAATGATCAAGATCTAACACTAAACGTGCTAATAGCTCAACTTTTCAATTTGCTCGGGACTCCTCTTATAAATGTAGATAATTATATTTCTAGTAATGAAATCCATATCAGGAATCAAAAAATTCCTAAGTGGATGACTGTATTACCAAATAAACTAACAATCAACAAAAAATTTATACTTGAATCTGAATTTGACATATTTTGTGACGTTCTTGGGCATATTAAAATTAATAAGAACCCAGATATTTTAAGTCAAAATAAAATAAACTCAAAATTAGATTCTGCTACAATCCGCGCAATAAATACTCTTAAAAAACATGGTATTTATAATAATGAAATCTCAATATTATGTAGAAAAATTACCGAGATTGATAAGTATCATGAAATTACTCAAATCTCTTCACTGTTTCAGCATTCATTTTTAAATCCGACATCGATAAACGATGAGATCCTAAATGATCTTGGAGTATCAAACTTTTTTGCCTGGTTGGCATATTCGATTTTTGACAATATTATTGATCACGATGGTGACGAAGATTTATTGCCTTATGCAAATATAATACATAGATTATCTTATGACTTATACAAAACCAAAACTGCAAACCAAAGGGTTGACGAATTCTTTAGTCGTGTCGACTATGCAAACATAAATGAAATAACTAATTATCGCTGTGATTATTCATCAAAAAAGATAAATCTTTCTAAAATTTATACTTATCGAGACACAAATTTACTTTACGAAAAATCCATCGGTCACATACTTGGTCCATGTATACTATTGGATCAAATGGATGTCGAAGATTCTCAAAAAGAGTATATCGAACAGGCACTGAAACACTATTTGATTGCTCGTCAACTAAACGATGATTTACATGATTGGTCTAAAGACTTTAGTAAAGGGCAAATCAACTATGTTGTTGCTGAATTACTTTCTGAATTAGCCCTTCCGACAGGTGAATATAAAACTAATGAATTGTTGATAAAAATGCGTAAAATTTTCTGGCAAAAAATGTCCGTAGAATTGACCGAATTGGCAGTTGAGCATATAGATGAATCCCTTGAATTATTCGAAAAAAGTTCGCTAATTAAAATGAATAGCATTTTTATTAAACAAATCATTATGCCTATTAAAATTTCAGCATTAAATGGTCTTAAGATAATCAGGGACCAAAAATCTTTTTTAGAAAGTTACATGTAGTTTGATATAATTGATATATAACTAAAGACCCTAGCTTCAAGGAGGGTCTTTATTTTTTTATATGGCCAGAGGGGTGAAGTTACCTAATGCGTCTTCAAGTTGCACTAGCTTCACCCCCCAAAAAAAGGATTAGGAATAAAAAAGGCACTCATTTCTCGAGTGCGATCAACTATAAATAGGATCGTGCTCAAGAAAAACAAATTCCCTCATACCCGTCCTATCCGATATCGGATTTCTCCGACTTTTTTATTATACCACGAGCGGTATAAAGTCACTAACCCGTTTCGATTGATTTTGAATTTGTTGTTTTGAATCTCAAAACGCTCCAGCTTGCCTCAACTTTATCTTGACTGCATAATAACCCCTGATTGATTGCAATCTGTTCTTTAACAGCGTTTAGGCCGGATTTTTATTGATAATGAGTTGTCGATAAAAACCTGGCCTAACAAAGGTTTGGAAACACCGAATGTCCCCTGTACGACCGATGCACGACGAAAGGAAACCCCATGCCCACTGTCTTTGACCCTGTCGAGGACATCATCTGGAGTGCTGATGTGACGCCCGAGAGGCTGCGCATCGAACTCGAGGCCGGCTTGCCGGTAAACCACCTGAAGTTGACCGACGTCCAGGCCTTGCGCTTCATGGTCGGCAAACTCGCTAAGGGGGAGGTTGGGATCGACATCATCGATCTCATCCAGACGACGTTCGGCGTCAAGGTTTTCATCGACGCCAAGCTGTCTGGAGTTCCTCACGAGCTCGAGGACAAGGCCAATTTCTGGCTCGAGTACAAGCCGTGGATGCTCAGCTGCATGGCCGGAGGAGGCATCTCCAACGGCAGAATGACCGCCGAGAAGCTCAAGGAGCGCGACGGACTCAAGCGGTTCGCCGACGTCTGCCTCGCAGCCGGAACACTGCCCTGTGCAGTCACGGTCCTCACCAGCAAGACGCCCGACGTTGTCGGACGCGAGCACCCGCGACGGACCTCGACCCAACAGGTCCTGACGTACGCGACCTGGCTCAAGGCGGCTGGCTTCAGCGAAATCGTCTGCTCGCCTCTCGAGGCGCAGGCGATCAAGATGGAGCCGTCGCTCTATGGCCTGCGCGTCAACACGCCGGGTGTTCGTCTCGAAGATGACGACATCACGGATCAAGCGCGTATCGACACTCCGTCGGGCGCGATCAAGAATGGTGCTGACCGACTCGTCATCGGCACCAGTCTCACCGGCACCAATCCCACCAACAGCGATCTGAGCGTGAACTTCGCGAGCATCGTGTACGAAATCGAGAGCAACAGGAAAGGAAACTGATGGCTGGTCCCATCGAACAGTTCCTCGACAACAACGGAGCGATCTGGCGTGACACCCACGTCGTCTTCACGTCGGGCAAGCACAGCAGCGAGTACTTCGACATCCGCGCTGTGTCGCACATCGCCGACTGGATGTCACACATCGGTCGACAGATCGCGAGTGAGATCGAGGAGCTGAAGCCCGACATCATCATCGGTCCGCGAACCGTCGGACAGACGCTCGCCGACTACACGGGCTTCTGGATTCCGGGAGTCTGGGCGATCTGGTGCGAGATCGTGGAAGAGGGCGAAGGAGCGGACAAGACCCGCACCCCCGTCTTCTCGACCAAGACCAAGTACGGTCGACTCCTCAAGGGCAAGCGCGTCGTCATCATCGACGACCTGCTCACCACCGGAAGTTCGATCGAACTGACGCGTCAGCTCGTCGAGCAGTACGGTGGCATCGTCGTCGGCGCCATCACGGTCGTCCGGCGCAACTCCGAGACAGAGGAGCTGCCGGGCATCCCGTGGCTCGGCTGGCTCGAGGACATCAAGGGCGCCCCCGCCCAGAACCCGGAGGACTGCACGATGTGCGCCGAAGGAGTCCCGATGGTCGTCGAAGTCGGTCATGGCAAGAGCTGGATGCTCGACCACTTCGACTATCCGGTCGCGCCGCCGCGGGAGTGATCCAAACCTGCATCAATCAAACACGAACCGCCGTCCCACAAGGAGAAAACGGCGGTTCGTGATTGACCTATCGCGACTATTCGTTAGTCGTCGTAGGTTAATTAAGGCTCAAGAACGGCTAAGATATTGCCCGCCGGATCTTTAAACCAAGCGATATCTGGACCTTGGTTGGCCGATTTGCCACGCATGATCCCCTTTTCATCTTGAGCACCTGGCATATCATCATAGATTTCAAACGAGATCCCGTGGTGACCAGCGAGATGATCAACGGTATCATCGATATTCTCAACGACGAAGTTTAACGTCGTAAAGGTCGCTGGCTCATGGCCTTCTTTTTCATATAAGAAAAGATGTCCGCCATCTGGCAGTTCCAGTGACAATCCCATAGTTTCATCGAGTACTTTTAACTGCAGCGTATCGACATAAAATTCGCGCGCTTTTTTGATATCATCGACTGACATGCCACTAAAGGTTGAAATTGCTTCGATCATAAAACCCTCCTATACATTAATAAGTAAACTGAGTCCCACTACAGCGACACCAATCAAAAATGAATACAACACAATCCGCTCGGCCTTCTGTTTGTCTTTGAGCCGATACTCTTCGAGCTCAACATTATCGACAACGCCAGCGCTATTGATGACATTATAAATACCCCTCATACCGAACCCGACACAAAAGTGCATCGCATCCTGCAAAAAGCCCGTCGCCGCTCCAGCTGCCGGAAAGATCAGAAGCAGTCGCCACCAAATAGGAAGATCGAGGTATATCATTAGGCCAAGCAAGCCAATCGTACCGACAGTACCGAGAATCCCACCGATACGTCGGATCCGTCGTTCAGCAGGTCCGATATTACACATCCCGGGAATATATTCATTTGCCATACCTTTAGTATAGTCCTTTCTCCCATGGCGCGCTATGATAGAGCCATAAGCTTAATCAAAGGAATGACATGGCAACTCAAACAGTAGACCCCGGAAAAACACTTGGTATCGTTGGATTTATATTATCGTTTCTCGTCTCGCTTGTAGGACTCATCCTCTCAGCTATTGGTTATTCACGTTCAAAAAGAGCAGGTTTTAAAAATGGTCTCGCACTTGCGGGTATCATCATCGGCAGTATCAACTTCGTATTTGGTACTCTCGGTTTCATTGCGGCAATCACTATCGTTTCATATAGCGCTATTACCCTGCGAGCAAACACAAATAGCTCACTCGCAAATGCGACTGCTGTTCAAAAAGCATCCGAAACCTACTATGCAGAAAAAGGGGTGTACCCGAAAAACGCGACCCAACTCAAAGATCAGTCAGTCTCTGCTTTACCAAGCACTATTGTCTTTGCGACCGCTCCACTTCTAAACACACCGGCATCAACCGATGTCATTGCCTTTTACGATTGTGGTACAGGCGGCAACAAGATTGAGTATTGGGACTACAAAGAATTAACGGCAATTACCATCTACACTGGTGACGCAAGTAGCCAAAGTACCTGTGAAATCGTGCCCGATTCAGTACAGCCGTAGTCTAGTTGTGTGAATGGCCATGGCTGTGGTCATGACTATGACCATGGTCATCATGGTGGTGATGCGGAACATGCTCAAGATGCTTTGGGACCATCCATCGGTTCTTCTCATCAACAAATACCATTCGCTCCGGATCAATAAGGTGCATTGGTGGAGAACCGATCGAGAACATCTCAATACCATCGGGACCAGCGGTCACCGCGTGTTCACTCGTACCAGGTACGTTAAAGACATCACCCGCGGTAAAATCGAGACGACCTTCACTTCCATCCTTAAGACGGTAAAAAAGGAATCCACCACCCTTTAAAATAACCAGCACGTGGTTGTGGGGGTGAACATGGCGTTCAAAGCCTGCATTAGGATTCATAGTCAATCGAGAGATAGAAACATGGTTGGTGCCTTCTTCAAATTCAGTCGGATCATTCAGTTCTACTCCGAGCACATCTGGTGTTACCTGAACATCGTCCCTTGCTGTGAGATAGTTCGTAATTTTTAGAATTTGTTCGTCCACTCTTTTCTCCTCTCGAGTTATGAAGTCATTATAATAATATTCTTCTGTACTTGCAATACTATTCTTATCATTTTATAATAATAAAATACTATGCTGCAACTCACCTCACAACCATCATTTACAGATAAGCAATGGAAGCTCCTAAACCAGGAAGAGGCAGAACACGCTCTCGGTGCTGAGATCCTTCACTCTATCTACCAGCAACACTGGACTCCTCTCACCTCTCTGTTTCTTAAAAACACGGTTGTTGAGTATAAGAACGGAGTTATGCTCTCCTATGTTCTCGAAGATGAACTTGACTTTATCGCTCAGCGTGTCGGAGAACATATCCTTGAAAATTACCCAAAGATAGCAAAACCGATCCGCCGTATGATGAACCCCAGCTATAAAGAGACTCGAAAACTCAATGCGAAAATCAAGCATACCGATCTCTCAAAACTAACAAATTCCCAACTCTCAGCACTACTCATCGATTCACTCCATGTACCAATCAACGATATTTACAAACTCCATCTCGTCCAGCTTGAATACGCACTCAAGTACGCAATCAGTAAATGCCTTGAGAGTTACGAGCCAAACCTAAAAAAGCGCTCTAAACTACAGACTCAGTTAGAAAATGAATTTGAGCGTTATATTAGTAAAGACGAAATTGCATTTAACAAGATCGTGGCTTATGGCAAAAGAAATTCTATTACTCGGCCTTCCGAAAGTAAGACGATGACTTCACTCCTAGCCCGCCATCTACGAACGTTCGCTCAGGGTCAGTCGGAATATGCCCGACGAGAACCAGATATTAATGACTATGTTGCACGATATAGAAAGCTGTATGCATCTTTCAAAACTCAAAACGATAATTCAAAGCATGCATCGATATCGGGTATTACCGACAAACGGCTCCGTGAGTTGTGTTATCTCATGTGTCAAATTAAACCATTCCGATCACGAAACAAAGCAATGCTTGGATCGACACATAGATATCGTCTTTCGATCGTCGACGAGATAGCATCAAGATCTAATGTCGACAGAGAAGACCTTAAGTACTACCTTTCTTCTGAGATGTGTCGTTTACTGGATGATGCAGTGGCGCTGAGCAAAAATGAGATCAAGCAGCGTCAGGAAAACGGAATAACTCTCATCCGTCACGAAGGCGGATTCGTCGGATCAAAACATTACACGGAATCGAGAAAAAAATGAAACGACTCACAAATGAAGAGCTTGTCTCGATTATCAAACAGTCAACAATTAGTAGTTCGCTGAAACGAAAACTGAAAATTGCAACAGACGATGTCGAGTGGCGTGACAGCAATTTTATCCTTATTAAAGAAAAATCTCCCACGAAGGGAGTGTTGGTCTATCAGGATAATGCTAATTACTATGTTTTGAGATATCAACTCTCTCCACTACCGGTGAGTCCAATAACGGGGAAAAGAAGTGTGATTATTTGTGACTTTTGCAGTACATGGCACGGCTCCGGAACATCATCAAGTGTGACGTTTGATGTTTCAGCTATCAAAGATGGCACCTCTTTGAGTTTTCTTTGTTGCCGTGAGTTAGCATGTAATGACAATGTTCGAAATAAAACAAACACTGCACATCTTTCTCGTGCTCACCTCCGCGAGAATATCTCTGACGAAGAGCGTATCGAACGGTTTATCAATAATTTGAATAAACTCATCATCCCCCTCGCCTCACCGATTCAATTGAGTTAAATTCTCTGACCGTTCTTGATTCGTTTCACTAGACTCTGAGCTGCGTGCATGACAGATTCACCATCTTGAATGTCGCGTTCTGAAAATTGTAGAGGATCTTTCTTCGATATCCAAAATGCTTCGTTATCAATATGCCCCACGACAGTTCCAACGAGTCGTTCAGGACACATCGCTAAAGAAACATCGTCTATTTCTATCCCATGTGCAGTAAACATATCAAGATTTGCCCGTATCTCATCGATGCTCAACTCTTCAATAATAAGCGACACAACACCGCCGCATAGTTCCCTCATTTTGCAGCTCTGGCATCGCAATCCATCATCAAGTAATGCTCCTTTTTTCAGGAACGCGGAGACTCGACTTTCAGTCATCTTCACTTCAAACTGATTAATCGCCTGGGTGAATTGAGATTCAGATCCGTATTGACTCATAATGAGGATATTATGTCATGTATCGAGATAATGTACACACCTAAGAGCGTGAGACAGCTCGGCGAAATGCGATGATAGTCTCTGTTCGTAGTCGGTTCTCAAAATCTATCGTCGCATTTGATTCACGCATTTCAGGGTCTGTCTCAATGCTTCGCACCTCCCACTCTGGATCATCGATGAATAATGGGCCGATAAGCCCTTCTCGCACCGTGACACCTCTATCCTTTATCTCAAGACAATATTTCAAAACCAATAATCCGTCGATCTTGGTTAGACGTTTTATATGATCGACTGCGGTCAACTGATCTTCACTCACAATCTCTTCAAGAAGCCCCGAGCTAAAGACAATATCGAACGCTTGATCGTCACGTAGGTCGAGACGAAGAATGTCGTTATGAATAATGGTGACGTCAACGCCTTCATGTATAGCTCTCTGGCTGATAATTTCACATGCCGTTTCACTCTTTTCGATCACAGTTGTTTCATACCCAAGTTGAGCAAAAGGGATAGCGTATCTCCCATTCCCCGACCCAATATCAACAATGCTCACGGCATTTTTGTGTTCTAAAGTACTTCTGTGATCTTCGACCACGTCGATCAAGCTCTGACGAGGCTCACCAAAGTGCTGATCTGGATTTTTCCAAAAGTTGTCCCACCATTCTTTTGTGTGGTCGTGATTTATCATACCTACATCGTATCATGATCCGTATTTACAGAGGTATTGATAACATTGGCACGATGGAATAGTATAGGACTATGCAGAGCGTTGATGATTGTCCATTTTGTTTAAAAAATGGCCTAGCAAAAGGCTCTATTCTTTATGAAGATGATTTGTGGTACTACCAACAATACGACGACGGCGAACTAAAAGGTGGCGGTATGATCATCACCCAACGGCACATCGAGACACCTTTCGATATTAACGAACAGGAATGGTCTGCTCTCCACACACTCATCCCTACTTTTAAAGGTTTCGTCGATCAACACCATCCTGATGGCTACAATCTTGGATGGAACATTATGCCGTCAGCAGGGCAAAACGTAGAACACGCCCATCTTCATTTATTCCCTCGCTTCTCAGACGAGCCACTTGCAACAAAGGGTATACGCTACGCTTTCAAGCAATCTTCAAACCGCAGACCGTCATGATCATCGATCTCCACTCCCAACCAGTAATAGACTATCAGCACACAGGTGGTAAGGCATTTAACTTGCATAAGCTTGTCGCTATTGGAATGCCCGTCCCAAAGGCTATCGTTGTCCCATACATTGTTGACCTCACTGATCCTGAAACCCAACAACGGATTCTGGAGCACGAATTATTCGATGACGAGAACATGCTGTATGCTGTCCGTTCATCAGCAATCGGCGAAGACTCTGAGAATAATTCATATGCCGGAGCATATGATACCTACCTCGAGGTTCAGCGTGACGATATCATTGAAAGTATCGGACGTGTACGTGAATCAGTATCCTCACAAAGAAGCAGTGAATACAGCAAGCAGCGTGGCGGGTCTGAGATTAGCGACATGAATGTCATTGTTCAACATATGATCCCTGCCGATTATGCTGGTGTCGCATTTACGATGAGCCCGATCGAAAAAGATCCCCGCATTATGCTCATCGAAATTATCCCGGGGAACGGAGAAGCCCTTGTCTCTGGAAAAGTCACTCCGACGACAATACGATATAACAAACTGACTCGAATGCTTCGTCGCGAACAAGAAGGCAAAACCGCAATTGACCAACAAACAGTCGATGTCATTTTCGAACAACTCATCCCCTTACTCATCCAGATCGAAAATCACTATACCTTCCCGGTCGATGTCGAATGGGCGTTCCATGATAATAAAGTATACATATTACAAGCAAGACCAATAACAACATAGGAGCCAACTATGCTATTTCCAGAAGTTACCTATAAAACAATAAACGACCAACAATGGCGTCGAATAAACATGCGTCAGGTGGCGCATCTCGTTGGTGCCGAAATGATCCACAATCTTTATGATCGTTATTGGCCTCAGATTAATTCCATCCGCTTTCGCCACACAATCACCAACTACAAAGACGGTATAGTTGAGTCGTATGCACCGGTTTCAGAATGGAATTATCTTCAGAAATGGGTATCAGAAAAATTCATTGCGCTTGACCCGATTTTGATTCGTGAAATTGAAAACATTCTCCACCCGACATACGAGTTAACCAATGAAATTTGCTCTATCATTGATCACACCGACTTAGAACATATCTCGAATGTTGAGTTGGCGCAATTGATGATCAATATTATGGATTTTCCACTAGGAGAAATCTACAAACTCAATGTCGTTCAAATCGAGTATGGACTAAACTTTGCCTTAAACACGCTTCTAAAAGAGTACGAGCCTGATGCAAATGAACGAAATAATCTACTCTCAAAGCTTATTTCACCAGATACACTGACTGTCGCCCAGGAAGAAGAAGTCGCTTTCGATGCGCTCATTCACACCGCAAGAGAGTGGAACTCTGAGGATCTTACGGACGATGTAATCATAGAGCGCCTCCTACAAGCGCATTACGATGCTTACGCACCAAAACACTGTGCCTATGGTGAAAACCCCCCTACTATTGATGAGTATCTCACTAAGTTCCGTACTCAATTCAACGATAAAGTCTTAGTCTCATACGAAGCGGCGAAGGAAGAAGTCGAAAGCCAATACAAGCAGAGTCGGGACATACTCGAATCACTGAATGACGAACGTCTTACAAAGCTTTGTATATTAATGTCTCAAATCGGTGTATTCCGAGACAGGAACAAAGCAAAAGTCGGCGAGACGGTGCCGCGACGACTGAAACTGATGGACGAAATTGCCCGTCGTACCCAGGTTGATCGACAGGAATTAAATTACTATCTTGTTGCAGAACTGGTAGAACTCTTAGGTGATAATAAAAAACTCGATGATACGACCATCGAGGAGAGAAAAAATGGAGTGTCATTAGTTCGGAATGACCACCTAGCAAAAGAATACATCAAGATGAATGTCACAACCCTTGATAAGGGCCAAAAGCTCATTCCTGGTATATGTGCTTCTCAGGGTTCTGTTTCAGGAAACGCAAAGATTATCACCTCAAAGGACGACATTACAAAGATGCAACCGGGCGATATCATGGTAGCGATCGGAACGGATTTTGATCTCCTTGAAATTATGCACCTGTCTGCTGGGATCATCACCGAAGAAGGTGGATTGCTCTCACACGCATCAGTCGTCAGTCGAGAACTAGGAAAACCGTGTCTTATTGGCGTCGCAAACGCAACGAAGTACCTTAAAGATGGTGATCAGATCACCCTCGATGCAACCAAAGGTGCCATCCTTATACACTAAGGGGCGTTAGGGATAAAATCGATAGGATCAACCGCTTCGGGCTCATCGACTGTTGGTCGAGTTGCCGTGTGATCAACAAGCGCTTCATAGATCGAGCCGCTGTTTACATTGAATGCCAGCGTATCTAGCGCATAAGCAGCTAACATCCCTCTTTCAATCATGATGTCATTAAGAGGATCTTCTTTGTGAGTCTTGCTGTTTAAAGCTCTGACAATAGCGAGGGCTTCAGGGTCTTGTCCGTCGATGATATATGCACCGATATTAATTAAATCTGTCCCGGTTGTCTGATCAACCCTCTCCCAACTCTTAACAGTGCCGTCATCTTCGACATTAAACTTTGCACCTTCCTTTGCTGGAACACTCGGAGCAACTAAGATCGAGACGGGTTTGTCGTGTGCATTGTGAAAGTCACGAAAATCAGTCCATGAAAATTCTGCCCAGAAGTCTCCTGCGGCCATGTATGATTGTTGACGAGTTCTCAGCGCATCAAGATAAATAGGACCAAGCGGGCCAGTAATATTTCGATTCACAACGAGATCAACATCCCTAGGAAGATCTGGTACCTCACCTAATCCACGCATCGTATCGTAGTTTCCATAGATAGCAACATGACCCATTGGCATAGCCTGACGAACGATTCGTCCTAACAGAGACTCTCCAGCGCCGGTGACCAATGCAGACTTAGGCATACCTTCTGGAAAGCCAGCCTGATTGATCCAATCACGAATACGAGTCGCCTGACCGGCTGCTGAGATCGTTATGTGTTCGTTGAATTCACTCATAGCACCTCTTCCGTTACTCTCGCATCTGCGAGTTCTTCAATTAGTTCTCTTAACTGGGCAACACTTTCATCTGTATTATGATCGCTGTTATCGATGATCGTTAATCGACTACCAACGAAATGCGCAAGATCAATAATCAGTTCTTGTTTTCGTGCCTGCATGCGAGCAATCCCATCGATAGTCAGCTCAGGAGTTTTTCTCTCCCCTGACTCATTCCTCTGCTTCACACGTGCAAGAATTTCATGTGGCTCGGCGCGAACGAAGACATATGCCTCCGGGTCGAGTTCTTTTTCGATTCCCCAGTTAACATATTCAATACCATTTTCGATTTTAACAGGGTGACTCGTCACAACAACAGGTTGCAAACCAAGCACTCTACGAGTTACTTCTTTCTGGATAACAGCAGTTCTGTCTTCGTCGGGACGATAAGTCATGAGGTCTCTGTCATCTTCGTGAGCAACATCAGCGAAAATTTGACCCCAGTTAGCATTCGTAACGCCTATACTTTCGGGCTGAGCACGACTTAAAAGAAAGTCTTTTCCTACTCCTGATTGCCCGGCCATAACCATTACTTTTGACACAATATCTCCTTGTATTGCTACTCGTGTCTCCACGCTAAACGTGATGATAGTTTATCATAAAATTGTTAAAGAGTCAATACCTGTGATATTGTGCTACACTCGATACAGAAACACGCACTCTAATAGGAGGACTTCATGAAAATTGCTATATCAGGACTCGGTCGCATGGGTGACCAAATCGCCCAAAAACTTGCCGAAGGTGGCCACGAAGTTGTTGCCCACAACCGTAGCCCTCAACCCGTCGATGATGCGGTGGCAAAATATGGCGCTATTGGTGCACATACAAAGCAAGAAGTCGTTGATGCCTTCAACGGTGAACCCGTCACTCTCTGGATTATGATCCCGGCTGAAGTGATAGATACTGAACTCGATGATTGGCTGACGATTCTTCCAAAAGGGAGCACTATCATCGATGGTGGCAACAGTGACTACCGTGGTGATGCGGCTCGATCTGAAAAAGTGATTAACGCTGGTAGTCGTCTTCTCGATATCGGAACAAGTGGTGGTGTCTGGGGTTATCAAAACGGCTTTTCAATGATGGTTGGTGGCGACAAGGAAGCATACGATGCGCTCACCCCAGCACTTGAAATTCTCAGCGTACCACGAGGTGGTCACCAATTCTTCTCTACTGCTGGTAGTGGTCACTATGTAAAAATGGTTCACAATGCGATTGAATACGGCATGATGGAAAGTCTCGCCGAAGGCTACCGCATGCTAAAAGAAGGCCCTTACAAGGACCTCGATCTGGCATCAGCTGGTGACATTTGGCAACAAAGTAGTGTCGTGACCAGCTGGCTGAACGATCTGACCCGCCAAGCCCTCCACGAAAATCCGACAATGGAGAACATCGAAGGTGTCGTTGCCGAATCTGGTGAAGCTCGTTGGACACTTGAGACAGCCAAAGAACTTGGCATTCCCCTTCCCGCTATCCAAACTTCATTTGATGTCCGCCTTGCCTCACAAAAAGGTGACGTCACCTTCACCACTAAACTTCTTGCGGCAATGCGCAACAAATTCGGTGGTCACAACATCGACGGCAAACAGTAACGACTCTACGCGCGGATCACTTCAAGAAGATCATCAACTGATTCTCCTAAAGTAAACTTTCCGATAGCATAGTCACGCTCTCGCTTTGTAATAGGACCGAGTGCCACAGCTTCTTTGATACCGGTGAGAAGTGCCAGCGGGCTACGAGGATCCACTAACGTCAAAAGTCCTGAGTTTGTCTCTGGAAGTCCGCCGACGTTACTCGCGATGACCCGACAGCCAGCGTGTTGCGCTTCAACAGATAGCATGCCGAAAGGTTCAGCAAATACCGAAGGCATCAAGAGTATATCTGTCTTTGCGAGAAGCTTGGCCATGGATTTCACTGTCTTTTCTGCTGAAATTAACTTCGCATAGGGATAGTCTTTTAACATTCGCGCAATTTCTCGTCCGACTTCAACATGCAGTCCGGCAGCGACAATCGAAGTTGAATAATCATTACTGCGCATGTCTGTCTGGTGCATCATCTCAAGAATGGTGTAAATACCTTTTTCGGGATGAAGACGACCGGCAAACAAGATCCGGACCTTCCTTGAAGGTTTCGATCTTTTAATGTTGCCGAAAATAGGATCAGCAAACGGTAGAACAATATTTATCCTACTGTAAGGAATACCGAGGTACAGTGCCCATTTCTGACCACTATAGACACTTGTTGCAATAATCGTCTTCCCCTCTGCAAATGTCTTATAGCGTTCACGGTCAGACTGCTTTGGAATCGAACAATGAAAAATAATACTTGGCTTGTGTTTCGTTGGAACTGGGTAGGCTTTATTGACGAAGACGACCGTTCCGGAAAGTTTACTGATGCCACTTGCATCATCCAGAGCCACAAAAGGGATATCCTTAAAGTCTTGTCGGCCATCTTTAAGACCATGGCCAATAGTTACTACCTGAGCATCGATGCCGCGACGCAGAAGCTCGCGGACCTGTCCTGCAGTATAAGTTTCTGATCCTCCTGTGCCCGCGAGCATAGGCTCCCCTGGGGGCCAAATAAATGAAATCATGAATTGTTCCTCGTTAAATTTGAGGCTAAGTCAATTAAGAAATCAGATGTGTCAAAGAAGAATCCTAAGAAATGTAGCTACTGTAATTATACAATAATTATTTTCGATTTGCAATTTGCACTATTGAGTTATAATACGTGTATAGACAAGAAAGGGTGTGCGATGACTAAAGGAACTGGCCACAAAAAGGCCGTTAAAAAACCAAAAAAAGACAAAATCGTTAAGCTTTAGCGAACTTTTTCGCCACGCTCAGCGCTTTGAACAGTTTGGACAACACGACTCTCTCGTGTTGTTTCTGTTTTTGCATCATAAATCCACTGAAGAATCTGACGTTTTTTACTATCACTAAAGGTATCAAAGTTTGTACGAGCCTTCGGGTGATCGGCGAACATTGCGTCAAGTTCTGGCGGGTAAATCAAATTATCAGAATTGTTAAGTGTATCCCATGAGCCATTTTGTTTCCCGATTTCTACGGCTGCTATTCCTGCCGGCATCATCAAGCCTTTTTCAATGAGCTCTTCGATATAAGCCTTGTTGATTTTTGACCAGACACTCTTTGGCTTCCTCTTACTGACATATATCTTTGATTGTGTGTCAGATACCTTCCCAGGCCTGCTATCGATCCAGCCAAAGCAAAGTGATTCTTGTACCAATTCAGGCCAAGTAAGATTTCTCGCAGTACCTTTATCATAGATGAGCCAGACAGCAGTTTCCTTGTCGTGATTATCTTGTAACCACCGTCGCCAACTCGCGCGGTCTTTGGCGTAGAATTCTGGAGCATTTTGCATGTCCTCATAATACCAAATGCCCAAATGATATAATAAGGGTAATGAACAAAAAGATACTTTTCACGGTCATTGGTATTATTGTCTTAATAACAGCCTCAATCACCTATGTGATCCTTTCGCCAAACAAAGGCACCATTGCAGAAGAGATGACCGTGGCAACTGAAGATAGCCTTGCGTCCACACCTACACCTGCCCCAACCGACACCGAGCCACAACAAGGAACCTATACCGACTACACTGAAGGTGCTATAGCGTCAACAAAAGGAACGAAGCTCCTCTTCTTTCATGCCCCTTGGTGTCCTCAGTGCCGGCAGGTTGAAGCAAGTATACAAAAAGATGGTATCCCAAGCGGGGTAACTGTGTTCAAAATTGATTACGACTCAAACCAAAAACTGCGCGAAAAGTACGGCGTCACTCTTCAAACTACTTTCGTGAAAGTTGATGATGAGGGGAATAAAATTGCTAGCTATGTCGCCTACGAAGAACCTCAGTTTAGCTCAGTTGAGCGCGAGCTGCTTCGATGATAGAACTTTATATTATTTCATTTGTTGCCGGAATCCTTACCGTGCTAGCTCCCTGTATCCTGCCATTACTTCCGGTCATTATTGGGGGCAGCTCCCTTAATCAGAATGATCAAAAGAAAGTATCACTCAAACAGCCTCTTGTTATCATCACTAGTCTCATCGTATCAATTATTCTCTTTACCCTACTATTAAAAGCGACGACCGCACTTCTTGGCATCCCATCAATGGTATGGGCAATTATCTCAGGAGGCATCGTCTTATTATTTGGTATTACCCTCCTCTTCCCGGTTCTATGGGAAAAATTTATGGTAGCGACGCGACTAAACCTTCTTTCGAATCGATTAATGGGACAATCCCAAGGCAAAGTTGGTATAAAGAAGGATATTCTTCTTGGCGCCGCTCTTGGACCTGTATTTAACAGCTGTAGCCCCACCTACGCGCTCATCGTTGCGGTCATACTTCCTTCATCTTTCGTATCGGGTATTGGCTACCTTATTGCCTACAGTATCGGTCTTGGCATCATACTTCTTCTTATCAGTATCTTTGGTCGTGTTCTCGTCAACAAAATGAAATGGATGAGTAATCCACATGGCGTCTTCCAAAAAGTCATCGGCAGCTTATTTATCATTGTTGGTATCTTTGTCATTTTTGGTCTCGATAAGAAAGTCCAAACCTTCGTTCTCGAAAGTGGTTGGTATGACCCGATCATTCGGATCGAAGAATCCTTCCAGCTAAAGTAAGCGCATTTCTCCATTTCCCAGTATTTCCCCGACCATATTGCGTGCTATACTGTAACCATTACCTGTTTGCGAGCAGGAGTGGAGGTGCGAGATGATCAAAAAAGCTATCTTATTGGTGCTGTCTATTATTGTCAGTGCTGCCTATCCTGTCAGTGCCTTTGCCTACTCAGGAACTGGTGCCGGAACGATTGGCGATCCTTACCGCATCTACACTTGTACGCAACTCCAGGAGATACGTAGCAACCTCACAAGCAACTTCCGCCTTGAACAAGATGTCGACTGTACGGCAATGACCACCTGGGAGCCAGTCGGATTCTATTCTGGTACCCCCTTTACCGGAACGCTAGATGGACAAGGCTACGGTATTTATAATCTGTCATACGACGGCGACGGACCAGCAGGAGTGTTTGGTTACACAAATGGAGCGGCAGTGAGCAATCTTTCGGTCATATCATCCAGCATCACGGCTGCAGGTACTGGTGGAGGTATTATCGGGGATGCAACAAATACGACTTTGAGTCATGTTTCGACGCTCAATACCAGTGTCATTTCATCCTATGCTATTGGTGGGCTAATTGGTATTGCGGACACTGTTACTATCTCAGATAGCGCTGTATACAATACCACCATCACTGCTCCAGCGATCGCGCCATTTGCGAATAATTTTGGAGGACTAATCGGATTATCGACTAACTCAATAATTGATCGTGTGTCGGTGAGTGGAACAGTGACGAGCAACGGTACTATCAGCTCAATAAACCTCGGTGGTTTCATCGGTAATAGCCAGAGTGACACTGTTCATGATAGCTATAGTTCCGCATCTGTAAACGGTGTAAGTAACGTTGGTGGTTTTATCGGAAATGGAGTAAGTACATCGGTTGATAATAGTTATTCGAGTGGAGCTGTCACTGGTACCACTAACGTCGGCGGTATGATCGGTTACGAAGGTCTCATGGGCATCACGCAATCCTTCTCTACAGGTGAGGTCACCGGAACTACTAACGTCGGCGGATTCATTGGTCATGCTGTTGCAGCGGGGACGACATTGACTGACTCAACATGGGATATCACTCGATCTGACAACACCAACTGTGTCGGACTTGATGAGTCAATCAGTTTCGCCGCAACCTGTACCGGCGTCAATGCTGCGAGTGCCCAACCGAACTATTTTTTCAACAACACGACGAACAATCCTTTTGATCAATGGAATTTCACAAGCATCTGGAAAACAACCAGTACCCTCCCTATTCTCATTACGACTCCTGATAGAGTAGATAACGTTTCAGTCGTGAGAACGTCTTCATCTCTCACCGTTCGCTGGGAGGTTCCGGCAAATACAGGTGGTAGTGCAATTACCAGCTACGACCTACGCTACCGACCATCAAGTGCTCTCACGTCAACTCTTGTGACTGGTCTGCCAAATAGTAACCCTTCAACCTATACCATTAGTGGCTTATCACCAAACACAGAATATATCGTTGAAATTCGTGGCCACAACGCCAATGGGGTGGGTATCTGGTCGGGATTCATCACGACAACAACCCCAACAGTTGTCACAGTAGCGCCAACTACTCAAAAAGCAACCACATCAACACCCACTATCACTAGCTCTGCAACAGAAATAGTCACAGAAGAGATGACTCCCGTCTCAACGCCAGTGTCAACCAACAATACGTCTTCAAAATCTCAAGAAGAGATCAACGATTGTTGCTCTGAAGCACCCACTAATAACTTACCAACCATCCTATGGATCGCCGGTGGCGCGATTGTCGGTGTTGGTGGACTTATTTGGCTCCTTAGGGCACTCTCTGGTCGACGCGTCGTATAACTAGTCGCTCAAATTACATACAATTCTGTTGCTTACCAGTTGTATATAGTCCTGATACAGCATCAACTTCATAATGTTGCGAAGTGAAACAGTATGGATCACTGTCAGGCTGTGAAATCGATGTACGCCACTCCCAATGAGGAACTGCCCAGTAAGATTCATCCCCGTAGTAGAGTTTTAAATTGTTAATATCAATAGTATTACCCTTTGATTTAATGATGCTGTAAGCCTCTTGCTGACTGATCGTGAAGACACAGGTACTTGGATGCTCTAAACAATACGCTGCATCTCCATGGGGGGTGAATTCGTCATTCTCATAGCGGAAAAAGACGAAGAAATCTTTTACCCCATGCTGACTTGGCGGTAAATAGAGAAAGGCAATACATCCCTTAGCATTAACTGGTGTCTGTGAGCACGTGATTGTTCTATCGGTAGCAATCCTGTAATTCTTGTCGTACATCTCCTTACCAACAGCCTTGATAATATACTCCTCAGCTTCTCGCGCTCTATCACGAAGATTCTCCGGGAGATCATTGATGTTTTGAGTTACATTAATTTCAACCGGAACATTGCCGTACTCAACCGTCTCAACGGCTTGTGACTGGGAATAATCTTTCTCTGGAAATAGCTCCTTGATCGCCACCGTGCCAATAATCACCAGTAGTCCTAGTCCGAGAAGGACGATAGTGACTATGGAAATTATTTTCTGTCTGTTCAGTTTTTGTTTTTTAGCTAGTTTGCTCATACTCACAGTATATCAAAGACTCGGCTGTGCAAACGCTTAGCGCCTAAAGCACTAGAGGGATCCTTAATGCCCAACGAGACGCGTTAGCTCACTCGCTATGATTTTCTCGTAATTACCGATAATTTCGTGACCGACTGGGAATGATTTGGCGGTAATATTCTCGTTCGTACGCCCTAGAGCGGATATGTTTGAGCCGATTACCACCGGGTCAAAGGTTCCATACAGAATACTGATTGGGATGGAGAGATTCTGTATGTCCTCGAAAGCGGTCTGATGAATAATACTCGCTTCCAGAGCGGCAACATAGATGTCGGCATTAGTCCCCTTGATATCAAACGCCTTGCTCGTGATACCAAGCCGGGCTGCTAATGGAGCAATCCGTTGGAGACGTCCAGGATACTTACGAATCTCGCGATACAAACTTCGAAGTCGTTCATCCCTACTCGTGGGAGAAGAAGTGGTTCGATATAGCGGCGGACTACATAAGACAAGCTGTCTTATAGCGAGTGGAAAACGCTTGGCGAGTTCAATAGACGCCAAGCATCCCATCGAGTGACCAACGAGAATCGGACGCTGACGTAAGCCCAGCCCTAGTAATGTCTTGGCGATCGCCCGCGCCTGTGTCGGGATATCGTATGTCACCCAGGAAGGTTTCGGTGATTTGCCAAATCCCAGCATATCGATCCCAACAATCCGTATATCTTTCGGAAGCATCTCAACAATCGCCTGCCAAGACTTAGATGAGTTCCCGAGACCATGTATAAGCACAACTGTAGCTCGGGGTCTTCGTGGATGACGAAATTGGGTGACATGGAGTGTGTACGGTACCTTCAGCCAGCGATGCAAAAAGATTTCAGAGTAACGTTTCATACCCATTTAGTATATAGCATAGCCGTTTTTATGGAGTGAGTAACGGCTCAAGATCTAGGTCTTTACCGCTTTTATAGTCTCTCAAGCATACCGTTGCCGCGAAGACTTTTTTACCATCCTCGCCATGCGATTCTCCCCACTGTTCTAGATAGCTCTGATATTTTTCGCCACACATCTCTGATACAAGTGCGTTATATGTCGCGATATTGAAATCTGCTTTAGTTATCACGTAGCTTGCAATTCCATACGCAAGTAAAAGTACAATAAATACACCATTTGCCACCAATGATGCAATCAATAATGTTGCGTGTTTCGATTTTGATTTTGATTTAGTCATATCCACACTATAACAAATAAGTATTCACGTTCGTGAATACTTATTCGAATTTGATTGAATATATCTTGGCTGGGATGGAGGGATTCGAACCCCCGAATGCCAGTACCAAAAACTGGTGCCTTACCACTTGGCGACATCCCAATAGCTACTCAAAAGATTGTACACTAACTGGGGTGATCACTCAAGTGGCTTGAGCTTTGGAAGACTACGCTTTTTTAGCGGTTTTTGCTTTAACTGTGCGAACGTGTGCAAATTGTCCGTGAATTTCGAAGAGGAAGTATCCTGATACAGCGAGTGCAAGAGCACCAAAGATGATGCCGAGGATGAATCCAACAACGTTAAGGCTCAGTACAGAGTTGATGACGACTGAGACAGCGTATACCAACCAGCTAAGGAACAAGAGTACCCAACCTTTTTTCTTCATATCCTTCAGTGGTTTGATGGCAAGAGCCGTCAGTACCAAAGTACCTGCTGAAAGAACAAGTCCGATGACTGATCCGATGATTGTGAAACCACTGACTCCAGCAGTCGCGTAAGCGCCATAGATTGATGAACTGACTGCACCGAGAAGTGCAATGAGCGTAAACAATGCACCCAATGCGATCAGTAGTCCGATTGCTGAAAGGATGGTTCCGACGAGTGCTATCCACCAAACGTTTTGTGCCAACCATTTTTGTCCTGCTACTGGAAGATGTGGAACGCTTTTCGCCCAACCAGCAACCATTGCTTCGATCTTGTTAATAAACTCCATGTCCGTAACTCCTTCGTTAGTTAGATTAATGATAGCTTGCTGAGAACGTTTCCACAACTATTTTTTGCGTGTTTTGCCAGGCCACAGACCCCAACTCGCCCACGCCGCTAAAATAAAGAATGCGCTACTGATGAAAACTGCCCACCAGCCCGCCGTAATACTGACGACTGTCCCGAGAAAACCAATGTTATCTACTGTCGAATTGCCCACTGTCACACTAATGGTCACAAATAGCCAGATAATCGGTACCAGCCACCCACAAGCAAGGCTAAACCATCGAAACGCTCGACTCAGAGGCAGACGAAGCAAGAATGGTAGAGCGAACACTTCAGCGACGACAAGGAGCGACGTTAGAAAGTACGCAAATGGCGTGCCCCCAGGTAGGCCGAAGCTGTCGATCAGCAATAAGAAGCTTTCATAGGTGAATAATTGGCAGAGCACAAAGATAACGAGAATGATCGAATAGAAAATTGCGATGCGTGTGACATCTTTTGTCTTTGGTTTTGGTGCAACAGTGGCAATAGGTAATAAGCTCATGCTTGCAGTATAAACCCGGCTCCATCTGGTTGCAAATTGTTGTTATTTTTGTCATTATGCTTGCGCTTTCTGTGTCTGTCCATTACAGTATCAACAAGCGAAAGTTACATAAAACAAACATAACTCCAACAAAAACACTATGTTGTGACCTCGCTCTACGATATCCACCACAACAAAGAATACCCGCCACTCGGCGGGTATTTCTTTTATTCAGCTTTTAAGGAATTATCTTGTCGCCACTTATCAATGGCGGCGTGGTTTCCACTTAAGAGTATATCGGGGACTTTCATGCCTTCAAATTCAGCCGGCTTCGTGTACTGAGGAAATTCAAGCGTCTCGCCATCTGAGAAACTTTCGATCTCGGCGCTTTTTTCACCCCCAAGAACTCCCGGTATAAGGCGTACTATACTGTCGATCATCGTCATAGCCGGTAACTCACCACCTGTGAGCACATAGTCACCGACGCTCACCTGCTCATCAACCAGGCTCACGATACGCTCGTCATAGCCTTCATAGCGCCCGCATATGAAGATGTAGCCCTGATCCGCATCTGCCCACTCTTGTGCCAAAGACTGCTTCCAGCGCTGTCCTCGTGGCGTCATAAGCACTACTTTTGCGGTAGGGTCTGTTTCTTTAGCTTTATTTACTGCAGCAAAAAGTGGCTCAGGCTTCAGCAGCATTCCATCACCTCCACCATACGGTGTGTCATCTACTTGTTGTCGAGGGCCGATCCCAAAATCACGTAAATTAATCATCGAGAATTCGACGAGACTTTCCTTCTGTGCTTTCCACATCATTGAACTATTCAAGACGCCATCAAACATTTCAGGAAAAAGAGTAATCACTTGAAACTTTTTCATCTCCACTACTGTACCGTAGATTGACGAATAGTGCTAGAGATTGAATGATAGGTACAAATATGCTACTATAAGGATTGACCTAAACGAGTTTTGGTCAAGATTCACCATCGAATTCACCTTTGAACCTGGAGCACACATGACTGACACACTGATCGCGCGTTCTGCCAAGAGCGGGACCCGCGTCACTGCGGTCGACTCCAAGGGGCTCACCCCCCTGGAGCACAACGCAGCTGTCGACGGCCTCATGGCCGACCTCGAGGCGCTGGCCAACCAGCCTCGCGAGAGCACCACTCAAGCACCCGCCAACAACATGGGATTCCTCGGAACGATGTCGACCCCGGTCGACTTCCCCGTGCCCCACATGCGGTACCAGGGACAGCCGATGGCGAAGCACGCCTGAGGATCCCCTCTACGCACCAGATGCACCTGCATCGGCCTGCGCCCGAGGGTTTCGATCCTCAGGCGCAGTCCACTGAGTGATGAAATCGTTCATCTTTCAGTCGACTGACTAAAACAAAAGACCGCCCTAAAAAGGCGGTTTTTTGAACACATAAGCTCTCAACAAATGGTGTTTTTTGTTGCTCGCATGAGCTGATCTCGCAGTTCAAGATGTTCTGAACTTAAGCGTCATTATATATCAAGATCGTCAAGTTCCGCAAGCTCTGCCCGGGTCTTTTTTGAGTAGTCAGAACTCTTGTCCACAGCCTCATCTGTAGAAGTATCCACAGCCTCATCTTGAGTGTTCTGATCGATAGGATTTGAAGGTGAATCATTTGAACTATCGTCAGACGAGATAGTCGTAGTTGGACCACCATCGTTATTAACAATCTTTAAATTGTAACGAGCATCATTCTTCGTGCCGAGAGCACGTAGTAAAGTACGGAGGCTTTGCGCAGTAACACCACGTTTGCCAATTACTCGTCCAAGATCTTCTGGATTCACTGTGAGTGTGAGCAGGACGCCTTTTTCATCAATAATTCGCTCGACGATGACATCATCTGGATGTCCGACGACAGATTTTACGATATATTCTATGAATTGCTGGTCAATGGTCGACATAAATTCCCCCTTAGGTCGTTCAACTGATATCGTAATTCCATTGTAGCATGCTTATGTTTAGGCCTGTCCAGCCTAAAAAAATATCCCCCATAAGTGGAGGATAGTTTTATAAAGAATCTAAGATTATTCTTTTTCGGTTGCTTCTGCTTCAGGAGCAACTTCTTCAACGTTGTCTTCAGCACTTGCACCATCTTCGACAGCAGATGCTTCTTCAACAGGCTCTTCAGGCGCTTCAACAACTTCAGCAACTGGTTCTTCAACAACTTCTTCAACTTCTGGAGCTGGTTGGTTGCGGCGAAGCTTGTCGCTGTGACGGATAGTTTTTTGTTTAGAGGCGTTAGCTTCAACGACCCATTTAGGAAGTGTTACACCAGCGTCTTTCAACAGCTTGACCACACGAGGTGTTGGCTGTGCACCGTTATCAAGAAACTTCTGTGCAGTTTCTACCTGTACATTAGCTTCTTTGGTGTGTGGATTGTAGCTACCAACAAAAGCGACGACACGGCCGCTAGAAGGATGGCGTTGAGATTCTTGGACGACGAGGCGGTAGGTTGCGTACCCGGCGCGTCCGACGCGTTGCAAACGAATTGCGAGCATAAAATGAAAACTTCCTTTAACTCTTAAACTTTATCTATAACTCTCGGATGATTTTACACTGTTTCAATCTGTAAGTCAACCTTGGGCAGGCTTTTCGTACTCTTGTAGTGCAGTCTTGGCGGCTTCTTGCTGAGCAGCCTGCTTGCTCGGACCTGTTCCCTTGCTGACGAGACGATCACCAGAGTAGACTCCAAGGGTAAAAATCTTGTCATGGTCGGGACCGATTTCTTCTAACACTACATACCGAGGGGTGACGTTATCCTTTCGTTGCATCACCTCTTGAAGGTGTGATTTCGGATCGCGCCAACTTCCCTCACTCAAGATGTGCTCGAGTTTGCTTGAGATATTCTTTTGTATAAACGCCGCCGCTACGTCATACCCTTTCTCGAGATAAATCGCCCCGATAAGTGCCTCGAAGGCATTCGCAAGGATCTGCATACGCGCACGGTCACCACCTTGCTTCTCGCCTTTGCTCATACGAATTAAAGATTCGTAATTCAGTAGCTTTCCAGCGTCACCAATACTCTCAGTACGGACTAGCGCAGCGCGCCAGCTCGTCAAAATACCTTCTTGCTCATTGTAGTTGTTGAACAAGAAATCGGTCACGACGAGCTCTAACACGGCGTCGCCCAAGAATTCGAGACGCTCGTTATGCTCATGAACGCTTTTACGATGTTCATTAACGTATGAACGGTGCGTAAAAGCAGTCACCAACAGATCAATGTTCTCGAATTCGAAACCTAAAGTCGTTCGTGCGAAATCCTGATACGGGCCCACTTGCATTCCTGTCACTATAATTTCTCCTGCCTAATTCGTTTCATCCCAAGCATCAACAGCTTTCCAATGTCTTCATATTCGATTGCATCGAGAGCATCGTAAAATGAAAACCATTTAATGCCGTTCATCCATTCTTCTTTTTGAATTTCTTCGCCGTCGGTTTTGACTTTCATCAAATACACCTGTTGGGAAATAAGGACCAGCTTGTCGATACGGCGGTAACGGAAGTGGATTTTACCCAACCAACCGTGCATTTCGGTATTCATAAGGCCTGCTTCTTCACCGATCTCACGCTTGGCAGCCTGTTGGGCAGTTTCGCCTTCTTCGATATGACCTTTAGGAATTGTCCAACGGTCTTTGTGGTCTTGGATTAAGAGAAATTCAATCTCGTCATTCTTATTACGACGAAAAACAATCCCACCAGCGGTCGGTTCGCGAACTATTTCCTGAATTGATGGACGTTTACCTCTATTGAAGTATTTTTTGAATTTATCAAACTGTGGTGCTGTCGCCATTAGTGGCTCCCTCTATAAGTGTGCGGTACGCTGTTCCCAGTACACCATTCACAAACTTACTCGAGTTATCGGAACCAAACGCTTTAGCAAGCTCAACGGCTTCATTAATCGCCACTTTAGGTGGGACGACTTTTCCTTGGTGTAAAAGCTCATAGACGCCAATACGAAGAATCGTACGATCGACTCGAGCAATCTGTTCGATTGGCCAGTCTGGCGCAATTGGTTGAATCTTTAGATCGATATCAGCCTGCTCCTTGAGCACACCGTCGACAAGTGCGGAAACAAATTCTGTGTCGTCAATTGCCTCTTCGTACCTTGCAAGGTTACGTGCGAGTATATCTTTGACGTCAACAGTAGCGTCACCAGACTGAGTTCGGAACTCAAACTCGTAGAGTGTCTGAAGGGCGACGATGCGACCGAGATGACGATTAGATGCCATAATGCGTTGGTTCTCTTTTTATTGTAATGTAAGGTTCTTTAATTGAAATAAAACACTATTTAGCGAGTGCTTTACCTGTTTCTTTACGTGTGGCGCGGGCTTTAACTGGTGATTTACCGTTGACGCGACGTGCCAAAACAAGACGCAGGTGACTGCGACGTAGACCGGTTTTACGGGGGCTACTTTGTTTTTTTGGTTGTCCCATTGAAAGTACTCCTTTTATAGGTGGTTATTAACACTTGACGTTATTATACTATTTCTCTCTCGAGTACTCAAGTGGTTATGCTTATTCTGGTTTTATGGTATTGTAGAGTTAATATGAGCCAAAACACAGAAAATGAAAACCCATTACGAAAACCGACAAAAAAGGCCCCCTTTGCAGAAGCCGTTTCGACCATTCGACATGAAATAACGGATCACCCTAAGCGTAATTTAGGCATTCTTGCTGCTGGTGCTTCGATCTCTGCTGGTCTCTATGGACTTTCTACTCTCGGTGAGGGTGGTAACGAACATCTCCCGCCGACATTCGAGCTTACTGAATCTCAGCAACACCTCGTGCTTAGTGAAGGAGCAATTATCCGTCTAGACCCTGTTGTTACTGATGAAAATGACCGTCCTAACGATATTCTCCACCTTGATCACCAAATCGATGTTATATCACTTGGATTTATACCTGATACTAACGATGGAACCTGGTATGTCGTCACTGGTGATTCGCTCAGGGATGGTTTGGCAGGAACAGCCTCAGAATCTATTGTAGAACAAATCAAAAATGACAATGACAACCGACTCTTTATCAACGAACAAGGAGTTGTAAGCGCAGATCCAATTGAAGCTCAGGTTGCCGAAACCGACGATTAAACTAAAGAACGATACTCACCAGCCGGCCAGGGACATAAATCACCTTGGTCGGTTTTTGTTCACCGACAAATTTAGCGACGTTTTCGTGAGCCAATGCTTGCGATTTTATTTCTTCAGGATCAAGCTCTTTTGCAATCGTGATTTCACCACGAAGTTTTCCGTTTACTTGTACTGCAATAGTGATCGTGTTTTCAACGATCAATGCGTCATCCCATACTGGCCACTGTGTATGTTGGATCAGGCCGTCCTTACCAAACTGACTCCATAATTCATCAGCGATGTGTGGGGCAAATGGTGCGATCAACTGGAAGAGTGTTGTCAACGCTTCGTGCCAGACTTCCTCTGAAAATCCATCGATCTTAAACTTATACAGTTCGTTAACGTACTCCATCATCCCGGCAATTGCTGTATTGAAACTGAGCCGACGGAAATCATCAGTTACTTTTCGGATTGTTTTGTGTTGTATAACTTTAATTGCCTGGTCATTCTTCGTGACCGTCTTATCAGCTTCAAGATATTGTTGACTCAGTGTCCAAATGCGACCCAAGAAGCGGTAAATACCAGCGATACCCTTTGAGCTCCATGCAGCATCGAGTTCAATCGGACCCATAAAGAGAACATACGTACGGAGAGCGTCAGCGCCGTATCCCTGGTCGATAACATCCAGCGGGTCGATCACGTTTCCAAGACTTTTACTCATCTTACGACCGTCTTCAGCATTGATATAACCGTGATAAATCAACTTCTTGACTGGTTCTTTAAAGTTCAACAGCTTCATGTCATAGAAAACATGTGTCCAGAATCGAACATACAGCAAGTGAGCAACCGCGTGGTCACCACCAACGTAATAATCGAGCGGATTCCAATAGTTCGCCGTTTCAGGATCCCAGGCTTGTTCAGCATTGTGTGGATCTGTGTAGCGAAGTAAGTACCAGCTACTACAAGCATAGCCGTCCATCGTATCGGTTTCGCGCTTTGCTGGCTTTCCACATTCAGGACAGGTCGTATTCACCCATTCCTCAGCCCGTGCAAGTGCAGATAGTCCATCACCCTTTGGCGCATAATCCTCAATAACCGGAAGAACGACTGGAAGTTGGTCTTCGGGCACAGCTACCGCACCGTGATCTGGACAGTGGATGATCGGAATCGGTGCACCCCAATAGCGTTGACGGCTAATGAGCCAGTCGCGCATACGATAGGTCGTCTTTGATTGGCCAAGTTTTTGCTCTTCGAGCCAAGCAACAATTTCTTCACGTGCTTGATCGGTGGTTTTACCGCTAAAGATCCCTGAGTTAACGAGAGTGCCTTCACCGGCGTGCGTCATCTTTTCACCACCGAGCCAACGGAGAATGTGAGGCAATTCAGAGACGGGTCGGAGTTCTGGTAGCTCCGCAGCTGGCGTCCATTCAACTTCAAATTTTTCATGGTCTTCTCGGTTCGTCTCACCTTGCGCCATACTCTTCATTTGGAAAAGCAGCACCTTCGTGAAGATGTTACGATTCACGTCTTTGTGGGCTGCGTAGAATTTACTGTTAATTTCAACTGGGAGACGATCGACGAATTCAAGATCAGTAAAACCAGTCTCTTCTTTAATTTCACGTAGCGCCGCTTTTTCGACATCTTCGTCTTTTTCAATACCACCCATGACGAAGTTGTGCCATGGGAAATCAGTCCATCGCAGAGTAAGATACGTGTCATCAGTTGGGTGCTTAATAAGGCACATAACGACATCTCTGTCAGTATCTTCTTTACCTTCAACGGGTGGATTATCTTGATCAAGGATGGCAGGAGCGACGACTTGGATAATCGGGAGTCGATATTTCTCAGCAAAAGCATTGTCACGTTCGTCGTGAGCAGGAACTGCCATGATCGCACCGGTACCATAACCGCCAAGAACGTAGTCGGCGACCCAAATCGGGACTTTCTCACCATTTGCAGGGTTGATGGCATAGCTACCCGTAAACACTCCTGTCTTTTCCTTCGTGTCGTTCGTTCGTTCTATTTCAGATTTCTTTACAGCATCTTTGATGTAGTCAGCAGTAAATTGTTTGAACTCGCCAACACCAAGCTCTGAGGCAAGTGGATGTTCTGGAGCGATTACGAGGAAAGAAGCACCGAAGATCGTATCAGGCCGAGTCGTAAAGACAGTGATCGATTCCTTTCGATCATCAACCTTAAATTCAATTTCAGCACCCTCAGATTTTCCAATCCAATTTGTCTGAGCAATCTTAATCTTTTGTGGCCAATCAAGATCTTCGATTTCTTCGAGAAGCGCATCAGCGTATTCAGTGATTTTGAAGAACCACTGTTTCATTGATTTCTTCTCAACTAAGCTGCCGCAGCGCCAACAATGTCCGCCTTCAACTTGTTCGTTAGCGAGAACCGTCTTATCGACAGGACACCACCACTGGAGGCTTTCTTTTTGATACGCTAAACCGCGTTCGAATAATTTGGTAAATACCCACTGTGTCCATTTGTAATATTCTGGATCGCTGGTGTTAATTTCCCGAGACCAGTCAATGCTCACACCCATGCGTTTGAACTGCTTTTTGAAGTTCGCAATATTTTCTAATGTCACGACCGCTGGAGGCGTTCCTGTCTTGATAGCGTAATTTTCAGCTGGCAGGCCAAACGTGTCCCATCCCATTGGGTTGAGGACATTGTGACCATGCTGACGGTTAAAGCGAGCAAGCGCGTCAACAATCGAATAACTAAAAGCGTGTCCCGTGTGCATCCCAGCACCACTAGGGTACGGGAACATACCAGAAACGTAGGTTTTTACCTTAGAAGGATCAACCGTGACTTCATTGGCTTTTTGTTCTTCCCAAACTTGTTGCCATTTTGGTTCGATTTCAGACGGATTATAGCGCTGCATAACCTAGGTATTATAACAGATGTGAAATGACTAAGAGAGGCTTGTGAAGAATTTTTGCTTAATCTCCATCCAAGCGGCGGACTGACGGACAAGTTGAGAATCTTCTTCTGTCGCATGCAAGATAACTTTGATCGCTTCTTCGAGATACACCCCGCCTTGTGATCCTTTAAACAGAATAGTGGCGTGCGGTTCGAGTGATTTATGGACGAATGCACCTGCTTCGATAGCGCTCTTGAAGCTCACCACGTGACAGCCACGAGCTCTTGCAGCGGGAGCGAGATACTTTTCCGCATCCTCACCGACAGTCACCACATGCGCGAGCTCACTTGGGTCACAGAGCTTACCAAGAGCTTCATGTTCAGCTGGCGATGTCTCACCCAACTCGTTCATACTTCCTAATACCGCGATTTTTTGAGGAGATTGGAGCGAATACAGCGCACTCAATGCAGATTTTGCTGCTAAAGGACTTGAGTTATAGGTGTCGTCGATAATGGTGGTATTCTCAACCCCTCGAAGAACGTTCATTCGTCCATTCACTGCACGAATCTTTTTCATACCTGCGCTGATCTGCTCAGCATCAAGACCCAACTTCACTGCGACTGCACCAGCTGCCACTCCTGCACGGAGGCTATGTTCACCAACTATTTTCAAGCTCGTTGTGATAGGTGTATCGAGCTCAAGCGCAACAAATTTTCCTTTAAAGCCGTTCTCGACAGAAAAATCTTCTTCAATAAAGTGATATTCAGCCGTATCTGTGGTGCCATACGTATTGATATGGTTATTTGTCAGATCTGCCGCATAGGCTCCATCGATATCATCACGGTTGATAAGCGCCATTTTACTAAAGTTGGCGGCTGACAATTCTTCTGCAGCCACAGCATCAACAGTTTTAAAGAATTCCATATGTTCTGGTGAGACGGCAGTGACGACAGCGACATCTGGCTTTAGGTAGGTACCGAAATGTGGCACCTGACCAATACGGTCACTCCCCAACTCCTGCACAATCACATCGACATCAGTCGGATCTTTGATACGCTTCTTGGCTGCCTTAAAGATAGTTAGCCATTCGCGGACGCTTTTGAGACTATCAGGGAATTCAAGTCCCAGTATTGCTACTGGTGCGCTTAATTCAGAGTTATGATTACCCTCGTGCATACGCACTCTCAGTTTTTCACTCAAAACCGTCCCAATGGCAACTTTGGTCGTCGTTTTACCGACACTTCCGACGATAACCACCAGTTTTACTTCGGGGTGTTTTCTAAAATACTTTTTTACATAACGCTCGAGTTTGCGTTGGATAATTGATTTAAACATTACAAGTATTATCGCATAAAACATCTCTAACAAAAACTCGCCTCTTGGTTTAGAGACGAGACTTTTGGCTGCTGCGCGCCCACCCGGGGCACAATGTTTTGGTGTGTTTGTTTTTACCGCGCAATTGGATACCCCAATGCGCATCAGCATGTCATTAGTATGCAACGTCTCTGATAAAAGCACAAGTACTTTTCGTATTGCCACTAGTAAATTCCCTCGGTATATGCTTAAATAAAAAAGTTCAGAAGCACACGCGTACAAAGCTAGAAGGCGGGCGCTTATCTTCACCAAGATATTCTCTCCTCTTCGCCGAACTACTGTCGTTATGGTCGATCTGACAACGAAGTAAAGAAGAAGAAAAGAATACATTACACAATATGTCACAAAACCTATTTATCGGTAGCCTAGCTTACGCTACTACTGATGACAGTTTGAAGGCTTTCTTTGAAACAATTGGCGAAGTCGTCTCAGCACGAGTAGTCATGGACCGCGAAAGTGGTCGTTCAAAGGGATTTGGTTTTGTCGAATTTGCTGATGAAGCAAACAACGACAAAGCTGTTGATCAACTTAACGGTAAAGAACTTGACGGACGTCCAATCAACGTTAGCCTCGCTCGACCTAAAGAAGATCGCCCACGTAGCAACGACGGTGGATCATTCCGCCAACGTAGCTGGTAATTCAAACTATTGATTACAAAAATAACCCCTCTCGAGGGGTTATTTTATTTGGTTTACTTATTAATTTGCTGGGCAGTCGATCCTCGTACCATCAGATGTAACTACCTGGGCACCAGGAGCAGCATCTGCACAAGTACTGACAATTGCGGATGCACCGATCATAAGAAGGGTGAAAAATAGGATACCGAAGACTGTGCTGATTGCACCGACGATGATACCAGCAAGAGCTAAGCCGTTTCCCATACCTGCTTTTTTAGATTTGCTGAGGCCAACAGCACCAAGAATGATACCGACAACACCGGCACCAATGATCGAAAGGATAAGACTGACGATTCCTAATGTTTTACCAGGGTTGACTGCGGTTGGACCGACAGGAGTGCTCGCTACTGGTGCAACAGGTGTTTCAGGCACGACTGGTGTAGGGGCTGGTGTTGGTTCAGATGGAACAGGATCTTGACTCGGGTTCATATTATATTCTCCTTATGCTAACTGCTCATATTGTAGTCAATGGGAGAAATGAAAGCAACCTTAAGTCTCAATAAGTTTTAAGAGACCTGCCTCATCAATAATCTTCGTGCCGTATTCTTGAGCTTTCTTCAGCTTGCTTGCGCCTACTTTACCCCCAGCAACAAGATAGGTCGTATCCTTCGCCACAGCTGTTTGAAAAGTCCCTCCTAATGCTCGAATGTGATCCGCAGCCTCATCCCGAGAAAGCGTTTCGAGTGTTCCCGTGACGACAAAGCTTTGTCCTGCCAACGCACCTGTTTTCTTTTCATAAAAAGGAATAACGCCAAGACTGGTAAACTTCTCGAGTAGTGCTTCGTTATCAGGGTCAGCGAACCATGCAGCGATACTCTCAGCTACCACTTCGCCAACACCGTCGATTGATTTCAGTTGGTCAATCGTAGCATGACGAAGACCGTGAAGAGAACCTGTCGCGTTCACAAGGTCAATTGCCGTCTGCGTACCAACATGACGAATCCCTAATCCATAGACGAAACGTTCGAGTGGGGGTGTTTTCTTGTCTGCGATAGCATCAACAAGTTTAGCCGAAGAAATTTCAGCAAAACGATCGAGCTCTAGAAGTTGTTGCTTCGTCAGTGTATAGATGTCAGCTAGATCATTGACAAGCCCTGCATCGATAAGTGCTTCGACATTTTTTTCGCCAAGCGTATCGATATCGAGGGCACCTTTAGAAGCAAAGTGCTCAAGGGCTTTTTTAAGAAGCAGCGGACCAGTCACACCTTTTACTCTATAGACAACTTCTCCCTCAGGACGCTCAAATGATAACTCGGGATACTGACTTTTCAGAGCTTTTTCAAAATCAAACGCGACGGCGGTTTTTGGTCGAAGCTCACTCACTACACTTTCGACTTGAGGAATAATATCACCGGCCTTAAAAATTACCACGGTATCACCAATCCTGACATCGAGCCGTGCAATTTCATCTGCATTATGAAGACTGGCATGTTGGACTGTCGTTCCCGCAACTACAACTGGATCGAAGACAGCAACAGGTGTTGCCGCACCTGTCCGGCCAATACTAATAACGATATCTTTCACCATCGTTGTCGCCTGCTCTGCTGCATACTTATACGCAACCGCGGCACGTGGCTGTTTACCGACAACACCTAGTTCAGCAAATTGAGCACGATTATTCACTTTAATAACTAATCCATCTGTATTGAATGGGAGATCGTGTCGCTTGCTATCCCAGCTATCAACAAATTTCATCACGTCATTGAGTGAGGTAAAAATAGAAGCCTGGCGATTGCGCGTGATACCCAACTCGGACAATGTCTCGTACGCAAACATATTTGTTGGAATCTCAGTTGGATCATCACGAAGCAGATCGTACGCTCTAAATGATAGTGGACGTTCAGCGACTAATTTCGGATCGAGTTGGCGGACCGTTCCTGCTGCCAGGTTTCGTGGATTCGCAAATTCAGGCTCACCGGCTTTTTTACGTCGAGCATTCAATGCCTCAAAATCTTTCTTGAGCATCACAATCTCACCACGAATTTCAGTACGACCATGTAGGAAAAGTTCAGAGCCTTTTGACTCACGGAGCCGTAGTGGGACATTCTTAATAGTACGAACATTGTGTGTAATATCTTCTCCAACGAAACTATCACCACGCGTCACTGCTTGAACTAACAAACCATCCTGATAAATCAGTGCGCAGGCGAGTCCATCCATCTTGATATCAGCAAAAAATTCATGCTTTGTCCCAGGGAGTAATTTATCCGTCCGAGCTACCCATGCCTCAACTTCTCTACGATCGAAGACATCATTAAGACTCAGCATTCGCGAACTATGCGTTACTTTTTTAAAGCCGCCGAGCAATTCGTTACCGACCCGTTGGGTTGGACTATCCTGAGTAATTAATTCTGGGTGCGCTGCTTCGATTTCTTTCAATTCTCCAAAGAGACTATCGTAGACAGCGTCATTTACCGAAGGTGCGTCGAGCACATGATACTCATAGCTATAACTTGATAGCAGTTCACGGAGTTGATTCGCGCGATCTTTAGGCAGGCTTGGCATCGTCATCGACAAACTTTCGATATAACAGATAAACATAACTTGATACCCAGACAACAGTGAGAGGACTCAAAATGACCACAGCAACAGGGATAATTGGAAGCCATTCGATCTGTGTCCAGACCCCTTTCAGCCATGCATCGAACAAAATAATTGGCACCATGACAATTGCCCAGCCGACAATCACGACAGCTGTCATCCAGAGTAATCGCAGAAGCAGTCGAATACGACGCCCAACAACAAGGTCACCAGCGTATCGAAGTGATAGTAACGGATAGGTTCCCGGGATAGAAATAATCACCAGCGCAAAGAAGGTCGATGAGATCCAGTACAGCGACATGAGCGTCAGTAAACCAGCTGCTATCCAAAAGAGCATTGCTTCAACCCCACTATTTAGCAGTCCTGTCGATGTTGCGGCAGAATAAGCAATGATCGCAAGAGCAAACGGCAGCAGTTGGACCACCAAGACGAACGCCAGCATAAAGGTAGGCAAAATTGGCGCGCCTGCATTATATAGCCCGTCTCTTACTTTGACTTTGTTGTTTGCAATAAGATTCCTCAGTAGCCATAACGTCGTGAGCCATACGAGCAGTGTCAACAAAATAACATAGACCTGCTGACCTTCCGTGAGTGTATCCACACTCAGTCCGGTCGTCGCAATCACCGTGATCAAAGCACTCGCATCGCCAATTTTTGCGACGTCACCTTTTAGCACTTCAGAGCCAGTGTCACGGAGGGTATTTGTTAGTGAGGTGTATGAATCTTGGGAGGTAATCCCTACAGAGACAACCAATGCGATTGAATAAAACGCGACTAATAAGAAAAATGTTTTACGATATTTCCAAAGTGTATTGTGTACTTCGCGAGTAAATTTGATGTAACCCGGCAGCACCAGCGAACGGTGATAATCACGTTTTCGAGTAATTCTAAAGCTTCGATGTGGCCGACGCGACTGCAAGTCTTTTACCTTTGCCCGGATAGCAACAACCGGCTTCTTTGCAACGCCTACAATTTTCTGACGACGAGTCAGAGGCGCTCCTTTTTTAGAACGAGCTGGCATTGTCACGTAACCTTTTAATGCGGTCTTCGAGCGGAGGATGTGTACTAAACAATTTAGCCAACGCTCCGGCTTTCAATGGATTTGAAATAAACAAATGAGCTGTTGAAGTTGTTTGGCGCTTCATTGGCTGACCAAATTTTTGTAGTTTTTCGAGTGCATCCGCGAGGCCTTCACTGTCACGCGTCGTCAGTGCTCCAGTCGCATCAGCGAGGTACTCACGCTGCCGGCTGACAGCAAGTTGTACCATTGTCGCAACAATTGGAGCCAAGATAACGACGACCAGACCAACGATCAAGACGATAGGGTGAACATCCCGTCGGTCATCACCGTAGAACAACACTCGAAGGATGATGTCTGACAAAATACTAATCGCACTTACTAATCCAAAGGCGATCATATTGACGCGGATATCGTAATTTTGAACATGCCCCATTTCATGAGCCATTACTGCTTCGAGTTCCCGATCGGTCATAACTTCAAGCAGTCCGGTCGTTGCTGCAACGATTGAATGCTTTGGGTCACGACCCGTTGCGAATGCGTTTGGGGCAGTGTCCTCAATGATATACACCTTTGGTGTTGGCATACCGA
Source organism: uncultured Candidatus Saccharibacteria bacterium (assembly GCA_964556125.1). GTDB lineage: Bacteria > Patescibacteriota > Saccharimonadia > Saccharimonadales > Saccharimonadaceae > Microsaccharimonas. The sequence continues at coordinate 166,909 of CAZKUW010000001.1, read as the reverse complement.
GCGTGATAGAAAGGTTCTCGACAATACGATACAGACGGGGATTATCTCTCTTTTGGATCTCTTTTGCACCAGTCAATGCAACAGCAAGCTTACTTGCAGCAAAGTACTGTATAAGTGTGTATAGAAGCGCACCACCGATCACCCAATAAGAAATAGTGACATTGCCAAAATACACACTCACGAGATAACCGATTGCTCCGATAAGAGCAACAAACACAGCCATGATAAGCAGGGTATTTCGTTTATTTGCGGCGATTGCTTTATACATAATTCTCCTTCTAGTATAGCGTTTTCACGGGGAAAAAACTACATCCGCATCTCTTTAAATGCAGCCTTGAGTACCTCGAGCATTTTGGCGTAATGCTCATTATTTATTCCCATTTTTTCAGGAGCGTAAAGATAGACAATGTTATCGACTACCTCAATATTTACTTCGAAATCAAGCGCCTGTAACTGCTCCATAAACTTTGGATTTAGTAATTCAAAACTTGTTGCCAAGTTCTCATCACTCGCAAAGACTTCATAGATACTATTGAAATCCTGCCACTCCATTTTCAATTGTCTCAAGCCTTTCGTACCACCTACGAAGAAGCCTGCTTTTCGACGAACGACGATATTTCCATAGCTTTTCGGTACGGCTGTCTGTGCAATAATATAGCCTCCGACCGTCTTTTGTGGGTTTGGCACGAAATTATATAACTGAATCACAATATCGTTATACATGCCGATGACATGGTTGTTTATATCAGACAGACCAAAGCTTCCCTTGGCAAAGAGCTGGCCTCTCGCCGGGAGGAGCAAATGACCCCAGTCGAGTGAATAAAAGTAGCCATTATCTGCAGCAAATTTTTCAAGAATTACATTGCGCTTAAGAGGGTTTGCTGATGCTTGGTCAATGCCATTAAATTTCCACTCTTTACCTGAACGCTTAAAATTGTACGTTTCGACCGCCGAGAGTGGTTGAGAGAATAGTTGACGATTATCTTTCGTATCGTTAAGTACGTCTTGGACATGAACACTCATTTGTATACTGAAACTATCTTTTGAATTATCGACATCATCAGCCATGTTCATTATCTCCGCAGACAATACCAGTGGGTTTTGAACATCGTTTTGACGCGCCATTAATTTCATAGCCGCCATCATCAATAGGTTGTGTTGGTAGTAGTGATGCGTCATATACGACTTCATTGAATCAAGATCAAAAGCTGACCAGTCCTTCTGATATCTGACAAAGGTGTCCTTTGCTTGTGTTTCAAGACTTCCCTGTTCCCACACCACATCGGCGGCTGCAGCTGCCGCAAGATCTACTTTCATCTTTGCTCTACGAGCCGCAATTTGCTTTGAACTATATATTGCAGCAATTATGATCACTACTGCAACTGTCCCGTAAATTAATATGCTTAAGACGACGCCGATCCACGAGAATCCCCCACTTCCGCCTGAACCAGACGAATGGAAGCTGGAGCCACCTCCGCCACCGCCACCTCCGCCACCGGAGCCACCACCACCTGCGATCGCAAACAGATCTATAAGAAGTGAACTAAATAAGATAACTTCCTGCATAGCAGTGAGTTAGCGAAGGGCTAGAATTTAACTTCAGTTGGTTTGTTTGCCGCTGTTCGTTCTGAGTCGTCAACATCAAAGAAGTCACGATTCTTGAATTTGAAGATTGCCGCAACAATATTTGCTGGGAACGTTTGTACCTTTGTATTAAGATCACGAACACCACCGTTATAGAAACGTCGTGATGCTTGAATCTTGTCTTCAGTATCAACAAGCTCAGCTTGTAGTTCTGAGAAGTTTTGGTTTGCTTTTAGATCTGGGTATGCCTCAGCGACAGCAAAAAGGCTCTTTAGCGCACCTTCGAACTGGTTCTCAGCTGCTGCAGTATCTTTAACACCCTTGGCGTTAATCACATTCGATCGAGCCTCGGTGACAGCTTCAAAGACCCCTTTTTCGTGCTTCGCGTAACCCTTTACGGTTTCAATAAGGTTAGGGATCAAGTCAAGACGACGCTTGAGCTGAACATTGATGTCACTCCATGCCTCATCAACTCGAACACGTAGTGTTACAAGGCTGTTATATGTAACTCCGACGAACAATGCAATTAAGACGACGACTCCAATAATTATCCAAAGCGCAATCATTTCATTTTCCCTTCTTTAAATACTATGTCTAGTATAACAAATACTCGGCTGAAAGCCGAGTAAATAAGTGTTGGTGCGCAGAGCGGGAATTGAACCCGCACGACCTTGCGGCCAAGAGATTTTAAGTCTCTCGCGTCTACCTATTCCGCCATCCGCGCGCGCTAAATTGTGGAGGCACCTACGGGTAACGCTCCCGTCTACACGGTTTTGCAGACCGTTGCCTAACTTCTCGGCCAAGGCGCCATCTCGGTTATTATACCAGAAGTGACTGACAATACTCGTCGAGCTTAGCGTATAAGTCCTCGATCGAGCCATCGTTCATGATGATCGTATCGGCAATCGCTTTTACCGCAGCAAGGTTTTCATTCTCAATTGCTCCTGGAGTGCTTTCCTGAGCATCAAGCGCATCAAGACTTTTTTTATCAACATCGTCACCTTCACGAGCACGCTCACCAATGCGGACATGTCGAAGTGTACTAGGTGCGTCAATATAGACAATCACACCACCGTGAGCATGGACTGCTTCAGCCTCAGCTTGAGAACGAAATCCACTATAAAGTACATGTTCATGGCCTTCGGATTTTTTCAGAACTCTTCGCGCGATCTCATCGGCACCATACATTTGGCGAACAAAGACACCAAAAGGTCCCAGAGCAGCCTTTTTAGGTTCGAGTCCTGTATCTGTGAGCATTTCCCTAAGGATGTCACCGCCAGAAACGTGAAAAATGTTGAAGTGATCGGCAATGTGATGTGCCGAGGTATCTTTGCCTGAGCCTGCGGGTCCGGTGATACCGATAATCATTCCGATTAGTATAACACGCGCAGATTTTGAGCAAAATAAAAAAGCCAAAAGGCTTCATTTCGAGTGCTGGGGCACACAGACGCAATGCGTCCGTGTGCCCCGCTGAGAGGATCGGCGCGACTAGCCGAACGACCCTCCTCCGTCGAAGCTCGACCCCCCGCCGACGTCCGCGCTGGCGAAGTCGGTGGTGGTGGAGGAGCTGGACGAGGAGTAGTCGGCGGCACTCGACGTGTCGACACTGCTGCCGGTGTCGTAGCCGCCAGCCCCCTGGTCATCCGGCGCCGGCGTCGGCGTCGAGCTGTCGACCGGGGTGGGCGTCGAGTTGTCGCTGTTGCCGGGGAGCACGACGTCCGGGTGGGTGTCGATGTACACCTGGCTGGGCTCGTGGTTCACCTCGTTGGCGAGCCAGAAGCTCCAGAAGTAGTACCCGGGGTCGAAGAGGATGCCGTTGACGGTACCCCCCCTCGTAGTAGACCCGGTTCTTGCCCGAGTCATCGGACGCCGGGCGGTACTTCTTCTTGGCCGGATCGACGGTGACCGTCTTGCCATTCGGCTTGGTGGCCGTGAAGGAGCTGGGGATCTGCTCGGTCATGGTTTGATCTGCTTCCTACTCAGTGATGCCTAGTTGCATCTGGACGATTATTTTAACATATTATATGATAATACACAACACCTATTATCCTTTCATCAGATAGAATCTTCGGTTACTATATAAAAATGAGAAACTTCTACAACGTACTGATAAATACGCTGATAGCAAACGTGACGACCAGCTTCTTGTGGTTCGCTCTCACCTTCTGGGTCTATCTTGAGACAAAATCAGTACTTGCTACTGCCATCATTGGCGGATCCTACATGCTCTTGGTAGCGATATTCAGTCTCGTCTTCGGGACGATCGTTGATCACAATAAAAAGAAATTCGTCATGGTCTTATCGAGCTCCATAACGCTAGCCGCTTACTTACTGGCTGGTTTATTCTTTATCATCTTCCCTCAAGATCAGCTGATCGACTGGTACACCGCTCCTTTCTGGTTATTCGCTCTCGTCATCCTGATCGGTGGAGTTGTTGAGAATATGAGAAATATCGCTCTTTCAACGACTGTGACATTACTGGTGCCAAAAGATGATCATGCAAAAGCAAATGGCATGGTCGGGGCAACTCAAGGTATCGCTTTTCTAGTGACGTCAGTATTTAGTGGTCTTTCAATCGGCTTCCTGGGTATGAGCGGCACACTGATCATTGCTATCGTCCTGACAGCGGTTGCATTTATACACCTTTGGTTCATCTCGATTCCTGAAGAAAAGATCTTTCATGATCCTGAGCTAAAAGGCAAGAAAGTCGATATCAAAGGCAGTATTGCCGCTATTAAATCTGTCCCTGGACTTATGACATTAATCTTCTTCTCTACCTTCAATAACCTAATCGGTGGTGTCTTCATGGCGTTGATGGACCCCTACGGACTAACCCTCTTCTCTGTTCAATGGTGGGGTATTGTCCTAGGAGTGACCGGTACGGGATTCATTCTCGGTGGTGCGATCATTGCGAAAAAAGGTTTGGGTAAAAACCCACTAAAAACCTTACTCCTCGTCAATGTCGCGATTGGTATCTTAGGAATGACCTTCACACTCCGAGAATGGTGGTGGCTCTACGCGGTCGGTATCTTCATATTTATGTGTCTTATCCCTGCGGCAGAAGCGGCAGAACAAACTATTATCCAAAGAGTGGTTCCACTCAAACGCCAAGGTCGCGTCTTTGGATTTGCTCAAAGTATTGAATCGGCATCTAGCCCGATTACAGCATTCCTCATCGCCCCAATCGCTCAGTTTGGACTGATACCCTACATGAATAGTGATGCTGGAAAATCCCAACTTGGCTGGTTATTAGGTGATGGCGAAGCGCGAGGCATTGCACTTGTTTTCTTAATAACTGGTTTTATCGCACTCGTGGTAGCATTCCTCGCGTTCTATACCAAAGCCTACAAAAAACTTAGCGAGTTCTATTCGAAAGCCTAACACCTTAGGAATATACGGCCTAAGGTGTTATAGTGGATAAGCTATGATCGCCGATATAACGATTTCTGAAAAGTCCTTTGGACCAAAATCTCTCATGCATAATGTGAGATTTACGATTAATGATGGCGAAAAAATTGGTGTTATCGGACGAAACGGTGTTGGTAAGTCCACACTCTTTGGTATTTTGACTGGTGCCGACAAAGACTTTACCGGTGATATTATCTACAAGCCCGGCACTGTGACCGTTGCCACTCAACAGGAATACCACGACGTCGGTGACAAGACGGTGCTCCAATACGTCTTAGCGGGTCTGCCTGAGTATGCGGCTCTGAGTCACATCATCGAAACCTATCCTGAAACGATGGGTGACAATATGAAGAAGATCAACGAATACAGCGAGGCGCTAGTTCGTTTCGATGATAAAGGTTTCTATCAAATTGAAGAACAGATTGAGCGTGAGCTGACGAATTTCCAATTGCCAAACATTGCTCACCGAGCATTCTCTACTCTTTCTGGTGGCCAAAAACGACTTGTTGAAGTCGTGAAAATCATGCACTCCGATGCAGATCTCGCACTCGTTGACGAACCGACCAACCACATGGACTACATCGCAAAAGACCAATTTATCGAATGGCTCAAGAGTGCTCACGAAGGTGTGCTTCTGATTACTCACGACCGTGACGTCCTGCGCGAAGTTGACCGTATCATCGAACTCAAAGATGGTGGCTCTGCTAGTTTCAAAGGAAACTACGACGCGTACCTGAAACAAAATGCTGTCTCTACCGGTAGTCAAATGAATGAATTTGAAATGATCGAAAAGCGTATCATTAACCTCAAAGCAAAAGTTATCGAATACCAACGATTCAAAGAAAAATCACGCCACGGCGGCACCATCCAACGTTTTAAACGTCTCGAAGAAGAAAGTCGTAAAGAGCTCGCCGAACTCCAAACTCGGAGCAAGCCGACTTTCTGGATTGATAAAGATTCAGTCGACAACCTCAACTACAAAGTTGCAGCCCAATACGATAAGTTTAAAGCAAAGAATGTGCGTATTAATCTTAAATCTGATGAATCACGGAGCAAGCACGTTCTCATCGCTGCTCGTGATCTCAGTCTTGGCTACGATAAGCCGCTCTTCGAAGGAATCAACATCGACCTTCGTGAAGGTGAAGCAATCGAATTCCGTGGACGTAACGGCGCCGGTAAAACAACACTTATTAAAGCTATTCTTGGTGATCCGTCAGTCACGACGTTTGGCGGCGAACTAACGCTGGATAAACAAGTCCGTGTCGGCATCTACGAACAAGAAGTCTCTTCGACCTACTTCGAAATGCCGCTTGAAGAAGCGATCGAGCGTATGTACTTGTCACGGGAGCTTCCGATTACGACGACCAAGATCCGATCGATCATGAGCGACTATCTCTTCTCTGAAGGTGATGGCAAAACTCCCGTCAAACGTCTCAGTGGTGGTCAAAAGGCTCGTTTCCAGCTTATCGCTATGCTTGCTAACGACCCGCAACTGCTTATCCTTGATGAACCAACCAACCACCTTGACCTTCCAAGTGTCGAAGAACTTGAAACCGCGCTGGGTAAATACTCTGGCGCTATCATCTATGTCAGTCACGATGGCTACTTCCGCGACAAGCTCGTCGGTGACGTCCTGAAAATCGGCGCTCAATAGTACCATTGCTTTTTTGATGTAATTATTGTATATTATTAGCGTTACACCCGCACATCGATAGAGTCCGAGAGGAAGCAATGAATCGAATGTATGGCGAGGAGGCGCCTCGTCGCCGAGTCCGTGAGCGCATGTCGTTCACCGTACTCTTCCCTCGCGGAGTGAAGTACCCGCGTGTGGTGTGGAGTCTGATCTTCGGTCACGCGATCGAGATCATCCTCAACCATCCGCATGTCAGCAAGCCCGACGAACACCAGCACATCGACATCACGTTCGAGCGTGTGTCGTTCTTCACCTTCACGGTGAGCGCGACGATGGACTTCATCAACGAAGGCCACCCTCTTTTCGAGGAGCGCTACCCGTACAACGAACTCATCAGCATGTTCGGTGAGGTCGGCGGAAGGCTGAAGTGCTACGTCGAGCCTGTCGACGCCACATAACATCCGTTCGCCGAAAGGTTCGCCACAAGCTGGCTCGAGCCAGCCGGCGAACTTTTCGTTTTTAAAGACTAAGCATCGATCAACTGAGGGTCAAGTTCCGGAAGAATATCAACATCGAGTGCGGGCATAATCTCTGACAAATCAATGTCATCATAAGCCGTAAAGTAGCCCAGCTGGACCTCAGAGCGAAAAATAAAACGAGTGACATTCCATACATTTCTACTGCGATCTGGAGTCCACATACCATGGAGCAACCGACTATGAAAATGGTCGACTCTTTTTAAGTCATCATCAAGCACTTCCATGACGCTCGATGCCAGGCAATCGTCCGAATGTGCGTCCATCTTGAGATTCCCTAATCTCACCGTCGCAGTAATCGCCTTTGCAGCAAGACCTTTTACTTGTCCGTGGAAAGTGTACACTTTCCCTACTTCGAGTTGATCCATACGTAATCGCGCTTCGAATTCATCGTAGTACTCGCTATTGGAGATGTTTTCAAACGGAATGGTCGGCATTTGATAAATATACTCCTTACTAGGAGCGAGTGTAAATATTATTCTGTTCCGGTTTTAACAAAATCACCAAAATGAATATCGTTTTCCTTGCCATAGACTGCACGGTGCTCTAGTTTTCGTTTGTTAAAACGGGCCACCTCTTCGAAAGGAACTCCTAGTCGATCTTTTGCGATATAGGCAAAGGCAAGCATCATATCACCAATTGCTTGGTCAAATTCTGGAATTGCCTCAAACATTACTGCAGTTGGAGGACCGGCAACGCCATCAAATTTCTGCTTATCGAGTGCACGACCAAATCTCGCAACGAATCGATGGAAAACGACATCTGGGCTTCTTTTAAGTGACGGCTTATCTTTTAAATAGCCGAAAATATTACCTTTGCTCAGCACTTCTATTTTCTCTGCGTGCTCAATGGCTAGTGATTCAATGTCAGTGAAATTGCTCACAACTGTGTCCAGATTCGGGACATGCGCTTTAATAGCCGTTGCGACTGCATCTGGGACACTCACTCCGAGAGCTTCGGCAGCATCAAAAATAAACCACAGACTATCACCCATTTCGTCCGCCATGCCGTTTCGAAGCTCAACTGGTGCCTCGCTTCTATCTATTCCCATCCATTCTGACATTTCATCGGACATAATTAACTTAAAGCCATGACCATGCTGAGTTAAGAACTCGAATTGTTCACTCCCTAAATAGTCTGCAGTTTGTGAACGCCAACCCTCGGTTTTTTCTTTAAAACGTGAACCAACAACAAAACGTTGATAGTCGTTGATTGTTAGACGAGGAGTTGACTCAAATTCACTGGTCATTATTTTGTCTCATCAGACTCATACAAAAAGCGGAGAGGTCGAGGAGCTGGACTGACATCCGTCTTTACCGTTATCTCGTGACTTTCACCTGGATTTAGAGTGGCGACGGTTTCAAATCCATCTAAAGCATTGATCGCCCGTATGGCGCTATCTGCCATATCGATTCCTCGAATAGATCGTGAAACAAATCCCTGATCCTTATCTTGTTCAACACCAAATACGTACACATCTCTGCCGTTTTCGTGGTTATCAGAAATAGAAGGTGACGGCATGTCCCTCGTGATCTGAGCGACGGTTTTCCATCCGTTTTCTCCATCAGGAATTTGCATATGTAGTGGTGGCATATTCGTGATATTATACCATTTTTATCATATTCAAGCAATTGCAGATTGTAATTTTCCTCCTCTTCAGACACAATAATGCTCATGCATAAAAATGCCTGGAAACACAAAGCCATCTACCATATCTTGCTCGACCGTTTCGCAGGTGATATTGAAACAAAAGATCCATTTGATAGAGACTTCATTGGCGGGACAATAAACGGTGTCACGAAATCTATTCCGTATCTAAAATCACTCGGCATCAATGTGGTCTGGATCTCGCCTTTCACAAAATCTCTGAGTTACCACGCCTACAATACAACCGATTTTTATAGTGTGGATCCCCATTTTGGGAGTGAAAAAGATCTCAAGCATCTGATCGATACCGTACACAAGAGCGGCATGGAAATCATCTGTGACTTTGTCCCGAATCACACATCAGTCGATCACCCCTACTTTGTTGATGCCCGAACGAACCCAAAGAGTCAGTATCGAGATTGGTATCATTTTAAAAAATGGCCATACAAATACGAAAAATTCTTAAACTTCGGAGATCTCGCAAAATTAAACCTTGATAATCCTGATGCGATGAAACATCTCCAAGGTGCTGCGCATAAATGGCTCAGCCTTGGCTTCGATGGACTGAGACTAGATCACATTATTGGTTTGTCGAATAGTCAGGTCATCGAACTGCTTTCACCACTTCGTGAAGATTTCCCGAAGGCGATTTTTATTGGAGAGGCGTGGTTCTCCGGATTAAAGTTTAGGCAGGTTGATACCCTCCGCGTCCCGCATCGCTATCTTATGTGGCTCCTTTGGGCACTGGGCGACAATTCTAATAACCTCCTCTACAAGAACTATGTAGGTATTCTCGATGGTGTCCTCGATTTTAACTTGATGCGACTATTCAATGAATATGCTGATGCCAAGACAGAATCAAAACGAAAGAACATCGAGCGCGAGGCAAGGCGCGAATCAACGAGATTCGCACCCGACCTCCTCCAATTCACCTTCCTTGATAATCACGACATGGAGCGGTTTTTATTCAGAGTCGAAAATGACACTGAAAAGCTGGAAAGAACCGCTGAGCTACAGTTCAGTCTCGACCAGCCCGCGATCATCTATTACGGCTCAGAGATTGGTATGACTCAGATCCAGGCCTTTTCCGATACGATCGAATACTCGGATCTTTTAGCACGACAACCGATGATTTGGGATAAAAAAAGACAAAACGCTCAAGTATTAGATTTTTATAAAAAGATTATTAAAAAGAAAACTACTGAATCTTAAGATTGTCGGCTATACAGTCGTCGGCTTCGCGATATCCAACACAACAGCGTTTGGCAACGAAGCGATCAAACTTCCAGGGATCAATAGTTTAGATTTCCTAAATCCACCGCCGACTATTACCCTATCCGAATCATTCACTCGACTATCAACAATAATCACCCAATCGGCAGGTAATCCAATCGGTGTGATACCTCCATACTCCATACCGGTCATACTGACCGCCAGATCCATCGGAGCAAAAGATATCTTACGAGCATCGAGGTGTTTACGTACAATGCCATTAATGTCCGCTCTGTCGGTCGCAAGAATGATACACGCTGCATACCAGGTTCTATCACCCCGTCGTGCTTCAACAACGACGCAGTTTGCTGATACCTCCATACCAATGTCATAGGCTTCGCAAAACGCAGCGGTGTCAGAAAGAGTCGAATCAATCGATGCGACTAAAACATCGTGCAAGTTGTTTTTTGAAATTGCTTCAGTGACAACAATAGGAACGAGCTCTTTGTTGTCATCGATAGTTGTGAATTGTAGTTTTCCAAATTGCATACTATGTAGTCTAGGTAAGAGCTATGTCTTATTCCTTATGCCTTTCTTGTTTTAGGTTTGGTGAAACAATTCTGATTCATCTTGCTCAGCTTGGATAGCATCAAGTGTGGTCAATGTTCTTCCAAACGAATTCTCGAGTTTCACCTTCATGTCAGCGAAATAAGGATTATAAAACAACATATCATGAAATAGTTGTTTTGAGTCCTTCGCCGATAAGGTAGCAACTTCATAGATACTATTGAAACTACGAGTCCTAAATCGTATATCCGGAACATTCGTATTATTAATGATGTCCGCAATTGAGTAGGTAAAAGCTTGTGAATAAGCGGTGTCCATATCATGCTCTTCAGGCGTTGTCTCAAGGGATTTAACACCCATACTTTCCCAGAAGCTACGGACGGTCTCTAGATTATCTTCCGTGATATTAATAGGACATAACGCAACTTGCAGACCCTCGAGTCCCTTGCTCGCACTGTCTGGCCCGAACATTGGATGAGAACCAAGTATCTGTACATTTTTTAGGTATTTTTTCATGATAGCCACCGGGTAGACTTTTACAGAACAAAGATCAATGACTACCTGTGAGGATCGTAGGTGTGGTTCAATCGCTTTTATTGTTGCTTCAAATAGTGAGATAGGGACAGCGACGAAGATATAGTCGACACGATTAAGCTGGTCAATAGTGATAACTTCATAACCTTCTTGTGTTGCCTGTTGAGTTTTTTCAACATCTGATTCGAGAATGTGAATCTCAAAATGAGTCTTCGCAAGACTCGCTAGTAATTGGCCAAATCGACCGTAACCTATGATTGCAATTGATTTCATCATTCCACTATAACAAAAAGCCCCGGTTTGGGACTGATATATGACATATACACATACCTGACTAATTACTCTGCATCTGCATCGAGGAGCTCTTTAACTCTCGAAAGACTTATTAGTAAGTAAACTAAACTTACCGTTTCAGCATTTCTGTCGGGACCTATTATGATGAGTCCACTAGTATCGTTACGCATACTAGCAAGAGACTCTGAGCTTCCAATAAGACTGTAACGGTCCAAGATGTACCTTAACTGACCAGCAATCCACTCCGCTCTTTTAACGGCACCGACAAGTTCTCTTGGATGAGATCCAACATGCATTTCAGGGACTATTGACAGTTCGACTAGGCGACTATTAAGATCCATGAGAGTTGAGACAGCAACTTTATCAGCACCATCGGAAGCGACCAGGATCTCAGCATATTTAATAATCTCTAATGACAGACTACGCAGTTCTGATGATCTTTTGTCTTGCTCGAAATATTCCTTTGTTGAAACTACTAGACCTTCGGAGTGTTCCTTTAAATCTAGCCAGATATTTAAGGCATCTGGTTCAATGTCTTCAAAGCCACTTTTACGGAAATACCTGTCGATAGCGCTGACCTGCATTAGGTCGCTCTTAACATCACTCCTACCCATAATCTCAACTTTTACCTCTGTATCGATTGTTTTTGTACCTATACCGAGTCCTCGCTGCAAATATGGTGCTTTTTTATCTAATTCAGACGGAAGATGTGCAATCACATCACGCCAAGCTGTGCTTCCTAATAAAGTATTAACTCGAGCGTATGCACGCTCAAATCTAGGAAAATCATCATCGTCTAAAGAGACCCAACCACGTTGAATAAGTCTATCTTGTAGTTCAGTTTCAGAATAATTTCGAAAATCCTTAACCATTACGAGATTATGACACTTTATATATGTATAGTCAATATACTGCTTTTAATTAAAAACTTTTTTTGATAGGTCGAGAATTAGGGTAAATACACTATCAAATATAAAATCCAGCGGCGAGGCTGGACCTTATATTTGGTGCGGGTACAGGGACTCTAACCCTGGGCCTCATCCTTGGCAAGGATGCGCTCTAACAGCTGAGCTACACCCGCATTCTTTAAAAGTATACTGGTCGCGACCTCTTTTTTCAAGGTGTTTGATGCTTACTTATCGGTAATTAGTACGCCAGAGCGAACATAAGTACGGTCGTCTATTTGTTTGACGAGGTACTCAGCGACATTAGCACGGCTGATATGATCACCGGCCCCGACTGTTTGATCGAGTGGGACAACGCGGTAGTTTGAATTACGTGCCTCGTTCGTCAGCCGTGTCGCATAGACGATCGTATAGTCTAGTCTTGAGCTTGCGAACTGTTTTTCGGCTGAAAGGAAGTGCGAGACGATGCCGTTCATCAGCTGGAGAGCAAATTTAATGATTGGGTTTGGTTTAAAGCGATCGATCGCGAGGAAGCTCGACATCATGATCACTCTCTGAACGTTCTGCTGTTTTGCTGTCTTTATGAGCAATCCTGTCGCTACCGAGACGACAGTATCACCAGGTTTGGTAGGACCGAGAGTACTAATGACTGCATCTTTGCCTTTAAGTGCTTTCGTCAGATCCTTTTCGTTTGTTGCGTCGCCAACAAAGACCGTCACCTTTTCTTTCAAACCCTCGAGGTTGTCTTCTTTTCTCACGAATGCTGTCACTGAATAGCCTGCGGCTACTGCCTGTGCAACCACTTCACTCCCTGTTCGCCCTGCCGCACCCAATATAAGTAATTTCTTCATATTCTTACTATACCTAATAAAAGAACCCATCGGATGATGAGTTCATTTATTTGGTGGCTCCTCCCAGACTCGAACTGGGGACACGCGGCTCTTCAGGCCGCTGCTCTACCAGCTGAGCTAAAGAGCCATGCTAGTTGATAAGCTCTGTATATTCTACTAAAGAATAGCCGCTTTCACAAGGGTTGCTAGAAGCCAGTACAGGTTGTTGATCCTGAACGCCATCGGCAACCGTAGCCATAGGCACCACCTGCGGAGGTGTAATTCGAGGTTTTACAGTGAGCCTGAACCTGGAATCGAATGCCGTAGCCACTATTTGGCTGTACCCCATAAAATGATGTACTCGTCGTGTAGCCTGTCCATGCTCCCCATGTTGTCGGTGAGTTGTATTGAATGCGCGCTCGATATTCTTTTGTCGTACCCGAGGCACAGGTCACGCTCGATATCGACGCCACTGCGTAGTACCAGTTACCTGACGTTGGGTCTCCATCATAGCTCTTTGCCCAAGGACCCGATGAGGCCGCCCTCACAGATCCAGGAATTGAGACAGCGACCGTCGGAGAGTCTGGTGCTGAAATGGTGGTGATAGCACTCACGGTTGGTGATGCGGGGCCAGTCACCCCACTGCCGTTCACACTGAAACAACGGATATAGTATTTCACACCCGCAGAAAGTCCCGTCACGACTCGAGGGCTCGTCGTCATGCCCGTGATAGTCGTTTTAGTGGCAAAAGTACTCGATGTTGAATAGTCCATGGTATATGACACGGCTCCAGCAACGGCAGTCCATGACACAGTGACCTGACTTGGCGAGTTTACAGCAACCGTACAGTTCGGAGAACCTGTAATCGGCGCAGCAGGCGTATCTTCTGAGACAGGAACAGACGGTGAGCTCGTTCCGACCACATTGACTGAGTATGATCTAAAGTAATAGGTTGTCGAAGCTGCCAGACCGGTAATAGTGTGAGACAGGGTCGTAATACCATTTATTGAAGTAACGCCTGTATTGAAACTTGAATCGGTTGAATACTGTAAATTGTACGAATCTGCGCTATCGACCGCTTCCCAGGTTAAGCTAATTTGACTGTATGAATCAGGAGTGGTCGATAGAATTGGGGCTTCGACAATCCCGAGTGGTTCATGATCAGGACAGTACCCCACGGCAGGTGGAGAGTTTGCATAGACATGATAGACAATAGTCCCGATCGTCGCCGTCAAACAAAAACTTGCTGGTGGCGTTTCGTTGTATGCGGTGTATTGGAGCGTTGCCTGATCTGTGAATTTCAGAGGTTGCCCATTATTGACCGTGGCGAGATCGCCCGGGTAAGATTCGTTATTATCTGAATGATAAACACTCAGTTGTTTATTCGCTTGATCAAGATCAGTGAGAACCAGTGCAACCGTTGCTTTTGTCTGCACTCCCCTATAGGCAACGAGAGCGATAGCCGCCAGGATTCCAATAACAATAATCACTATGAGTAGTTCCACGATCGTGAACCCTCGAGAAAGGAGTAGTTTTCGTTGCGACTTATTTCTACTCTGTACCATTACTGCCTATTTTACCATAAGCAGTATATCTGATCTGTTACTTCTTGTGTTTGTCGTCAGGGCTAATGATACCGCCCATGCCTCGAAGTGCATCAATGAGCTCAACAGGGAATAGGAACATTGTCTTTTGACTTGGCTCAGTGCTAATTCGCTCGAGCGTTCCTAAAGTACGGAGATTGAGTGCACCCGGTACCTTCGAGAAGATTCCCGCAGCGTCTGCAAGGTTCTGTGCTGCAAGCTTTTCACCATCGGCACTAATAATATTCGCACGGCGCTCACGTTCAGCTTCTGCCTGCTTCGCCATTGCTCGTTTCATATCCTGAGGGAGTTCAATATTCTGAACACGGACGTTTTCAATGTCGACTCCCCACTTATCGGTCTGTTTATCGACGATTTCTTTGATCTGGGTACTGATGTCTTCGCGTTTTGAAAGTAAGTCATCAAGCTCAACATTACCAGTGACATCACGGAGCGCTGCTTGTGCAAATTGACTGGTCGCATAAACATAGTTGGTTGTCTCAAGCACTGCTTTGACAGGATCGACAACACGAATGTAGACGATGGCGTCGACGGCCGCGGTCACGTTATCTTTTGTGATTACTTCTTGCTTTGGTACATCGATAGGCGTTGAACGAACGTCAACACGGATCATTTTTTGGAAAATTGGCACGACGATACGAAGTCCAGGTTGTCGCAAACCGGTGAATTTACCAAGCGTTAAAACAACACCACGTTGATATTGGTTGATCACTTTCAATCCACTGAGGATGAAAATTCCGACAACGATTCCTATGGTCCACAGTAATAATGACATGGTATCCTCCTCTATTCTTTTATCTTAGATGCTAATGCAAGCTCGATCAAGTTCTGTACCAGATCCTGATTACTGACGCCGCCATGTTCCCAAAGCTTCGGGTACATGCTGATATCAGTAAACCCAGGAATAGTATTTATTTCATTGAGATAGATGGTTCCGTCATCGCGATCAACAAAGAAGTCGACGCGCGCCATTCCACGACAACCTAGCGCCTCAAACACCTGGATCGCCATTTTGCAAATCTTCTCACTCAGATCATCAGCTATTTCTGCAGGGATCACCGCTTCGGTGACACTGCCTTGATCATACTTCGATTCGTAGCTGTAGAATTCCCCGTCAGGTTTAATTTCACCAACAACACTTGCTTTTAGCGTTGGGAAATTGCCAAGTACCGCTACTTCAAGTTCACGTCCATTGATTGCTTTTTCAATAAGGACGAGTTCGCTATGGGTGTGCGCTTCTTTTAGTGCATCGTGAAACTCTTGTTCGTTTCGTGCCTTACTCACACCGACGGAGCTACCAGCATTCACCGGCTTCACAAAAAGAACTTCACCGAGTTCCTTTGTTATCTCACCATATGATTTCAACGATTCTTTACCTCGATGAGTCATATAAGGAACCACATTAATTCCGGATTGTTTAACAATCTGCTTCGTTGCAACTTTGTTCATAGCTATGGCGCTTGAAGTCATATCACACCCAACGATAGGAATATGTAACAGTTCGGCCAAAGCTTGGACAGCACCATCTTCACCATTCTTACCATGAAGAATGGCGACAATAACATCAGGTGTCATGACCGCATCTCCAGCGATAAAACTACCTGTGCCAAGTTTTGGTAGTAACTCAACATTTTTTGAAACGTCGTTACTCACACTATCGGTTAACCACCACCGTCCGTCTCTATCAATATAACAATAGGACACATCGAACAGTTCAGGATTAATAGCATTCGCCACATTCGTTGCAGACACAATCGAAATATTGTGTTCTTGTGATTCGCCCCCGTAAAGTAACAACACATTTGTCTGATTCATTACCTCTAGAATACAGCGTATAATGAGAGTATGCAACGTGTACCCCTAGCGGAGAGGATGCGTCCACAAACATTGGACGAAGTCATTGGGCAAACCCATCTTTTAGGTGACGGCGAAATTCTACGTCAAATTGTCAAAAATAAAGAACCCGTTAGTCTCATACTTTGGGGTCCCCCTGGATCAGGCAAGACGACGCTCGCTCGGATTATCGCGAAAGAAGTCAGTGCTGAATTTATTGAACTTTCAGCCGTGACGAGTGGGAAAAAAGATGTCGAAAAAGTTGTTGAACATGCCAGACAAAACTGGAACCTGCAGCTCAGAACAATCCTCTTCGTTGATGAGATCCACCGCTTTAACAAAGCCCAGCAAGACGCCTTCTTACCCCATGTCGAGTCAGGACTCATTACTCTCATCGGAGCAACGACCGAAAACCCTAGCTTCGAAGTGATTAATCCACTCCTCAGTCGAAGTCGCGTTTTGGTACTTGAGCCACTGACAAAAGAAGAGATTGTTGACATCTCCAAGCGAGCGTTGAAGCTTGAAAAAGCAACTGCCAGAGTCAGTAAAGAAGCTCTCGACTACCTGGCTGAATTATCAGGCGGTGACGCACGTGTTGCGCTCGGTAATCTTGAACTTGCTTTGGGTATGGCGAAAAAAGTCAGTCCAGAAACCGTCAAAGTTGCTGCACAAAAACGCGTCCCAGGCTACGACAAAAAGGGTGAAATGCACTACAACGTTATCAGTGCTTTTATCAAAAGTATGCGCGGGAGCAATGTTGATGCGACGCTCTACTATCTTGCTCGTATGATCGATGCCGGTGAGGATCCGAAATTTATTGCAAGGCGAATGGTCATCTTTGCTTCTGAAGATATCGGTCTTGCGGGTAATGGTGCACTTGGTCTCGCCCTCAATGCCTTCCAAGCTGTTGAGCGGATCGGTATGCCAGAATCAAGTTATATTCTGTTCCATGTCGCGACGGCGCTTGCTAAGTCTGAAAAATCTCGCCAAACAACTGATGCTATGAACCGTGCACAGTCACTCGCAAAACAATACCCCGACTCACCTGTCCCTATCCACCTTAGGAATGCTCCGACCAAACTCATGAAAGATCTTGGCTACGGTAAAGATTACAAATGGGAGGCTGACTTCCAACACGACAAAGGTTTTTTGCCGGACGATCTTAAGAACGAGAAGATTTTTTAAAAGTTATTTGTTGCGTTTGCGTTGGTTTGGATCAAGGAATCGTTTACGAAGACGAACACTCTTTGGAGTCACTTCGAGTAACTCATCATCTTCGAGGAAGTCGATTGATTGTTCAAGGCTAAGGTCAGTATATGGAGTCAACTGGATGGTACCGTCACTTGATGACGTACGCATGTTTGTCAGTTGTTTACCACGACAAACGTTGACATCGAGGTCACCGCTTCGGTTATAGACACCGACGATCATACCTTGGTAGACAGTGGTTCCAGGGCCAACAAAGAGTTCACCACGTGCTGACGCTGCATCAAGCGCATAGGCAGTCGTTGCACCAGCTTCAGTCGCGATAAGGGCACCGTTACGAAGTTGTTGTAGCTTAGGCCCAAGAGGTTGGTAGCCATGAGGCAAGCTGTTCATGATAATAGTACCTTTAGTAGCGGTCATAAGAATGTTACGGAGACCGATCATTGCACGCGTAGGAATAATGAATGTCACGCGAGTAGCGCCAGAAGCTGTTTGTTCTTGCTTCAGAGTGGTTGCACGACGCGCACCAAGCTCTTGGCTGACTGCACCGAGGAATTCACCGCCGACTTCGACGAGGAGTTCTTCAACAGGTTCTTTGACGACACCATCTTCTTCGATCGTGACTGCTTGTGGACGACCAACTTCAAATTCGTAATCTTCACGGCGAAGTGTTTCGATAAGAACTGAAAGGTGAAGTTCACCACGTCCAGAGACAACAAAACCAATACCTTCTTCACGGACACGAAGCGACACGTTCGTTTCAAGTTCTTGCTGTAGACGGTCACCAATTTGACGACTGGTGTTGAACTTTGCTTCTTTGCCCTTGAGTGGACTGGTGTTTGGACCAAGATACATGCTCAATGTTGGCGCTTCAACGTCAATCACTGGTAGTGCTTCTGGGTTTTCTTTATCTGCGAGAGTTTCACCGATATGAGCATCGCCAATACCAGTAATGGCAACAATGTCACCTGCACCAGCTTCGTCGATCTCTTCACGGTTGAGACCACGGTAACCGAATACCTTATCAACCTTAGAGGCAACGATGTCACCTTCACGCTTGATAAGGACAATACCTTGGCCCTTTTTTATGGTTCCACGAGTAATACGACCAATGGCGTACTTGCCTTGGAACGTATCGTAAGCAAGTGATGTTACCAACATTTGAAAAGGCTTGTCGATTTCAACCGTCGGTGCTGGGATGTCATTGATGATCGCATCAAAGATAGGAGTAAGATCAGTGTGTTCTGCTGGGTTATCAGGAAGTGTCGTCCATGCTTTGCCTTCACGGCCAATCGCGTAGTAAACAGGATAGTGTAATTGGTCATCGCTAATGGCGAGTTCCAAGAAGAGTTCAGATACTTCGTCAATGACTTCGTCGATACGGCGTGAAGGTTTGTCGATCTTATTGATAACAACGACTGGTTTCAGACCAAGTTCAAGCGCCTTTGAAAGGACAAACTTCGTCTGTGGCATCGGACCTTCTTGTGCGTCAACGATAAGAAGCACGCCGTCAGCCATGTTGAGTGTTCGTTCAACTTCACCTGAGAAGTCAGCGTGTCCCGGGGTGTCGATAATGTTAATTTTGTAGTCACCGTGGTAGACAGAGGTCTGTTTAGCGGTGATGGTGATCCCACGTTCGTGTTCTTGGTCACCACTGTCCATGATCAAAGATTGGTCCATCTCCGCTTGGTTTGAACGGAAAGTGTTACTTTGTTTTAAAAGACCATCAAGAAGCGTCGTCTTTCCGTGGTCGACGTGAGCAATAATGGCAACGTTGCGAATTTGTTTTGGATCTTTCATAAAAATATGCCCGTTATCGGGCTTCCTTATCTGTAATTAAAGCATACTTTAGCTCTTTAAGCAACCTGTTTGTCGGATTTAAATCGCTTATGGTCCAAAATAAAAAAGCTTCAGTTACCTGAAACTCTTTTACTGGTGCGCGCGAGAGGACTTGAACCTCCACGTCCTTGCGAACACTAGCACCTCAAGCTAGCCTGTCTACCAATTCCAGCACGCGCGCAGACTCGTTACATTATAGAGGTGAAGGGGTAAAAAAGCAATGCCTATGACTCGCAGCCGACACCATTACCATCACGATCTAGACCATAAACGTCAGGCCCAACAACATAGACCGGCCCGGAAACATAGGCAGGACCGGGCAACGTAGCGAAGCTTGATGAGAAAGCGAAGCAGCAGGCCCGAGGACTCAAAGCTTTGGGATGGTCAGTGGCAAGAATCGCCAGAGAGCTGGGTGTGAGTAGTCGAACTGTTGATAAAGCTTGAACGCAAGCTCTTAGATTTGAGGTGGCTCAATGTCTTCGATAGAGGTTTGGATCCGGTTGGTTCGAGGCAGATGCTGTCGAACGCTCTCGACCGCATAATCCTTATTTAGATACACATTCAAGTTTGCGTCTAATTCTCGAATAATCTTTAGGTCGGCGACTAGGATGTCACCATTCGCAAACCTAATATCGCCAGCTTGAACTCGGTCCAGAAATCCTTCGTCAACAATTCGAGCCGAGATTTTGACACCTTGATAGATAAAGTCCCACTTACGTTCTCTACTATCTAGGACAATCTTGCTGATTGTTAGTTGAGTAGGGACCACTACAATCTCATGCTCCTCGATTTCTATGATCCGACGTTCTGATAGGACATCGAAATCTTCGCGACCAAAACTTACGACTGAGTCGTCGGCAGTTATTGTGACAGCTTCCATCTCAGGATCCTGTTTGATGGCTTGGAACTGGTTTGATACCGCATCGTTTACAGCTTGGTTAGTAGTGAAGATGTTGTAGACAGTTTGATTTGCCTGATAGATCACATTGCCATTGACGTCCTTGATGTTGACCTGGTCGCCGTGAACTTCTGTCTGAGAGAAATCGGCGTTCTGTGACGCCTTCTTAAGGCCAATGACACTAATGACTGTCATGACGACCCCGTTGAGGAAATTAGCAGCTTCGAGAACGAGGCCAGGGTTTTCGGCAGCTGTCTGTATGACTTGTAGCGCGACGTCGAAACTGCCTGGTTCCTGAGCCAATACGTTCACAGACACAGCAGGTGCTGTTCCTGATTGATAGTTGACTTCACGAATCATTGTCGTCAATGAGATCAAAGACTGGACGTATGTTTCCGCGTTGATCGACGGCTGATCTTTCTCAAACTTGATTCGAAAGCTGTATTCATTTTGCATAGTAACTATCATTACTATACATGAAAATTTATCAATAAGCATAAGCAACTTTGCCGAGAGAAACGAAAAGCACCCGTCATGAAACGAGTGCTTTCGGTTCAGCGAACTCGGTGCTGAACTAAGTACTAGAAGGTGTTACTTCTTTTTGGCAGTACCGTACGGAGACTGGTTAGTCGGTTTGAGGCTAATGCCTTGTTTCGACGCCTGACTCTGAACAGCATCTGGGGTGCGTCCGAGCTTGAGCGCTGCGACTCGCGTGGGTGTATTACCCTTCGCGAGCTGCTGCAGGCTTTTGACGTCCTGCTGGCTCCATGCTTTTCCGCTGTTCTTGGGGTGGGCCATGATGACCTCCTTCGAATGGCTTGGGTCGATGACACACAAATAGGCGTGGTCGACCCTGGCTATTCGCCACGAGCCGAGCCACGCCTTGAATAGCCGTTTGCCCACGCTTTTGTATCCAAAAAACACGAAAAATGTTTAAGGATAAAACTAGTTTAACAAATCGCTCATGGTTTGCATGTAGTAGAAAAAGCAGCTGCTCGAAACCACCTTGTGAGTGCTTACTAAAAACAGAAGGGTCGAGAGTCGTTTAACCGTTTTGATCTGTCAACAAAAAGACCACGTCATTATAACGTGGTCTCTGTAAACATGAATAATGCTTATTCTTGGTGGGCGCTGAGGGATTCGAACCCCCGACCCTCTCGGTGTAAACGAGATGCTCTAGCCAACTGAGCTAAGCGCCCGACTAAGGTAAGAGTATAGCGTAGCCTACCCCTTAAATCAAGCCTTATGGGGTGCGTTGTACGAGTCGGTCACCAACTGACCAGTAAAGTACTCCTGCGTATCGATCACCTGGTGAGACGAGTACCTCATCTGACGTAAGGGCGTGGACACTCTTACTATAGGCATATTGTGTCGTCGCTTGATACAAACCAATTGCTGGGGCATCTGCCATCCATTGGCGAGCAAATGTCAGATATTTTGCGTTACGAAGATCCGGCTCGATACGTGAACGTGCACTGACAAGTGCATCATCACTAATCGCGTTTGCATAGTTAGAAAAATTAAATCCATTTGTTGCTTGAGATGAGTGCCAATACGCATAGACATCAGGATCTCCACCGATCGTAAGTTGGTACAGTAATACGTCAAATCGGCGAGGTTGCAAGATATCCTTCGCAACGTTCTGCGTCGTATCGCTTGGGTCAACGATGCTTGTTGTTACAGTGATACCGAGGCCGCGCCATTGTGATGCGAGGACATCGAGAGCCTTTTCAAAATCATTGTTCTTTGTCGTGACCACTGATAATTTCAAACTGACGCCGTCCTTCTTTCGGACAGTTCCCTCAAGTTTCCATCCTGCATCATCGAGTAGTTTTTCCGCTGCTGGTTTGTTATAGATAGCTGCCGCCGGGACATCACCACTTACTTGCCCATTCACAAATGGTAAATGAAGTTCAGGCATGTCATTGCCAACAGCTTTTCTCACCGCAGCGACATCAGTCCCAGATTGGAGTGCGAGACGGATATTTTTATCATTAAGGACCGAAGTTGTCGTATTAAACAATGCATAGACACCACTATTAATTGGTTTTCGTTCTACCTTATATCGCTCTGTGTTTAACTTTGTGCTATCTGTCACCGACAGGTCCGTCGCTGCATTCACCTCTGCAGTTGTCATTGCTTTACCAATCGCTTCACTCGTTCCATAGACATGGAGTTGGAAACGGTCGAGCTTAGGTGCTCCACGGTAGTAATTAGCATTGCGAGCGAGGTGAACAATCTTACGTCCTGTTGTCTGATCAATGTCTTGGATAAATCGAAGTGTAAATGGACCGCTTCCAACAGGACTGGTACTAAAATCGTTTTCACGAATTGCCCCAGGCTCAATATCACGAAGAATGTGCTCAGGAAGGATCGGCAAGAAGTTCAATGCGTGAGGAAAGGCAGCATAGACAGACGGCAGCTTGAATGAAACGGTACGATCATCAACTTCAGTCGCTACAATGTCATTCCATCCACTAATTGTTGAACGAGTTGCAGGATCCTTCAAAAGACCGACAGTAAAGACAACGTCTCGTGCGCGAACATAGATACCATCGCTCCACCGTGCATCAGGACGAATCTTAATCGTATAAGTCGTCTGATCGTCGCTAATAGCCATACTCTCAGCTAAGTCGTAATTCAGATGACCGGTGTCGTCGTAGCTCAGAAGTCGAGAAAATAGAAGATTCCCAGCTGACTCTTCGGCACTCGTATTCGCGAAAATTGGGTTCAATGTATTAACTGGACCGAGAACCGCTTCTGCATAGGTCCCATCTGTTGCATGGGCCTGTGTCCGATAACTTTGTTGATACCACATGAGCTGGAGGCCACTTGCCCCCACGATAATACCGATGGCGATAATCCATATCGCGATATGACGACGCACTTCGCGGAAATTATCAAGACGACGGAACACAAAACGACGAGCGTGCTTTACGGTTGCACCCTCAACTTTTTTCATTCGTCGGCTCAAGTCTTTTGAGCTAAAGCTCATTTTGGGCAGACGATTCCATTTACTGGGTTGGTTATCAGCCACGTATACTCCCCTAGCCTAAGGCTGGTAGTAAAAGTCCGGTCAAGATTGAAAGGACAAAAATGACGGCTAGTACAATACTTACTTCGAACAGGTTCTTATCAACACCACGACGAGTAGTGTACAGCTCACCTGATGCACCGAACCCTGCGCCGAGGGTCGCACCACGTTGCTGAAGTAAAATAGACACAATCATAAGAAATGCCGAAGCGACCATGATGATTTGTAGAATTGTATCGATGCTCATTATTCCTTCACTCCTGATTTACTTCCGCCAATTTCAACGGCAGCACTTACTATATAGTTTATCAGACTAAGGATGATTCCTGTAAGAATTGAGTTAGTAAATGACATCGCTATCCCTGGTGCGATGGCCAGCGAAAGATAGACTAATGCACCGTTCACAATGATCATAAAGAGACCGAGAGTAAGCAGGATTGCTGGTAAAGAGAAGATAACGGCAAGTGGACGAAGGACACTATTGATAACCGAGAAGATAAGTCCTGCGAGTAGGAATCCCCACGTCCCCGCTGTGACATCAACGTTTTCATACCCGGTACCAAGTAAGCGGAAAGCCACCCAGAGTCCAAACGAGTTCAATAGCCAGCGAACAATAAAAACAAGAATCTGTGATTTCATAGAATATTTTCAGTATACCATAGAGGTAATGCTCTTAGTACTTGATCAGGAATCGCTTAACGATAGTTGGTTGAATCTCGTTATGAGATCCGCCGCCACCGCCATCTGATTGAGTATAGTCGTTCCTGAATGGATATGCTCCGTTTGTGGTCAGCTGATTGTATTGGCCAGGTACTGCCGAGTTCACCCCACCTGAGATACCGAATTCTGCTCGAATCGCATGTTGATGTGCAGGAATTTGTGCTCCCGTAAGTGTGTGTGTTTTCGCGCCATACTTTTCATTGAGAGTATTAAATTCGCTGTCACTAGAACTTATATTCACCCCAATTCTACCTCGTGAATCTGGGATATTAAACGTCGTTGTTCCATTTCCAGCTCCATAGGTTGTTCCGATAGCCGTGAATAGGTCAGCGTAGGTCGTACGTGATACGGCCGATCCATCCTCAAATAAGTAACCGACGGGATCGACATTCGCATAACTTGCAACAGATGTTCCTGGTGCGACGAGATTTCCTACTCCTGTTGATGCAGTAGATTTGATGGCATACAACTTTGTGATAGATGGCTGTATATTGTTATGTGATTGACCACTTCCGCCATCAAGTCTCGTGTAGGCAGTTTGGAAAGGATAAGCTCCGTTTGTCGTCAACTGATTATAGTTAGCTGGAGGAGCGAGTGACAAGTTGACCGCCGTCACGCCATACTCCGCTCGGATGTTATGTCGATGTGCTGGAATTTGAGAAACAGTCAGTGTTTCAACTTTTGTACCATTTCTTTCACCAAGAGTATCAAACTCTGCATCACTACTACTTAATTGTGCAGACGCTCGTCCTTGGGAATTAGGAACATTGAAAGACAACCCATCAGCTGATCCGTAGGTTATTCCAATCGCGTTATAAAGGTCGGGGTACGATGCACGCGGCAGACTTGCACCATTCTCTGCAACATATCCACTAGGAATTGATGTCCAGTAGCCACTGATTGAGGTACCGGCCGGAGGAGTAGTCGCTGCTGAGTCTGGGTCAGTGAATTTAATGGCTGAAACCTTCACGATTGATGGTTGAATATTATTGTGCGAGCCACCGCTACCACCATCTGCTTGTGTATATGAATAAGAGAATGGATAGCCCGTTCCACCATTACTTAATTGATTGTATTGACCTGGTGTCCCGCTGTTGAGCGTCCCTGATCCACCATATTCCGCACGTATGCCATGTTGATGCGGAGGAAGTTGCGCAGCGGTGAGCGTTTCTGTTTTTGAGCCTGTTTTTTGACCGATTGTCGCGAACTCGACGTCACTCGTATTTCTATTGACGCTTGTTCTTCCACGTGAGTCAGGGAGATTAAAGGTCTTTGTACCATCACCAGCACCATAAGTGGTTCCGATGACTGCAAATAACGAAGCATAGGTAGTGCGGGATACAGCCGACCCATCTTCTAACAAATACCCTTGAGGAGCAGTTGCCCAATAACCTTCAATTGATGTAGCGACTGGTAATCCTCCATAGGTTGCATTAGTACTAGCAATATTTGCACCTGACCAAGCACTGGCGCCTTTTGTGTTTACAGACTTAACTCGGCAATAGAATTGCGTACTCGGCGTGAGATTATTTACTGTTGCACTCACAATACCTGTGTTGTTCGTAACTGTTGTTTGTTGTGGACCATAAATAAACGATGGGTCAGACGCACACTGTGCAATGTAACTGACCGCGTCGGCAATAGAGGGCCAGTTAACAACGGCACTTGTACCAGTCGTCGATACAATACTGACACTTGCCGGCGATACCGGCGGTGATAAATCAGTACGATCAAGACACTTTCCAGCAATTGGACCACCCTCTTTATTTCGAGAATACAAGTAATACTCAACCGAAGGGTCAATTGTTGAGTGGGCATCCAAACAGTACTCTTCCGCTGTTAAGCTCGTAAACAACAATTCGATATTTGGACTTCGTGTAAAGGGTGGATCTGATGTCGGATACCCACCTGTCGTCGACGTATTTCGAAGATCTTCAAGTGTCGTTGCGGCAGCATTAAGGTCGTTCTTTACTGAAGCAGTTCTGATCGATGTTTGCCAGCCAGAATAAGAAACGATAGCAATGACGGCTAAAATCGCTATGACAGCGATAACCACAATGAGCTCTACAATAGTAAAGCCTCGTTTAAATTGTGAACCTCTGAGTACCCGATTCATAACTATCTTTATAGTAGCTCGCTCTTCAGATAAGTACAAGCGTTATGAAAGGTACTGTTTGACCAATGCTGCCTTCGATTCACCAATCACCGCCGCAATCGCTGACTTGTCTGCCGTCCCTAAGGCACGAACGCTCCCGAACGTTCGAATTAACTTTCGTTTCGTGGCCGGTCCAATTCCAGGAATCTCTTCGAGCGTGCTCGCCGTTTGTTTAGCGCGTTTCAAAACAGTATGATAACTGACCGCGAAACGGTGCGACTCATCACGAATACGTTGGAATAATTTCGTTACGTCAGTAAACGTTGAAATGGTATCACCACCACGCAAGTTCTTTGAGTGGCCTGAAGCATTAATTTGACCAGCGTGTAAATTGACGATCAGATAGTCACCCGAACGAGTGACAGACACACCCGGTGCAGGATCTTTTATATACTCGACCAGTTTTTCGGTGGCGATGTTGGATCTCGTCGCATGAACAATTACTTCTTCTTCGCGCTTAGCGATACTGATCATAGGAATCTTTAAGCCACGTTCTTCTAAGGCTTTCAATGAAGCATCCAATTGGCCTTTGCCTCCATCGATCAATATAAGATCTGGCATTCCCCAAGATTTCAGATTCTTTTCACTTGTACGACGCGATAACGTTTCGTACATATTATAGTAGTCATCATTTTGTTCGATACGAGTCTTAAATTTTCGATAGTTAGCCCGGTCACTCACTCCATTGGTGAATACCACCATACTGGCAACGACATTGGTGCCACCCATATGACTAATATCGTAACCTTCAATCCGAGCTGGGATTTTGGCCAAACCAAACAAATCAACCAACTGACTCAGTGCTTTATCTTTACTAATATCTAAGAACTCACGATCACCAAACATAATCTTTTGCTGCAATGCTTTTAAGTCGCCGATTTTATTTCGAAGTATGGCGGCGTTTTCAAAGTCATGGAGTTTCGCCGCTAACTGCATTTCTTTTTCAAGTTCTTTAACGATCGTGCGACGTCCGCCTTCGATGTAGCGAATTAATCGTTTCAGTGTCTGCTTATACTCATTACTCGACACTCCTTCACGAGGACTTAATCCTATATGAGCATCAAGGTCGGGTCGCACCCCTTCTTTTGGTGGCGTCATGTAGTACGGGAATACTTTACGCAGATACCTGAGTGCCTTCTTGATCGCATAGCCGTTGTAGTACGGGCCGAAATAATCTGCTTGGTCATCCGCTGGGTTACGCGTGAAGGTAATTGTTGGCCATTCGCTTTTCATATCGATGCGGATAAACATTTGTGACTTGTCATCACGAAGCAGAATGTTGTAGCGTGGCATATAACGCTTGACCATCTCGGATTCAAGAAAGAGGGCGTCAAGTTCACTCTCCGTCTCTACCCAATCGGTATCTTCAATTTCTTCAACCAGTGCCCGAGTCTTCACGTCCATATCACGTGTGCTTTGGAAATACTGACGCACACGATTTTTTAACACCGCTGCTTTCCCTACATAAATAATCTCTCCGCTTGATGACTTATGGAAATACACCCCGGCACTTCGAGGGAGAGTTTTTAGCTTTTCTTCAAGCTTTGCATTCATATATCTATTGTACCGCGATAAATGGCGTATAATTAATAGGTTCTCGATATTTTAACTCAAAAGGAAACTCAGTGGCTAAAGCAGATACCGCACATCCGACTCACTCAGCGCATCACCACGCTCAGAAATTTACCTCTCGCCAACGGACAATTGCCCTTATTGTTGTTGCTCTTGCTTTCGCTATCGACCTGCTCGATAACACGATTGTTAACATCGCCATCCCTTCTATCCAAGCAGATCTTGGTGCGAGTTATTCTGCTATCCAATGGCTCACGGCTGGTTACGCACTTTCCTTTGCTGTCCTTTTGATTACTGGCGGCCGCTTGGGCGACGTGGTTGGCTATAAAAAACTCTTTATGATCGGAGTTGCTGGATTTACCTTTGCTTCCTTACTCAGTGGTATCGCACCATCAACCGAGGTTCTTATTGGCGCTCGGCTCCTTCAAGGAGCGATGGCCGCTCTGATGGTGCCTCAAGTGATGTCCCTAATGCAGGTGATGTATCCGCCGAAAGAACGTGGCGCGGTGATGGGATTGTTCGGTGCATTAGGAGGACTATCTGCCTCTCTCGGTCCAGTCGTTGGTGGTCTATTAATTCAGGCAAATATTGGTGGTCTCGATTGGCGCCCTATCTTCTTGATCAACATTCCTGTCGGCATCTTCGCTTTCTTGATGGCAATCAAATACCTTCCGGATGGTAAATCTCCTCACCCACTCAAGCTAGATATTTTTGGGACTGGCTTGATCATCCTTACCCTTGGATTGTTTATTTTCCCACTCATCCAAGGACGTGAACTCGACTGGCCAGTATGGCTATTCGTCATGATGATCGCCTCAATCCCCGTCTTCATTCTCTTCTGGTGGTGGCAACTGAGAAAAGATAAAAAGGATGGCTCACCACTCATCATCCCTTCAATCTTTAAAGCACATTCCTTCCGTATTGGTTCGCTCGTCAACGCAGTGTTCCAAATGATTATGCTTGGCTTCTTCTTTACGTTTACATTAGTCCTCCAAGTGGGTCTCGGCTATGAAGTCCTTGAAGCAGCTCTCACCGGATTACCGACAGCAGCCGGTATTACGTTCAGTATCGCTTTCCTCGCCCAAAAACTCACCCCAAGACTCGGACGTTACACCATGACTCTTGGAACGATCATTCTGGCAATTGGCCTAGCTGCTGTGGTCTTCATACTTTGGCGTTCAGGCATAAACGCTACTCCATGGGAATTCATTCCTGGTCTCTTCCTCACTGGAGTGGGTATGGGTCTCGTCATGGGACTGATGTTCTCAGTGACATTGAAGGATGTCGATGTGAAACATGCTGGTTCGGCAAGTGGAACGTTGAATGCTATTTCACAACTTGGTGGCGCAATCGGTATCGCTATCGTCGGAGTCATCTTCTTTGGACAACTCGCCAACAATGCATCATATAGTTTCACCGATAAGGCGGAGTCAAACATTCGTACCGAACTCACTGCCGAGAACATCCCGTCACAAGCACAAGACAGTATCGTTGCATCGATTAAAGATTGTTATGTTGACCGTTCGAAGCAGAAAGATGCATCAGAGACACCAGAAAGCTGTAAAGTATTGGAGTCAGCACAATCTCAATCAGGGTCACAAAAATTAGGAGAGGTGATTACTTCATCGATTAAAGAAGCATCGAATGAAAACTTTACTAACGCCTTCACCGCGACAATGATCTATGCCGTATCACTTGTTGGAGTGACATTCCTACTCAGTTTTGCGCTTCCAAAAAAGATCGTCTTCGAGAACGTCGGTCACTAATTTTTAGCTGAAAGAGCAAGTGCACGTTCGCGACATACTTCTGTGTGATACAAAAGTTCAGGATCGTTCTTGCAGTTTTCACAGATTAAGACGAGGTCATTACAGTTAGCAAAGGCACAGTTTTCATAATTACTTGTTGCTTCACCACAATGAGTACATACACCAATAACTGCTGTATGGTCTGAGAAGTCGACTGTCATTCGATCATCGAATACACGGAGACTTCCTTCCCATAGACCATCGTCACCGTAGGCTTCACCGTATTTCACAATCCCGCCATCAATTTGATAAACTTCTTTGAATCCTCGATTTATCATGAGTGAACTAAGAATCTCGCAACGAATACCACCTGTGCAGTAGGTGACGATTGGCTTGTCTTTAATATCGTCATACTTCCCGCTCTCAAGTTCTTTAATAAAATCTCGACTTGTGTGAGTATCAGGGACGACTGCACCTTTAAATTTACCGATCGCGGCTTCATGAGCATTGCGTCCATCGAAGAACACAACATCATCACGCTCCTCGACAAGCTTATGGATTTCTTTTGGTTTGAGGTGAATTCCTCCCCCAACAACACCATTCTCATCGACTCGTAGTTCATCAGCGGCGTCGAAAGCGACAATTTCACGACGGACCTTCACACTCATTCGAGGGAAATCTTCACGTCCACCATCACTCCATTTGAAAGCCATCTTTTTGAATCCGGCGAATTGCTTGGTCTCTTTAATATATTTCTTTAAGTCATCCATCTCTCCACCAACGGTTCCATTGATACCATGAGGAGATAATAAAATCCGTCCACGCAGATTTAAGCTATCTGTCAAAGTCTTTTGCCACAGACGAACAGACTCCGGATCTTTGATCGGTGTAAAAGCATAGTAGAGTAGAATTTTTTGCACGAAGTATATTATAGCACGATTACTAGTGTTATTATGAGAGGCATGAGTGTCGTGACGGAATATATCGATAGACTCAATGAACAAGAGAAGTTGGTACTGACAAAACTTCGCAACATTGTTTATGAAGTCGTTCCCAATGCCGAAGATGCTTTTAGCTATGGTGTCCCGACCTACCGTTACAAGGGAAAGTACATGCTCGCCTTTGCTTCAAACAAAAAATTCATGAGTATCTATCCTGGTGGAGAAGCCGTAGGGATATTTAAAAACGAATTAAAAGATTATAAAACAACCAAAGGAACTATCAGCTTCACTCCCGATCATCAGCTCCCAGATGAGCTCGTAAGAAATGTCGTACAACTCTGTAAAGACACGATCGATCAAAAAGTAAAATAAATTTATCACCATGCAACGAAAAACATTATCCCTCTTCTGGAAGATTGCCCAGCGTTACCCACTTCACACCTGGGTTGCGATTCTTAACTCTGGTTTCACTTCAGTTATTGGTGGCTTTATCGCCCCCTACATCATTGCCCAGATTTTAACTCTCGTTCAGACCGATAGTCTCAACTTTACGACCGGATTACCCCTTCTCGTTACGTATACACTCGTCCAACTCTACGCACAGTTAGTTGGTGGGCGTATCAATCTCTATATGGCCTGGACTATGGAATCATCAGGTCAACGAGACTTGTATCAAATCATTTTCAACAAACTGACGACCCATAGTCTTGGTTTTCACGCTAACCGATTCGGTGGTGCGCTCGTTTCACAGACTACAAAACTCGTCGGATCGTTCGAACGTTTCTGGGACACGGTTATTTGGCAGCTCATTCCATCAATCGCTAGTATTATCGCTGGTATCGTCATCTTGTCCTTTGTCTTCTGGCAATACGCGATCGTACTAGCTGTAATTTCGGTTATCTTCGTGATCGTAGTGATCGTTGGCTCGAACAGTATGAAGAAAACCACTCGTGAAGAGGCGCAGGCAATGACTGCAGCAAACGGCTATGTAGCCGACGTTGTTACCAACATCTCGACCGTCAAAGCATATGGATCAGAAGAATTTGAGCAAAAGAATATGGCAGAAAAGGCAAATTTCTTCCGTACAAAAAGTCGTATGAACATGCGCCGATTCTTAGGAGTGAGCTCAGCCTACTCGGGCCTTATCATGGTCCTCTATGTTTCCGTCTTCCTCGCTGCGATCTGGGCATCTGAATATCACTTGATCTCGATTGCCAGCATCTACCTTGCGATTACCTATAGCTTTACCATTGGCCGTCAGCTATGGGAAATGAACTCCATCCTACGTAACTACAACCGAATCATTGGTGATGCCCATGACATGGTCGAGATCCTTGAACTTGCTCCGTCTGTCGTCGACAAAGGTACCAAGAAATTACACGTAAAAAATGGTGACGTCGAATTCCAAAATGTCACCTTCACTCACCAAGACAACAATGATGCTCTCTTTAAAGACTTTAATCTCGTTATTCCCAAGGGACAGCGTGTTGGTATCGTGGGACATTCAGGTTCAGGTAAAACAACGCTGACCCGATTACTCTTACGTTTCTCTGACATCGATGATGGTAAGATCTTGATTGATAACCAAGACATTAGCGAGGTCACCCAACAAAGTCTTCACCGCTCTATCGCCTATGTCCCGCAAGAGCCGATGCTCTTCCACCGATCACTTCGAGATAATATTGCATACGGTAGCTCATCTGCGACAGATGCTGACGTTGAACGTGCAGCAAGACTGGCAAATGCCACCGAGTTTATTGATTCCCTACCGCTAGGATTTGAAACTCTCGTTGGTGAGCGTGGGGTAAAACTTTCTGGAGGACAACGACAACGTATCGCTATTGCCCGTGCTATCCTCAAAGACTCGCCTATTCTCGTCCTTGACGAAGCAACCTCAGCCCTCGATAGCGATAGCGAGAAACTCATCCAAGATGCACTGCAAAAATTAATGAAGGGTCGTACGAGTATCGTTATCGCCCACCGACTCTCAACCATTGCGAAGCTCGACCGTATTATTCTTCTTGAAGATGGTGCAGTAGTTGAAGATGGTTCTCATGCAGAGTTGTTAAAAGAAAATGGAATCTACGCAAAATTGTGGTCACATCAATCTGGTGGCTTCATCAACGAAGACTAAAAAATAATCCCGCACAGTGGCGGGATTATTTTTGTAAGTGAGTAACGAATTACTTTGACTCTTCTGGGGTTTTCGGTGCTTCGGCAGAATCTTTTGGTGTATCTTCACCATTCTCAGATTCAACTTCTGTATCGATTGTTGCATCACCAGCCGCAGCTTCGTTTGCAGCTTCAAGTGCAGCAGGCTCGTAAACGTTTGCAATCACAAGATCAAGATCTTGCTCAGCGTCAGCAAATTCGACACCTTCAGGAAGCTTAAGGTCGGCAATCGTCAAACGATCATCGGTTGTTGCAAGATCGATGATTGAGATTTCGATTGATTCAGGAAGTGATGCAGGCTTTGCCTTAATCTCAAGAGTCTCGATTGCTTGAAGAATAATGAGTCCAGCTTTTTCAGCAGCACTTTCACCTTCACCAACCAAAACAATTGGCACATCAGTCGTAATGACGTCGTCCTGTTTGATTGCATGAAACGCAATGTGACGAACATGGTGTTTGATAGGATCAAAATCAATGCTCTTGATGATAGCAAGTTGCTTCTTGCCATCAATAGTTAGGGTGACAGGACTGTGCTTGCCTGCCGCGTGGGCAACTTTAGTTGTCTCTACAACTGCAGATTGAGTTGAAATAGGGTCGTCGTGGCCACCATAAATGACGCTCGGAACAATCCCCTCTTGTCGGAGTGTCGATACCTTCTTACCACTAATGGTACGAGCATCAAGTTTCAGCGTAATTTCGTGCATGCGTCTTCTCTTTCTTTCTCACTAATAAACTGATTCTATTATACCATATCTAACAGATAAAGAGCGTGATAGAATAAGAGGTAGTATGATTCCTGGTGTTAATCTAATGGACTTTATTGTCGGAGCAAGCATCCTCGGTGTTGCTGCAGTTATTTTTGCTGAGTCTGGACTGTTAATCGGCTTCTTCCTTCCTGGCGATAGTCTCCTTTTCACGACCGGATTCTTGATTCATGCCGGCGTCTTGAACGTCAATATCCATGTCGCCGTTCTTATCCTCTTTGTCGCTGCTGCTCTCGGAGATTCAGTTGGCTATTGGTTTGGACGTAAAGCCGGTGGACGAATATTCACAAAACCAGATGCACGCCTTTTTAAACAAGAATACATCCAGCGAGCCCAAGTTTTTTACGAAAAACATGGCGGTAAGACTATCATCATTGCTCGTTTCATTCCTATCGTCAGGACCTTTGCCCCTATCGTTGCCGGTGCGAGCAACATGGCCTACAACCGGTTCCTGACCTTTAATATCGTTGGCGCCCTCATATGGACCGGAGGCATCACCTACATCGGCTATGGTCTCGGAGGTGTTTTCGAAAGCATGGGCATCGAGATTGATCACATTCTACTGCCAATGATCGCTGTCATTATCTTCATCTCTGTTCTCCCAGCAATCATCCACCTCATCCGTGACAAAAAAATGCGCGCATCCCTCTGGGAAGGCACAAAGCGAGAGCTTAAATCAATCTTTGCACCCCGCAAGAAATAATCCCTCACCTCTGACTTGTCAAAAGACGCTTATGGCTCCATACTATAAGAAGTTATGGGGCATCAGGTCAAAAAAAACCTAGGGGCGATACTTACCGGTAGCGGCGTCGAATTTCGCGTCTGGGCACCGTTCGCAAAAAATGTTAGCGTTGTCGTCAACGATTCTTTTAATTCGACTGAGACGCCTCTCGAAAGTGAGAACGACGGACACTGGTCGATGTTGGTGAAAAATGTAGAAGCAGGACAAACTTACAAATATCGCATCTACACACCAGATGGACGGACACTTGATCGAAACGACCCTCGTGCACTGCAACTCACTGACTCAGATGTTGGTATGTCGGTCATTGTTGATCCGCATTTTGACTGGGAAGAAACTGTTGTAACTCAAATTCCAAAAGAAAAACAAATCATCTATGAAATGCACATTGGGACCTTTAATCGACCCGACGCCTCTACATCTGGGACATTCATGAGTGCCATCGAAAAACTCGACTACCTTGAAAACCTGGGTATCAATATGATCGAACTGATGCCGATTACCAGTATGCTCGCCAGTGCCGGCTGGGGCTACGCTCCAAACTATATATATGCGATTGAAAATGCCTATGGAGGACGCCACGGCCTGCTTGAATTCGTCAAAGCTTGCCACAAAAGAGGCATCGGTGTCATCGTTGATGTCGTCTACAACCACTTCTACACCGACAAACAGAGCGATATGTGGCAATTTGATGGTTGGAGTGAAAATGGTCGCGGTGGTATCTATTTCTATAATGACGAACGTGGTGACACACCATGGGGATCTCGCCCTGATTACGGCCGACCTGAAGTCAGACAGTTCCTACTCGATAATGTCGCAATGTGGTTTGCTGATTACCGCGTCGACGGTCTCCGACTCGATGCAACAACCTACATGAGAAACACAAAAGGTGCCGAAGGCGGCCCTGACACCGATATTGCTGACACTTGGACACTCTTACAAGAAATGACAACATTAGCGCACAAGATAAACCCTCACTCTTTAATGGTGGCTGAGGACAGCTCAGGAAATGAGTACATAACAAAACCTGTCAGCGAAGGTGGGACTGGATTTGATGCGCAATGGGGTATTAGCTTCCCGCAAGGAATCCGTGCTGCATTAGGTCTTCCAAATGCCTATGCATTTGATGGCAACTTAGCAGATGAACTAAAGAAAAAATATAACGGTGACGCGTTCCAAAAGATAATCTTCGGTGACTCTCACGATACCGCCGCTAATAATGGTGCTGTTCGTCTCAATGAAGCCGCGACACCCGGTAACGCATCGAGTGTCTTTGCGAGACAGTACGACCTCATTGCCAATGCGATAGCCTTAACTGCACCAGGGATCCCAATGATCTTGCAAGGTGAAGAGTTCCTCCAAGAAGGTAGTTTCAATGACTGGCGAATGCTCGAATGGGACAAGACGACCCAATTTGCAGGCATCGTACTCGCTCATCAGCATCTTATTAATCTTCGTAAAAATACCTACGGTAACACTATTGGTCTGACTGGTCAGTCAGTGAATATTTTCCACGAGGATATCTCTAATCATGTCATTGCCTATCATCGATGGATGAATGGTGGCCCTCACGATGACGTATTGATCATCATCAATTGTAGCGATCAACGCTTTACCGACTATAAACTCTACGTGCCATTGCCCGGAGTGTGGCATGTTCGATTCAACAGTAGTTGGAAAGGATACAGTTCAGACTTCAACGAGACCTCTGTCAGCTCGGTAATGACTGATGAAAACTCACAGATTAGTATTGAGCTAGCAGACTTCAATATCGTGATCTTAGCGCAGGACCCGACTACAACAGAGCTTTAAGATAGTTTCCGGTGAATGAGTCTTTTGCTTTAGTGATATCCTCTGGAGTACCAGTGGCAACAACTGTTCCACCACCAAGTCCACCCTCTGGTCCCATATCGATAATATGATCAGCTGTTTTAATCACGTCTAAGTTATGTTCGATAATGATCATGCTGTTTCCACCTTCGACAAGCTTCTGCAAAATGCCAAGTAACCGTTTGACGTCAGCGCTGTGAAGACCAGTTGTTGGTTCGTCGAGAATATACATCGTCTTACCAGTGGACCGGCGTGAAAGTTCTGAAGCGAGCTTAATACGCTGTGCTTCACCACCACTGAAGGTTGTTGCAGGCTGGCCAAGTTTAATATATCCAAGTCCAACGTCGACGAGTGTGTCGAGCTTACGAGCGATTGCTGGAATATTCTCAAAGAAGGCTGCTCCCTGCTCAACAGTCATATCAAGGACATCACTAATGGTTGCATCTTTGTATTTAATTTCGAGTGCTTCGCGGTTGTAGCGTTTACCCTTACATACATCACAAGTGACATAGACGTCAGGCAAGAAGTGCATTTCAATTTTAATGACCCCATCACCCTGACAGTTTTCACAGCGTCCACCCTTGACGTTAAAGCTAAAGCGTCCGGCTTTGTAGCCACGAATATTTGCTTCGTTGGTGCCAGCGAATAGTTCACGGATAGGAGTGAATACGCCAGTGTACGTTGCAGGGTTGGATCGAGGAGTACGGCCAATAGCTGATTGATCAATAACGATGACTTTATCAAGCTGCTCAATACCTTCAATGTTATCGTGAGTTCCCGGGACTTCGTGTGCACGGTGAAGACGAGCTGACAGTTCCTTTGCAAGGATGTCGTTGACGAGTGTCGACTTACCTGAACCACTGACACCACTGACAACGGTGATTAATCCGAGAGGAATAGTCACGTCAATATTTTTTAGGTTGTTTTCGCGAGCACCACGAATCGTCAGATGACGATCCTTTTGTACTGCACGGCGCTTCTTCGGTACATCAATCTTTTCGACACCGCTAAGGTAACGTCCCGTAATACTGTTCGGATCTTTAGCAACTTCATCAGGAGTTCCTGCCGCAACAACATTTCCACCTGCAACACCCGCGCCAGGCCCAATATCAAGAAGGTAGTCAGCGTGACGAATGGTATCTTCGTCATGTTCGACAACAAGGACCGTATTGCCTAAATCGCGGAGGCGTTTCAAT
This sequence comes from uncultured Candidatus Saccharibacteria bacterium, assembly GCA_964556125.1. Taxonomy (GTDB): domain Bacteria; phylum Patescibacteriota; class Saccharimonadia; order Saccharimonadales; family Saccharimonadaceae; genus Microsaccharimonas. Next base: position 129,508 of record CAZKUW010000001.1, on the reverse strand, counting down.
GTACTGATCAGTCGATCATTATCGCGTTGGTGTAAACCAATTGATGGTTCGTCAAGAACATATAAAACGCCTTGAAGTCCTGAGCCGATTTGAGTCGCCAGACGAATACGCTGCGCTTCTCCACCCGAGAGTGTGTTAGCCGCACGTGATAGTTCAAGATAGCTCAATCCGACGTTACTCATAAAGCCAAGGCGAGCATTAATCTCTTTCATAATTTGAGATGCAATGAATTGTTCCTGATCGGTCAGCTTCAAGTTGTGCTCCAAAAGATCAATAGCTGCATCTACACCAAGATTACAAATATCCATAATGTTCAAATCATGAACGGTGACCGCAAGAACAACCGGTTTGAGACGAGCACCATGACAAGCATGACATTCACGCTCACGCATGAAGCGTTCGATATCACGACGCATAAAATCACTGTCGGTTTCTTTGAATCGACGTTCGAGGTTCGGAATAACTCCTTCGTAGGCTGCTTCGTATGAACGACCGTCGCCGAGAGCTACGGTATACTTTTCGTCACCAGTTCCATAAAGGATTTTTTCGATTGATTCGTCAGATAATTCTTTGACCGGTACTCTCAAACTAAAGTCATGACGATCAGCGACAGCCTGTAGACGCTTCATATACCATGCATCACTATTGACCCGGTTGTAAGGACGAATCGCCCCTTCGGCAATCGTAAGATTCGGGTTAAAGACTAATTCAGGATCGACTTCAAGTCGGTTACCAAGACCGGTACACACAGGACAAGCACCTTGTGGCGCATTAAAACTAAAGAGTCGTGGTTCTAGTTCGGGAATCTCTTCGTTTGGATGGTCGACACACGCATAACGCTGACTATAGACATAGGTGTTTTCGCCATCAACGTCCAGGATCTGCACCACACCATCGGCAATGTCGAGTGACTGTTCAACCGACTGTGCAATTCGTGAACGCGCATCTTCACTGAGTGCAATACGGTCGACAACGATTTCGATATCATGTTTATATTTCTTATCAAGCTCAGGAAATTCATCCAAAGAATAGACAACACCATCAACTCGTGCACGAGCAAAGCCAAGTCGGCGATATTGCTCTGGAATGTGAGCGAACTCACCTTTCTTACTCTTCACAATCGGAGCGAGCACCATCAATCGAGCACCAGGCGTCAGTTTCATCACTTCATCGATAATGTCTTCCGGGGTACGACGGCTAACCGGCTTACCACAAACAGGACAATGAGGCACACCAATACGTGCAAAAAGAAGTCGAAGGTAATCGTAAATCTCGGTCACCGTTGCAACGGTACTACGTGGGTTACGACTCGTTGATTTTTGGTCAATACTAATCGCTGGACTTAGTCCATCGATTTGATCAACGTCGGGCTTTTCCATGAGACCCAAGAATTGTCGAGCATAGCTTGAAAGACTTTCAACGTACCGACGCTGACCTTCAGCATAGATCGTATCGAAGGCAAGCGAAGATTTACCAGACCCACTGAGTCCAGTAATAACGACGAGTTTGTCGCGCGGAATCTCAACACTAATGTTTTTTAGGTTGTGTTCACGCGCCCCAACAACTTTAATTACCTCTGACATAACCATACGATTATACGCTTAATTTTCTCTTTTTACCAGACCCGTACAGAGAGCTTATGCTTGCATACGGGCCCTTGGGGTGGTATATTTCATAAAACTTTTACGAGGTGAAGAAATGCGAAGAGTTGTCATCATAAGCTGTCTTATTCTTTCGGGATTAATGATCCTGGATAGTCTCAATGCTGGCCATGCACTCATGATGTTCTTACTCGCTGGTATCATCCCAGGCACCTCAATCTCTCTCAGTGCTGATGTCATGATGCAATTCTTTGCTCTACTGATCGGTTTTGTACTCGCCCGTCTCGTTGGCAATGCGACCGTTCAATTTTTCACCCGTTTTCCTATTCGTACTCGAGCTTAGTCAGCATCAATCGGTACGATACTTTCAGCCCAAAGCTGTAATTCTTGAAGAATAAACTGCTTATCGTCATCAGTATTCGTGGCAGCAAGAATTTGGAACCGTTTCAAGAATCCAGGTAACTGGCTTTGGATATGTTGTGCGCGCCACTTCTCCCAAGCTTCTGCTTCGTCTTCCGCAAGACTACGCGGATAATTTCGAGCTTTATAGTGTAATAAGAGTCCGGGCAATCTTTCGTCAGAAAACTCTGGGTGCAGATCGGCTAATTCTTGTTCTCCTGCTTGACGGACTTTTTCGATACGCATCGTGTCCCCCTCTGCGACAAAACTATCGTAGAGCTGCGCTTCTGGGTCGAAAGCTTTTTTAAAATCTGATTTCTTTTCAAAGATACTTCGCACCGTCTCGGCAAATCCAGGATATGACAAAAGGATATTACGATGCTTCGTGATTAACTCTTCATTAAGACCTATCCTATTCCAGCCATCGGATTGTTCTAAGACACCGAGTGGCGCAACAGCAGGGACACGGTTGTACTGCATCTCTTTAATCGGAACTTGGACAAAACCATCGGCTTGTCGTTCTTCCCACTTTGCAAATAACTTGTCCTCGATCTCTTTCGCTGAAAGAGTCACGAATGGTGTCGGGTCATAGCGAAGGTCATAGACCATGACATTGCCATTGCGACCACTTGTCAATGGAAACGCGATGGTTGCTTTATGGAATTCACTTTCATATCTTCCGCTGACATACACAAAGGGCTGCTTATCATCCAGGTTTACTAACTTCTTCACCTCGTTCTTATCACGCAGTTTTAAAAGATAATTAAACAATTGCGGCTGTTTTTCTTTAATCATACTTGTCACAGCAATCAAAGCTTCGACATCACTCAAAGCGTCGTGAGCTTTAAAGTGATCGATACCGTTTTGCTTGGTGAGCAGTTCGAGCCGATTCGATTCTTTGCCATCAACAAACGGCCATTCAATACCTTCAGGTCTGAGTGCTCTGGTCAGTCGAACGACATCGAGCAGATCCCAACGTGAACGACCCTCTTTCCATGCCCATTCATAGGGATCATAAAAATTGCGCCAAAAAAGATGGCGGATAAATTCATCATCAAAACGGATATTGTTAAAACCAACCGTGATTGTGTCAGGGATAAAGACTTCTTCAATCAATAACTTAGCAAATTCTGCTTCAGTATAGCCATCCTCAATTGTTTGCTGGGGTGTAATACCTGTAACCATCAGAGCATCCGGACTCGGAAGTGTGTCATCATTTAACTTCACTAGTATGTTGAACGGTTCACCAACAGGTTTGAGATCCATATCAGTACGTTGTCCCGCAAACTGCATGATACGATCGTCGCGTCCACTAAGGCCTGAGGTCTCAAGGTCATAAAAGAAAAAAGTTTGGGCCATACCTCTAGCATAACAAAAAACACACCACTTGGGTGCGTTGAAGATCAAAGTTGTTGCGAGTGACCGCGGAGGGCGAGAATTCGCGAGAGGAGGGCGCTGGGGATCAGGCCACTACTCGGAATTCCCACCACTCACGCGGTCACGGGAGCTGGGGGAAGCTCCCCTCCTATGCCAACGACTGCAGCCTGGTCCAACGGGGGGCCGAACCTGGGAGCCATATAGAACTGACACAGAAGATGGTGGTTCGTAGACCACGAGAGGGGCGGTGCATACCTAGATCCGATGGATCTATTCTGGATGCGACCAGGGCGAGCGAAGAACGCTACGAGCCAATTCGTCTTGAGGACGATCCCCTCTCGTGGCCGAACTGATGGGCAGATGCCCAGTCCGGTGCCTACGAAGGACGCTCTAAAGATGATATGGGAAGGATCATCTTGAGAGCTAACTTCATTATAACACTTTGACAAGATAAAGTCAAACTTTAATCGTCTGAATCTGCTTGTTCTACTAGGGTAAAGGTGTCATTTCCGATACGGATGACACTGTCCCCGACCGCACCCGCACGGGTCAATGCGTAGCTAATACCCATCTTTTTCATAATATCGCGGAGACGGTTGATACCTTCATGGGTTTCAAAACGGGTTCGACGAGCGAACTTCTCAATTTTGTGACCATTGACGACGAATACTTCTTTACCGTTCTCAGACGTTTTTTCGACGTTCCAAGATAGCGCCACTTGATCCGCAGAGAGAGAAATCACCGGGAGACCTTCGTTCTCGTCTTCAATCTCTTCAACTTCACGGATAGTTTCTACTTCTGTACGCAAAGCACGCAGCACCTCTGTAATATTCTTGTGGGCTGGAGAAGAGATAGCAAAGATCAAATGGTCTTTAGCCACCGCTTTGAGGGCATCTACTTGCATCTGGATAATTTCTTCATCGAGACCTTCAGTCTTTGTGAGAGCAATGATTTCTGGTCGATCAATGAGCACTTCGTTGTAACTTGCCAGTTCATTACGAATAGTCAGGTATGCCTTGGCAACATCGCTCTCATAGGCATCAATGAGATGCAAAAGCACAGCGGTTCGCTCAACATGGCGCAAGAAGGCGTCACCGAGACCTTTTCCTTCGCTAGCGCCTTCAATCAGCCCTGGAATGTCGGCAATAAGAAGGCTACCGTCATCAATGTCGGCAACACCAAGGTTTGGCGAGAGAGTCGTAAACGCATAATCAGCGATTTCAGGACGTGCGTTACTCACAACACTAAGGAAAGTAGACTTTCCAGCATTCGGGAATCCAACGAGCCCAACATCTGCGAGAAGCTTCAATTCGAGTTCTGCCTCGAACACCTCTCCATCCTCACCTTTTTCAGCAACACGAGGTGTTTGACGGACAGATGATTTAAAGTGAGCGTTACCAAATCCACCATCACCACCCCTCGCGATGACTACTTCCTGTCCAGCAGTAATAATATCGGCAATGATACGACCGTCACGTTTGACGACAGTTCCGACAGGAACTTTAATGTAATTTGTTGCGCCGGACTTACCGTGTCGGTCGCGTTTAGCACCAGATTGACCAGATTCACCTTTTAATTCTGGTTTATAACGGAAGTCGATGAGTGTGTTGATTCCTTCGGTACCGACGAAGATGACATCGCCACCTTTTCCGCCGTCACCACCGTCAGGGCCACCTTTATCGACATAAATTTCATGACGAAAACTAACGGCACCATCACCGCCGCGACCAGCTTGTACATAGACTTTGGCGGTATCAACAAACATATGTTCTTATTATACTAAATTCGCCCCTGAATTAACAGGGGCGAATCAGTTATTGCTTAATGAAGGCTTAGTGGATGTACTGGTAGAGCAACGCTTGACCGGCACTAATCGTACGGTTATTGACGATATTGAAGCCACCGTAAGCTGAGTTATTCATCTCACTGACGAGAACTGTTCCGTCTTCTGAGACAGATTCAACAACTGCAACGTGGCCAGGACTTCCTCGTTCAACAAGGATTGCACCAGCTTCAGCTATGTTATCAACACGATAGCCTGATGCGGCTGCACTGTATCCCCATGAGCCACCGTTGCCCCAGAAACTTCCGACAGAACGGCCGATAGCCGCACGACGTTCGTAAGCATACCAAGTACAGTTACCGTAGGCATATCTGTTTCCGACTGATCCCGCACGGTAGCCGGCATAGTAGCCGCCACCACTTGAAGTAACGGGAGCCGTATAACCAGGACGTTCGTTAGTAGGAAGGTCTCCGTTTGGAATAACAATCTTAAGTCCAGGAGTCACACCACTAATTTCAAGGTCATTGTAGGTAGTAATAACTGATGCATCAGCTTTGTACTTGCCGGCAATACTTGCAATAGTATCACCTGACTTTACTGTGTAGACCAGTCCGTCTCGTGGCAAGATCTGAATTGACTGACCAACGGTCAATGCATCAGACACCATGTTGTTTGCCCACTTAATTGTGTCTTTAGAAACACGATATTTAGCGGCCAGGCTATCAGCGGTGTCACCTGCTTGAACAGTGTAATTAATAATATTACGACCAGCAGCTGAGACCTGGATAATTGATGGCTTAGAGATAGAAGAGTCATCAGAAGTTGGAAGTTGACTCTCAATTTGAGTTGAAATAGCGAGACTGGTCACTGATGGAGCGACTGAAAGGTTCGATGCGTTCGCGACACTTGCAGCAATGTTAGTCGCGACAACGTCATTGACGGTCGCTTTTTCTTCGTCGTTGGTTTGAACAGCCGGCAAAGAAGCAGTGTTAGCAACACCAGATGCTTTTTGTGGTGATCGGTAGCCAATCGCAATAAGGACTATGAGGAGTATAAAAATACTCGAATAAACGGCGATAGTGGACGATTTGATCCGATTCTTCGCCTTACGGTTTGATCGGATGATTGGTTGCTGTTCTGAAAGAGCAGCTGATCCTTGAAGAGCTGTGCTCGACGTGATCTGATTACGAATTATCGTTCTCCTGCCGCTCGGATTACTCTCGAGGGCTCTACCTTACTAAGTCTTTCTTCTCAAGTTATTGAGAAAGGGGTACATGTCGACCGATTAGTTATTTTGAATGAGTTTCGGTACCCGTGCGACAATTTTGGTAGGCTCATCTGTTCTCTGTATTCCCACTCGCAAACGATTTTTATATTTCAAATCACCGTTAGTAGACAGTATCACAAAATGTGCTCTTCCGATTATAGCATAAATACGGGGTTTTAAGCCCATTTTGTTCATGTTTTTACCGAGATGGTACTGTCATTCACAGAGGTGGCTAAAGAATACTACACTTCACTTTACAGTGGTCGACGATGTTTTGCTCATGCTCTGCGTTGGTTTTGGCAAAATACGTGATGTCATCATCACCACTTAGGAAGAATAAGTAGTCTCCTTGAGTAGGATCTGCGACCGCTTTTAATGAGGCGATGCCCGGAACAGAGATGGGTCCGGGAGGAAGTCCAGCATAGCGACGCGTATTATACGGTGAATCGAGGCCAGGATCGCGTGCTACCCCTGTTTTATCGGCAATATACTGGTAGGTAACGTCTGAACCGAGCACCATACCCTGGGCTAAGCGATTATAGAAAACTTGTGCTATTTGCCCTTCGTCACCCCCGATAGACTCCCGTTGGATAATTGAAGCTAAGGTAATGCCTTGGTAGAGCGTCAGATTTCGAGCTTTAAACTTCGCAACGAGATCATTTTTCGTGATGACACTCTCGTACGTCTCAAATGAGTAGTTGAGAATATCTGAAACTGTGGCACCCGCACCAAATCTGTACGTATCACCATAGATGTATCCCTCAAGATCAGTGTTAGCTGGCTTTGAATCAAAAAGAGGTGAAGTATAAGTCGCGTTCAGACCGGCATCGACCTCGTCGACGCTATAGCCTGCGTCAAGCAGTACTTTACGGTTCTCAGCTAGAGTTGCTCCGGGGAGGAAGGTGATATCGAACGTATCGACTGTCCCCTTCGTGAGATGTTCAACGATCTGCGGTGTCGTTTCGGCCGGAGATAATCGATAAGTCCCCGCCTGAAGCTTGTTACGAGTATTTGTGAGGCGTGTATAGACACTAAATGCATCCGTACTTCGAATAATCTTATTATCAACCAATATCTTACCAATGCCGTTTGGTGAAGTATTTGTTGGGATAGTGACCTTTACGAGTTCATTCTTATTGCTCCCGACCGGAGATAGTGAGAGTTGGTACCAGACAAAACCGCCTAAAAAAACGAGGATCAGTGCTAAAAGCGCCCCGATTCCAGAGAAAAGAACGATTTTTCGCTTTTTTGACCATTTTTTCTTGATAACAAGGCCTGTTTCCGTCGCCTCAATGGGCTGAGGGATGACAGGAGGTGCAATTGGCTTTGGTGGTGGGTTGAGTGGTCGTTTATCCATTGTTACTTTCTAGATAGTCTTGAAGGATGATCGCTGCCGCTTGAGCATCGATATCGCCCTTTGTATACGGTTTCTTATGTGCTTTGAGTTGCTCTTCAGCGAGCACGCTTGTCAGTGACTCATCTTGGAATACCAGCGTCGCAGCGAGATGTTCAACTTTTTGAGCAAACAATTCAACGAAACTCGTTTGAGCGGTTGATTCCCCGAGTTGATTGCGTGGATAGCCTATGACAAGAGTGTCAGCATTTTCTTGATCAATGATCTGACCAATGCGTTCTACTTCGGTACCATCCACGTTAACGGTGTCGAAGGCAACAGCAATCCGAACGCCGGTGTCAGCAACAGCTACCCCAATGCGTTTTTCGCCGACATCGAGGCAAACAATTGACCTAGTTTTCATCCTGAATCTTAAACTCGATGTGTATCTTATTGGTGTTGTTCGGGACAGCGCGGACCCAGAAGTAAGGGAACTGGACATCAACATCTTGTACGCCGTCAATTGTTTGAAGTGACGACTGTACTTCTCCGTAGATCTTGCCCTTTACCTTCTCTTTGATCGTCTCTTCATCAATGACAGGGCCGATTTGACCGCTCGAGGCAACACTAGCAGTCAACGTATCCCCTTCTTTTCGGAAGTTACTAATAGAGGCTTTATCGATGCCGGTGTTATAGACTTTTTGCGTCGCTTGACTGTCGAGTTGGGATTTAATACTTTGATTCAAGTAACTTTCGAGGTCAGTCTTTGGTACGGCGTAAATCGTAAAGGTGGTAGAAATAGTTAGTTTTGCTTTGCCAGTTGCTGGAGCTTCTTGATCAAGTGCTGGTACCGAGACGGCGTCACCACGATCAACAGTAAAACTACTATCAATGACTTTCTCACCACTTACATACTTCTTGATCAGTGCTTTCTTCTCGGCATCTGTTGACTGCCCAATGAGTTGGCCTTTCGCACGTTCGATATCATCAGCTGAGACAACCTTAGCAATTTTACTTGTTCCTCCGCTGGTTGCAGTACTAATCGTGCCGGAGATACCACTTGGGGTACCGCTGACACTGCCTGTTGCGCCGTTACTATTTGTACCGTTTGCAGCTGCCGTGATACCAACACTTGCGCCTGTGTAGTTGTTAATCGTCATTGTTACTGATGCGTCTGTCGTAAATTTAGAACCTGAAGACGAGGTAATGACTGTCCCAGCCGGGATGACAGTACCCAATGCACTAATTGAATCAGTCGATAATGTGACGGCACCGGTCGCTTTTGTTCCAACGTCTTTTGTCCCCGTCGCATCAAAATCAACGGAAATATCTTTCTTTTGTTGTTGAGAAATAGATTTAATCACACCGGTTTTAAAGTCTGTCGCTGCAGTACCGCCAAGTTTGACGGTTGCACTGACAGGAGCCGGAGATGTTTTAGCGGTAATAATAACTGTTGCTGATGGTGCGAAACCAAACATCCAGACCAAGAGCGCAACGAGAGCAACGCCCCCTGTAATACCAAGGAAAAGTCGTTTACGAAATTTATCAAAGTTAGGAATCTTAACATTTGAGCGTGCTTTCGCAACTTTCTTCGACGTCAAAGCAGAGCTGGCAATCGATGCAGCAGCGACTTCTTCTCCGTCTATATCAAGTCCTTCAACAACATCGCTACGATTAGTAGATGGTTCGATACGAGTGTTATCGCTAACCTTGACGGTTTTTGCGTGATCACCTACTGGAAGATCAGAACCATCGATAATATCATCTCCGTCATCGACAGCAAGAGCAGGAATATCAGCAATTTCAGGTTTACTTTGAAGATTTTTAGCGACAGGGATAGAGGCGTTAGCAGCTAGAGCAATGAGCGCAGGGTTATTTGTCACCAACACAAGATTCTTCTTGCTCGTTTTTGCCATTCGATCAAGTAAACGTAAATTGACCGCACTTTGCAGCGCGCCAGCTCGTTTAGGAGGAACGATCGCAACGATTTTTTCTTTAGATTTCTTAATCTTTCCGATAATTGCCGTTACGTCGTCATCGACATCAATGTAAATTACGTCTTTTTGCATGTTAGATTCTCAGAAGGCGATTTAGTTTTTCTTTGATTGAATCACCCTCTCCACTCCCTAATAGTGTATCATAGCCAACCCTTAGGAGGCCCATCGCGGTAATGAATGTATGGTCAGTAATATCCTTGGTCGTGTCTGTAATTCCGATGACTTCCGATGGGTTGATATGATGAACTGTTGGCTTCTTTGTGAACGGTAAATCTTTGTGCCACTCAGAACCTTCGAGAGCGTGAACGAGTTTTTCAAGACTCGCCCCACCACCACAAAGAAGAATACGGTTTGGTAGGTGATCGACAGAATCGAACTCACTCAAAGCGAGTTCGACACCAGCGAGCCATACTTCAAGTGTTTTATCGATAGCCTCGTTCACTTCCTTGGCGACACTTGGCTTGATCTGCTCGTGATCGATGTTCACCTTTAGTTTTTCAGCATCTTTGTACGATAAGTTCATTTCACTGGCAATCGTTTGGGTGAAACTTCGTCCACCAATACCAAACATCTTCGTGCCTTCAACACCACCGTCATTCACGACAGCGATATCTGTTGTACCACCACCAACGTCGGCGAGGATAGCAGTGAAGTTGTTACTCGCGTCACTACCAACCACGCTTCTGCTGACAGCAAACGGCTCAGCGGCAACGGCGAGAAGATCAAGAGAAAGTTCATCCGCGACACGCTCAAGCGCTCCGATGTGAACCATCGGTGCAAAAGCGGTATAAATCTGCACGGCGACGTCACGTCCCTGGAAGCCAATCGGATTACTCACCTTGTAACCATCAATGTGGATGCTTACCAATGCACTGTTCACGAGCTTCACTTCGACGTCTTCGTTGCCGGTTTCGAGAGCTATTTGACGCTGCGCTTTTGCCTGAGCTCGTTCTTGGACTTTCTCGATAATGAATTCCATTTCAGATGAATCAAGAGGACGATCTGGCTGTGGACGACGGTAACGAATGGTATCAGTCACGCCTTTAACGAGTTCTCCCGCAATACCGATAACGACTTGCTTCGCTTGTAATCCTGCCTGTTCCTCGGCATCAGCCAACGCTTCTTCACAGTTACGAACGACGCCGGCGATATCAGCAATCGCACCAGAATGCATATCACTCACATCTTGACGTGCACGGCCAACACCGACGATTTCAAGTTCATCACCGTGTTGCTTAGCAATCAACGCCTTCACAAACTCAGTCCCAATGTCGAGGGCGACAATATAATCTTCTGAGGCTGTTTTTTTGCGGGCTTTACGGAGTTTTTCTAATACCATAGATATCGTCCATTATACACCAATGAGCTTGTGGTTTTAAGATAAGCTTAGACTAATACAGCTTTAATTCGACGAATACCGGCACTTGAAGACTCTTCTTTAAGAATCTTGAAGACCTTGTCACCAGGCTGAATCAACTCGAGTGTGTGATCAACATGAGGACCACCACAAATTTCAAAACTAAATGGTTTATCCGCATCATCGGCAATCATTTTGTAGACTTTGACCGTGTCACCGTAGCGGTCACCGAACTGACCAAGTGCACCCATCTCTTCTCGAGCAACCTTGGTAGGATATTCAGCGTAGCTAATTTTAAGATCTTTATTAATCTCAGCATTCACGATGTCCTCAACTTCTTTGAGTTGCTCTGGGGTGACCTTATCAGGATGTGAAAAGTCGAAACGAAGACGTTCTTCAGTGATATTTGACCCGTGCTGGACGACGTGGTCACCCAGAACCTGTCGGAGGGCGGCGTACATCAAGTGAGTCGCAGTGTGATACTGTTTGTGAATCTCAGTCTGACCACCAAGTCCACCCTTAAAGACCCCCTTTGCTGCCGTTTGAGAGCGTTCTCGTTGTTCTTTCATCTTGCCATCAAATTCATCACGCCAGTTTTCTGAAAGCATAATCTCTTGTTTAAATGCTTCCTCAGTCGAAAGCTCAACAGGGAAACCATAGGTGTCGTAGAGAGTAAATAACTCTGCACCTGTAATACCAGACTCCTTGAATCGTTCGAGTTCACGAAGACCTTTACGGAGTGTTTGTCGGAAGACCTTTTCTTCTTTGACGAGTGTTGCAATGACCTCTTCGTTCTTTGCAGCAACTTCAGGATAATCATCAGCATAGAGACCGGTAATCACTGGTACCACTTCCTCGAAGAAGTTCTGTTCGATACCCAGATCGAAAGCAAAACGAATCGCACGTCGAAGTAATCGACGCATGACATAGCCTTGTTCTTTGTTTGCCGGTTTCACGTCATCGACAGCGAGGAAGGTCGCAGCACGAAGGTGATCAGCGATCACCCGCATACTTGCCGTGTGAGATTCGTAATCCTTACCTGATAATTTCTGCAGTTTTTCAATAATTGGCCAGAGGATGCTGATTTTAAAGACATCAGGGCTATCGATTTGTGCTGCAGCAATACGTTCAAGTCCACCACCAAAGTCAACATTCTTCTTTTCAAGTGGTTCAAATGAACCATCTTCAAGACGTCGATATTGCATGAAGACTTGGTTGCCGATTTCCATAAATTGACCACTGTCACTTGCAGGGTGTGCTAAGCCATAGCCTTCGGCATGGTTTTGAGGACCAAAGTCATAGAATACTTCACTATCAGGACCGCAAGGATCACCGATAGGTGTTTTGTCGAGTCCACCACCACGACTCCACCAGTTCTCCCCATCATCATAGAAGAAGATACGCTCACCTGGCTTGATCCCACGCTTGTTACCATCTTCTTGGCTACCGACTTCGACAATCTTGGCTTCAATGCCCTTTTCTTCAAAGACTTTCTGCCAGATGTTAGCCGCTTCGTCGTCACGAGGGATACCATGTGCTTCATCACCAATAAACGCCGTGACGTAAATTTTATTTGGATCAAGTCCCACGACTTCAGTTAAAAATTCAAAGAACCATCGAATTTGTTGTTCTTTAAAGTAATCACCAAGACTCCAGTTACCGAGCATTTCAAAGAAAGTCGTATGGCGGTTGTCGCCTACATCTTCAATGTCTTGAGCTCGAAGAGAGGTCTGGCTATCTGCTAATCGGACACCGTCTTGATGAGGCTCGCCGAGAAGATACGGCAAAAGAGGTTGCATGCCGCTTCCTGTAAATAATGTGGTTGGATCATTGTAGGGGACGAGCTTCGCTCGAGGGATAATTGCGTGGCCACGTTCTTTAAAGAACTCTAAGTACGAGTTACGGATTTCTTGTGCATTCATCTCTGTTATTCTAGCAGATTTTCATGCGATTACAAACAACCGCCCTACGGGAGGACGGTTGAGTGCACAAGTGGGATGAGTACGTTGAATTGTTATTTCAAGTGGCGGACTTTGTCCTCAACTTTGTCTTTTGCATCATTGAGCGCATCTTTTGCATCGTCAGCTTTATCAGCTACCGTGTGCTTAATATCGTGGGCAACATCCTTTGCCTTATCGGCTGCATCTTTCGCCGCATGTTGTGCATCGTGAAGAGCATGTGTGGCGTTATCTTTTACATCGCTAGCGACGTCTGAAACTTTATCTTTTGTATCTTCAAAGATTCCCATAGTCACTCCTTTGTTAGGTTGTTACCTACTTATAGTAAAGAGTTCAGGTTAAATTTAGCTGAGAGGGCGTTTACGAAACGATGCCACCACCGATACAATCACCATTTTTATAGATAACAACAGATTGTCCTGTAGCGACTGCACGTTCAGGGTTTTGAAGTTTCAACAGCACATCTTGACCATCAAAGACTAGTTGTGACTTCACTAATTGACCCCTATGTCGAACACGAATGTCGTACTCACCTTCTTCAGGAGTGCTATTAATCCAATGAACACTGGTTAAGCGTAGCTCTGGTTTCCAAAGGTTCTCATCATTAAGATCTGTCGTCACATAGACTTCGTTTTTGTCCATATCTTTACCAACGACATAGTAGGGCAGTCCTCCGCCAACATCCAAGCCATGACGCTGACCAATCGTATAGAAGATAGCTCCGTCATGCTGGCCAAGTTTCCTGCCAGTCTGCTTATCGATAATAGGACCAGCTACTTGCTCAACGTATTGAGACAAAAATTCTCGAATGCCAATCTGCCCGACAAAACAGATTCCTTGGCTATCCTTTTTGGCAGCAGTGTAGAGTCCTCGCTCTTCAGCCATGTTGCGAACCTCAGGCTTTGTAAATTCTCCGAGCGGGAAGAGTGTTTTTTCAAGTGCATCTCCAGTGACCCGATATAAGAAATACGTCTGGTCTTTATTCGCATCCATGGCTTGCTTCAAGACACCATTATCGACACGAGCGTAGTGCCCAGTCGCGATAAGATCCGCTCCGTCCTCAAGGGCTGTTTCAAGGAATAACTTAAACTTAACTTCTTGATTACACATAATATCTGGGTTAGGAGTGCGGCCAAGTTTATATTCGTCGATCATATAATCAACGACTTTTTGCTTATACTCTTTCTCAAAATCAAAGACTTTAAAATCGATACCAAGCTGCACGGCTACACGCTTTGCATCGGCTAAATCATCTGCCCATGGACAACGCATACCAGGAAGATCCTGTGTCCAGTTTTTCATGTACACACCAGTAACATCATAACCCTGCTCTTTTAACAGCGCTGCGGTTAAGGATGAATCAACGCCACCACTCATGCCTACATATACTTTTGTCATGCTACTGTCCCTGTCACATAGAATGCGATGATCTTTGCCATTTCACCAGCGGCAAGCCACCACCCACGAGGAGTCACCCACCAGAAAGCAAAATGCCAATCTTTATCATTGAGGAGTGGGCGATTAAGAATCTGGACATCTTGAGCACTCTTCTTAAATTCTAACTCCGCTCGTTTTTGATGATACCCAGAAGTTACCAGCATAACTTTTTGAAAATTATGATTCTTAAAGATCGATCGTGTATTGGCTGCATTTTGCTCAGTCGTCTCTGCAAACTCATCAAGCAAGATCGCATCCTTCGCAACGCCTTTATCCAATGCTCGCAGCCTCATTGCAGCCGCATTACTGAGGCCAGTCTTATCCTTAGCAGCTCCAGAAAAAATAATGGTGTCTGCCCAACCACTCTTTAAAAGGCGAATTCCTTCGTCCGTTCTGGCATTTGTATCGCCACCGCTCACCACAACAATAGCATCGAGCTTCTGACAGTTACCTTTTCCGTTCGGTGTATCACCACACCCGCCAAAATCATTTGGTTGTAGGTACAGACTCAACGCCGTAATAAACCCAGCGATTACGATGACAATAACGATCAACCACTTTATCATTTGGCAGACCGATCATATTCTCGTTGAATTTCTTCACGGATAATTTCGCTCGCGCGCTTGATATTTTCTTCATTCGATAGATGTCCGAGTGTCATACGAAGACTCCCATCGGCTATTTCGGGAGCGAGTCCAATTGCTGTTAGGACGTGTGAACGAGTACCCTTATTGGCAGCGCAAGCACTTCCTGTTGCAACTAATACATTTCGGTTTTCGAGTGCAAACAAAACGCGCTCAGCGTCAAGACCCGGAAAAGAGATATGAAGATGCCCACCGAGACGATGCTTTTGATGTCCAGAAACAACCGCGTCAGTAAAAGCGTCTGTGAGATCTTTTTGTAAGTGATTGCAAAGCTTCATGAGGCGATCACTCTCGTATTTACGGTGTTCTGTCGCAAGTTCCATTGCTTTAGCAAAACCGATCGTCCCAGCAACATTTTCTGTACCACTGCGAAGACCTCGCTCTTGGCCTCCTCCAACGACGGATGGCGTCAAGACAATAGAACTTGATGCCCAGAGAAGCCCGACTTGTTTTGGACCGTAGACTTTTGCAGCGTTGAGTGTCAAAAGATCGACACCGAGACGTGCAACGTTAACATCGAGCTGACCCACACCTTGTGAAGCATCGCTGTGAAGATAAATAGGAGTATGATCACCAAGCGCGAGACGTGCTTCACGTTCGTTCTTTACTATCTGGGCAATATCACGTAGTGGCTGAATAGTCCCTAGTTCATTATTAGCTAGAGCAATACTCACGAGCTGAGTATCGGGACGAATCGCTTCTTCGATACTTTCAGCACTCACCATTCCCCGTTCGTCAGCTTTGACGAGTGTATGATCAAATCGCTTGGCAGCTTCAAGTACCGCATGATGTTCAATATTCGCCGAGACCACGTGACCAGTAATACCATTAAAAGCAAGGTTAACCGACTCAGTTGCACCAGCGGTCATGATAAGTTCATCGCCTTTTGCGCCAATGGTTTGGGCGATTATCTGCTTTGCTTGCTCATAAGCACGACGTACTCTCACTGCTGGAGCATAAGGGGCAGACGGGTTATAAAAATCTATCGATAGATATGGTTGCATCGCTGCCACCACTTTAGGATCCATCGGCGTTGCCGCCGCGTGATCAAGATATATCACCTCGTCGTTCACCTGTTAATTATACCATTCGTTATTGTTGATTTGATTCGTTGCGACCTTGAAGTTTCAGGTACATTTTCTGAGCCATCAGGTTTTCATAGTGTTTAATCGCATTCAAAAGCGATTCAAGTTCTGCACCGACGACAGGCAAGTGTTCGAGCTCAGGTTGACCTGTCTCACTAATACTTTTGTACACGCCTTCATCACTAATGGTGTAGTGTACAACGCGCGTTGGTTGTTCAGGTGTTTGAATGTGTGCAAATGTTCGGTAGATGTGTCCGTCTTGTTGGTGCATACGCCAGACATCAGTCGATGGCTTTTGGGTATTCTCCTCAAAGATTTGCTCACTCAACTTCCATTCTTCGTTGATAAAACCATGTCGCATTTTTTCGACATCGAGGGGTTCATTGCCTTTAAGTCGGAGTCGGGCAAGAAGGTTTGAAAGAGTATTGAGAGACATTTGTTGCTGGATTCGCTCGATGTGTTTATCCTGCATGATAGTCATTGACTGAATAAAACGACGAATTTCTGTCACTTCTGGAAACGCTTCCATCTGCTTCTTAACATCCATAAGTTCGACTGTACGGAAATAAAGAGGTGTATCGAAGCCGCCTCCGGCGTATGAAGCGAGAGCTAGTTGCGTCGCTTCATCAATAAGTGCTTGGCGATCACCACGAAGGAGATCAGGTGTTACTGGCTGACGTTCTGAGGAAACGCGAGCAGAGCCAGATGTCTGATCACCAGCTTGAGGGGGCATAGTATATACGTCATTCATTAATGTCATAGTGGTGGTTTCTTTTAGAGCGCAAAAAGCGCGTGAGCATTTGTGGTTGTCGCTTGCGCGATCTCAGCCTCTGAAATGCCACGTCTTTTTGCGTGGTATTCAGCGACATTTCTCACATATGCTGGCTGATTTATTTTACCACGTAGTGGGGCAGGCGTCAAGAAGGGCGCATCTGTTTCAAGGAGTAATTTGTCGAGTGGAATTGCGTCAAACATTGCCTGCTGAGCTTCATCTTTTGTAAATGTACTGATGCCGTTCACTCCGATATACAGCCCTCGCTCTAATGCCTTAGTGAGATTCTCTTTAGTATCAGTAAAACTATGTAACTCACCCCTGATAGAAGAGTACGAGTCAAAGATTGGCCAAAAGTCATCAAATGCTTCACGAACATGGAAAATAATCGGCAAATCATGCGCTAAAGCGACCTCGATCTGATCTTTTAAGGCCTGAATCTGGACTTCTCGAGGGCTATTGGTATAGAAATAATCGAGTCCGATCTCCCCCACGGCCACTACTTTTTTACTATCTGCGAGGCTTTTAATCTTCTCATACCCATCTTTTGTGTCGTGAGGATGGACACCAACACTGGCAAATACGCCTTCTCGAGTCGCTGCAAATTCGATCGCTTGCTTCGAGCTGACTTCACTGGTTCCAACACAAATAAGCTTGGTGACACCTTTTTCTTGAGCAGCTTCAATCACCTCATTCGGGTCGAGAGTGTAGTCTGACTCGTGAATGTGACAGTGGGTATCGACAAACATTGTTGCCTACTTTGCTGGTTGCTGGGTTGGTGCTGGAGTGTGGATATACACTTTTGGGAAGAGGACGCCTTCATTCGGTTTAATCACACCGCTTTCAAAGGTCTGCTGGATAGCGAGCGCTGTCCCTGGCAAAAATGGAACCAACAAGTCAGCGATCTGAACGATAGCGCCGGCACAGTGAGCAAGAATTTCAGAAAGATGAGCTTCTGCATCAGGATCTTTACCAATTTCTTTTGCAACTTGCCATGGTTTGACACTATCAATGTATTGGTTAAGGCTTCGCACCATATTCCACACTTCATCAATAGCTTTATTAAATTCAAGGTTATCCATCGCTTCGTGATACGCGCTCATATCATGTTCTGTTTGCTCAGATTCTCCGATAACACCAGCTTGGTATTTCGTAATCATGCTCGCCACACGTTGGATCAAGTTACCAAGGTCGTTACCAAGCTCATTATTGTAAGCATTCTCAAACTTTTCCCAAGTGAAGTCGCCGTCCTCAAGCGTTGGAATATGACGAGAGAAGAAATAACGAAACGCGTCGAGACCATAGTTATCAATAATTTCATTTGGATCGATGACATTACCAACTGTCTTACTAATTTTGGCACCGCCAATATTAACGAAACCGTGAGCAAGTAGTTTTTTAGGAAGCGCGAGTCCAAGACCAAGAAGCATAGCTGGCCAGATGCCTGCGTGGAAGCGCAAGATATCTTTACCAATCACCTGTACATCTGCAGGCCAATATTGTTGCCATTCGGCACGGTCAGGGTAGCCAATCACTGTGATGTAGTTCGCCAGTGCATCAAGCCAGACATACATAATCTGTTCTGGATCACCAGGGACAGGGATACCCCAAGTAAGGCTTTTCTTTGGTCGTGAGACGCTCACGTCGGCAAGGCCATCTTTGATCAGCTCTAAGAATTCGAGTTTTCGAAACTCAGGATAAATTTGCATCGTACCGTCATTAAGTGCAGTCCGAATACGGTCGGTAAATTCACTGGTTTTAAAGAAATAGTTTTCTTCGCTCACCTGTTGATAAGGTGCCTGGTGATCTGGACAAATTCCATTAGTTGCTTGTACTTCTTTATCTGTAAAGAATGCTTCGTGACCAACACAATACCAGCCCTGATAAGAGCCTTTGTAAATGTAAGGTTTTAGCTTTTCCCAGATGTATTGCACTGAAGCAACGTGGTGATCATCAGTTGTCCGGACAAAATCGGTGTAGCTCGCTCCGACTTTTTTCATGAGTGTTTCAAAGTTGACATACATCTTGTCAGTGTATGCTTTTGGTACGATACCTTCTTCGGCGGCTTTAGCGGCAATCTTGTTACCGTGCTCATCAGTTCCGACCTGGAAACGAACTTCATGGCCGTTTTGCTTTTGATAGCGAGTCCAGATATCTGCTAATAGATAATCGAGGGCGTTGCCAATATGTGGCGTCCCATTTACATAAGGAATAGCGGTTGCGATGTAGAGTTTCTTTTCCATTGAGGACTATTGTAACAGAGATAAGCTAAAGGATCTATTGAAAGGTTCCGGTGTATATATAGCCTGTTCCATAGACAGCGACAACAGTGGAGCCATCATCAGACGTCGCGATGGTGCGCCAGATATGGTTACCCGTCCCTGTCTTCGCTGTCCAGGTCACTCCAAAGTCCGTCGATACATACACCGAGCCTGAGATAGTACTTGTGGCAGCATACTGAATCTTACCGTTCGATGACGAAGCTGTGACATACGTCGAAGCTGGAAGTAATGAGGTTATTTCGGTCCAAGTTAAGCCGTTGTCCGTAGATTTCCATAACTTGTTATTCGTTGTGGGCAGGGTCAGTCGTGAAAGGCTTGTAGATGACATAGTACTTATTGCCGAACCGTAAGCCCAATATTGACCCCCGATTGCAGGAGTGTTTTGGGACCACGTCACCCCACTGTCAGTAGATCTACTGATATATCCATATGTACTAAAGGCAAGCATTTTTGTACCATCAGCGGAGATAAGTGCTGACGCACCGCAAGCATATACATTCGTACTTGTCCAAGTCGTCCCTGAGTCACTTGATACGTAATAATACCCACCACACAAATCATCATTGAAGATCCACAAAATAAGTTTCATTCCATCAGCAGATGCTTGGAGAATAGGGCCATAGCTTGCAGATGAATCACCTGGAGAGAGAGTGATCGATCGTAACGTCCAGGTGGCTCCAGAATCCGTAGAATTATAGAACCCCGTCGACGCTGAACCTGCTAATTTGGTTCCGTCATCTGAGATTGTCGCTTTATACCAGCTCCTTGATCCCGCTGCAGTAATTGGTGTCCAAGTTGCACCAGAATCAAGTGATTTGTAGATGTAATCTGTCCCCGAGACTGTGGCTACCATTTTTGATCCATCGCTCGACATATCAACACTATTCCAGTTCCTTGAACCTGCTGCCGTCCTTTGAACCCATGTTAGTGTCGTGTACGTCTGAACCGTCCCTCCACCAGCGACTAATACCGCGTTTGATGATGGCGAAAGCGTCGTACATGCACTCGAACTCGATCCTTTGGCTATCGCTGTAGCCAGGGTGTTATACGTCTTAGAAGAAGGATTGTAGGTTCGAATACAATAATCAGTATCATTTGCGACGACATCAACAATGTTACCCGAACTAGGAGTAAAGACAATATTTGTATTAGCCGATGCGCCAGAGTACCAGCTGACTGATGTCCCGCTACCATCAGTACTAAAAAACCCAGCGTTCTTCGTTTGATAGCGAACTACTTCTGCTTCTACAGCCTCACTATCTGACTGTACTGAGCGATCGAGAGCCGCACTCTGGATACCCGTATAGGACACAATAACCACTGCTGCTAATATCCCAATGACGACGATTACAATGAGCAGCTCAACAATCGTGAAACCTTTTAGATTGCGTAGGCTAAAGAGACGTCGCATAATGCTTTTATCTTAGCATGAGCGTTATGGATGCACAATTTTTGTCAGACGCACCCAATCATTAATCGATAACGCCTCTGCGCGAACATCTGGGTCAATCTGAGCTTTTGCAAGAAGTACTTCTGTTTCAGATTTTGAAATACCCATACCAGCCGATAAACTACTCCGTAGTTTTTTACGTTTCGCAGAAAAACCTGCCTTTACTAGCCGGAAGAATTCTTTCTCATCAACTTCTTTAATAAGTGATTCTTGACGGGTTTTAAGAACAACTACCTGACTATCGACTTTTGGAGGGGGAGTAAAGAAACGTGCCGGTACTTCTTGGTCAAGTGATACTTCACTGAATATCTGCGCGCTAATCGCCAAGATGCTCATATTACCTGGCTCAGCCGCTAGTCTTTCAGCGACTTCTTTTTGAATCAAAAGAACAATTTGGCGCGGTTTGTTGGTACTTGAGAGTAATAATTGAATAATTTTTGAGGTGATGTAATACGGAACATTGGCAACTACCACATAATTCTTTGGTAATACTGACAGATCGAAGTCAAGGATATCTTGATGGATAACTTCAAGTGATGTTCCAGGAAATTGTCCGGGAAGTTTTGCAACAAGTTCATCGTCAAGTTCTACCGCGACGACTTTTTCTGCCCTCCGAAGGAGTTCACTGGTCAGCGTCCCTAAACCAGGTCCGATTTCGAGTACCGTATCTGTCGGATCAATATCTGCCGCTTCTGCTATCGCTGATAATACATCCCGATCTTTGAGCCAGTGCTGTCCGAGTGATTTTTTTGGACCCGTCATCTTAATACCAACGATGGGAGTTCCAGAATGCGTAGGCGTTTGCCCAGCCTCCGTAACGGCCATTAACGTAACTATTCATCCAGTTAAGTGAATCTGTCGGATTATATGGATTTCCAGGAACTTTTGAACACGGTAAAGCCTGTGCAAGTCCACACGCACCTGATGAAGCGTTTACTGCGTTCGGGTTCCAACCACTTTCCTTTTGTACCATATAGTCCGCATATCCCCAGTCGCTTTGAGGGATAGAAGAGGCTGCTAACCATTCAGTTTTCGTACCACCTCCGGTATAAGCGAGCGACTTAGCTTTAACGCCAATAACTTCGATTTGTTTGACTGGTTGTGTTGTCACGACCGAAGCGATTTCTTTACGAGCGACTTCCTGGCCATTTTGGATCTCTACTTCATAGGTAACGTTACGTTCACCGTTTTGTCCGACTGTTTGAACTTGCTTATAACCAACTTCTTGATCAGCATCTTGGATTTGTTGAGTATCGAAAGCGACCGCTTCTTGAACAGTGATCGTTTGAGTCCCCTCACGCCACACACGAACTTCCATCCCCGCATTAATGACAGTGTCGAGCGAAACGGACGTTCGATCGCTTGACTCGAGCTCAATGCCTTTTTCACGCAACATATCACCGACGGTGCGACCTTGCGTACGGACTTCTGTTTTTGTTCCGTAAAGATCAACATTCAACACGGTCGCTCGATCAATCTTTAGGATCAATCCAGCGCCATCCGCAACGATATCCTCAGACTGAGTAATGTTTGCCTTATCTTCAGGGAACATTGTAATTCCAACGTCTTTAAGGATTTTTGCTGGAGTCTGGTAAGGAGTTACTACTCGTTGTCGAGTTGCTCCGTCAATAATAAGAACGGGGCGCGCACGATAAATATTAATCTGATATTCGCTCGCCACGAGCTTCACATCAGTTGCAGGCTCGACAGCATCTCGAGAATCAATACTAATACCCGCATCTATGATTGCATCACCGATCGTTGACGCGTTTGAAAGGAGGACTTTCTCTTCTCCGCGGTCATGGATAGTAATTAATCTACCCGATTGATTTGTCGCTCCTGCGGGAAAATTTAAAGAAATAAAGGTAAACACCAAAACGCCAACAGCAATAATGCTGGCGCCTATGAGAGTGGTGGCTTTACGCAGTAATCGTTTCATTTTCGTGTGGTGACACCCCCTAAGGTGTTCATTCTATTATATCAAACAAAATCTTAAATATTGCTTGAGCTAAACCCTTTCGAGTCGTGCGTATTCGGCGTTCAATTTTTTCGTCTGTCCATTCTTAAAAGCAATCGTCACGGCCATGCCATCAACATCGATAATTTCACCTTCGCCAAACGCTGCCGAACGAACAGTATCGCCGATATCAAAGCCAAGTTCATCACTATAAAACGGCTCATCATCTCGTTGGCCCATTATCCCGGTAGCGGCTGAAATATTCGCAACTGCGTCACCCATATCTGAAATGAAACGTGACATTGGGTTATAACTTCTCTGTCCAAATTGCAATCGACTATACGCATAGCTCAAGTGAAGTTCTTCTCGTGCGCGAGTCATACCCACATACGCAAGGCGTCGCTCCTCTTCGAGAGCAGCGGGTCCTGCTTCAAAGACACGCGCATTTGGAATAATCCCCTCTTCCATACCAACAATGAAAACGACAGGGAATTCGAGACCCTTCGCTGCATGAAGTGTCATGAGCGTCACCTTCTTGCCGTCATTTTCGGCATCAGTACTTGACATCAAGGCAACTTCCTCTAAGAAGTCAGGTAGTGCAGTGAAACTTTGAGCATCAGACAGAAGCGAACCTATATTAGCTTCTCTATCTTCAGCTTGTGGTGTGCCGTCGAGAATATACTCGCGATAACCGGTCGAGGAGATGACGGCTTCGATAAGCTCAGTTGGAGATGCTTCTTCAACACGATTCGCCAGCTTTCTCAGAATTGCCCCAAGAGCACCGAGACTCGTTCGTGCCTTGCCCGTAACAACCCCTGCCCCTTCAACTTCAGTCAGGGCTGTAATGATATCGACTCCACGTGATGACTGCCAATTCAAGAATTTCTCTAGACTCGTGGCACCGATGCCTCGAACAGGAATATTCGCGATTCTCGAAAAACTCATTCGGTCATTCGGCTGATAGAGTAATCGTAAATACGCGATAATATCCTTCACTTCTTTTCGATCATAAAAACGAACACCACCGACAAGTTGATAGGGGATACGTAGCTGTAAAAACGCTCGTTCTAATGTGTAGCTCTGCGCGTTAGTTCGGTACAGAACAGCAAAGTCATTATACTCACGAGCACCCATGGAGACGTGAGTAGAGATTCGCTCCCCGACCATATTCGCCTCTTCGGCTTCATCATAAACACCGTGAACTTGCACAGGAGAACCAGGACCTTCAGCAGTCCATAACTTCTTCTCTGTTCGTTGAGTGTTTTTTGAGATGACATTATGTGCCGCTTCAAGAATATTGCCAGTACTTCGGTAGTTTTGCTCGAGCTTCACCACGGTTGCACCAGGGAAATCGCGTTCGAAGTTTAAGATATTTGTAAAATCAGCACCTCGCCAACTATAAATTGACTGCCAGTCATCACCGACTACACAAATATTCTGATCGTCATTTACCAAGAGCTTTACCAGTTGATACTGGGCAGCGTTGGTGTCCTGATACTCGTCGATCAAAATATGCTTGAAGTGTGTTCGCCATTTGGTTCGAATTTCAGGCGCATCACGGAGTAACCTCACTCCATCCAACAGTAAATCGTCAAAGTCCAAGGCACCCGCTTCTTTACGCATCGTCTCATACCGCTTGTAGATTTTAGCGATGTTTTTTTCGTACGGATATTTAGAGTTACTTTCATATTCGTCCGGGGTACGCATTTCATTCTTTGCATTTGAAATAATGCTACTTGCCTGTGTTGTCTTGATTTCTTTTTCGCTAATCGACAACTGTTTCATTGCTTGTTTGATCAAAGCCTGTCGATCAGCCTCGTCATAAATAACAAAGTTGCGACCAACACCAATAGCTTGTCCATCCATACGGAGTAATCTCACACAAATACTGTGAAATGTTCCCATCCAAGGCATAAAGTTTCGAGTATTCTCCTGTCGCAATAATATACTGAGTCGCTCACGCATCTCGCGTGCCGCTTTATTCGTAAAAGTAACCGCCAGAATCTGGTTTGGCCAGACCCCTTCATCAGCAACAAGACGAGCGACGCGGTGGGTCAACGTCTTCGTTTTACCGCTCCCCGCACCTGCCAAAATCAAAAGAGGACCGACGACAACCTGCGCGGCCTGCTTTTGTGCCTCGTTTAAACCCTCGAGTAAATCCATTGTCTCTATTATAGCCGAGCGAGATGCCTCAGCCTAGAGCATTGGAAGGACAAAGAAATAGACCGCTGCACCAATACCGCCACCGACAATAATAAGTCCAAGTATCCAGAGAACTACCAAGCCCCCTGATTTCTTCTTTGCTGGGTAGGCAAGTGGTTGATGGTACGCTTCAGTATCATAAATAGCACCAGAAGGCTGACTTGTCGTACTCGGCTGTTCTTTATACTGTTGAGTGATTGATGTAGGACCAGTAGGAATATCTTCTTTGGGAGCAGGTGTTTCTTCGACTTCTGCTTCTTTTGGAGTTTCAGATGCTGCATTTTCGACTTCTTTCGTCTCTGCTGCATCATTTGTTGCTTCAAGTAATGGTTCGTCTGGAGCTTCGAGAAGTAATTCCGGTTCTTCAGTCGGTGCATCTTCAGCTTTCGCAAGTTCTTCACTGATTGATGGCGCCGGTTCATTGTCACTAAAAGCACCGAGCGGCCGCTTTTCTACTTTGGCATCTGTTAAAAAGGGTGACTCAAGTGGTTGAGTGTCATCTTCTTTCAGCTCCTCGAGAGGTGCAGGTTCCGAGACAGGTTCATTATTCTTTTCTTCTTGATCGTTAAAGCCATGAAAATCGAGTGGGTCAGGCCAGTCTGTACTTGTGTCACGTTCTGGTGCGGGTGCTGGCTCTCTTGCTGGGACGGATTCACTTACACGAGGAGTAGACCGTTCGGTAGATGCATTCCTCATATCAGATGAAGGATGGACGACATCCATGAAACGTCCAGAGCTACGACGAGCAGCAGGCGTACTGACCGTCTTTATTTCAGGAGGTTGTGTTGAGATCTTCACTCGTTCTTCTTGAGGAGTGTCGTCTGACGGACCCATTGTTGAGCTGACGGCGCGGTCGAGTTCTTCGAAATCAATATCTTGCATTATTTTTCTTTCCTAGCACTAGCATAAGCTTTTTCAACAATACTACTAAATGCATTTTCATCCAAGCTTGCGCCACCAATAAGTAATCCATCCAGCTCTGGTAGTGCTAAATAATCCGCAGCGCTATCTACATTCACACTCCCACCATAGAGAACTTGAACATCTTCGGCGGCTTTTGCACCATAGAGGTGCTTGAGTTGGTTACGAATTGAGCGAACAGCATCTGTGACGTCGCCTGGAACAGCATTCTGGCCAGTTCCGATCGCCCATACAGGCTCGTAAGCGATGACAACTTGCGGAAGTTCTTCGCTGGTAATGTTTGCAAGTCCTCCAATAAGTTGGTCGTGAAGTGTGTCCTGTGTCTCTCCAGCAGCTTTCTCAGAGGCTGTCTCACCCACACAAAGGATAGGACGAATATCATTACGGATCGCTGCTTGAACTTTCGCACGAGTGTCCTTATCGGTCTCATGGAAGATGTGTCGTCGTTCAGAGTGTCCAACAAGTGCATAGCTCACGATACCTCGTAGTTGAGTGGCAGAAACTTCTCCGGTAAATGCACCGTGATCACGCCAGTAAAAGTTTTGAGCAGCAAGTTTAAATTGTCGAAAATTAACCTGCAGACTTAATGTCTGGAGTGCTAACATAGTCGGAGCCAAGATAATTTCAATGTTACGATGTGGTTGAACTGACTTTTCAAGACGATGCAAATACAAACTAGCCTCATGAACACCAAGGTTCATTTTCCAGTTCCCGATAATGAGTTTTTTATCTCTAGCCACTTACATCCCACTCATGCTTATTGCTGTTAGTGTAGCCTATTTTGGCGCATCGAGCAAACTCTCGATTCCCGGTAATTTTTCGCCTGACATCAACTCTAAACTTGCTCCGCCACCAGTAGAAACATGGGTGAAGCTTTTGCCACCATCTGCATCCCATTTCAGGACGAAATCAGCTGTGTCACCACCACCAATAATCGAGGTGATGTTTTTGTGGGTTGCTAACTCAAGAGCCAGTCGGGCTGAGCCGTGAGCAAAAGCAGGAACCTCTGCATAGCCAAGCGTTCCATTCCAAATCACCGTCTCAACACCTTGAAGCACGGAAATCATATGATCAATCGATGTGTCACCAATATCAAGCGCCTCGTCATCCTCTTCAATGTGATGAATATCGACAACACGACGTTCGGCATCAGGGCTAATCGTCTTTGCAACTGCAACATCGGTTGGAAGAACGATGAAGTTATCAACCTCAGCCTCACCAACTTTCTCTTTTGCTGCAGCATAGATACGGTCCAACTCTTCGTTCTGATTGGTCTCGAGTATGCTTTTGCCCATCGCAACACCCTTATAGGCCAAAAAGGTATTCGCCATAGCACCACCGATAATAATCTTGTCGGCGACTTTAACAAATTCTTCAATAATAGCGATTTTATCGCTAATCTTTGCACCGCCAAGAATCGCGGTGAGTGGACGATCAGGTGATTTCATCGCTTTAGTAATCGTGACGTACTCTTTCTCAAGTAAGAGACCGGAGACACTCGGAATACAGAGAGTAATAGCATGTGTACTGGCGTGTGCACGGTGAACGACGCCGAATCCATCCTGAACGAAGTAACGAGCGCCTGTTGCTGTCGCGATCTTTTTGGCGAATTCATGATCATCAGCTTCTTCCTCTGTATAGAAGCGAAGGTTCTCGAGAAGAGTGACGGTTCCCGGGGCTGCCTTCTTGACTGCTTGGACGACTTTGTCACCGACGCAATCGTCGACAAATTGTACCGGTAGATCTAAAAGTTTCTGTAGCCGTTCGGCGACAGGAGCAAGGCTAAATTTCTCTTCTCGTCCTTCAGGACGACCCAAGTGACTCATCACGACTACTTTGCAGTGGTGATCGAGAAGATACTTGAGTGTCGGAAGGCTGGCACGAATACGCAGATCGTCATCGATCTTGCCTGTCTCTTTATTAAGCGGCACATTGTAATCGGCACGGACCAATACGGTCTTGCCTTCAATTGGTACATCACGAATTGTCAGTTTGAAAAAAGTCACGGTCCCCACCCTTTTATATTGCTTTTATTCTAGCACGCGGACTTTGATTGTGTCAGTAGTTCCGACAATTCCAGGTTGCTGTCCACTCACGATGATTACCGTTGCAGGACCATCACCAAAGAAACCTTCTGCTTTAAGCTCTTTTGCGAGATCATATCCAGACTCTGGGCCATCAGGACGAACATAGCTACGGTTCGCATAGCCAAGTCCTAGTTGCTGAGCAGTCTGCATTTCGCTCGTCACACTTACAATTGGTAAGTTTGGACGGTGTGCAGCAATATTGGCCGCTGTTGCACCTGATTTTGTTTCCGCAAAGATAGCTGCAACACCAAGTTGTTCGGCGAGTTTCACCGCTGCCGTACTGATCGCATCGAGTTGCATGTTTTTTGCAATGATATGGTCATGAATCGGAGCAACCGGAGCATTATCTTGTGTATAAAGAATCACCTTCTTCATCGCCGCAACAGTTTCGAGTGGATACTTACCATTCGCCGTCTCATCAGAGAGCATAACAGTATCAGCACCTTGAATAACAGCATTTGCGACGTCATTTACCTCTGCACGAGTTGGTTCTGGATTCTCCACCATACTAAGCATCATCTGAGTCGCAACAACTGAGAGTTTTCCGTATTTTCGACAAAGTGCAATGATACGACGCTGGACGATCGGTACTACTTCTGCACCAACTTCAACCGCGAGATCACCACGAGCCACCATGACGGCATCACTGGCTTTGACGATTTCTTCGAGAACGTCATCTTTAATGGCTGCTTTCGTTTCAACTTTGGCGATAATCTGAGCAGTCGAACCACCGGCAACAAGAATCTGACGAAGTGCATGAATGTCATCAGCGCTCTGAATAAAGCTAATCGCGACAAAATCGAAACCTTTATCAAGGCCATATTCGATATCTTTAAGGTCTTTAGGAGTAAGAATATCACCACCAAAATCAGTATCAGGAAGGTTGATACCTTTTTTGCTCATCAAAGTGCCGTCATTTTCGACACGAAGTTTAATTGCAGTATCAGAGACGATTTCGATGACTGTTGTTCGAACTTTACCGTCAAAGATGTAGATTGGCTCACCTACTTTTACCTTATCAGCAAGGTTATATTGGATTGGTAACACGTTATCGTGGTGCTCTGCGGCGTAATCAAGAATAATTTCATCACCTTTTTTTACCGGTGTGTTGTCATTCAACATACCGAGACGAATCTTTGGACCCTGAAGATCCTGGAGGATCGCAACAGGCTTGCCGATCTTTTTACTCGCATCGCGAATCCAAGTCAGTTGATCGTCACGCTCTGAGTAATCACCATGGCTGAAGTTAAGACGTAGTCCATTTGCTCCTGCTGCGATAAGCTTTTCGATCATTTCTGGGGTGCTGGTCGCTGGACCAACAGTGGCTAAAATTTTTGTCCGCTTGAAGATAATTCCCATAGCAGTCTCCTTGTTGTTTTGATTAGTTGAGTCGAGACGTTGACTGTTTCGTTTGGTGATCTCACGGAGAATCGAACTCCGATTGCCAGGATGAAAACCTGGTGTCCTAACCGTTAGACGATGAGACCATCAAACGAACAAGTCAATAAACGTGTCCTTCGACTCGGGAAATTGTAACAAAAAAACCTCTGTTTGACTAGAGGCTAACGTGAGCTTTGGAGTGACATCCTCTCGATAGAGGACACTGTTGGTAGGAGAGTCGCCGTATTATGGGTTCTCATCTACGCTTTTAGCAGTGCCCTCTATCGAGGAGTCTAGGAGGTGCCGCCAATTGAGTTGCCAGGCGCCATACGGAGCTGCTTCGTACGACGCCGGCCCTGCTTGGCCGGCTTACCGTGCCACGTGCGCTTGTCCCCGTGGTAGGAGTTGCTCTTAGCGCGCGTGACCTGCGCCACATGATCGTGCTCGACACGAAGATCGTTCGTGAAGCACCACATGGTGTCGCAGTAGTACAGGCTGTGCTCATCATCCCTCATCGTGAGGAGGATCATGCAGATGAGCTTGGCGCGAACGTGTTCGGCGATCTTCTCTCGGTCACGCCGAGACAGCATCGCCTTGTCGACTTCGCCCAGATCACGGAGCCCATATTGCAGCTCCCTCAGGCCGAATTCACGGCGCAAGTTGATCTTGTCGATGACGTAGTCGGCGAGACTGCCGATCTTGTCGTTCACCCCGATGATGCAGTTGTCCCTTCCTGTCGTGCGACCCGTTGCAGGGTCGGTTGCTCTCAGAAACACGGCGACGATCTTGTAACGGATCGCTGCCAGCGTCGCTCCCATGTCATCAGTTTCCGGATCGAAGTACTTCTCGATCGGAACCTGTCCCAGCTGGTGACGACGCGCGGTGGATTGAGCAGTCATTATCTCCCAGACTTCAAATTGCGAGGCTACCATTGCTGGCCGTGACATCCCTCTGTGTCACGTTTAAATGCTTGCACTTGTTTTATACCAATGCATATTATTTTGCAACAAAAAAACCATCCTTTAGGGATGGTTTAATGGTAGCTCCGGGTGGAGCAGACGGGATCGGAATCCGCGCCTGCTCCACCGAAGTTAGGGAGAAGCTCCTCGCGTCACCGCTATCCTGGGTTCTCCAAGATGACGACTCTGCTGTCCAGATCCAGTTGTGCCGGAGGGGGACTCGTCAGGACGATCGTGTGACCGTCTGCGGTGGAAGAGGAGGCCACAGTACCGGTCATGCGAGACCGGGAGCCACGCGCCGGAACGGCTGCGGCTTGTCCTTGGCGGACTGCTGCTGTGCCTTGCTCACGGCCTGTTCGGCCATGATGTTGCGGTGCTTGATCTGCTTGAGCACCATCCGGAGAAGTCCGTGCTGGTCGCGAACTCCCTTGAAGGAGTCGAGCGACTTGACGTCGTTCTCGAGCATGAGGTGAACCACCTCGTGCGTCGGATTGGCGGCGATCGCCTCGAGCAGACCGCGCTGATCGGGAGATCCCGAGTAGAGCTGCGTCAGCTCGATGATCGCCTTGTCGAGCAGCTCGGTGTCGAGCTGAGGCGACTTCAGGTTGGCGTTGCGCTGGACACGCGTGTGCTTGCGGCGCTTCGAAGTACGAGCACCACCCTTTGCACGAGCGGTCCGGGCATAGCTGTCCTGCGGATTGGGCATCTTGAACCTAACTTAGTATGCGAGAGAATGTATCTCGATGCGGGATTTCTAACCCGTCCACACTATGAAAGATATTTATACTCTCTGTTGTACAACTTGTCAAAGATATTCATATATGGTGTCTTCGTATCTACTAATACCACTACAAGTAGCGGTTCGATCTGTTAGCTAATACTTCTCAAAAAGCTTGTGCTTTAGTCGTTTATATTGCTTAAGTTATTGACATTTTAGGGTCTTTGTGGTATATTGTTAACATCATTCACGGGTGAGGTGTGAGAGCCTAACCAGGGTGAGGTGGACGTTAACAAGTCAGATCATTACAGTGCATGTCCTGAATGTGTTTTTAACATGTTTACGCAAGCACTAAGTTATAGAACAAATGAATTTCGTTTGCTTTCACGAGTTGCGCGTCAGTTAATCACCGATAATATTATTGGTTGATTGGCGCGCAGCTCGTGACTTTCGTCGTCAAGAGTTTGCTGGAGGTCCTCCTCCAAGAAGTATCGTAGTTACGTCGTCAGACAACGCTGCATGCAGTACCGGAGGACAACCTCCACTCACTCACAACAATCGCCCTTAGGAGGCAAACGAAATGACCACCCAGAACGTCAACGGCATCCCCGCTGTTCGCCGTGCTACTGCTGCGACCGCCGAATCGGCGATCGAGCAGGCAGCGCGGCTCGCACAGACCGTCCTCGACGCTGGACGTGCCCGCACTGCGGATGCGACCAACTTCGAGATCGCGGCCCGTGCCAGCGACCAGCGCCACATCGACGAGATCACCGCCCACACGGACGAGCTCCAGCAGCTCCAGTACATCGTGGGTGGCGACATCCCCGCTGCTACGGCGCCGGCTCCCCAGCCGGCTCCCGTGGCTCCGGTCGTTCCCACCGATCCCGCCCCTGCGGCGCCGGCTCCCCAGCCGGCTCCCGTGGCTCCCGCTCCCGCGGACGCCACGACGCAGGTCCTCGTTCAGCAGCCGGCGGCAACGCCGCCGGCTGTCGTCGTCACCGAGCAGCGCACGGTCTACCTCCACTGGTACGACCTGCACCGCTTCGGATGGGTCCTGATCGCGCTCGGCGGCCTCGCCGGCCTGATCATCGGCTTCGTGACGTGGGACCTGTTCATGTCGATGATCGTCAACGACTTCATCGGCACGGCGCTGAACGCCAAGGGTACCGCCTTCGGGCTCACCCTGGCGTGGCTGTTCGGCTGGCCGCTCTTCGGAGCCGGCTTCGTCGGATGGCTGCTCTACCGTCACACCTACCCGCGCAACGACGCGGTGGCCCTCGTGGCCTACCGCACCGCTGTCGGGCAGTTCCGCACCACCCACGTCGCCAACCAGGTCGTGGTGGTCAACGTGACCAACCCGGCGCAGCCCCAGGCTGAGCCGGTTCCGCAGGCGCAGCCGGCTCAGCCGGTCGTGCCCGCCGCGCCCACTGCGTAAGTGGGGCTGGGCATCGAAGTAAGGAACTTCGGAAGACCGCAAGGTCTTCGGCGGGGTCAAAGCCGCCATGCTCGCGAGTAACAAAGACCCGCCCATCCTTTTCCTGGGGCGCAATAAATTAGGAACCGATTGACCCCAAGGAGGTCAAAGTGAGAGGACGATTCTGGGGAGTGGTTGCCATCATTGGCGCCATTCTCATCGTCGTCGCTCTGGCGGTGTCCGCGATCTTCGTGGTCATCGGTCAGAACAACGATCGCCCGGTGGGAACCGTGGCCTTCGACCCCAACACGGACTACGTTCCGGACGAGGCGAAGTGCGACGACAACCACTACAAGGACAACTCGATCCGGACCGTCAAGGCCGGTGACGACGAGTTCCGTCAGTTCGCTGATGCCGTGTCGACGCCCTTCAAGGCGACGACCGGCGAAGGTGTGCGAGCGGAGTACCTGACCGAGGGCTGTGGCAACGCCACGCTCCTCTCTCAGGACGTCGACGAGATGCTCCTCTGGACGGACCAGGATGTTCCTGGCGCCGATCAGAACAAGGCATGGCTGCAGGAGATCAAGGACTACATCACCGCCAACGGCCTCGACGCGTTCAACGCGAAGACGGTCATTGGTGACGTGAAGATCGTCACTGAGAAGTTCCAGATCTACCGCAGCTGGGTCAACACCGTCTGGCTGCGCTTCACGTTCGCCGACGAGGCCAAGC
Source organism: uncultured Candidatus Saccharibacteria bacterium (assembly GCA_964556125.1). GTDB lineage: Bacteria > Patescibacteriota > Saccharimonadia > Saccharimonadales > Saccharimonadaceae > Microsaccharimonas. Next base: position 96,396 of record CAZKUW010000001.1, on the reverse strand, counting down.
CCGTCGTGTCGGACCGGAACTACGAAGTCTCCGCGGTTGCGTCTCCCAAGACGCAGCCTGTCCCGTATGTCGCCAGCACTCAGGACACGCGCCCCTCGTGGCGTGCGACCCTGATGGGCAAGAACGACGACTGCATCGCCAGTGTGTGGCTCAACGACCTCGACAAGAGGATCGTTCACTCCAGCGAGGACAACTGCAAGCCCTCCACGCCGCCCGGTATCGACTGTGTCGACTGTGGCGGGTCCCCCCCTCCCCCGGTCCTCGACTGTCCGACCGTCTACCCGCTGTTCCCGCATGGGACCTACCCGGATGGATGCAAGGACGACGAGGGTCGGTCGCCGTTCAACAACGGCAACGGTTCCACCGGAGGCGGCCCTGCCGCCACTGACGGACCCGGAGACAAGACCAAGCTGCAGGATTCGACGGACACGCCTCGCGTGGACCCGTCGCCGCCTGCTCCCGCTCCGGTCCCGACTTCGGATCCTCAGCCGGTTCCGACAGCTGAGCCGTCTGCCCCGCCGACGAGCAACCCCTCCCAGGGATGCTCGCCTGCACCTGGCGAGACGACCTGCTGACACTCCCGAGAGGGACGCCACAATTCCCGTGGCGTCCCTCTCGCGGATGTTTTATAGCTTTTTGTTCCAAGGAGTCTCACTCTTATTGCCGTGATTTAGTTCACCGATAATCGAGTCTGACTCCTTGTGAGTTCATTTTTGAACTCGGACATGCACATTGTAATGATCTGATTTGTAACGACTTAACAACCAGGCAACAATGTTCACGTTCACAATATTTATAATTTTGATTTTTATCTGCGAGATGAATCAAGAAATGGAGAATTATATGAGTTTAATTTCACTCATCCGACGTGCTCCTAAGCGCTTTAGCGCTGTTGCGTTAATGGTTGCTGCCGCAGTCATTATCCCAACTGCTGCTTTCGCTTGGGGTCCAGACCGTCAAACATTTACACTTGCTAACCCAAGTGACCACGTTCAGTTCAACTCAATCGTTGACCAAAATAACACTGACCTCAAGGACGAACGAAACTTCGTTGGTATCCGCGAAACTGGTTCAGCAAACGTTTGGTATGACGACATGACCGCACAATCAGGCAAAGAATACATTGTCCGTATGTACGTTCACAACAATGCTGCTTCAAGCCTCAACCTTGTTGCAGAAAACGTTACTGCTCAATTCACATTGCCAACAACGACCGCAAAGTCTATCCAAGTTGACGGTATCCTTACCGCTTCAAACGTTGGTGCGAACAAGAATGGTAACAACGGAACAACTGCAAGTGTCTATGACCACGCAACGTTCAACAGTACAGAAAACTTCAACTTGAACTATGTTGAAGGTAGCTTGAAATACGAAAGTAACGGCTTCGGTCCTAACGGTACTGCTCTTCCTGAGACTATCTTTACCAACACCGGTGCTAAACTTGGTTACGACAAGCTCGACGGTAAAATCCCTGGCTGTTTCCAGTACTCTGGTTACGTCAGCTTCAAAGTTAAACCACAATTTGCAACACCATCTACGTTCACTATGAACAAGAAGGTAAGCAAGCACGGTGAAAACAAATGGGTTGAAAGCTACAAAGCACAACCTGGTGAAACCGTTGACTACCTACTTAACTACAAGAACACAAGTACTACTCAGCAAAACGATGTTACTTTCCGTGACACTCTTCCAACTGGTATGACTTATGTCACTGGTTCAACTAAATTTGGTAACGCGCAAAACCCTGCTGGTGTAAAAGCTAGCGACAACGTTGCAAACGGTACAGGAATCAATGTTGGTTCTTACGCCGCTGGTGCAAACGCTTGGGTTATCTTTAGCGCAAAAGCTCCTGTAAACGACACGTTGGCTATCTGTGGTACCAACACTCTTGTTAACAAAGCTAAGGTGACTGTAAACAGTACTTCATTAGAAGACACTGCTAACCTTACTGTCGACAAGACTTGTGCACCTGGTAAGATCACTGTTTGTGAAATTGCAACGAAAAAGACAGTTACTATTAACGAAGCTGACTTTAACTCAAGCAAGTACACTAAAGATCTTAACGTGTGTACTCCACCAGAGTTGCCACACACTGGTCCAACTGAAAACATTGTTGCCGTTATCGGTCTTGGTACATTGATCGCAAGCATCGCTTACTACGTTGCTTCACGTCGTGCACTTAACCAATAACAGAGTCTGACCGCTCCGCTCTCACAACTACTGAAGCGATTCAGATAACAATAACCCCCGCCGTAAAAAGCGGGGGTTATTTGTTATAATAAAAATAATATGGCAAACAAGCAGAAGAAAAAACGCAATAAAGTCTACACTGGCGTTGATGCTGCGATCCAACGACCAGTAGTGACGAGGATCTCAGCGGTCAACCGAACGAAAATAGGGCAATGGTGGTTCGATCACAAACGAGTCGCTAAACCCCTGATTATCACTATCGCAATCGTTACTTTTGTCGTTGTCTTAATTATCGAACTATTTCGAATCGTTAGTAACGCGTAGTTTTGCTACTGGTAGACGGAAGCCGAAGGTACTTCCCTTGCCTTCTTTTGACTCAAAAATAATATCTCCATCGTGAGCATCAATCACCTTCTTTGCAAGGAATAGACCGACACCAGTGCCATCTGGTCGTTGTTTTCGAGCATTTGTTGCTCGGAAGAATTTGTTAAAGAGCTGCTCTTTTTCTTCATCTGGCACACCGATACCAGTATCTTTCACAGTAAACTCAACTTTCTCTTTATCGACTTTTAGGCTAATCTTTATACTCGAATTGTCTTTCGAATAATAAATAGCGTTGTCTGAAAAGTTCATGATCACCTGACGGATCTTTGATTCATCAAGATTTAGTTCAGGGAATTTCTTGGGCTTATTGTAGGTAAACTTGAGGTTTCGAGCGGCAGCATTGGTCGCTAAGCTGTCAATCTCCTGCTCCACGATCTTCGCAAGATCGGCAGGATGCTTCTCGACAATAAACTTGCCGGTCTGAAGTCGAGAGACGTTCAAAAAGTCACCAATCAATCGAACCATGCGTTCACTACTCATAAACGCCTCATCAAGCAGATGTTTTTGCTCATCTGTTACCTTACCGACATCTCCTTCTGATAGCATACTGATGTACCCTTTGATGCTCGTCAGTGGCGTCCTCAGCTGGTGAGAAGCCATACTGATAAATTCGTCTTTTGCTTCATCGAGCTTTTGAAGTTGTGTGTTACTCGCCCGTAGTTCTCTCGTGGCACTATCAATACGTTGCTCAAGGTGCGCATTTACATCTTTTACCTCCTGAACTGACAGTGCGTTCTGAATCGCAATCACCAGCTCATCTGAAATGGTCTCAAGCACGCGAAGATCTCTTCGGCTATAAGCTGAGATGCGGTGCTCTCCAAGGCAAAGGAATCCAATGATCGAACCCTCTCGACTGAGTGCCATAACGATTTCAACCTTATGACTTGTTAGTAGCCTCTTAATACTTCGATCTTCGATAAAAGATGCTTGGATGATTTTTGGTCGGTCAAGAAAGTAGGCCTTTAGTTCACGGAGGTCTTCTGCAGGTAGCCGAGAATGTTGTTCTGTCCCTGCACTAATATGTCGGCCATCGATGGTACGAATAGCAAAAAAAGCCTGTTCAGTCTTTATCGTTGTTGAGATTTCATTAGAGATTCTTTCTAAGAGTCGCTGTAGATCTGTCGTCGAAACAAGTGTCCGGTTTAATGAAGCGAAAAACTCTTCGCTGTTATACTCTCCTCGATAAAAAACGAAATTTGTGAAGCGATCAAACAGTCGTTTAATCGGTTGGAATATAAATGCTAGCACCAAAGCCAATACAATATTTATAGGGTTGTCCGTCAGCACTACTTGTGTTTGGTTACGAAGAATCACATTTGAGATAACGTAAGCTAAAGCGTAGTAGATTGCTGAAAGCGTGATCAACGTCAAGATATAGGTAAACGTTCGGATCGCAGCCTTCTTAATATCGAATAATCCATGACGAACCATCGCATATGCTACCACCACCACAAAAAACGCCGCGTAGAGTGGTGTTAGCATAATAAACTCTGTTTGGCGGAAGACGATAGGGAGAACAAAACTGGTTATTGGGGCGAAGACGAGGATCGGCACTAACCCCACGATGATAGAAATGAACTGTGGACGCTTGACCCTATTTGCCTTGGGAAGTCCACGAAAAAGAATAACTAAGCTAGCAATCAAGAAGTATAACGCGTGAATGACAAAGAACGGAATTCCGAGACCTGGAGTCGGATTCGCTTCTCCTTCTACAAATGAAATGTCTGCGAACACCGCAGGAGAAAGTTCAAGCGCCACAACAACCACTGTCGAAGCAATTGCTAACTGATATTTGGTACGCTTCAATATGTCAGATTTATTTTCTCTGACGAGAGTAGAAAGCAGATACAGACCCAACAATGCGGTCGTCGTCCCAGCAACAACAAAGCGTATACATAGAAGTGTGAGTGCAGGATTTGCTTCTCCATTGATGGTAAACGTATTCGCGACAATGATGACCACGAAGGCAAAAGTAGTGACGGCATAAACACGATTTATAAGTTGACGAGGATTACGCGACAATACAAAAGCGCCAATCAATAAAGAGATGACAGTCGAAATAATAACGATAAGCGTTTCGATCACCCTAGTAGTATAATGCAGGTCCTGTGTCAGCGCCTAGTATTAGTTTTGACGAAGACTTTTCAGGATGCGAAGTGCTTCGGCTGGAGAGGTTTGGCTACGGAGTTTTAAAGTCTTTGATTGAGATTCGATATGTCGTCCAGAAGGAACTTTTTGGCCCGAAAGAATCGCTCTCGTGACCCGCGTCGATAATGCGCCGCCTTCTGATGCGGTTGCTCCTAACTGTGACAGCTTCCCTGCAAGACTTGGGTCGCGAGTTGAGGCAAGCAAGCGAAAACTTGCGTTTGTTAGGCCCGTCAATTTTGCGACAATCTTAAATCGATCTTTTGGAGATAGATCACCCGCCAACATTGCCTCAATATCAGCATTGTTAAGTCGACCATTGAATGGTTCGACGGCACCCAAGTCATGACGCTCAATATCTATGATTGACTTATCATCAACGTCTGTCGCCATAATGAGAGGTACTTTGAGCTGTGCAGCAATTTGCCTGAGTAAAGCCTTTGCAGCAAGGTCATCTACTTCATCAAAAATAATATCCGGCTTAAATGCGGTTATCGCTTCAATTTGCTCTGGACCAACACCACTTCTTAAATGTACTTGTTCGACATACGGATCCAGCTCGCTTATCTTGATTCCAGCCATATCAGTTTTATTCATTCCTAGTTGCTGATAGCTACCACGAATTCGATTCAAATTACTCAGAGAGAGAGTATCGAAATCTGCTAACATAACTGCGCCACCAACCCCCCCTCTTAGTGCAAGGTCGAGTGTTTCACTACCGACACTCAAACCAGCAGAGAACAGTCTCGCCCGCAAAAATACCGCTTGCTCTGAAAGGGTGTCGAGTCCGCGATTTCGCATCGTACGAAGCGCTTGATGATCCTGCATCTCAGGATATTGAACTAGTGATCCATCCCAAGGCATATGAAACCAAGGACCGAATCTTATGCCCTGGGAATCACTAAAATCAATAAATGCTTGTCGTTGTGTGGCGTCTTTTGTGAGTTCAGGATAACGCAAATCAAAAAGATCATCCGCTAAAACGTTCCTTGCTTGAAATGTTGAAGTAATTCTCCCATCTTCAATACGACGTTGTACCTCTCGTCGATCGGCTATACTCCCTAGATCAAACCGTTCAGGTTGTTGCCAGACGGAAACCTCTTTTTGCAGCGACCCAATAAGGGCTTCGAAGCCAAGGCTACGGACCTGTGTTGGCTGGGCAACTATTTTCTGACGTTCTTTCAAAGAGCTGACAAATGTAGCAACTGCTTCTCCCATTTCATTCGACGTTAAGCCTTGGGTTAAATACTTCAACCCATTCATATAGCCTGTTCGGATTTGCATATCATCTTCAGCAACAATACTGTCATGAATGTCACTGAGATATGTATCGGTATCAACGATTGCAGAAACTAACTCAACACCTTCATTAACTCCTGTCCCTGTGACGGGTACTGGCTCACCGATCTGTCGCATCATTTTTGGACCAAATGATCGTACGAGCGCCTCAAATCGAGAAGCGACCATCGTAAACATCCATTTCTCATGACTACCTAGTGAGTCTTGGAGAATATTTCGAATAATCTCAAGTCCGGCGGCTGAACTGACTTCAGGGCTATGAGCAAAAGCGCTTATCTCCTTAATTGTTCGATCAGGATTTGCAATCGCTCGTAACTCTTCGAGCGCCTCTGGATAGAGACTGTCTGCAGCAATTTGATAGGCTGGTAATGATTCGATCGTCTGTCCAAAAGGAATATGTACTTTTCGAATAGTTGAGCGCGCAACCGAATTCCCTTCTCCATTTGTACCGAAACCAACAAAATAATCGACATTTGGCCCACGAGCCTTATCGATATTCGCCGACATTGTACCGTCCGCTTCAATTGCATCATCATTGACGAAACCTTCGCCCTTATAGCCAACAGCATGGACTTGCTGTGCAGATACAGCTAATAGGGGATCACTCGCTTCAGTAAAGTGTCGATAGATGTATCGATCAGCTCTTTCTGGGCGTCGTCCCTCAGGAAGGTTAAAACCTACTTCTGTTTTTCCAGGTATTGTCATTCTTTGCGCAACTTTAATCGGTTATATCTGTTTAGTCAATCTGTCCATCACTAGACTTCCCCTCTAGTCTACTGTATAACAAAAGCATGACCAAAATTGCCATCATCGAAGACGACCCAGTTATTAGCCAAATGTACCGCATGAAATTTGAAGCCGATGGTTTCGAAGTGCAACTTGCCAATAATGGAAAACGCGGCGTCGCCATGGTTGAGAGTTTTACTCCCGACATTATCTTGATGGATCTTCAAATGCCCGAAATGGGTGGCGCTGAAGCCTTAGCGCTCATTCGTAAAGAGGACTGGGGCAAAGATACTCCTGTCATCATTCTCACCAACCTTGGCCAAGAAGAATCACCTAAAGAACTTCAGGCACTTGGTATCCACAGCTACATCGTCAAAGCAGAACTCACTCCTCGACAAGTGGTTCAAAGAGTTAAAGAAGCGCTCGGCGTTTAATCTTCGGTAACTGTCGCTCGAGCGACTTGAATAACATTATCAAATAGGGCAGTGACAGTCAGGGGACCAACCCCTCCTTTTTCTGGAGTTATAGTGAGATCATTTCGCTCACGAACATCAGCGGCCAAATCCCCCACGATTTTTCCGTGTTCTGCAGCAGTACCGGCATCGACGACAACTGCATTCGGTGACAACATCGTACTCGTCACTAAGCCAGGAACGCCTGTTGCGGTCACGACTACTCCTGAGCGGCGCAAGCCATTCACTAAGTCATCGGTCGTATCGTCATAAATGGTGACATCATAACCGGAGCTTTCCCAAAGCTTCGCAAGAGGTGCACCCACTAAACGGCCATTACCGACAATAGCGATTGGTTTTGATTTGAGGTCGACGTTATAGCCAGCAACGAGCCAGTTAATCGCCATTGCTGTCGCTGGAGTCAGGGTGGCACGCTCACCTAACCCATCGACATCTTTTTCAGGAGCAACAGCATTCACGGCTTCATTTGTCTGGGTTTCATCGGCGAGAGGAAGTTGGATGATAATACCGTGGACTGACTCATCAGCATTCAAGGTCGCGATTGTCTCCATCAAGGTAGATTGATCAATCTTGTGAACTTCCACATCGATCAATATATCTTCACCGTATTTACGCTTCAAACTAACATAGGTATCGATAACAGGATTATCAATTGTCTGAATAATTGCTAGTTTCGGAAAGACATGCGAGGCCTGACGCAATGCGCGTACTTGTCTCGCTTGACGCTCTTCAATATAGCCCGCAAGCTCTCTGCCATCAAGGATTCTCATTGGTTATAGCTTAGCAAATCGTGTGCTACAATGAAACCATTATGAATATTCTTACCAACCTCGCACAGTACTACAGCTCATACGACTACAACACAACCAGCACCGTTAGCGACCCCGCCACTGCCGCAGCGGCAGCCGCCGTTGTGTTTGGTGTCTTTATCTTCACGATTATCTTGAGTGTGGGCATCTATGTTCTCTTCGCCATCTTCCTTGGCAAGATGTTCAAAAAAGCCGGCATTGCGTCATGGATTGCATGGGTGCCGTTTTACAACAGCTGGAAGCTCCTTGAAATGGGTGGCCAACAAGGATTCTGGGCAGTGCTTGCCATCCTCCCTGTCGTCAACTACGTATCAGCGGTCTTTATGTATATTGCGATGTATCACATCGGCAAGAAACTTGGTAAAGATGGTACCTTTGTCCTTCTCGCCATCTTCCTTCCTATCGTCTGGGTTATCTGGCTCGCTATTGATCGATCAACATGGAACGACAAAGGATCAACTGCTCCATCTCTCCACCACGGACACACTGCTTAAAAAAGAAATACCGCAGCGATCATAATAGTCTGGACGATAAGCCAGATAGCTTGCGAGACGATAATTGGCTTCAACCTGTGTTTGATCCCGTAGACGAGCAGTATCAGACTGGCTATATCGTAGGTCAACCACGTTGCTAATGATATTTGAGACGAATCTTGTAGCTGAAAAACGAGGATGATCTGAGGGAGAGTCATCACTGGCTGCACCACACCAACAATAAGCGCTAATCCATCAGTAATCGGGTAAGAGCGATCCCCCTTCTTATGCATAATATGACGCATTGTTACTATGACTTTCTACCAACTCGGGACACCAAGAAGACAAGAACGAGTCCACCAAGTAGGATGATCATACTTGTCACCAGTACTTGTTCGTAGCCACCATTTGCTGGATTAAGGAAGGGATACGGATACCAACCAACAATTGCCCCTCTGCTTAAGCTGTAAATGAGATAAAGGATCGGGAAGATCAGCCATGCTAAGGCTTGACGATAACTAAAGCGTCGAACCGGTGGATTCATCAACCAGTCGATAGCGATAGCAACAGGCATGAGGTAATGAAGAACGGTGTTGTCCCATGGTACTGCGGTCAACTCGACGCCAGTGATTCCTGAAAGAAGAACAGCAAACACAATACCAGTCACGATCATATAAAAGGTTGCTGCGCCTCTGAAGTAATCGAGCCACACACTCTTTTTGCCTGCGTAGGTATACAACGCGCCTAGCAGGAGAACCACGACGGCGATAATGTTACTTTCGATCGTGAAATAGCTGAAGAAATTACTAGCGTTAAATGTTCCCCGCTCAACAATTGTCGCAATCTCGGTAACGACTGCTGAAAGACCCAATAATCCAAATAGTAACTTGTACGTCGTAAGATAATTCTTTTTCATAATTAAACTATAGCAGAATCAAAAAACTTCCCTAAATCAGGGAAGTTAGTAATTGCTTGGAGGGCCAGGTGGGACTTGAACCCACGACATTCTGCTTAAGAGGCAGACGCTCTAACCAGCTGAGCTACTGGCCCATCTCGCGCTGGGCGCGTCATGAACCTAGATATCATACCATTTTAAAGTTTGTTTTTCAATCTGTTAGATAAAAAACTAATTGTGTTTTCACCTCGAGAGTACTATGATCTAAGCATAAGCAATTCAAGGAGTCATGATGACGACACAAACAATGAAGAAAATCTTGATCGCCGGAGCCCTGAGCTTCGTCATTGGGATTGTAGTAGTCCCACAAACTTTTGCAAAAGAAGGGGCAGAAAGTGGCAACAGCGGAAGTGGATCTTCATCAAACTCTGGTAAAACCACGACGACCAAAAGAACAGAAGCTGAACATCCGGTAGAAGTTGAAGACGAGAAATCATCAGATAGCGACGACTCATCTACGTCTTCAGATGTCCGCAGAGAAGATCGACGCGCCGATGTTCCGAGTCGCGAAAAGTTAGACGACAAGAAGCGCTCGGTATGTAACGCTGCTGCTCCTGAGATCAATCAAGTAATCTCAAACGTTGCTGAACGCACCAAACGGCACAGTACCCAAATCGAAAACATCTACTCACTCACAAAAGCATTCTATGAAAAAAGCGGGCTGACCGTCAGCGACTATGACGCCCTCGTTGCAACTGTTGATACCAAAAAAGCTCTCGCCGATGCAGCTGCACAGAAGATTGATACTCAACCTAAATTCTCATGTGATTCAGACGGGCCAAAGGCTGATCTGCAGACATTTAGGAATGCCCGTATTGATAAAGTCGACGCCTTCAAAGAATATCGTGATGCTGTAAAAGCTCTCATCAACGCCGTAAAGACAGCTGCCAAAGAAGCAAAAGCAACAACTTCAAGTACTACTGAGGAGGCAAAGCAATGAAAAAATCTCAAGGCTTCTCGATCGTTGAGGTGATTATCATTATTGTCGTTGCTGCAGTATTAACGTGTCTTGGACTCGTACTCTACAACCGTCTTACTGCCGAGCCGACCGTCTCAACTGATACCTCACAAACTGAATCGACTTCAGTTACTTCAATCGATTCAAGCTCGGATCTCGATACGGCTTCGACTGCGCTTGATAGTCTCGATATCGATGATGCGACTGATAGCACGACTCTCGATGATCAAACATCTGGCTTCTAAGAAATAAGGTTGAACAGTTAAAAGAAAAACTCCGCATCAACGACGCGGGGTTTTTAATAAGTACATGGTACACCCGGCAAGATTCGAACTTGCGACCCTCTGTTCCGAAGACAGATGCTCTAATCCACTGAGCTACGGGTGCATAATTAGCACAAAGTACAGGGGTGATTATACATGACTACACCTCTTATTGCTAGGGCGACTGTGAGGAGAGCCGTGTATAATAAAGTATATGACCGCTACCCGTACCCGCAAAGAAGAGATGCTCTATCACAAATGGAGAAAAACAGCTGACCAAACGGTCTGTGTGTTTTGTGAAGTAAAAAAGACAGATAAAAGATTCGTCGAAGAAACACCTCACTTTTTTGTGATAAAAAACGATTTTCCCTACTCTTTATGGGACCACCAAGGTGTCGAATCTCATCTCATGATCACACCGAAGATGCATACAAGCAACCTCTCGAATCTGACTAATCAGCAAAAAATCGAATATTTCGATCTGATAGAAAAGTACGAGTCTAAAGGATACAACATCTTCGCACGGTCACCATATTCAATTGTTAAAACAATTCCACATCAACATACCCATTTGATTAAGCCGACGAAAGGGTTGATGAAATTCATCTTTTCTATCAATAAACCCTACATAAGGATTGCAAAATAATGGAAGTCCACACAAACATCCCTCTCAAGAACTTCACCACTATGAAGCTCGGTGGCCCAGCGCGCTTCTTCGTCGAAGTCAGAAGTGTCCAGGAACTCCTCGCTGTCTACCGTAATGCTACCTCAAAGAAATTACCGGTATTTATATTAGGTGGCGGAAGCAACGTCGTCGCAAAAGACGAAGGCTTCCCTGGCATGATTATCCGTATTCGTATCCCCGGCTTCGAAATTATAAGTGATGACATAAACACAACAACAATAAAAATCGGGGCAGGGGAGGACTGGGATCAACTCGTCAAAAGAACTGTCGATATGCGACTTTCTGGTATCGAGGCAATGTCGGCAATCCCAGGAACTGCTGGAGCATCGCCAGTCCAGAATGTGGGCGCATACGGACAAGAAATATCTGAGACGCTAGTATCGCTGGAGGCCTATGACTCAAAAACAGATCAAATGGTGGTACTTCAAAACGAAGACTGTGGCTTTGCTTACCGGGACAGTATTTTCCGCGGAGAACAAAAAGGACGGTATGTCATCACCAGTATTACTTTAAAGTTATCAAAAAATCAGCCTCAAGCTCCCTTTTATGATGCCCTCCAGAACTACTTCGATGAGCATGGGGTCAAAATCTTTACCCAGCAAATTGTCCGTGATGCGGTGATTGCGATTCGAACAGAAAAACTCCCCGACCCTGCCCTCCGTCCAAACACCGGGTCATTCTTCAAGAACGCTATCATCGAGCAATGGCAAGTCGATGACCTCAAGAAAACGTATCCTGAGATGAAGACGTTTAATATGCCCGATGGTAAAGCAAAAGTTCCTACTGGTTGGTTAATCGAACAAGCCGGCCTGAAAGGTCTGGTTCTCCACGGCATGAGAGTGCATGATAAAAATGCACTGGTTCTTATCAATGAATCTGCTTCGAGTTATAGCGATCTTCAGCAAGCCCGTGACGAGATTATTGGCCAGGTTCGTGACAAATTCCGCATTCAAATCGAACAAGAGCCGCTCGAGATTTAGTTCACTTGCGATTTGACGTCAAACCTCTTATGCTAGAGATATGAATCGGCGCGGGTTTACGGTGGTTGAACTGATTATTACTATCACAGTGATGGGCATCCTTTTAGTATTGACTGTTGTCAACCTCAGTGGAAGTCAAGCTGCTGCTCGAGATAGCGAACGTGAAGGAGATATTTCAACTATCCAAACATGGTTGGAAAACTATTACACAACTGGCTCTCCAGCCACGGGTGACCCCGGTAGTTACCCAGTTGCAACAGTGGCAGATTCTCCAAACCTCGCTCAAAACTTTCCTGATGCTGACTTAAAAGCTTTTACCGCACCAGGAGCTAGTGATGTGTATGCAAGTTTCAAGAAAGCCGCAAATGCTACACAGACCACTTCAGGTGTCTCACCTGCTCCCACTATCAGCACTTATGTCTATCAGCCAATCAACTCAAGTGGCGGTCTCTGTTCTGCCCCTCTCGACTGTCGTAAATATAATCTCTATTACCGACTCGAAGGCGGTGGTAGCCCTATTAAAATGGTGACGAGTAAAAATCAATGACGCAACGCCAATCCCAAGCTGGCTTCACCGCCGTCGAACTCCTTATCACACTCTTCGTAGCGGCGGCATTCTTAATTGCCGGCTACCAGTTGTTTAATGTAGTTATTAAAGATGGTGGCCAAGCACGTGCCGAATCAAGAGCTGGAAACGTTGCCTACGATTACCTTCGTCGCTATGCCGCAAATGCCACAAACCCTTGCAGCACCCAGTACCCGCTGACAAACAGTGCTATCCAGGTTGACGGCCTCGACAGTGTGACTATCACCGTACAAATTAGCTGTCCAGGCTATTCAATCACGAGTCTTTCTAAAGTTGACGCAGTGATTAAATACAATAATAATCCCCAGATTACGACCTCATACTCCACATATGTTAACGGGAGTGGGGCTGATACTCCTGACAACGTCAACGGTCTCGTCGGATGGTGGAAGTTCAACGGTGATGGAAAAGCAGCAATCGGTCCATCTGATGCAAACATCGTCGGTGCGACACCAAATAACGGTCAAAACAACACATCAAATGGCGCGTATTCCTACAACGGCACCTCGTCTCAATACACGCAAATCCCGAATACCTTCGGTCTTGGGACCAGTAATGTCACATTGTCTACCTGGGTAAACCCGGCCACTGCAACAAATTCCGGTGCTTTCGTAAAAGTCGGTGGAACCGGGTACGGAATAGGTATGGGGGCATCGACATTTGATAGTACGACGCCGGGTACAAAACTGGTCATGCTCTTTGAAGGTGTGCGCTGGATTCCGACGACGACTGATATTCCAACAGGCTGGCACCATGTCGTCATGGTGATTAATAGTTCTGGTGTTCCCCTTGCCTATCTCGATGGCTCCCTTGTTGGAAGCTATCCTGGGACAAATGCAGCTGCGCCAGGATCGAATATTACATACATAGGCTCTAGTCATACCACAACTCGTTTCTTTAATGGATTAATAGATGACACTCGTATCTACAACCGCGTTCTCTCGGCAAGTGAAATCGCAGCACTCTATAGCGCAGGAGCCAAATAATGAGACGACGAATCAAAGGCCAAAAAGGCTTCACGCTCATCGAGATCCTTGTTATCGCACCTATCGTTATCTTGGCAATTGGCGCTTTCTTGACTGTCATTATTAGCGTAACGGGTGAGGTATTGGCTTCTCGTGGTTCTAATGCACTCGCCTACAACGTTCAGGATGCTATGAACCGTATTGAACAAGACGTCAAACTCAGCTCAGCTTTCTTAGCAAAAAACAGCATTACGATCACCTCTCCTCAAGGATCTGATGACGGTACAGCCGACTTCACCAACGTTGGCGGTGCTGATGGCCCAGTACTCATCTTGAGTGAACCCGTCACTGATGGAAATCCTCTGACGCTCGGAACAGAAGTTGTGTATCTATCGAATATGCCGAATGGGTGTGGTGGTAGCCAAGAGCAAAAAAACGTCGTCATGACCATGAATGTCGTTTACTTTGTCAAAAATGAAACATTATACAGACGAACCATCATGCCGCAAAACTACAACACAATCGGCTGTGCAACACCTTGGCAACGTCCTAGTTGTACCACTCCTTCAGGGTTCTGCGTCACAAATGATGTCAAACTCGTCGATGGTGTCACGGCAGGAAGCTTCTTTGTACAGTATTTCACGAGTGCCAACTCTAATATCCCAAATACCGTTGCTTCAGATACGGCATCTTCAGTCGATGCACGAAACGCCGCTCTGTTCTCGACACCAACCGTTGCTGTTTCAGTCAATGCTTCTCAAACCGTTGCTGGTCGAACTCTCGATCGCTCAGCAACACTCCGTGCAACACGGCTTGAGACAAATGCAACTGTGGTCGCTCCTCCTCCTACTGAAACCGCCATGACGAGCCCACCAACCAAACTCACGACGACAACTAACTCATCGAGTCAGGTGACAGTTAACTGGACAGCTCCGGCAGGCGTCCCAACGAGTTATACACTTCAGTGGTCACGTCAAAGTAACTTCGCCAACCCTACAACAATAAGTAACATTACACAGACCACCCGAGCCGTCACTGGACTATCCAGTGCAACGGGTTATTTTTTCAGAGTCTCAGCGACCAATAGCCTCGGCACGACCAGTTACTCAACGACTGCATATGGATCAACCTCAGGTACAAATAGCTGGGCTAGCTGTACGAAGCTCACCATGGTCGGCGACTGGAATAACGACGGCAAAAACGATATGATGTGTTGGCTTTCAAATGGTGACGTCGAGATGCACTTAGGAAATGGTGACGGTACACTAGGACCACGAATCCTGATTACAAATATTGGCACAACTGTTCGTAACTTCTTTGGTGTCGGTAACCTGCCTAGCGGCAGCAACCCCGCACTTATGTGGGTAAACAGTAATGCTGATGCTTACATCCTTGTATCTGACGGCGCCTGGGGTGTGACGGCAAGCCCTGTACTCAGTGCGAGTACTGCTACTGCAAACTGGGGTACCGCGGGGACATCCGCCTTCGGACTGCCTTTCTTTATGAATAGTGGCGCTACCGTCTTTGGAGTTAAATCAAATGCTATCTTTATATGGACACTCAACAGTGCCGGAATCGCCACCTATACGAGCACCTTCGGAAGCAGCTGGGATGCAACTTTCCCCGGTGATACTGTATTTGGTGCAGGCAAGTTCACCCCTGATGCAACCGGTGATATTATCGGAAACCCCCCTGCAGGAACCCTCAACTACTACAATGGAAATGGCGTTGGAAATGTCGCAGCTGGTGTCGCAGTTGGTAGTAGCTGGGTATCAAACAGGCTGACGGGAGGTTGGGACTTGAATGGCGACGGAAGGGCAGATATACTCCGCCTCTACACTCCGACAAATACGATGTACTTCTATTCAAATAATGGTGCGAATAACGTAAACTCCGGAATCATCATAAACTAAAAGGAACTATATGAAGCATTTCATAAATCGACAAAACAACGGGTTCACGATCATCGAACTTCTCATCGTTATTGTGATCATCGGTATACTAGCATCGATTACGATCATCTCCTACGCAGGTGTTACACAGCGCACGAACACCTCAAACGCTGCAGCGGCTGCTCAATCAGTTGCCCAAAAAGTGACTGTGTACAATTCCGAGATGGGCACTTACCCATACGATGCCACTGACTTGAGTGTTGATTCGACTAAGCCCTACTACCTTGCCCCATCGGTCGCTACCTACACCCTTACGACCACACAACCGGCGACACCAAACGTCCTCAAATATACAAAGTGCGGTACATCACCTAACGCTTCACAGGCAGACATCACACCGGCAAACCACAATATAACAGGAGTCAGACTCTATTACTGGACCTACGAAGGAACACCGAACGCAAATAGCTTCATCGCAGCGGGCAATGACGGTGGTACTGGCGTTGTTTGTCCATAGTACACACAACGACAAAAAGCTTGCGCTTATGATTGGCGCGTAGTACATTAGACTTAGAATAAAATCACATTACATAGGGGGCAACTCAACATGAGTTTCAACAATATCAAAGCTAGACTACAAGAAGAACGTGGTTTCACCATCGTTGAGCTCTTGATCGTCATCGTAGTTATCGGTATCTTGGCAGCCATTACAATTGTCTCGTATACGGGTATCTCAGCAAAGGCAAACTCAAACACTGCAAAAGCAAATGCTCAAAGCGTTGTTCAAGTTGTAGAGTCTTATGCTCAAGACAACAATGGTGCATACCCATCACTTGCAAACTTGACTGCTTACACCGGAACAACTCGTCTTCCATCCGGCTTGACTGTTCAATCTGGTACGCTAGCAGCGACTGGATTTACTGGTGGTACACCTGTCACAACAAGTGTCCTGTTCGTACCTAAGAGCACTACTGGCGCATGTATCGCCTACTGGGACTCAAGTATTACAACTCCAGCAGCTGTCTTCTTCTACGTCGGTAATGCTACGGCTGGTACCAACGGCGCAACTCCTGCTTGTACCTAAGATACTAGGTTAGCAAATAAAATCGCTCCTTACGGAGCGATTTTTATTTGGACAAGATAGTTACAAACTGTCGCTAGGAAGTGGGAACTGCAGGGCAAAATCAGTCACTTCTTTTTTCAAAGTCTTCAATGTAGCCGCGTCATCACGGTTATCGATTGCTAGCTTCATCCATTCAGCAATCTGCTTCATGTGATTCTCTTTCAGCCCACGAGTGGTCAATGCTGGTGTCCCCAGACGAATGCCACTTGGTTTAAATGGTGGCAAAGGATCATCGGCGACTGAGTTCGCATTGAGGGTCAGTCCAATAGCATCAAGAGCAATTTCGGCTGTCTTACCATCAATACCAAAGCTCTTATAGACATCAGCCAGAATAAGGTGATTACTTGTCCCACCAGTAACAAGTTCAAATCCTCGCGCCTGAAGCTCATCAGCGAGAACGCTCGCATTTTTTACAACCTGTGCTGCATATTCTTTAAAAGATGGATCTAACGCTTCTTTCAGCATGACTGCCTTAGCGGCGATAACATGCATGTGAGGACCGCCCTGCATGCCCGGGAAGATCGCACGGTCTACGAGTGTCGGAATGTTCTCGATCGTCTTCTCAGGGGCTTTCAGAGGGTTTCCAACGATACCTTTCGTGAGGATCATACCTCCGCGTGGACCACGAAGTGTTTTATGTGTCGTAGTGGTCATGACATGGAAGCCGTGGTCGAGTGGATTCTCGGAGACGCCTCCGGCAATCAGACCAGCAATGTGCGCCATATCTGCCATAAGGAGAGCTCCCACTTCCTTACCAATCGCCGCGAACTTATCGTAATCAAGTTCTCGGGGGTATGCGCTGAAGCCCGCTAGAATAATCTTTGGTTTGTGCTTCAGAGCAAGCTCACGAAGATTATCGTAATCAATCTCACCAGTCGCAGTGTCTTTCATCTTATAGCGGATAAAGTTATAAAGATGTGCACTCCGCGTCACCGGAGCACCGTGCGTAAGGTGTCCACCGTGGCTGAGGTCCATCGCAAGGACTGTATCACCTGGTTCAAGCCATGCGGTGTAGACCGCTTCATTAGCTGGCGCACCGGAGTGTGGCTGCATATTGGCGTGATCGGCATGAAATAGTTCCTTTGCTCGCTCAATAGCTAACGTTTCGAGAGGATCAGTAAAATCTTGTCCTCCGTAGTAGCGGCGTCCTGGATAGCCTTCAGAATATTTGTTCGTGAAAATGCTTCCGAGAGCCGACAAGACATCGCGGCTGACATAGTTTTCACTTGGGATGAGTTCAAGTCCTGCTCTTTCGCGTTTCTCTTCTCCGTCAATAAGTGCGGCAACTTGATCATCATGCTGAACAAGCGGTGTGAGTGAAGCATCTTTCATAATATGTGTCCCCTTTTACCCTCGATTATACCATGTTGGCTCGCTTGACAGTATACCAATCATGATATATTATAGTGATTATGCAAACAAAATCGTATACGTCAAAGATCGGCACATTAATTCAAGAGACGCGACAGGTAAGAGGGATGACTCAAGCCCAACTAGCCAAGGCGTTAAACACCAGTCAAAGTGCCATAAACCGCATTGAAAAAGGTGGTCAAAATATCAGCCTTGATATGTTAGCTCGTATTAGCGACGTTTTGTCAAGCCAAATTGTGAGCCTAAATCAACCCGGTTCGATTAACTTCCGTATCGAAGGCGGTCACAAACTCTCTGGACATATCGTCACAAAAACGAGTAAAAACGCAGCCGTCGCTCTCCTTTGTGCATCACTTCTGAACCGTGGAACGACAACTCTCCGTCACGTTGCCCGTATTGAAGAGGTAAACCGTATTATCGAAGTCCTCAATAGTATCGGCGTGAAGACTCGTTGGTTTGGTGATAATGATCTTGAAATCATTCCCCCTGCACGCTTGAAGCTCGAAAACATGGATGTTGAAGCTGCCCGCAAGACTCGTAGTATCATCATGTTCCTCGGTCCACTTCTCCACCGTTACAAAACGTTTGAACTTCCTTACGCTGGTGGCTGTACGCTTGGCGAACGCACCGTCGAACCTCATTTGAGTGGTCTCGAATACTTTGGCCTAAAAGTAAACACTGTTACTGGTCACTACGATGCAGTCGCGAAGCCAGTGAAGCCAGAGAAAGCTATCGTCCTCTCAGAGCGAGGTGATACCGTCACCGAAAACATTATCATGGCTGCGGCCTTAAATGATGGCGTCACAACAATCCGAAACGCTAGCCCTAACTACATGGTTCAGGACCTCTGTTTCTACCTTGAAAAACTTGGCGTAAAGATCGAAGGTATTGGTACGACAACTCTCAAGATTCACGGCCTCCGCGACATCAATAAGAACGTTGAATATGCTCCCTCTGAAGATCCCATCGAGGTCATGAGCTTCATCGCAGCAGCAATCGTCACAAAATCAGAAATTACCATCGAACGTGCACCAATTGAATTCCTAGAGATTGATCTAAAGTTCCTTGAAAACATGGGCTTCCAATACGAGATCTCCGATGAATACACCGCCTTAAACGGCCACACCCGTTTGGTTGATCTGACGACAAAACCAAGTGATCTGAAAGCGTCTGTCGACAAGATCCACTCAATGCCATTCCCTGGTCTCAATATCGATAACCTCCCCTTCTTTGCCGTGATCGCCGCAGCAGCAAAGGGTCGAACAATGATCCACGACTGGGTCTATGAAAACCGTGCCATCTATCTGACCGAGCTTTCTAAACTCAATGCGAAAGTTGAGCTACTCGATCCACACCGCATCTACCTTGAAGGTCCAACGAAATGGAAACCGGCTGAGATCATCACTCCTCCAGCACTGCGTCCCGCTGTCGTGATTATGCTCGGTATGTTGGCAGCTCCTGGTGTTTCAACACTTCGTAACATCTACTCGATCAACCGTGGCTATGAAGACTTAGCCGAACGCCTCAATACACTTGGTGCTCGCATCACTGTTATTCGCGACATCACCGAATAGTTTCTCTAGCGTCAAACGGGTGCTTGTGCTTAAATAAGATCAATTATGGTGAGTATTAAAAAGCAGCTCGATTCGCTGCTCAATCAAGAGATGGATCGTAAGAACTTCCTTCGCTACAGCGGTGGTATTGTTCTTGCTTTGATCGGAGTCACAGGTCTCGTACGTATCCTATTATCCTCCAAAGGTGTCAATCCAGGCCTCCTTGAACAACCAAAAGGAAGCCATGGGTATGGCTCCTCTAAATACGGCCGCTAGTTAGCGAATATCAGTTATTCGTTTCAATGCTGCAGGGCTATTATACTGAGCGACTCGGTGAGCGATTGTTTCTGCTCGTTCACGTTCAATCGCTTGGCGCAGCTCATCAATCGATGCTTGTCGACTTCTCTGGAATTCCATCGCAAAACCCTTAATTCCGGGTGAATCGGCGATGGGGGTTAGTACGAGTGGCTTCACTTTTTCTAACGGCACATCATCGAGAAGATTAACTAAGAGATCATCAGTCAACATAACCTCTCGACGAGGTTGAGTTTCAATAACGATCGGCTTCCTACTTAACAGCCAGTGTCGCCAAACGATCATGAGAAGTGAAATATTGTAGAGCACCACGATTGGAGCCGCAATAAGCAGGCTTGTTGTGATATCGAGTGCAAACGGTACCAAGAAACTAACTACCAAGCCACCAAGGATGACGTACTTCTCCGCTTTCAAAAGTGATTTCGGGTCAATCGGTTTGACGTGATCAATAATCACCAGTAGAAGCGGTAATTGAAAGACGAGCATGAAGGTAATTAATACATTCGTCACAAAACTCAAATAACTTTCGGCTCCGATAAGCGCCGACAAACCCTCTACCTGGAATCCAGCGAAGAAATGGAGCGCTCCAGGAAGAATGAGATAAAAGCCAAAAGCAGCACCCGCTGCAGCTAATAGCACCGATATGCCGGTATAGGAGTAGATTCTTTTTTTCGAGAATGCATTCGCCAGCGCGGGGCGAATAAACATAATGATCTGGTAAATAATAACTGGGATAGCAAGGCCGATTCCTACCATGGTCACGATCTTCATAACGAAATTGAAACTACCCGC
This sequence comes from uncultured Candidatus Saccharibacteria bacterium, assembly GCA_964556125.1. Lineage (GTDB taxonomy): Bacteria > Patescibacteriota > Saccharimonadia > Saccharimonadales > Saccharimonadaceae > Microsaccharimonas. The sequence goes on along the minus strand of CAZKUW010000001.1, from coordinate 75,459 downwards.
GGGAGAAGTGTAATAGAGATCCCCTTGCAGAGGAGATTTCAACCACTGAAGAATCGGTTCAAAGAAGAAATAGCCAATCACACCCCCGATAACTAACACAATAGCGGCTACCATAAGTCGTAGCCGCAGTTCCTTGACATGGTCAAGCATCGTGATCGCTTCGGGTCGTGTCTTAGACTGACGTCCCATTCCCTTTTACTCCACTATTTCTTAGAAGTTGTTTTCTTCTTCTTTGGTGCTGGTTCTTCATCCTCTTCGCCGCGGAAGCCTTTTTTCAGCTCGTTAGCTGATTGGCCGATACCCCGTGCGAGTTCTGGAAGTTTCTTCGCGCCCACGAACAAAAGAATGATAACCAGGACAATCAGAAGAATGATTTCTACTTTTCCGAGACTCATATATTCCCCTCTCTTTACTACTACAATAAATATAAGCAAAATCCGGTAATTATACAAGTAGCTACATATAGTACAAACTACTTGTCATAGCGCGCAATTTAGCTTATGATTTAGTTAAGCAAGTCGATATGCATCATCGGCGCGAAATAGGTAGGGAAATGACTGAATTACACACTTTGCGGGGAAATAGTGTAAGAGGTCGCTTGGTAACAAGTGCGGCCGCCTATTCGATTGAGAGGATCTTTTAATGGCACAACAACGACTCCCTAGTGTCGGTGGAGATGATGGCGACTGGGGTAATATCCTCAACCAATACATCGAAAAAGAACACTACAACACGGGTGCCGATAATGCCCTTAACGGTGGTCACAAAACCATCACCATCCGACCTGGCACCGCTGCAGCCAATACGGCGCCGCTCAAGTTCCAGTCCGGTACGTTACTCACCGCACCCGAGCCTGGTGCAGTTGAATTTGACACCGATCAACTGTACTTCACTCAGACTACTAGTAATATCCGTAAAACAATTGCGACCTACAATGATGCGTCTGGAGCAGAAGGTGATATATACTACAGGGATATAAATGGTAATTTCGTTCGCCTTCCAAGAGGGTCCAATACCCACGTCCTAACCCTCACAGGCGGATTGCCTACATGGGCAGCACCAGCCGGTGGCGGGGGCGGCGTATCGCAACAACAAGTAATGGCCATGCAGTCATTGAGAATTTAATCCATGTTAATGTTAAAATCCACCACTGAAATTCTAGAACTCACCACGAGTACTACTGCTCCTATTGACGTATCCGTTTCGTACGTCGATATTACTACCACTACATTTGCCCCTTCGACAAGTGAAACGAAAATAACCACCGCTACAACAACGGCTATCCTCGTCGCGCCTTCTGCATCAACCCAGCGTCAAATCAAACTTATTACCATTATCAACCGTGACGCCTCTGCTTCGAATACAGTCCTCGTAAAAAAGGACATCTCTGCAACCGAATACAACCTTACGAATACTGTCACATTACTTGCTGGCGAATCAATGCAGTATGTAGATGGACAAGGATGGATCTACTATTCGGTCACCGGTGCAGTTAAAGGAAGTCAAACCGCCGGCGGAGCTAGCAACAGCGTTCAATTCAATGATGGTGGTATTCTTGGCGGCGACGCAGATCTTACATGGGACAAAACAGCAAATGCTCTGACACTAGGTGGTGCCGACACCGGTATTCTCATGAACGGTATTACAAATGAACCCTCAGCTCCGGCGGCTGGCTACGGGCGATTATACGCAAAGGATATTGCTGGAAGAATGATGCCAAAATGGGTAGGCCCAAGTGGTTTCGACTACCCCTTGCAATCTGGGCTCGGGTTTAACCATATTCGTTCATGGCGCCCCGGTCTCACGACGACACTTACTACGTTTGTATCAATGGTAGGCGTCATGCCCTATACAGCATTAGGTACTCTAACAACGCCAGGACTCGCAACGACCAACCTTCTGACACAAACACAGCGAACCACTATGAGCACTGGTGCGACGGCTGGTGCGCTTGCCGGTATCCGCGGTAATACCCTTACGTTTACAAGGGGTGGTGGTGCAGGTATTGGTGGTTTTACCGTTGTCCACCGATTTGCACTGAGTGGTCTTCAAGCAGGAATGAGGGTATTCGTTGGTATTCTAGATAGCGTCGGTGCGCCTACAAATATAGATCCTGTAACGACGACGACACCTGGTGGTGTTGGACTTGCGATTAACACAAACTCAGGTAACTGGAACTTGGTGAATAACATCACCGCAACAGCTCGAACTTCTCTCGGGCTTGGTGCAAACTTTCCCGTAAACAACTCTACCGTTTATGAATTAACACTTTTTTCTGCACCAAATGGCTCTGCTATAAACTACCGAATTACGAACCTATCGTCTGCAATAAGTGTGTCTGGTTCTCTCACGACAAACATTCCTGCGTCAACCACCTTCATGACACCGGCTATTTGGGCAACAAACAACGCGACCGCAGCCGCAGTCACCATCGACTTTATCAGTACCTACGTCGAAACCGACTTCTAATTAGGAGGATGCTTTACTAATTATGCGCGCTGTCTTTACCCCCGTTGGCGCATTATTCATCGGGCTAGTGAGCTCTCTTGTATTCTTTACTGTCGCTCCCGTTTCAGCACAAACACCAACCCAAGAACGTGAACTCAGTATTACCCCTCTCCGTACCGAACTTACCCTTCAAGCCGGTACGTCACAAACAGGAAAGCTAACCGTTTATAATACCGGTAAACAAGATCTTTATGTGCAGATGAACACGCAGCTCTTTACAATTGCAGACAGTAACTATAACTATTCCTTTAATGATAATAGTCCCGTTAACCAATGGATTCGATACTCACCTGCTAACTTTCCGTTGGAGGCAGGACAATCGAAAGATATTGAATACTCGGTCAATATCCCAATATCCGCAGGTGTTGGAGATAAGTACTTCATGATGTTTGCCTCGACAACACCATCACAAGGCGCAGCCATTCAAACTGCTGAGAGAGTCGGATCAATCATCTATCTTACAGTTCCTGGGGAGGTTGCTCGTACGGGTAGGCTATTGAGTTTAAGAAGTCCACTTTTAACAACAAAAGATACGACTTGGAGTGCAAATATTCAAAACGCCGGTAGCTCTTTATTTAGAAGCAATTACACTGTCAAAGTTGAGACTCTATGGGGACAAGAACTAAATAAGCAAGAAGATAGCGCTCTCATTCTTGCGAACACGATTCGGCTTATTTCAAATAACCTAGAAATGCCTTCCTGGCTAGGAATTTATAGAGTTGTTTATACATTTGAGCTAGGTGACAATGGAACAGCCACAGAAGTACATACACTTGTGTACATCCCCATCCCACAAGCAATCCTTTTCATAACTCTTCTCACCTTTATTTTTGCGCCGGTAATCTCGCGTCGTCGAAAAACAACAATGAAAAAGAAAACAAGTAAAACAGACTAGTTCGTTTGAGGCAAGGCGGTATAGAGAATCGTTGTCGAATACGTACCCGCGGCTTTCGCTAAATCTACTTTTACTCCATAGGTAAAGGTCGTAATGTCTCCACCCTTATATGGCCCTGTCTGTGTCTTAACCAGCTGGTCGGATGTCGTAGGTCCGATAAAATTCGTAGTTGAACCAGTAGTGTTGTAGCCCCATGTATTTGTTGCTAAAGGCAATGCAGTCAAGTTGCTAGAAGCGCCAAGAACCGCCCCCAGTGGAGTAGTAAGATTACTATTTGATAATGCCCTAACATACAACTTATAACCGACGACGTCCGTTGATGTCACCGTCACCGTTCCAGACGCCGTCCCTAAAACACCTGAAGTATTTGGGGTGATTGGTATCGTAATATCTCCATTAGTCGCTAATGACATTTGAGTCGCTCCTCCGTAAGGAACGTCAGCATTATACTTACCCGCACCGTACGGCTGAGCATAAACTGAATAATTTCCTGAAAAAACTATTGCGCTTATGGATATTACTGCTAGAATAAGCTTGAACAACATAATAATGTCTATAACTATAACAGTTATGGCACACAAATAAAAACAAGAAGGTAAAAAATGAGCTCAAAACTTAAGAATTTTCTGACTAGAGGACTGACAGGTCTTTTTGTCTTCGCCATAGTCGTTGCCGGCTTTAGCGCACCCGCTTCTGCCGCTCAAATCACAGGACGATCAGTCACTATTAGTAACTCTGCAAACGGCGCGACTGGTGTCACCTATCAATTTGATTTCACTGTTCCGACAACAGGTACTGCAATTAAATCAATTGACTTCCAATCTTGTACCACGCTTGCATCTTGTGGAACTCCAGTGGGTGTAGGTAGCTCAACGCTTGCAAGTCAACCAACGGGTGTTGGTGCAGCTAGCGGTTGGACCGTCAACACTTCAACTGCCGGTTCACTTCGTTTAGAGAACAACGCGAACTCAACCAACCCTTCTGGTGCGCAACGTGTGATCTTCTCTAACGTTACCAACCCTGCAACAACGAACACCACTTACTTCTTTAAGATTACGACTCACTCAAACAGCACCTACTCTGCTCCTATCGACACCGGTAACGTAGCTACGTCTACTGCTGGCTTGATTACCGTCAACGCAACAGTCGATGAGACACTTTCATTCAGTGTCACAACAGCAACTGTCGCGCTGGGTACACTTAGTACTAGCTCAACTGCTTCAGGTACCTCGACTATGACAGCATCAACAAACGCAAATACAGGCTATGGCATTACCGTAAATGGAAACACCCTTACCTCAGGTGCAAATACGATCGCCGCACTATCGACCGCTACAGCATCAACTATAAACACCCCTCAATTCGGTATCAATCTTAGCGTCAGTGGTGCTGGTTCTGGTACTGCTGCGACTGGCTACAACACAGCAAACTACAAGTTTGTAACTGGTGATACTGTCGCCTCAGCATCTATACCGACCAACACAAACACCTTCACTACCAACTACATTGCAAATATCAACGCACTGCAACGACCTGGTACCTACACGACAACTCTAACTTACATTGCTACAGCAAACTTCTAGATCAATGAGAGTTTTAATAAAGCGGCTTCTTACCCTTGGTATCGCCGCTTTTATTATTGGTGCAATTATTTTTGGACAATCATCAACATCCTACGCCCAACAAAATACCAGTGGTAATGGCCTCGAGATTAGTCCGGCCCTTGCCGAGTTAAACGCAGTCCGAGGAAGTACCTATAGAATCAATATTAACGTCACAAACGTGACCGAAAATGTTCTAGAGTTCGAAAATTTTATAAATGATTTCGGATCAAAAGATGAAACGGGCACTCCTCGAGTGATTCTCGATGAAACACCCAACACATCTGAATTATCTATAAAAAAATGGGTAGAAAAAATCCCTAACTTTACCCTCAAGCCTCGTGAAAAGAAAATGCTCGTGGCAAATATTACCGTCCCAAGCAACGCCGATCCAGGTGGGCACTATGGCGTCATACGTTTTAGCGGGACAGATAAGAACGCCCCTAGTTCAACGGTGGATTTAACAGCAAGTGCGGGTACTCTTGTGTTGATTAAAGTAGACGGTGAAGTAAACGAGAAATTGAATCTCGCTACTTTCCAAGCAACAAAGAACGGCAAAGCCTCATCATCATTTGAAACAGGTCCTATTACTTTCGTAACACGATTCGAGAATACCGGGAATACTCACGTAAAACCAATTGGAAACATTGAGGTCAGTGACATATTTGGCAACAAGGTCGATACGTTAAAAATAAACTCATCAGAAGGAAATGTATTACCATCGAGTACCCGACGTTTCGAAGCGACGCTTGATAAACCATGGCTCTTCGGCAAATACACAGCAGATATAAAAGTAGCCTACGGAACCACTGGTGGAGCCATCGTCGAAACTATCACATTCTGGATTATACCCTACAAAATTCTCATAGTTGGACTGATAGGTCTTATCACTCTGTTATATATTCTCCGTTCACTCATAAAGCGCTATAATAGCTACATAAGAAGAACGGCTCCACATGCCAGTAAAAAGAAACACCAGAAAAAGTAAGAAGCAAACGGTCATCTCGCACGTCAAATCGAGTATTATCTACGTTGCTCCTCACAAACACACTGGCCATCGCTTAGCCCATCGGCACACTTCTCACGGCTTTTTGTTTCTTTTTCTTGTCTTAGGGGGAATCTTGCTCTTCTTGAGTCTTGCAACCCTCAAAGCTTCTGGTATCACACAAAACGGAGACGTCACAGTAACAGCGGTAGTCCCTGGAGATCCACCGACAGTAGGTGCGGTCATATCTTCCCCTGCAGACCAAACCTCATTTAAGAATTCCCTTATTACCGTCAACGGTACGTGTCCGTATGGCACTATCGTCTCGATCTACAACAATGGCTCTCCAAGTGGCTCAACAAGCTGTACCTCACAAGATATCTTCTCTATCGTCATTCAGCTAAGCCTTGGCGTTAATACACTACAAGCTCAAAACTACGACGATCTCAATCAAGCAGGACCGGTAACGGGTCAGATCAACGTCGAATATGCTCCGTCAGCAACAGTAACTCCGACGACCCTCCCGCCCGCAGTAGAGAATGATCCTAGTGACATCACAATAGATACTACTATTCCAAATAATACCGCGCCACAGCCAGCAGAATCACCCTGCTACCTACCGATCAATGAGGTCCTCGACACCGATGTATTGGGCATGTCAGTCAACTGTGTCACGCGACATGTTTTTGTCGGTGAAAAGATTCTGGTTCCCGTTTCGCTATGGGGAGGTATCGGACCCTACGCACTGTCCGTTGACTGGGGTGATACAACGAAGCCAGAGCTATTTAGTTTCCCTGAAAAGGGTCGTCATATCTTATCCCACACCTATCTACTCCCACAAGCAAAAAACATTTCACTCCACGTTGCCGACTCAAAAGGACAAAGCTATCAGATTCAAGCGGTCGTTCAGGTGAATACAGATGGCACTGCTACTGGCCTCACCGGTGAGGCGCAGGACACACCATTACAAGCAATCATAAATGCAGCAAACACTACCTGGATTGAAGCATCTGTACCAGTCTACTGGGCAGCCGTGTCACTTTTCCTCGGTTTCTGGGTCGGAGATATCTTCCAACGCCTCATGAAGCCCGTGAAGCCTTTAAGACGACGAGCGTAAGCCTATTTCTGGTCTGCAAGCCAATGTTCAAGTAAATACAGCCCTGTGATCGTTTGAGCATCATCAATCTCGCCACTTAGTGTCATTTGAAATGCTTCGTGAATAGAGATGAATTTGCCACCAGAAATAATTTCTGCATCGTCCGCCTTTTGTCTTTGACCAAAAGTAAGATCCTGAGCAACATAGACGGCCATTCTCTCACTCAAAAGACCATTCACCACACGCTTCTTTCCGAGGAACGTCCATTTCTCTGCTGTGATTCCCGTCTCTTCAGCAAGTTCACGTTTTGATGCCACCTCTGGATCTTCATTGTCACCACCCCCACCTGGAAACTCCCAACTCCATTCAGATACGGGATAACTAAAGTTACGGATAACGTAGACTTCATTATCTTCATTAAGCACCGCGACAATCACCGAATCTCTCGATTCAAGGTAGCTGTACATACCCTCCTTACCGTCGGGTCGAATAACTGAGTCTTCGTGAATCTTTATCCAAGGGTTCTCGTAGACAACTTTGGTGCTGAGGAGTTTCCAGGGGTTATCTTGCATATCTTTATTTATAGAAGGTGTCGCATCTCAGCAACTTCTTCCTCCATAACAACATCATCAATTGTCGACTCGATGATGTCTTTTGATTTCACTACCTTAAAATAACGCACTGGTTTGCCTTGATCTTTTGCCATTTGAATTTCTGCCAAGACCCCGTTACTGACGTCACCAAATACCCAAATCTCATGAGAAGCTTTAACAACACTGTTATTGCCTGCCCGTATCTCATCACGATCAACAGTATCAAGCATGAAATAATCAGAAATCATAAAGGGGTTTAGAGGAACGCCACCATTTTCATAGACGAACTTCGAAACAAACATCCGAAAGTAATAGAGATGTTTTGAGAGTGCGGTATAAATTAAAGGCTTGTCATTATTTAAATCGAGTGCAGGATGTTCAAAAGTATCTTTCATGTTCTTTATCATACCAAATTAAATGCCGTCAGGATTTGACCAGTCAGTAGCTAAGTCAAAACCGTGAGGATATCGCTCAGCAAACCCGCCGGTGTCATAGACCTTTCCCGTTCCCAGACTTGTCTCTACTAACGAACATTTAGGATAATTACCATAGTTGGCAGCAATAATAATATACCCTTGTGCATCTACCTTCGCCCCATCAGGGCGGACGGTATAATAGCCACCTTGACCACAGCTGCGCATCACCACGCTCATATTTAAATCGTAATACGTCTCACGATGCAAGACACCCTTACTGTCTGTGTATACTTGCGCTCCTCTTGACTGTGTCAGCCCACCCCCATCATTTCTGAGGCCAATGACTTCAATCTGATTTGTCGGATTCTTTGTAATAATATTTGCTATCTCTACTCGTGAGACTTCGACGCCGTCTTTAATCTCCAATTGATAAGTGATTGTTCGGTTTCCCGGAACACCTTTCGTTTCTACCGCCCTATACCCAATTGGCTGGTCGGTGTTATAAACAATCTGACTCGACACAGGTATTGCTTCGTCGAGCGAAACGGTCTGCTTCCCTTCACGCCAGACTCGCACTTCGAGACCAGCTGTGATGGTTGTCGAAAGAGGAAGTGACACACGATCAGATTTCCCGATAGTGATCTTTTTCTCATTCAGCATTTCTCCGACTGTCTTTCCTTGGGTGCGAATCTCTGTTCGTTTGCCATAAAAATCAAGGACGATAGGGACAGCTCTCTTGATTGTGAGCTCTAAGCCCGCGCCGTCACTCACAAAGTCAGTCAACGGCTCAAGTGTCGCACTATCACCGTCGTTGATCGTAATACCGACGTCTCGAGCAATTTGTTCAGGAGTCTGGAACGGTGACACCTTCTTGATACGGATGGCTCCGTCAACAACGAGGACGGGACGAGCTCTATAGATATTGATATGGTAATCAGATGCTATCAACTCCTGGGTTTTTGATGGCTCAACCGTATCCCTCGCATCAAGATCAATGCCTTCTGCTTTCAAGGCAGCACCGACTGTTTTCTCTTTGGTCAATAATACCCGCTTTTCACCGCGGTCATACACCGTCAGGAGACGCGTGTCGTTCGATTGTGCCTGCGTCGACTTCCCCAAGCCCACAAAGACTGTGAGAGAAAGAACAAAGACAACAACAATACGCCACACCATTTGCTTCATTATAGCATTGACAGCGTATTGATACTGAATTATCATTAAACCAAATGGTTGAATATTCATTACAACTCGATTCAATATTTGCCTCCTTGTCCGACCCGACACGACGAGATATCCTCGCGCGGGTTGCTCGCGGTGAGGTCTGTATTGGAGACCTCGTTAAAAAATATGACATGAGCTTTGCTGCTATCTCAAAGCACCTGATGTTTATGGAACGCGCAAAATTGATCGTAAAGCGTAAAGAAGGGAGAAAACAAATGGTGTCATTGGCACCGTCTGCTCTCATGAGTGCGGATGAATATTTGGAACAATACCGTCAAATGTGGCAAAGTCGCTACGAAAAACTGGACGCATTAATTAAGTAAGGAGAATACTATGTCAGAACTAAAAGTAACGAAAGATCTCGAAAACAAAAAACTTATTACAGAGTACCTTGCTAATGGTCCTATCGATAAAGTTTGGAGCGCCTACGCAGATAAGGATATGTTTGAAAAATGGTGGGGACCCGAAGGATGGGAAACAACCACAAAGAAGTTCAGCTTCGTTGCTGGTGGACGCGTTCACTACGGTATGAAGTGTGTCGATGAAAACCAAGGTGAATGGTTTAATCAAACTTCTTGGGGACTTATGGCAATCGAAACTATCGATGAGGGTAAAAGCTTTACGTACGAAGACTATTTCTCTGACGAAGCTGGGACAATTAATAAAGATATGCCAGTTATCAATGTGACGAATGAATTTATTGAAGAAGATGGTAAAACCCGTATCGTGAGCACTATCCTTGCAGATACTGCCGAACAAATCGAACAACTCATTAATATGGGTATGACTGAAGGCTTCTCGAGCCAGCTGAAGAAGCTCGACGCACTCGTCAGTTAAGCTTTCCTATACAGCCCTTCACCGTCTAGGTATGTAGCTGTTTGGAATCAATATAGGTTTCGTGAATGAGTCTTTCCAAAACCGACGTGTCCACATCAGATAACTTATTAATATATAAGCATCCTTTACCGGTCTTATGTTTACCAAGCCTCTCGAGTAAATGAACGTATTTATCATAGCCATCGATCGTGAGATATAAAGAAAGACTTTGCTTACGCGGTGAAAAAGCAACAAGTGGCCAATCGCCTTCTTGTCGACTTTTTTCAGACTTATAGTGGTACTGCCCGAATCCAACAATATTCGGTCCCCACATTTTTGGTTTTTCACCCGTTACCTTAGAAAATAGATCAAGAAGCGCGATACTATCTTCTCTTTTAGTGTCGTCTCCAATCGAATTGATGAAATCTTTTGGACTCATATTATTTTGCTTCGTTTTCAATTCTGTCATGATTCAATAATAGCAAAATCAGTACGAAGCTAGTCCTTTCTTGAACGTGAAGTGCGAATGTAATGCAGGATTATCATGAAGCTAGCAAACGCAGTCAGGATATGCCATATAGCATGTCCTTGAATGAGTGAATCAGGCCAACAAACAATATTATTCTGATCTAATAGCCATACGGCATACGCAATAACTAACGATCCAAGCCCAATAAGTAAGTATTTCATCCTACTAATCGTAAACTTGCCACCCGCTGTTGCCGGAAGGAACTCAAGAACAATGCCGGGCAGCAATATAAGTGCAAATAATATACGGCGAGCTTCAGGGTAAAAATACTGTAATAAGCCCAACACTATATTAGCCACGATAAATATGACAATCGCTTTACGCATCGTCACAGAGCGTCGTCTGAGTAATGCCCCGAGAATTAATAGCGTTCCGAAAATGTACATCGAGAAAATATCAAGGAACTGTCCAATAAATGACAGTGAGCCGTGGTAAAAGAAACTTGATACACCGATAAAAGTCATCGTTATCGAAAAGACTAAGATCAAACAACTCTCCAGAATTGTTTTTCTATTCTTCATTCTTAGCCAAATGATAACCCCGACCGCTCCAAGCAATACAAAGGCGAGAGAGCTAAATGAATTTATAGGCTGAGCAAGTCCGGAAGTGCTCAACTCCTCACAAAAACATTGTGTAGTGAGGCAAGTTGCTGTGAAAGTATCCATATGCTCTTATCATAGCACCAGCTTAAAGTTCTTATTCCCAAACTGGAGAATAGTTTTCTCACATTAAACTAACGGAGAACCCTCGCCTGCTTAGACCAGTAGATCACCCAGCCTATAAGCGCAACACCGTAACCGACGAGACTTCCGTTGAGTTGTGTTTCCGCTGTCGAGTATGGCTGAAGATAGACTCCAATTGCGTTCACGAGTTGATCTGATACATCCATTGATATAAGTGCTATGGATATAGAAACAGTCGCCCATAGCAGTTTACGGTATGTACTTAGGCGAGTTTTTCTTAATGATAGATAGGATATAAATCCCAACACAACAACAATCGCTATTGAGAAAAATGAAAAATAGCTAATAGTATTAGTTGCGATATTATTCACTAGTGTCCATAACGGCAACACGAGGATTGAAGCAATTAGGAATACCGAAAAGGGCCAATAGTCGAGAATATCTTGCTTAGCTTTACGGCTTCGAATGTGCATAATCGTGATGATGGTCGTCACTATCGCTACATCAATGATTGGCAATAGATTAACTATTACTATTCTGATGTTTTGATCGTTAAAAAGCGTTTCGGGGATTGGTATAAATACCGCCCAATATACCATTAACCAGTACCCGAGCATCCCGAGAAGGACGCCATTAAAATGATGGCTAGATTTACTTTTTGTCTTTACTGACTGGCTCCCAATACTATAGCCGACTAAAGCAGGGAGAATCGCTCCAATCGTCAATGATATGGCAATTATTGCGACGTTATCATGTAGAACACGCGGATCAAATAACATACGACCGAATGGAATTGTCGTAGAAAGTAAGGTCGTAAGCACGAGTAGGGAGAATAAAATGTATCCTGTTACTAGAAGAGGTAAATGAGGGTTGGGTTTTATTGTTTTTACCATACTGTCTTCAGTATAGATAAAACTTAAGCAATATCAATCGAATAATATTCATACGATATTTAAGTACAGCAGGCTGTATGAAGTTGGAATCAATATTGCTATTATCAAAACATGAAAACGACTTACTCAACGATCGTTATTGGCTCTGGAAATCATGCATCTATTGAAATTCCTAATAAAAATCTACAAGAAATAGGCGGAAACAAACGAGCGCCCCTTAAAATTACCATCAATGGCTATACCTATCAAAGCACTGCAGCTGGGGTAGATGGAAAATGCATGGTTGTTTTTCCTATGCACGACCGAGAAGCAGCTAGTGCAAAAGCTGGTGATATTGTTGAAGTGACACTAGAGTTAGATGGCGGATATCGTGAAGTCGTCATACCAAGCGATCTTGATGATTCATTAAAAGATAAAAATCTTATGAAACAATTTAGAAACCTTACCTATTCAAAGCGTAAAGAATTTGCAAGATTAGTGGGCGAAGCCAAATCAGAGGTGACTCGCATGAAACGGATTAATAAGATTATAGATACTCTAAAATAATTTTGGTACCCCGGACACGATTTGAACGTGTGACCTTAGGCTTAGAAGTCCTCTGCTCTATCCAACTGAGCTACCGGGGCAAACTGTATGTTTTCGCATACTGATCTTTATTATACCTAATCTATTAGTGATAGAATCAATATCATGCATAATGGTGATTTTATCCTTGAGCGACAGATGGTGCGAATCATCAAAGATCTGTGTGAAGAAAAGAACATTCAGTTCGAGGCTTTTTCAGATGACTGGATTCTTCGTCTTACTAAAAACGACAACTCTCACTACATATATGGGTACAATTTCGGATTAAATAATGGCGCCTCAGTCGCAATCTCAAATGATAAGGTTGCTACCTACCAACTCCTTAGCGTGGCACATATTCCTGCTGTGCCTCACCTACTCGCGTCAACACGGGCTACACAGCACGATGAGTGGAGCTCTCAAGCAAATGAATGGGAATCATTCTTAATTAAGCCAACTCACGGTGGTGGTGGCAGAGGTATTCGGTTATTTACTACGACTGAATCTGCAAAGACAGTAATGAGTGAACTCACCGAGCAAGATTGGTGTGTCTCGCCTTTCTTACGAATCAATAAAGAAACCCGTCTTGTGATGTTAGACGGAGAGCCGATACTAGCCTTTGAAAAACAAGAACCTGTTTTACAAAATGGTATCCCTATGTTCAATCTCCGACTCGGTGCAAAAGCCGTAAATTGTGAACCAAGCGAAGAGGTTGTTAGACTTGCAAAAAGAACACAAAAAACACTCGGGCTACGACTAACGACTGTTGATATTGTTGAGTTAGAGAATGGTGAGTCGCTTGTCCTCGAAGTGAATGACGGATTTTCTCTTGAACACTACATGAAGCAAGATGAAGCAAACCTTCATAACGCCCGACGCGTCTACAAAGCAATCATTACAAAACTATTCGAATAAACTATTGCCAGGTTCGAGTCGCGTTTTTTGCTTCTTTTTCTGCAAACGCTTGTGCGAGATTAATATCAAGTCGGTTACATAAATCGATAAGGAGCCAAAAGACATCGGCTGCCTCTTCCTCGACTTCATGTTGCTTTCGAGCGAGATCAACTTTTTGACCATTCTTCTTACGAATCGCTTTTGCCAGTTCTCCAACTTCTTCAACGAGTAACGTAAATACTTCTGGGACTGTTTCCTTATCGAACCCTCTTTCAATAACCAGTTTTTTGATTAAGTCTTGATATTCAGCAAGTGTCTGTTGTTTACTCATCATAGTCTCCTATTTTACAAACCCTACGTAACGAAACAAATCATGTAATCCATAGATGAGGTCATCTCTTGCGTCTGCTTCCTCGATAGATACCCAAGTAAATTCAGAATGTGCTGTTTCTTCGATAACCACTTCATGATGATCATTAAGTTGTACACGATGGGCAACAAAGATATAGGGTTCGCCTTGTACTGTCTTAAATTCATATTCGCCTAATAATTCAATTTCGCTATCGTCTGCTCTATACCCAGTCTCTTCAAATAATTCACGTTGGATTGCCTTGAGATCCGTCTCACCGTTTTCGACTTTTCCACTGGCAAGACCCCATGTCCCGCCTTCAGGCTTATGTGGCAAACGATGAACGAGCACAAACTTATCTTCGTGGAAAAGGAAACAGCCGACGACTCTCATATATTTCGTTTCCGAAGCTCTTCGACGAATAACTTAATTGCGACAGATCGGTGACTGATTGCATCCTTTTGCTCACCGGTCATTTCACCATAGGTAAGACTTTGTCCTTTAGCGATAAAGGTTCGATCAAATCCAAAAGTACTCTCACCTCTCGGTGCAACGATAGTTCCTTCAACGTCTCCTCTCACTGTGACGAGTTCATGTCCATCATAGTAAGCTATCGAACAACTCGTCATCGCCGGTTCGCCCCCTTTCCCTGCCAGCTGATACAAAGCATCTTCACCCAATGTCTTTAAGAAAAACTTCACAAATGGGCCCGGTAAGCCGCCGAGTTTCAATAGACCAGCCGATACATCTTCAACAACGACTGGGATCCCTAAGGCTTCATACGCACGTTTCGCTTTATCAGCCATAATTTCAAGCGGATCACTACTCTGTATCTCAGTCAGATCGAGCTCAGTCGAATCAATCTGAATATCAGCAGGTAACTGACGTTTCCACTCTTCAAGTTTATGAGCATTTCCCGTCACGAGTGTTATCTTCATTTTTTTAGTATAACAAAAAGACGTTGCTAAGTATTTTTAAGCTTGTAGTCTCTTACCAGTCTATCGACATGTGCCTGTATCTCTTCAAATATCAGCTCATCATATTTTGTCGATTCATCACCGACACCAAGAAGTCGATTACCCTCTCCAGTATCGTCGATATCCCAAATTATTGTGTTTTTTGGAAAAGACACAATGCCTAAACCTTCGTTATATGCAATGCTGTTGACGCAGATTGTTATGTCATTTTCATCAAGACGATCCTGCGTCAGTTGCTCTGATGATTTTTTAGCATATGAAGCGATGCCGTGAGTATCTAGTAGAGAAATCGTGTCACGGAATGGTTGTCTGTTCACCTCCCAATTCTCGTCTGCTACCGTACCACTCGAACGCACTGTTACGTTAGGAAGATTAAGGGACTTAAGATAGGCTTCGGCCATAACACTTCTGTGAGCATTGCCTCGGCATATAAAGTGAACATTCATGTGTACATCATATCAAATGTAAAAGACGATTAATTGCTAGATTTCCTATGAGGGTATATAGTTGAATCAAACAAGGAAAAATAAACATGAGCGGTACAATAGATATCGAAAATACCGAGCCTGCACAAGCTGGGTCAATCGCGTTGGAAATTATTGATTCAGAGGTGTCTAGTTCACCTGACACTCAGACACCAACAGTAGAAATTAGTCCTGCTGAACTTGAGAAGGACATGCTCGAACATGAGAAGTATTTAAAGAAAAACTATGAGGAAACAGTTCAGGAACTCTCGGATCAAGACGAAGCATTGGCAACATTATTACAGCAAGCAGACTCCGAAGAACTCGAGAGATTTATACAAGGAGGCGGAGAGGTCGCTAACGGATACGTATTAAGTAAATTTGTCGAGACTGTGAAGTTACTTGGTAGCCAGAGTGAAGACGATAAGTACACAGCTGGATACTTAGCACTTGAATCAATGAATATAAAACCCGATACAACAGACCCAGCCCTACATAGTGTCTACGAAGAGCTGCAAACAGGACAGGTAGGTATGGATGATGCAGCTCGAATGTTATATGCAATACCAGAGATAAAAGCCTATGCTGATAAGTTAAATGATCCAAATACCACAGCTGCTGATATGACAGCCGCCTTTGTGGACGCGTATAAGCGTGCTTATCGCGACTATGGTTATCTTAAAGATGATAAGAGCCGTTATGAAGCGACCCACAGCTTGTAAAACTAGTATTTAATACATTCTGGTGCAGCATTGTAGTAGACGTTAGGGCTATTTTGTTAACTTAAATCACTTCGTTCGCTGTGCCAAAAACGCAATGAAACCCGTCACAGAGAGAATCAGTATTCCAACACTATATAACACCAACTCTCCTCTGCTTATCGTCCCGACTTGAATGACCTGAAAAGGATTTGAAACGTCATACGCTATTTGTACATTGTCACCAATCTGCATAGTACTATTGAAGTTCTGACGAGTACTATACTCAACCCCATTAACAGTATATGTAATGGTTGAACTATTCAACCTTCCAATCCTCCACCCTTGATCGAGACTACGAACCTGTCCTGTGATTCGTTCGCCATTTCTTTCTAAATCAATCCTGGTCGTTGTCTGCGTGACTGCCCAGGTGAGGACCATGATACCTACAATAACGCTAACCAGAAACAATATCTTTTTCCAACGCTTGCTCAACCAAGTGTCATTTTTTGGTATATAACTTAATCCGCTCATAGCTAATTCTTATCATACGTGATTATTATCAAAAAAGACGTCAGAAATTTCTGACGTCTCGAATGGTCCATCTGTGGTGCGGGCGGAGAGAATCGAACTCTCATCGTTTGCTTGGAAGGCAGACATATTAGCCATTATACGACGCCCGCATAGTGTCCCATTATAACATATTTTCTTATCAGTCCACATCTGTTACAATAGCGTGAGCGTGGCGGATGTAGCTCATCTGGTTAGAGCGACGGGTTGTGGTTCCGTAGGTAGTGGGTTCGATCCCCATCATTCGCCCCAAGAAATAATCAAAATAACCTGGTTTTTGCCAGGTTATTTATTTTCTTCAATGATCTCTTGCGCTTTTTTATGTTTATCCAGCATCGACTTCACTTGATCAAGACTGATTTCGATGGAGCCTCCTGCGCTGACCCTCTGGGCAAGCATTTCTTTTGCGACCGTATTTTCAACCGCTCTCTGGACCACTCGACGCATTGGTCGAGCACCGAGACGAGGGTCATAGCCGACATCAACGAGATAGTCTTTTGCCTCATCGCTCACGACAACACTTATTTTTTGCTCTTCAAGATTCTTATTTACTTCACCAAGGATAAGATCGACAACTTGTAATAGTTCTGTCTTACTCAGCGGAGCAAAGACAACTATTTCATCGAAACGGTTTAAGAATTCTGGGTGGAATAACTGACTCCCCATTAGCTCATCGATGAACTTGTCCTCGAACTGTTCAAGATCGTACCCACGGTGGAGATATTCTTGAATACGATCTGAGCCAGCGTTACTGGTCGCAATCACAATCGTATCCCTAAAACTCACCTCACGATTACGAACATCACGCAGGATTCCCTCGTCGAGAAGCTGCAAGAGCGTCTGGAGCACCGTTGAATGAGCTTTCTCAATTTCATCGAGAAGGACAACACTGAAGGGTTGCTTCATCACCCGTGCCGTCAGGCTATTCGCATCGTCTGCTCCATCGGCAATCAAGCGAATGACGTCATCACTTGAGACAAACTCATTCATATCAAGACGGATCACCTTTTCTTCACCACCAAAATACACGGCTGCGAGTGATTTCGCGAGTTCTGTCTTACCGACACCAGTTGGACCGAGGAACAAGAATGTCCCAACAGGGCGCTTTTGGTTTCGGACTCCTGCCCGAGCTCGGCGAAGTGCATCAGACACCACGTTTACCGCACGATTCTGTCCGATCATTCGTTTATGGATAAGTTCTTCCATGTTCAAGAGCGTATCTCGTTCTGTCTCATCATCAACGATATTAGTCTTTACTCCAACAGTTCGTTCGATTGCTAAGTTGACTGATTTAGCGGTGACTAAACCATTCTCAGCGAATTCAGACGCTGCCTGCAACAAAGTAATCGCCTGACCTGGCATCGATGTGTCGTAAATGTAACGGGCACCAAGTTTATATGACTCACGGAGTGCCTGATACATATAGGTAACACCTCGCTCGTATTCAATACGAGGCGCATGATCTTGCAACACACGAAGCGTATCCTCTTCTTTGGTTGGAGGAACATTCACACGATTAACGGCATTCACGAGTGCAGGATTTCTTTTACCAATTTGCAAGAAACGTTGTTCGTCCATGGTCAAGATCATCGGAAGACGACCTGCTTCGAGAATAGGGAGCAACAAATTTGTAATATCGACGGCGCCAACCGCTTGCTCAAAGAAGAGCTGGGCATTATCAAGACATATAATAATATTCTTCGCGGCATATGCTTCTCCGAGAAGTAAGTTCACTAAGCCTTCAACATCACCTTCTGCTGAGGAAATGATACGCGCTGCATCCAACATAATTATCTGTTTGTAGCGAAGGTTTTCAGGTAAGTCGGCATCTGGATTCATGAGCTTCCCTGCCAACTCATAAACGACTTCTGTTTTTCCGACACCGTTTTGTCCAACTAAAGCGATGCTGACTGAATTCGAACTCAGTGCTTTAATGACTTGGTCAATTTCATTGCTGTGGATATCGGTATGGATCGCTCGCATACCAGAAATATTCATCCCAAAACGTGACAGCGTTGGAACATACCCAAATGCCCAATCACGACCGATTCCCCCAGGACGATCTTGGCGTTGAAGCCCCATTTCACGTATATCGTAGAGTCGGTGATACCAGTTAATCCCCCTTACCAAATCTTCTTCGTCTAGCTGCAGGTGTCCTAAGAGAGTCTTCTTTGCTCGAAGTTGTCGGACAAGTGCAAGTATCAACACTCCTGCGGTAATTCGCTGATCAGTTTTGTCCGCAATCTTCAACGCTTCGGTGAATACCGCAGCAGCATCACTACGTTCTGGAGATACAAGCTGTTCTAAGAATCCACCTCCGATACCGAACCGTGCGGCGAAGAAGAAGCCACCGTTTGTCTTAAACACAGCAGACGCGATATCAACTGGGCTCGGTTGCGCAGGTAGGATTCCCAGTATTTCACTATCGAGTAAATCGTCGATCCTTTTACCGTCTTTGACACGGGGCACGTCACGAAGTTCATATTTGTACCACTCGACAATCATCGCTGGAACCGCAGCCAGCCCGACAGCCGCCCAACCGAGGGCAAAGCCAAATCCTAGCAGAACGAATCCGCCGATCAATAGTAGGACAACGGCTATTTCAAGAGACAGCGCCCAAGGAGACAGGCTGTGCCCAATTCTTGCTCGATTCGAACGAGAGCTTTTAGGGTTATAGAGGCTTAGATCCATTTTGGTACCCATCCTATCGCAAACAGGATAAACCCTACCACAGGAAAAAGGGGCAAGAATAACCAAACAACAATGATAATGAACTCATACAGTGTCTGGAAGAAGATCGCGATAATGCCAAAAATAATCGTAAAGGTACGAACAATCGAACCGATAACTCTTGAGAGCAGCTGATCAAAGAAAGCACGGATCATCACGCCGATAGACCCATCTACCTTATCTGCCGAGATCTGACGGAAAGGAGAAAAGAGCGTTTTAAATAATTGACCTATCGAAAAGAAGCTCGCCGTTGCGACGAGTCGGTCCTTTACACGACCGAATTGGCCTTTCCAACCGTGGCCATACCACCAGGAGATCATTCCCACCAGAAACATAGCCTCATTATACGATATAATAGGTCATATGCCTCAACCCTTTGTCGTAATCTTTGGAAAAGCAGTCCGTTACATTACTCGCCTTCGCGGTGGTGGCTCCGCCTTACCAGGTTTATTCGTTGAGAGAATCAGTCCTGACTTCATCAAAAACACGCTCGCTACCCTTCCAAAAGGGGTTGTCGTGATTAGTGGTACCAACGGAAAGACCACCACCACCAAGATCGTCGTCGCCCTCCTCGAAGCCCATGGGCTCAAGGTATTTACCAACCGTACAGGAAGCAACTTTACTCGTGGTGTTGCGGCGGCACTTCTTGGCGAAATCGACATGAAAGGGCATCTCGACGCCGATATCGCTGTCTTGGAGCTAGACGAAGCTCATGCAGTGAAGTTTGTCCAAACCATCCCCCCTCGCTACAGCTTGATCCTTAATGTCATGCGTGATCAGCTTGATCGATTCGGTGAAATCGATGCCACCACCAAACTACTAGAAGCGATTGCAACTGCAACAACTGACACGGTAGTCCTCAACCGCGAAGATCGTCGTGTCCTCGCGATTAAAGACAAATTGAAGGAACAGAATGTTGAATACTTTGGTTTAAGCGATAACCTCCTTGCTACTTTTCCCAGTGATGACGACATGCGCAGCGACAAAGTCACAAAATCAAAACGTCCTCACGCCAACGTCATCCTGAAAAACTATAAAGACAACCACGCTACTTTTGAATTAGGTGGTCATGACTTTGAAACAACATTGAAGTTAAATGGTGTTTATAATGTATTCAACAGTGCAGCCGCTATCGCGCTCACCCATTCGATTCTTGATGAAGAGATTAAACCGCAAGCCGTTTTATCGACACTCTCAACGATCACTCCTGCATTCGGTCGTGGCGAAGCGCTCGAAGTCGGTGGTCAGCCACTTGAACTCGTCTTAGTAAAAAATCCTTCAGGCTTCCGACTCGGTTTAAAATCATTCTCACCTGATGGTTATGCCACAATGATCGCTATCAACGACAACTACGCTGATGGTCGTGACATGTCATGGCTATGGGATGTTGATTTTGAAAGCCTTCATAAACAAGGTGTTGCTCAAATCTCAGGGATCCGAGCGTACGATATGGCCTTACGTCTACAGTACGATGAGGTCTCTATGACACATATCGAGCCAGAACTCGCACTCGGACTTCGTCAATTCATCGAAAATAATGCAGACAGTCCAAAGCGAATCTATTGTACCTACACAGCAATGCTAGCACTCCGAAAAGAACTTTCGAAAATTACAACTGTCGAGGTTATTTCATGAACAAGCAACCAATTACTATCCTACAACTGTATCCAAAGGATATGAACATCTATGGTGATCACGGCAACCTACTTGTCATCAAAAGACGTCTCGAATGGTACGGCTATGAGCCAAGGATCATTGCGTATAATGTCGGCGATACACTACCAAAAGACGTCGATATTATCATCGGCGGTGGTGGCCAAGATAGCGGACAAGAGACCATCCACAGTGACCTTATTAAAATCGGACCCCAGCTTAAAAGATGGGCAGATGCGGATGTTCCAATGCTGATGGTCTGTGGTCTGTATCAGTTATTTGGAAACTTCTTCAAGACGTCAAAAGAGACGACGCTTCAAGGAATTGGCATCCTCGACATTGAAACCTTTGGTACCAATGAACGCCTGATTGGAAATATCGTTACTCGAAGCGAAGAGTTTGGTGATATTGTTGGTTACGAAAATCATAGCGGTCAGACAACTTTGGCGGCAAAGACAAAACCCCTCGCAATGACTATCAAAGGTGCGGGGAATAATTCAAAAGACGGCATGGAAGGGGCCCGCTATAAAAATGTGATTGGTACCTACCTCCATGGTTCTCTACTACCAAAGAATCCACGCATTGCCGACTTCCTTATCCGAACAGCCGTTGAAAAAAAGTATGGTGAGTTCAGTCACGACCTGATTGACGATCTGTTCGTCGACCTTGCTCGTGACGTTGCCGCTAATCGCCCCCGATAATTATTCGACAATATTTGTCGTGCGAAAATTAAATCGTGTCGTTCGCCACATGATAACGCATGCCCCTATCAGTACAATGTAGTACATCACTACACCCCACCATTCAAGCTGTATGTGTGATTGTGCCCATGTCAGCCCGGCAAGAAATTGCGAGGTGTTCGTCATATACGTCAGTAACCAAGTGATCGGTATACTGGCAATCTCTGCAATTGAAGGTATCGTCAGAGAAAGCAGCCCTGATATAAAGGTCAGTAGCATTGCCAACGGAACAAACGGAACGATCATAATATTCGCAATAATTGCGACATGAGAAATCACACCGAATCCAATCACGATAATAGGAATGGTCACTAGATGTGCGGCGACCGTTTCACCCAGGATCTGTCTCAATACTCCTGGCTCTTTATCACCAAAGAAAAATCGTTGTAGCAGTGGACCGACAATCATCACCGCAGCAAAGGCGGAAAAACTCAGTTCCCAACCTATATCACCCCACACATAACTGGGTTGGAACGCGACGGTGATTGCTGCGACAAATGGTAGCAATACAAATGGATGAAATTGCCGACCATAATACCAACTAGCAAGACTGAGCCCAGATACCAGTCCAGCACGAGTCATACTGGGACTCAACCCAGT
Source organism: uncultured Candidatus Saccharibacteria bacterium (assembly GCA_964556125.1). GTDB lineage: Bacteria > Patescibacteriota > Saccharimonadia > Saccharimonadales > Saccharimonadaceae > Microsaccharimonas. The sequence goes on along the minus strand of CAZKUW010000001.1, from coordinate 52,984 downwards.
GATCATGACAAATGCCACGATCATGATGCTCGCCGAAAATGCTGATAAGAACATTGATAGTTTTACAAATAGACGCCTTGCTAGCCTGACAAGAATCGTAAGATTATACCCACTCGCCACGACGACATGACTCAGTCCGACAATCTGCAAAGCCTTCGAAAGATCATCGGGTAAGGCACTTTTTTGGCCCGTTAAAAATCCTATCCCTAAACTTGCCTGAGGTTCAGGAATCACCCTTCTCACCGCATCAGCAAACCAATCACGCACCACACGACCAATATCATCGTATGGTGAACGAGTTACCTTTTTTATGCTCGCTCGATACATTGATGCAGCATACGTCCCAAAACCCTGTGATAATGTCCCCGACACAATTATTGTATCTCCTCGCTTCACGTCTCCATTTGATGATGAGCTTACCCAGACACTTCCCGGTAATTTATATTCCCTCACGGTTACTTGATCAACTTGCATCATAACTGCACCGGAATCATTTTTCGAAGGGTCTTCTCGAACATGGCCAGTCAGCTCAACTTGGGAGTTAATGATATGCCGATAGATTGATGTCGAATCTTTTACCGATGAGCCGTAGACACACCCAATTAGCCAAAAGCCAATAAATAGCAAAGGTACAACATAAGCTCGTTGTCTCCAAAATGCAAAAACCGCACAACCAATCCCTATACACAGTAACTGCCAATGATTCAGGCTAAAAAATAATGCCAACAATACACCGATAACAAACGCTGTGCTCGCGAAGGCGATCAGCCATGAAACGTGTATTCGTTGTCGCCACCACACAGCTGTATGATGACAAACTCAAATTAATTTCTATTTATGTTCCTGAATAAAGGCGACAATCTTACTAAGAGCCGGTTCATAATCATGGTCTGTATTCACCACCAATGTAGGGACGTTCAGCTCTAGTGGAATATTTGTTTTCTCAAGATTGCGCATATGAAGTAACGCAAGATCTAACAAGTGATCACGTCGTTCAATAATACTTGGCAACGTACTTTCTCTTAACCGTTGGATATAGCGTTCGATTGGATCGGTGGTTTGTGTATGAATATAAATCAGTGTCGCATGTGGTCGAATCTTTTCAATGATATCTTGCTCCGACAAATCTTTTTGCAGCACATGATCGACGACGATGCTTACTCCCTTATCTGCCATATCGATAAGTGTTTGGACAAACACGTTCTTCAGGGTATTCTTGCGGCTATGACCCGGATCTTGCAAGGCGACACCGCCATGAATCAAGTCACTCGAAATCGAGGGAATATATAATTGCTCTGAAAGAATTTTAGCCAGAGTTGTTTTACCCGACCCGGGAGCACCACTCACATAGACAATAACTGGCTTCTTCATAACTCCATTGTACCCTGCAAACCCAAATAAAAAACACCCCTGGTAGCGATCGAGGGATGTTCTTTACTTGGAGGGACCACTGGGGCTTGAACCCAGGACACCCTGCTTAAAAGGCAGGTGCTCTAACCAGCTGAGCTATGGTCCCATAGTCATGGAAAGCATTTCAAACTATACACCAACAGAGGTGGTGTGTCAATCTTAGCGACGCTTCTCTTTTTCTTTCTTTGCCGGCTTAGTGAAAAATAAATCAATCACCGCGCACACGACCCCGAGACTCACGATGAGATCTTTCCACCCTGTGAGCCACTCATAGACATCTCCCCCGATGCCGTCAGTTGGCAAAATGAAGCCGAGTGGTTCAATGAGAAACGTGATGGCAAGCATAGTGAAAAGAAGCGACCCAATGACTCGAGGGAGCATCGTCTTGTAGGTGTAGCCATGAAACAGCAGCACAACAGCGGGGAGCAGTACAACGAGTGACAAGGCGACTGCGTTCGTCAGAGGGCCATTAGGAACGATACCCGTACTCGACACGACCAATCCCGCGTCATACCCCCAGATACTGCTCAACGTTGCACCTGCGGTCAGTGCGAGACCTAAGAGCCCAAAGCGACGTTTTGACAAAAAAGCACCAATATAGAGGACGACGGCTAATACGGCGAAAATAATAATCGCCGTCATTAGTTTGCTCCATTCCCGAGATCAAAATCGGCTTTATCACCAATTTTCACCCCATACTTACTCGTGTCCCCAGCAGCGACTTCAAGAACATAACGGGCAGGCTTTGTCGGCTTAAATGTCTTAGACGTTGATAGATCCGGCGAAACATTCTTTACAATATAAATCACTTCTTTATTGCTATTCAGCCAGACGATATCAAGTGATACTTTCATATCTTTCATCCAGATGCCCCAAGTATCATCAGAGTCGAACACCATCAGAAGGCCTCCGTTTTGCTTGAGTTCAGTCACTCCAGCCAGTCCTTTTTCTTGTGATGCCTTGTCTTTAGCTACTTTGACTGAAAAGACAGTACTTCGAAACCGTACATCTGTTGTTTTCGTGAAATATGAGAGACCAAACGAGACCGCAGTGGCAAGAATAACGATCACAACTCCCCCTATCAGGAGGCCCGTTGTTGTACTGCGCCAACTGCTCATGATCGTGTTACCATGAGCATATTATAGCAGTCTCGTTACTTTACGCGCCGACTTTGTCTTTTTTGCTGCCGCGTTTGGCATTTTGTTCAACGTATTCAATAATCGGACCGGCGACATTACGTCCAGTTACCTTTTCAATACCAAATCCAGGACTGGCGTTGACTTCAAGAATCAATGGCCCGCGTTCGCTGCGCATCATATCGACACCGGCGATGTTCAAGCCCATTGCTTTTGCTGCTTTCACAGCCATCTTGCTCTCTTCTTCAGTCAGCTTAACGATGGTGCCTTCACCACCTTTGTGAAGATTTGAGCGGAAATCATCATCAAGACTTTGACGCTTCATACTCGCGATAACACGACCACCGACAACGAAAGCACGAATATCAGTTCCAGCCGACTCTTCAATGAACTCTTGGAGGAGAACGTTGGTGCCGTCTTCGTTCGAAAGATAAAAGGCTTGCAGTACTGATTTCGCCGCTTTCTTTGTCTCAGCCAAAACAACTCCGTTGCCGTGCGTACCACGAGCAAGCTTAACGATAACTGGAGTTCCACCAATCTTCTCAATAAGGCTATCGATGTCAGTGGAGTTTCGCGAGAAAACAGTCTTAGGAATACCCACTCCTGTTTTTGCGAGCAGCTGCATACTACGAAGCTTGTCGCGAGAGCGGTTAATGGCGATAGAGCTTGAAACAGTGTAGACACCCTGCATTTCGAGCTGACGAACGATAGCCGTACCGTAACGAGTCATATATGACGCGATACGAGGAATAACAGCATCAAACTTGCCAAGATCTTCACCGCGGTAGCTTACCGTCGGATTATTTTTCTCAATAGACGCGTAACAGTCGCGATATTTAATAACTTTAACTTCATGGCCACGAAGCTTTGCTTCTTCAACTAAACGTTTCGTTGAGTAGTTGCCGTTGCCGTTTGATAAAATAGCAATTCTCATAATGATTCTCCTTTGGAACGTTTATCAAGTTCTTGTCGTTTCGCTCGTTCTTTTGCAACAATCGGCTTTCCGGCTGAAACATCGACAATAAATTTATTTCTTAGTACATTTCTTCCGATCAAAACTGGGTATGTTTGCGATGATCGGTCCGCAAGCGTCATCATAGCACGAATCTTTCGTCCATGAATGGTCATCAGGAAACGAACTTGGTACCGATCTTGGGTATGCCCCATTGAGCTCGAAACGGTTCGTTTGCTATAGACCGGGATCGTAATGACTTCCCCGTTATAATACTCGCTTTTTTTGTCAAAAAGGACAAACGAAAGTCCTTCGGGTGTTTGCTTAATATTAGACGCCCAGATCGATGAGACGGTTGCACCTGTATCGATACGCGCAGGAATAGACTTACGATTAAATTCAGGAAAACTGATCTTTTCAGACCTTCCTATTGATATGACCGGTTTATCAACTGGCTTTAAGTGCTTTTCAACTACTTTAAAGATCTCAGCTGCAACATTCCTAGGTGTTCCCTCGCTTGGATAGGTATGCATGCGGATGCCTGGACCAAGATTAGTTTCAATCACATAGCTCTGTGATAAATCCTGAGTCGTAATATCGTCAGTCATAATGTCGATACCACCAACTCCGAGAAATGAACTTTCAGCAGCCAGTACTGCTAACTTCTTTAGCTCCTTCGATGCAACGTCAGTATAGTCAATCGCTTCCCCACCACGGCTAAGATTTGATGTGTCGAGTAGCTGGACACGTTCTCCTTTTGCGGGCACTTTCTTCATGAAAGCAGCGCCTTTATGATGAATGACGTCTTTAGAATCAATCTTAGTCAGCTCGGCATTATGACCATCACCACGGCGTGGATCGCTATTCTTTTCATCAATAAGTGCGCTCACTGTTCTTTTGCCATCACCAGTAACATATGGCGGACGGCGACCGGCAACTGCCACGACTTTTCGATCAACAACGAGAAAACGATATTCCTCACCATCGACTTGTTGTTGGACGAGAATATCAGGTGCATCTTTAGGACTCACTGAGCGAGCGAACGTGACTGCTTTTTCTAGTTGTCCCTTAGTCGATACTCCGACCGTCACACCGTCTCCGTGATCTGTTCCCACAGGCTTCACAACAACTTTCTTATATTCATCAAGCATGGCATAGCCTTTATTTGCTGCGTCATCAGGCGACAACACAACTGTATCAGGCATTGGTACACCTTTTGCTTCAAGAAGTGAATGCATCAAAGCTTTATTGTCTGCAGCAAAGACACCATATGAAGGAGTGGTGAGTAGCGTCGTACTACGAAAATAGGCCTCTTTGCGCTTCTTTTCAACACGGACAATACCCGAATTTGTTGATGGAGAGCTTGGATAGAATTCAACTATATAGTCTTTTTTGAGCGCTTCAATCATCATCAAACGAGTTGAAATTGCGTAGTTCTCTGTATCCTTTTCATTCTGGATAACTCGTACTTCAGCCATGTGACACTCCTTTCGCGCTTTCTACTAAATGCTCAGCGATTAATTGCATGTTTCCTTTGATCTCTTCGCCATCAGTTCTCCAGTCAGATAACCCTGGATAGGCGTTCAATTCAAACATCTTCCACTCTTTACCATCATACCCAAAATCAACAGAGTAAAAACGATCACCAAACTGTTCAAGACGTGTATCTAACTCTTTTGCTATTGCGACAAGTTCTGGGGGAAGAAGATCTACTCGAATCCCACGTGCACCACCGCCAAACTGCATGTTAGACTTCAAACTGCCTTCACCAGGGAAACGGACCAAACCGTGCACAACATCACCGTTATACAAGCCGACACGCATATCGTGCATTCCATCGGCATATCCTTCAATACCGCCAGACGTATCAACATATGCCTGAAGCACAACGGGATATTCTAGGCTACTATCGTAGTCATCAAATTCGCCAATATACACTTTGGAACCACTATTTGAATCAAGCTCTTTAATAGCAACGCGTCGATCTGCTAAATCCCAACCTAATCGAGCTGCACATAGATCTAGCTCACTACGGATCAAGAATGTTTCGGCATGATATTGAGGAGCAAATAGATAAGATAAATATTTATTTCCTGTAATATCGCGAATGATCTTCGGATTAAGAACTTTCATATCCTCAAAGGGAAAGCGAGCCTTGTCGTAGAGGAATCCAAGCGTTATCGGCGTATCGTGCTTTTTATACACGATCTGATCATTCTCAATTGAGACCGTCCAGTAGACTGAAAAGGTGCCGTTTCCTTGATACGTTTCTTCTGCATTTTGCACCAGAACAGGCTCAGCATCTAAACTCAGAATTCTCCGAAAAAGATCCTCATAGGCGTTTTTATAATACTCTTTCTTAAACACCGGACCAGCGTCTGACTTAAATCGAACGAGGTACATACCAACCTGAATCATTCTTGTACTCCTTCTAATTGCGCGCCTGGCCACGGTTTGAAGTCTTCAGGAATTGTTTCCATCGAATCATCAGTCCTTGATTCAAGCATAATTTGTTCATGTGTCCGACTTGCCGAATTAATACGTCCACCCATGAGAAGGAACATCAGTTTGACATGATCACCCCTGATAGAGTCGAGGTATTCCCATAATGCTTTCTGACCCTTATAGTAACCGGTATCTTTTAGCCACGGCTCTCCATCGGTTCCGCGAGTGATCCTCTCGACAGATCCATAAGCACTGTCACGTTTCGCTGCGATCGTTTCATCAGTGACTTCTTCATTATCTTTCACACCATCAAGCAATGCTAAGCGCCATTTTATTTCGTGTAGATCATGAAAATCGAGATTCTCGTGTACTGCCAATCCGGCCAAGATATAAGGATCGATCCCTGCGCTCACAAACTTACCCTTAATCGCTTGTGCCATCAAAACACCAAGTCCTTCTTCAAAGTCATAATAGCCAGGAACACCAATTGCAGTTGGGTCAACATTTGTTTGACCACCGACTACAGAGCGAAGCATGTGCACACCTAGTTCGTGAGCAATGAGACCCCGCACTCTTTCGCGAGTATAAGTCACATCCTTATCAGGGATAACGACGCGTTGTTCGCTAGCTTTAACGGTGATGACACCTGCATTCTCGATATCAACGCTCCATTGATCGGCCACGCCACCAAATTCGCTAGCAATAATATCTCGGAATAATTGCGCCAGTTCTTCTTTTGTGAAGTTTTCTTTATCTTCAGGAACCATGTTAAGCATATTGCCGTACAACTCTTCGGCAATTTCTTTTACCCACTCTTTGGTTTCTTCTTCTGGTTCATACTCTTTAACGCGCTCGACATCCTCCATTGAAGGAAGCATAGCGAAGAGTTCATCACGTATTTCAGCTGCTCGACCAGTCAGTTCTTTCCCTCGAATCGCATCAAGTTTATTTGCAAGCAACCCTTTATATGTCTTCTCTTCGACTTCGCCATAGATCTCAACGTTGAGCCCATGGTATTCATCTTTTAAGAGCATCTTCTGTACAGGATCGTCGGTATGTTTCAAGAGATGCGTCACCTCAAGAAGGCGGTTTTTTGTCAAATAATCATCGATAAATGTTCTGTACGTTTCTATATGTTTTGGATCAAGATCACCATGTGTCAAAAGTGCATTACCAATTTCAAGGATTTTCTCACGATTTGCATTGAAATCTATAGCATTAACAACCGGATATTCGTTATTTGGGTTGCGAATCGAACCATCAAGAAACAAACCCTTCTGCTCTGCAGCTCGAGATTTTTCGGGTACAAAAGCACTAATAAGCGCTGGTTCGTACGCAAGTAGCTCTTTGAAGAGTTCAGAGATGGGTTTTTCAGCTATTTGTTTTACTTCAATGGAAGGTTCCATATGTTCAAAATATTAACACAATTTTGTCAAAAAATCAAGCTTTTTGGAGCTCCATGACCTCTTGAACTGTGCCGAAAAATGGCTTATCGTGATGACCCGTTGCAACGAAGCCATTCTTGCTATAAATATGCTTTGCCCGCTCGTTTGAAGCAATGACCACGAGGTCGATCACTCCGGACGAAATACCCTCAAGAGACGCCTTAAATAAAGCCGATCCAACCCCTTCACCTTGATGATCTGGATGTACGAACATTCCCTTTTTATGAAGAAGGTGTTCGTTTTCCTTCAGTGCTAACGTGTAGCCAAGCACTTTTCCCTCATCCTCAGCAACCCAAAATAACCAATTTGGATCGTTCATTTTTTCATTCATTGAAGAGTAAAATCTATCTTCGCGTTCCTGATTCGAAAGGTTATAGCGTGCATCAAAGCGAGCTCGTTCTTGCTCTGGAATGAATTCGGCGTAGCCAGCTTGATGGGCAGCGACCGATATCTTATACATCTCGGGAATATCGGTAGATTTTATTGAACGGATAATAAATGACATATCACTCCTTTTTTAAAAGTCTTGTAACAATTCACGCTGTTTACGTGAGAGCTTCGTCGGAGTATCAACAATGATATTAACAATGTGTGGACCACGTTTTTCACTATTCATATGAGGGACGCCGTGGCTTGAGAGTTTAAAGTCGGTTCCTGATTGAGTTCCGGCTGGCACTTTCATTCGAACCGTTCCATCAACAGTTTCGACATCAATTTCTGTGCCGAGTGCTGCTTCAACCATTGGGATATGTTCTTCAGATAGGATGATATCACCTTCACGAGTGAAACGCTTGTGAGCTTTAACCCGAATGTTCACGTAGAGATCACCGCGCTGGCCCTGACCAATCGCTTCTCCGCGACCACTCAAACGAATTGTCGACCCATCATCAATACCCGCTGGTACCTTTAGTGTGACCGTCTGCTTTCGTCGTTCTGTCCCCTTACCATTACAGACAGTACAGACTTTTTCAGGCACCTTACCGCGACCTTTACAAGTTTCGCAGGTGACTGCCTGCTGGATAGCACCAAACATAGTGTTCATGACCCGAGTTTGCTGGCCAGAACCATGACAAGTAGGACAGGTCTTCATGTCGTGACCTGGCTCTACGGTACTTCCATGACAGTGCGAACATTCATCTTCCATATCAAGCTCGATGGAATGTTCGATACCAAAAACAGCTTCTTCAAATGACAATTGAAGATTCACTTCAATATCACGACCACGTTGTGGAGCTTGTCGGCCCTGACCGCCGCCTCCGCCGCCAAAGAATTGACTAAAGATATCCCCGAGTCCTTCACCAAAATCGAAATTAACATTTTGACCTTGGAAACCTTCAAATGGGTTTCCTCCCCCACCATAGCCGCCACCGCCACCAGACCCACCGACTCCGGCGTGACCAAATTGATCATAGCGTTGACGTTTTTGAGAATCCTTTAGAACATCATAAGCTTCATTTATTTCTTTAAACTTAGCCTCATCACCACCTTCTTTATCTGGGTGATGTTTTACCGCAGCTTGTCTAAAAGCCTTCTTAATTTCATCGGCACTAGCGGATTTGCTAACACCGAGCACTTCATAGTAATCACGTTTGCTCATCTGTTATTAGTATATAAAACTAGCACTCAAAAGTCTAGAGTGCTAGTAACTGTGGATAAGTCATTGTGGTTATGTTTAAGAACATAAAAATTGATATTGTCAAACATTTTCGTTGGGCGTACAGTTAGTTTTAAGGAATGGTGAGGATTCTCATAACTAACGTTTTTTCTCTGCGAGAGAATAGGAGTATAAGGGTATGAGCTTACAAGCTTCAACAACACAAAATAATCAGCTATATATGTTTGCAGCCGTCATGTTCGGTTCAATCGTCACAGCTGTCGTTCTATCAACCGTTATTATCATGTCTTTGATGGGTACTAACTCAGCAAACGCATTAACGACAGAAAACAACAACAACCAATCTGGTGTTGGTGTCTGTGTCGCGCCTGCAACCGGAACGCCTGCCGCAACAACCGGAACTGGAACAACTCCAACAGGTGTCAGTCTTGGCGGCTTCCCTGCCGTTGGTAACGTAAGTGGTTCATTTAACACTACTAACAGCAACTCAACCTCAACCACAACAACGACTACATACAACACAACAACCAATACAACTAAGACCATTACTAAGAACAATGGCAACACGAACACTTACGCACCAGTTACAACGACCAACACGAGCCAAAACAATGGCAACACTAACAACCAAAACAACAACAACGACACAACGACATCAAGTAGTACTAGTACTAACACCAGCGTTACAACTAACACCGTCAACGACAACTCAAACAGTAGCACCAATACAACGAACACCAGCCAGAACAATGGCAACACTAACAACCAAAACAACAACAACGACACAACGACCAACACGAGCCAAAACAATGGCAACAACAGCAGTACAACTTCAACAA
>CAZKUW010000001.1:0-43042 GCA_964556125.1 uncultured Candidatus Saccharibacteria bacterium | reverse complement strand
ACAACGACCAACACGAGCCAAAACAATGGCAACAACAGCAGTACAACTTCAACAAATACTGCGAACAGTAACACCACAAACAACCAAGACAACTCAAACAATTCAACAAACACGAACCTCAACGTTTCTGACAACACCGTTATCGTTCTTTAATCGATAACCCAGAAAGAAAACCCCGCTTTTTCAAGCGGGGTTTTTATTAGGCTTTTTTACCGGTAATGAGTCTCCAAAGAAAGAGCAGTATAACCGCACCTACTAATGCGACGAGGAAGCTCCAGAGATTAAACCCTGTTACTCCAGCACCGCCAAGTAACCCGAAGACAAATCCTCCTAGTAGACCACCGACGATTCCAACGACGATATTACCCAGCAAACCCTGCCGTGCATTCGTCCCCATAATCATCGACGCCACCCAACCTGCTAAACCACCGAGTACAATCCATCCTATAAATCCTAGTCCGTCCATATGTCCTCCTTCTTACTTTCTTATTATACGCTTATACGTACTTATGGTTAACCCCCGCCACTGGCTGTGACGGGGGTATAGGTTAGATGAGAGTCACATTCTCGCTTGCCCACTTGAGAGCTTCACGAGTCCGCTGACGTGCATCGAGTGCACGTTTCGTCGGACGCTCACCGTGCCACCACTGGCTCCAGAAAGGATCTTCCGGGTTCAGGCACTCGAGGTTGTCTTGATGACGAATCTTACCGTCGACGAACACCGTGTTTCGTTCGACGTAGACCAGATCGTAACCTGATCGTTTCAACGCCTTAAGACTTCCTCCGTTACCATGGATAACAGCCGAAGTAATTCGGTGCATACCCATTTCGTGGAAGGCGTACCAGGTACGTGCTTTGTGGGCAGCACTGGCAATACCTCGTCCCCAGAACTCTTGCCTAAAGATCATGGATCCACTAATCGCCTGGTGGATTTTTGCTTGGTTGATCTCGATGTGCTCCAAGGCGCTGTTACCGATCAAGGTTCGTGTGTCGTCCTCGATCAGCCAGATACCCCAAACAATCTTGTCGTCAGCCTTGCGTGTTGCCTCGTACCATTCCTCTTCATCCTCAATTGTCTTGGCAGTGTGTGACGCCAAGAAGCGAGAAACCGAAGCCTGGTTCATACCAGGGCTGATGAAATCGCTCAGCACCTCTTTAGTAATCGGTGCGAGCTCAATATGCAGATCATCGACCGTGAACCGCATGATAGGACCAAATGACATAGTCCTCTCCTTTCTTTTATTGGTCTCGTATTTCGAGACCAGATCAGCCTCCAAGTATTATGAAAAAGTCTCCGGTACTTGGAGACTTATCTTGCGTCAATATAATGTGATCAATTAAGAGTGAAGATAAGTCATACCATTTACAGCAATGCCGCCGAGCTTGTTGCCCGTGACCATAAAGTCGTAAAATTGGTATGAATTAAAAATGTTCATAAATGTATAGTAACAAAGCTACGATACATTGACAAGAGTTTTATTTATTGTTTAATTGCTGAGGCAGTAAGGGCTGCCGTTTTCAAGTAATATCCGAAGACTATAGACGCGCTCTTTGAATGCTCCTTGTGGAAGCATGTCACTTCCTGGGCAGTATTCGCCTCTCACAAAAAGTATTGTATCTGTTGTTGGCTCACCATTCACGACAACAGATTTATCAAAATAGCTATCAAGGTATCCACTCACGAAGCTTCCGTTCGTCAACTCTTCGTCACTGGGAAGCACACCACGATTATTGGCACTGTACGACGTAATAGCCGTGCTCAACAGCGAAAGATCATTTTTTGTCGATGTATCTCTTTGACTTGACTGAAGTGCTGGTAACGAGATGAACGCCATTAGGAAAATGATTCCTCCTAAAATACCGAGTGAACCAGTGATAATACCAGTCAGACCCATACCAAAACCGGCGCCGGAATATTTACGAACTGCTAAGATACCAAAGACAAGTGCCGGGATACCAGTGAAGCCACCACCTCCTACCAAACTCACAATACCTAAGACTAATGCTGCAACACCGAACCCTACACCCTGCTGTTTTGCTGTTGTCATGATAGCTCCTTATTATCCCAAGTATAGCTTAGTGGGATGGAAATAAAATAGACCCTTATGCAGGGTCTATTTCTAGAGAGAGGATTACTTCTCTTTCTTCTCGTCGATCACTTCACCTTCGACAGGTTCGTCATCTTTCTTTTCAGCTTCGTCATCAGAGGCAGGAGCTTGCTCTTTAGCAGCAGCTTCGTACATTTTTGAACCGATCGGCATAATCGCGTCGTTCAAAGCCTTGAGAGCCGCTTCAAGCTCTTCTTTATCGTCTGAGTCTTTATGCTTTTTTGCTTCTTCGACAGCATCAGTGATGACCTTCTTGTCTTCATCTGAGATCTTGTCTTTGAATTCATCTGGCATTTTTTCTGCCTGGTAAATAGCACTCTCGAGACCATTACGCGCATCAATCGCTTCGCGCTTCTTTTTATCTTCGTCAGCGTGAAGCTCAGCATCCTTAGCTGCTTTTTCGATATCTTCTTTTGAAAGGTTACCACTGTTTGAGATGGTGATGCTCTGTTCCTTACCAGTTCCCTTGTCTTTTGCTGTCACATTTAAGATACCGTTGGCATCAATGTTAAAGGTGACTTCAATTTGTGGAACACCGCGGGGTGCTGGAGCGATACCATCAAGGATAAACTTACCGAGTGATTTGTTGTCCGCAGCGAGTTCACGCTCACCTTGAGTGACATGGATCTCAACTTGCGGTTGGTTGTCAGCAGCAGTCGAGAATGTCTCAGACTTACTGGTTGGAACAGTTGTATTTCGTTCGATAACCTTCGTTGCAACACCACCCATAGTTTCGATACCAAGTGATAGTGGCGTCACGTCGAGGAGGAGAACGTCTTTGACGTCACCAGCAAGAACACCACCTTGGATAGCGGCACCAATAGCGACAACTTCGTCAGGGTTCACACCCTTGAGTGGATCTTTACCGAAGATGGCTTTTACTTTTTCAACAACCGCAGGCATACGAGTCATACCACCAACAAGGACGATTTCATCGATGTCAGAAGTTTTGAGACCAGCATCTTTAAGAGCATTCTCGACAGGTTTCGCCACACCATCAATAAGGTCTTTCACGAGCTCTTCAAGTTTTGAACGAGTCAATTTGTATTCGAAGTGCTTTGGACCATCGGCATCAGCAGTAAGGAATGGCAAGTTAATGTCTGTTTCATTCGTTGCAGACAATTCTTTCTTTGCCTTTTCAGCTTCATCCTTGAGGCGTTGCATTGCAGCCTTATCAGACTTAAGGTCGATACCTTCATTTTGTTTGAAGACATCAAGGAAGTGATTGACGATCCGGTTGTCAAAGTCTTCACCACCGAGGTGAGTATCACCGTTGGTTGATTTTACTTCAAATACACCATCGCCCAACTCAAGGATAGAAACGTCGAACGTTCCACCACCAAGGTCGAAGACAGCGATCTTCTCATCTTTTTTACTTTCAAGACCGTAGGCCAATGCAGCCGCAGTTGGTTCATTGATAATACGTTTTACTTCCAAACCAGCGATCTTACCAGCATCTTTGGTTGCTTGTCGTTGCGAGTCATCGAAGTACGCAGGAACGGTAATAACCGCTTCGGTGACTTTTTCGCCCAAGAAAGCTTCCGCATCGGCTTTGATCTTTGAAAGAATCATTGCTGACACTTCTTCTGGTGTGTAATCTTTATCGCCCATCTTTACAGCCACGCCATCGCCTTTTTTAACGATTTCGTAAGGCATGATGTCGAGGTCTTTTTGAACTTCTTGATCACTAAATTTACGACCAATTAACCGTTTCACACCGTAGATAGTGTTCTTTGCGTTTGTGACGCGTTGACGTTGAGCGACCTGACCAACTAAACGTTCGCCAGTCTTGTTGATAGCGACGACGCTTGGGGTGGTTCGGTTACCTTCAGCGTTTGCGATGACTTCTGGCTTACCAGCAACCATGTAAGCAACAGCACTGTTAGTGGTACCGAGGTCGATTCCAATGATTTTACCCATATATACTCTCCTTATTCATTACTATGTGTCTGAATTCTTATATCTATTCTAGCACTCTCATGCCGAGATTGCCAAGTACTCTCATTGTATAAAGTTGGCACTCTCATGTCAAGAGTGCCAATATACCATTTTCTGTTGTTTTTACGGTATAGTAATTCTATGAATCCAACCGACCAACAACAAACACCGACTCCCGTGCCACAGCCAACACCGCCAGTTATTCCTCAGCCATCTCCTTCTGCGACAGTTACCTCCGGAGTTGTACCACTGACGAAAGAAAACACCCAAAAACAAAAGAGACTCGGTCTCATCCTTGGGATCGTAAGTGTTGTTGCCTTTGTTGCCAGTCTCTTTATTGGCTACACAGCGCCGTTTATGGCTATCCTCGGAGCTTACTCACTCTATATCGGCATCCGAACCAAGACGGTTGGTTTGATTGTTCTTGGAAGCTTTGGAACGGTTCTCAACTTGGGAATCTATACCCTGGCTGTGTTCTCGAACCTTTAATAGTTTTTCCCTACGGCTACGTAAAAAACGACACCGATGATAATGACTGCGACGACAATCAAGGCAACAATGATTGCCCAGGTCCATCCCTTCCAACCTTTCATATTGACCCCGTGTTCTTTGAGCATGTTAATCCATACATAGATACCCGATGCTTTTGAAAGAGCGGCTGAAGCAGCGATTCCCGCTACACCACCTGCTCCGATACCGGCGATTGCTGTACGTGAAAATTGTGCATTATATTTTTTACCGGCGACTTTAAAGGTCAACATAACTGTTGAGCCACTGACTGCTTCAATCTGTGAGAGCGGCACATCAAATAACACTTCTGTTGCTTGTTGTGTGTCAGGGTTCATTTTGAAAAATTTAATACGGTCATCTGCTGACCATTCGAGAAGAGCTGTTTTGGCACCAAAAATAGTAATACCCGGAAGGTAATCGACATTAGCCTGTAGTTTAGCTGGCGCTGCTTGAGCGACAGGTGCTACAACTGGTTCTGCGCTAGTTGGGGGTGTTTGTGTAGGTTCCATATGAACCCATTGTATCAGTTATTGCTTGGTGACTTTTACCATAGCGTGTCGGATAACATGACCATTGAGGGTATAGCCGGCTTGGAGTTCTTCAGCGATGACCTCTTTTTCACCCGTTGCATCTTCGTCAAATTGAATTGCTTCGTGCAGCTCTGGGTCAAAAATAGTTCCAGGGTTTGCATCTATACGTGCAAGGTTCAGTCCTTCAAGAGACTTCTCAAGATGCTTTACGAGACCAGCGACACTTTGTACCCACTTGTTATCTTTCAGCTCTTCGGGAGTGTAGGCGATTGCCCGTTCGATATTATCTATAACGGGAAGGAGTTTGAGAATCGCGCTAGCCTGGCCTGATTCACGAGCGGCTACTTTTTCAGCGTCAACACGCTTTCGATAGTTTTCAAAATCAGCACGAGTCCGCTGGAGATCAAGGGTTAGTTCACCAACTTGTTGTTCGAGAGCTTCTTCTGCTTTGCTTTTTGCCATATGTATTCATTGTAGAAAATTAGCACTCTCGTGTCAACAGTGCCAATTTTAACAATTACTTCTTGGCTTGATCGAGTTGAACCGCTTGTTCGAGTAGTGCGACGGCACTGTATGGATTACTTGGAATTGCAGCATGGCCCATACCTTTGAGGATAACTGTTTCATAACCAGGAATCTGCTCTGCTAGACGCGCAGCCGATTCACTATTGCCGATGGTACTCGCTGTTCCTCGATAGTCGATAATGCGGCGATTGCCGTTGTCGAGTGTTTTCTTAATATCACCAACTAGCCCGGCGCGCGACATTGTCCAAGCTCGCTCTAACAATTGACGACCAAGAACGTGTTTATCTTTACTGAGTCGTTTTGCATCCCCCTTACCTAACTCAACCATCAACTTATCTGGAGAAAAGTCATTCGTTGCATTTTGGGCTTTGCCTTCTTTTACAGCAAAATCATAAGCAAACTTAGGGAAGAACTGATCGTCTAAACCTGGTGGATCAATAGTCACCACCAGTGGCACATCAAGCTCATCAGACAAGGGAACGGAAATCCTTCCGCCTTCACTATAGCCAAAGAGAATATCGAATTTCAGGTTAGGATCTGTTTTTAATGCTCCTGCAATCTGGTCAGCCATTGGATAATAACTTCCTGTCTTCATCATTGAACGCTCACGTTCTTTTGTGACTTTTGATGACTGACTCATGCCCGGCGTATTGATGAAGGCGACACCATGGTCGGGGAATTTTAGTGCTATCGCTTCAATCACACCACGCGAGTTATCCCAATCGCTGTCGACAGACCAGCTCGACAGAAACGCTATGATTCCTTTTTCCGCATCTCGGTTCACAAGACGAATCTCAAGTTTCGTCCCATCTGGGTTCTCTAGAACTTTGGGTTCGGCATATTCTCTGTCGATTCGTTCTAAATTCTCGGCCTGCTCATCGCGGAAATCATCAATATTAAAGTAGTTCTCCCGAGCCGTTCGCGCGACATGCTCCGCAAAGTGTTCTTCAGTTGATGGAGGCAACCATAGACTAAACCTTGCCTCACCATCAGAACTAACATGACGCTGGTCGAGCGTTTGTTGGTCGAAATTAGGATTATGAATGTCTGTTTGTTTTTCGTGTGCCATTTGTTTCTAATATACTCTTCTAGAGGATTTCTTCAAGCATTGCACCAGTGTGACGAACAAGTCGCATCACTTTTGCATAACTTTGACGCGTAGGGCCAAGAACACCAATGTAGCTATTGTCGCTATATGGTGAGCGGAAACGGCTAATGATCAGTGTCGCACCACTCGTTTTTCCAATGGGGTTTTCAGAACCAATATAGACATTGAGTGGTTCATTGGGAGCGGCTTCACGTAGCCAAGGTTCAAGATTGTCGATAAGTTGTGCGACCGCTTGTGCATGATTGCCCTGTAAGAATTCGGGTTGTGAAAAAAGGTTTCCAATGCCACTCAAGTAGAGTTCATCACCGATTGTTGCGATACCAAGATTCTGCGTTAGTTCAACAAGACTATCAACGGCACTTCGGATCGCACGGTCTGCCCGATCTGAGTGATTTGACACTCGCGCATTGATCGCTTTCGAACCACGATCCAAAAGCAGAGGTTGAGTATCGTTGGCATGTTGCTCATTCAAACTATTTACATAGAAGCGGTAACCCGCGTCGGTCGGAACACGACCGGCACTAGTGTGTGGCTGCTCGATAAATCCCATCTCTTCGAGTCGAGCCATCTCACTTCGGATCGTCGCACTTGAGACACCGAAAAGCTTTGCAAGCATAACACTTCCAACTGGTGCAGCAATTTCTGCATGCTGTTCAATAATAGCGGCTAAAATCTCTCGTTGACGATCAGTCATATTTATATTTTAACCCTATTTAGCACTCTCTGTCAATGAGTGCTAGTTCGTCGTTGCTAAGGTTTCATTTACTCGAGTGAGTAATGCTTCAGCTACAGCGCGCCCAGCCATATATGTTTCGTCGTCGTAAGAATCATGCTCGACGATATTTCGAATATCATTTGCGGCACCTTCAACAGTATCGTTAATGATAATTTTGAATTTTCTGTTGCTTAAAATACTCTCAAGAACAGATTTCGCCGTGCGTAAACGATTAAAGAACTCATCTTGAGCCATTAGTTCTCGTCCATTGACACGAGCGAGCCAAATTTCGTAAGTCGGAGGAAGTAAGGCGATAATCTTTGCTCGTGGCATTGCCTCAGAAATTACGTTAGCTCCCTTATACTCTAGGTCAGTAATAGGAATCTTACCGTCAGCACCAGCCAACTCGAGTGCACGAATACTGACTCCGGAAACTTGCTGGTTATGAATCAGTTCTGCTTCAATGAATTCACCATTTTTTATGTCTTCCAACATTTCTTTTTCATCACGGAAGAAATACTGAACACCATCTTGCTCCAACGCACCATTACGAAATTTTGGTGGGCGGGTCGTATCAGAAACAACAAACTTATAGAGATTCGTCTTGGTGAGCTCGTCAATAATAGTATTGCGTCCACTGCCAGCAACACCCATCAATACGACAAAGTTAGTTTCGGCCAATGCCTCTTTTGCTCGATCAGAAACAGTTAACGCAGCGAGTGCTGTAACGAATTCATCACGATAATCTAAATGTGGTTTTGAGCTATCCATTGATTTACTGTATCACTTTAGTCTCGTTTTAACATGACCGTAAAGGCTTCAGATGGGATATCGACTTTACCAAATCGCTTCATACGCTTCTTCCCTTTGGCCTGCTTGGCGAGAACTTTCTTCTTACGAGAAACGTCTCCGCCGTAAAGTCCTGTCGTCACATCTTTTCGATATGCCGAAAGATCAGCACGAGCAATAAACTTGCCGCCAATAGCTGCCTGAAGCGCAACCTGGAAATTCTGACGCGGAATCACTTCTTTCAATTTGTCGACAACGACGCGACCAAGTGATTGTGATTCGCTACGGTGTGCCATGATGCTGAGAGCGTCGATCATCTCACCTGCGACATAAAAGTCGATGCGAACAAGATCTTCTACTCGGTAATCATCAAGTTCATAATTGAATGAACCATAACCACTCGTGATGGATTTCAATTGATCGTAAAAATCAGTTAAGAGATTTGCTAGAGGCGCTTCAAAACTAATTAATGCTCGCTCATCAATATAGCTTAGGTTAGTTTGGAGTCCCCGTTTATTGACGATAAGTTGAATCACGCCTCCAATATATGCAGAGGGTACAACAATCTCACCCTTGATCCAAGGTTCACGAATCTCTTTTATACGACTAACGTCAGGAAGTTCACTGGCACTCTTGATGTCGAGATCCTCGCCAGAAGACAGTGCGACGTGGTAGTCTGTCGAAGGGTTTGTGACGACAAGATCAAGGTTATACTCACGTTCCAAGCGCTCACGAATAATGTCCATGTGGAGTAGTCCAAGGAAGCCGATACGAACACCAAATCCTAATACCGGTGAATTCTCAGGCTCGAACTGCAAGGCTGAATCACTAAGGCTTAGCTTCTCGACGGCATCTTTAAGGTCTTGGTACTCATCATTGCTGACAGGGAAAAAGCCTGCATACACAAACGGTTGTACTAATTTATAACCAGGAAGTTGTTCTTCGGTATGCGAACGTTTGGTGGTGACGGTGTCTCCAACCCTGGCATCACGAGTCGTGCGAAGGTTAGTGACGATATAGCCGATTTCACCACTCGTTAATTCTGGATTAGGGCTCATTGTCGGCTGAAGTGAGCCGACTTCAAGTGCGATGCCATTTGCACCCGTTGCAATCATCTCAATCGTGTCGCCTTTTTTGACAGATCCGTCAACAACGCGAGTATACAAAATAACGCCACGATAATCGTCATAGTAACTATCGAAAATAAGTGCTCGTGTCGGAGCTTCGGCCGTACCTCTCGGTGAATCAGATCGTTCGATCACGGCATCGAGTACTTCGAGGACTCCTTCGCCTGTCTTTGCACTGATCTTTAGAATGTCTTCTTCTTTACAGCCAAGTAGGTTGATAATCTCTGCACTCACCCGCGGGACATCAGCTGCTGGTAAATCGATTTTGTTGAGTACTGGAATAATCGTCAGGTCTGCTGCGAGAGCTAAGTAGACGTTTGCGAGTGTTTGAGCCTGAATCCCCTGACTGGCATCAACCACCAAGATAGCACTCTCACAAGCCTGTAGCGAACGACTTACCTCATAACTAAAGTCAACGTGCCCCGGAGTATCAATCAGGTTCAAATCATAGCCTTGATACTTCATGCGTACTGGGGCAAGTTTAATCGTGATACCTTTTTCTCGTTCGAGATCCATGCTATCAAGAAGTTGCGATTTCATGTCACGTTTTTGAACAGTCCCGGTGAGTTCGAGCATGCGGTCTGCGAGTGTTGATTTACCGTGGTCGATATGGGCAATGATACAGAAATTTCGGATGCGGTCTTGGTTCATTTTATACTTTTCCTGGCCGTTTAAATAAAATCTTCTGGACGGTCCTCAATATCGGACCTACCTCAGGTAATTTCATCAGATAGCTAAACAATACATATGATCCGAAACTTGCTGCAACGATAAGTGCAAACTTAGGGAAAGATGCGAGGAAGCTCTGGTCATCTGCGTTCAATGGGAAAAGGGAGATGGCAATGTAGGTAATGACAGCCATAAATCCAGCGGCACTCATCATCCGTCCAATGGCATGAATAAACACCGAATCAAATAATCCGGGAATTCGTCTCGACATGACGATGAACAAAATCGTTGCTTCCACGAATGACACGATCACGGCCGCCCAAGCAAGTCCGTATACACCAAGTCCTAGTCCAAGCGTGAACCAAACAGCTAGTGAGATGTTGAGAGCAATCGTAAACAATGAAATATAGAGTGGTGTGCGGGTATCTTGTTGCGCATAAAAACTTCGAGCTGAGATAAAGTAGATTGAGCGGAAGAGAATGGCAATTGCGAGAACACCCAAGATGCTGGCAATATACGTATCACCACCGTTCTTAATAAAGTTAACGAGATAGCCGCGTCCAAAGAACGCAATGACCGTTACCGGAAGAGCAAGCCAAATAATGACCCGCAGGACCGACTGGAGTTCGCTCTTGAAGAGGTCGGGACGTCCCTGTCCCAACCGTTCCGTCATCTTTGGAAATGCCGCAGTACTAATTGCGACACCGATGAGGTTGATTGGCACGTATGCCAACGACGTTGCCTGTTGATAGGCACGGACACTACCGTCGATCATACGCGACGCCAAGTTTGTTTCGACAATACTATTCACATAATCGATGCCTTGATCAAGTGATCGCGGCGGAAGGAGTCCGAGTACCTGACGGAATCCCTTATTCTTGAAAAAGATTTTGAATCGATAATCAAAGCCCATTCCAAACAATCCAATACTACTCACGAGCAGCTGGAGGATTGAACCCAGAACGACACCCAATGCAACTCCCATGATGCCACCTTCAAATACTTGAACGCCAAAGATGTTGATACCATTTGTGAAGAAGATCGTTCCGATAATAATACCGACGTTATAGACCGTTGGTGCGAGCGCAAAGAAAGCAAATCGACCCACCGCTTGCTGCATACTCGCGATCACCGTCGCAACAGCGAATAAGAAAGGGTTCACTGCGATAACTCGCATCATACTCACCGCGAGCGAACGTCCCGATTCATCAAGTCCAGGACCAACAACATAGTGAACGAGTGGTTCGGCAAAAATAATGATCATTACAGATGCAACAAGAGTAATGATAGCCATGAAGTTGACCATACTTGTTGAGAGTTCCCAAGCTGACTTCTTATTTCCACTGGCAAGACGTTGGTTGAATACGGGGATGAATGTGACACTCAGTGCACCAGATACCAAGATGAAGAACATGAAGTCAGGAATGGTAAAGGCAACTGTATACGCATCGAGTCCTACTTTATAGGTATCAAAATATTGTCCGTTAAGGAGACGGTCACGCAATAGACCAAGCAAACTTGCGAGTAAGCTCGAGCCGGCTAGCAAAGCTGCCGCTATTTTCAGCGGCAGTTTACTGTTTGCCTTGGAGATTGTCGTGCGGAAACTTACCATGGTTTATTCCACGCGCTTTTAGGTTAAAGCGTTGCCTCCTTTGGAAGTTTAGCTCCCTTCAGGATAGTCACGACGGCTTCTTCTTCAAGTGTTTCTTCTTTAAGGAGTGCTTCGGCAAGTTTCTTTAGACTCGGAAGATTTTCTTTAATCACAATCTCAGCACGAGTCGCAGCTTCTTTAATAAGCACCGCAACTTCAGCATCAATTTCTTTAGCTGTATCGTCACTGTATGGTCGTTCGTGAGTCATACGGTCAAACATCATTCCGCCGTTGTCTTCGTGGAAGACTTGGTCACGAAGTTTCGTACCCATACCCTGTTCAATGATCATGTCACGGGCGATTTCAGTTGCCTTGCGAAGATCAGAACCAGCACCAGTAGTGATTTGATCTTTTCCATAAATAACTTTTTCAGCGATACGGCCACCAAGTGCACGGGCAAGAATATCTTTAAACTCGAGAAGACTGGTATAGCTCTTGTCCTCTGGTGGCAAGAACCATGTCACACCACCGGTACCACCTCGTGGAATGATCGTTACCTTGTGAACAGGATCGCTGTGAGGCAAGACATGTCCGACAATTGCGTGACCAGCTTCGTGGTAAGCGGTCATTTCCTTCTCTTCTTCATTCATGATCTTTGTCTTACGTTCTGGACCAATGGCAACTTTTTCAAATGCCTCTGTAAGGTCAGCATTGCTAATCTTCTTTGAGTTACGTCGAGCCGCAATGATAGCCGCTTCGTTCGCAATATTTGCGAGGTCAGCACCAGACGAACCAGCAGTCTTCGCAGCTAGCTTATCAAGGTTGACTGTGTCGTCAGCTGGTTTATTTTTGAAGTGAACCTTCAAAATTGCTTCACGATCACGTCGTTCAGGCAAGGTAATGTTTGTTCGTCGATCGAAACGACCTGGGCGAAGCAATGCTGGATCAAGCACATCTGCACGGTTTGTTGCAGCAAGAACGATCACGTTCGTACCCGTCTCAAATCCGTCCATCTCAACCAAGATCTGGTTCAAAGTCTGTTCACGTTCGTCGTGTCCACCACCCATACCACTACCGCGCTTGCGGCCAACAGCATCAATCTCATCGATGAAAATAATCGCTGGTGCGTTTTTCTTCGCTTTCGCAAACAAGTCGCGAACACGTGAGGCACCGACTCCAACGAACATTTCGACGAACTCAGAACCACTGATACTGAAGAATGGTACATTTGCTTCACCTGCGACAGCGCGAGCAAGCATTGTTTTACCAGTACCTGGATTACCAACCAGAAGAACTCCCTTTGGAATCTTTGCACCAAGTGCTTCATACTTCTTTGGGTGTTTAAGGAAATCAACCACTTCTTCGAGGTCTTGTTTCGCAGAATCATTACCGGCGATATCACCAAAGACAACCTTTGTTTTATCTTCGCCGTAGAGTTTTGCTTTTGATTTACCAAAGCCAAGGGCTTGGTTATTTTGTCCCTGCGCTTGACGCATCATGAACATAAAGAAGGCAGCGATCAAGATGACCGGCACAATGATAATCGCCAAATTCCAAAGGATGTTACCCGTATCTGAAGGTGCTTTCACCTCAACTTCAGTACCAGTATTTTGCTTCAGTCCCTGCTCATAAAGACTGCTTGATGCGTCCTTTGTTGACTTCTCAGTCGCCGTATCAGAACCTTCTGGAGTAACTTTTAGATCATTACCCTGAACAACAATCTTTTTGATCTGGCCATCGTTGGCACGATCGATCACATTCGAGAGCGAAACTTCTTTCAAATTAT
Organism: uncultured Candidatus Saccharibacteria bacterium; assembly: GCA_964556125.1. Lineage (GTDB taxonomy): Bacteria > Patescibacteriota > Saccharimonadia > Saccharimonadales > Saccharimonadaceae > Microsaccharimonas. The sequence goes on along the minus strand of CAZKUW010000001.1, from coordinate 29,646 downwards.
CGTGTGGAGTAAAGACCGCAACGGCGATAAGAACACCAAAAACGAGAATTGCCCAAAAGAGCGTCAGTCGAATAATAGTGTTCGTTTTTTTCGGTTGGATCGGGGATTTCATGGCCATATAAGAGGAGTTCCTTTCAAGGGTAGTCGAGTATTTCTTTCTTCTCCCTTAATTTTATCAGTTACAGAGAAAAATTACGAGTAGTGAAACGGAGAGTTATCCCCGCTCCCGCCTCATAAGCATGGCCTTTATTGGCCGTTTTAATCGCCAGTAGTGCGCGCTCAAGTTGAGGACGCGTTAATTGTGCTTTTGTGACAAAGCGCAAACACTCCATCGCAACCTTTTTCGGTACATGGGTGAAAAAGTAGCGACTGTAGTGAGGGCCCGGACCAATCAAACGCGCGACCTCTTTGTCGATCACTTCTCTCGCCTGTGTTTGGTGGTCACGAAGTGCTAATAATTGTCGTCTCTCGTCTTTCGGAAGCTCTGCCACCAGCTTACGAAGACGGTTTCGAAGGTACGCATCGCTTGCGTTAGTACTGTCCTCACGCCACTCTAATTTTTGTTTTGCGGCATACTCCACCAATTGTTTTTTGTGAAAGCCGATAAGAGGTCTCACAATATCTGAATCAAGAACCGCGAGACCACGCCAACCTGTCCCCCGTTTTAGGTTAATTGCAACTGTCTCAACGACGTCATCAGCATGATGCGCAGTAACAATGCGCGCCTTATATTTATTGGCGACATTCCTGAGGAATTCATAGCGGCGCTCTCTGGCGAGTTCCTCGCTGGCACCTTTACCAAGCTCTTCACGCTTTGTCTCAAAAGGAAGTCCGTAGTGCTGAGCCAAGCCCGCAACAAAAAGCGCATCATCAGGAGAATCGGGACGGATACCGTGATCAAAGTGAGCCACAATTAGATCATGCCCCGGAACTTTGGTCAGCATATCAAGCAGAACAACCGAATCAACACCCCCGCTAACTGCAACAATATAGGTGGTCATTACGCTTTTTCTTGTAGCCGCTTTAGCTCGTCAATCACTTGGTCACCATGCCCCATCGGTGTCACACGCCCGTAGACTTTTACAATCTGGCGAGATGGATTAATGATAAATGTTTTGCGAAGAATCCCTTCGCGGCCATACATTTTCTTACCCCAAGCACCATACGCCTCGATTGTCTTGCCTTCGGCATCGGTAAGGAGGGTAAAGTTCAGCGAATACTTTGCCTTAAATTTTTCATGACTGTTGGCATCGTCTTTACTAATTCCCACGATCTCTGCACCCATATCAGCTAGCGTATCGCGAGCATCACGGAGACTACAGGCTTCGGTAGTACACCCTGGAGTATCGTCTTTAGGATAAAAATATAACACGATCCACTTTCCTTTAAACTCATCGAGCGTATGAATCTTTCCATCAATGTCGGGAAGTGTAAAATCCGGTGCCATACAAGGAGGTTGCATACCCTCATTATAAACCCTCAGGTGGCTGTCAGGAAAACTTGTATAATAGGCAGAGTGTCAAGAAAAGTAGTCGAAAAAAAGAGTCGCCTCCTCACGCTGGATTATCTGCGTGGCTTTTTTATAGTTGTCATTATTGCTGACCACCTCTCGCGTTGGCCAAGTATCTTGAGTTTCATTAGTGGCAAAGCACTTCTTTGGGTGACAGCAGCCGAAGGGTTCGTAGCAATTTCAGGATTACTCGTCGGTTATGTTCGGGGCTACAAGAATAGAGATCTTCCAATGAAGGAGGTAACTATCAAACTGATCCGACGTGCGCTCCTTCTCTATGTCTGGTCGATCATCGCCACACTGATATACACCGCTCTTATTTGGTATGTCCAATTCCAAGGTGGTGCACCCGGTATGCCGATCGAAAAAGGAGAATGGGGCGAGCTTATTTATCAGACACTCACTCTGGAATACACCTACGTATGGGTACACTACCTTACGCTTTACGCACTATTCCTTGCCGTAGCCCCAATTGCCGTCTGGCTCCTTCGTAAAAACCAAGCATGGCTCGTCCTATTACTGAGCATCGTCGGTCTTTACATAGGCTACCTCACAGATAACCAAGCCTTGCAATGGCAGGCAATATTCTTTATCCCTAGCGTGGCTGGTTACTACCTCGAATCGATTACTACATGGTGGCAACAACTTACCAAAAAGGTTCGAGCGAGCTTGACTATCACGGTACTAACATTAACAGCAGTAACGATTAGCCTATCGATACTGTTTAGCTTCTATGCCTATGGCTTTGAGTCATTTGCTAACTTTGTGAATGATACGATCTTTGCCAAAGAATCTCTCACGCTATGGCGAATACTTATGGCGTTCCTCTGGTTCACTGGCTTTGTTCTCGCCTTCAACCTACTAGGAAAATACATCGGCAGATGGTTTGGCTGGCTACTCGTTCCTTTTGGTACTCGTTCGCTCACCGCTTATATTTTGCACGGTGCAGCCATATGTCTGATCAGTTACTTCACACTAAGCAGTGACAATATCGTTATCAATAGCGTCCTCGGGATCCTCTGTATCCTGATAGTTTGGGCATTGATCAAAATCCCGGCTGTTCAAAAGATCGTTCCTAGTTAATAGTAAACTCTGCGCCGCGGTACATCGTCTTACCGTCGACCCAACTTGTGACCGAAATGTCTTTTACTTTTTGCCAGTTACTTCGCGAGCTAGTAATCACATTATCTGAAACACCGATATACCAGACTGTTGGGTGCTCCTTTGTAAACGCATCAATATCACTAATCTTGTGCATGCTTTGGTCCTTGAGCATATCAAGCGAACCATAGATATATTCTGTATCTTGATCAATGAAATAAATTGGACGATTTGTCGTGTTATAAAATACCGCTTCGTAGAAAATCCATGGTGAATTGGCAACAATCGGCTCACCCGGTTTCGCTTCGGCATCTATTTTTTGTACTAACTCACGGGTTAAGATATGTGTCCCTGAATTCTTGTTGTAGTTGCTGTAGAAGTAGACATTGTAAATACCAAAGATCATCATGCCTGCAACAAGCAACACACTTCCCACTCTAAGAAGTGGCTTCCAGCGCCTTGTACCGACGACAATTGTGACTGCCATGAAGACTGTGAATCCAATAACTGCCGGGAGTAAGTAACGTTCGACGAATGAAGATTGAAGTGGAGGCAATGAAGCGATAATCAAGAAGATAACTGGGAAGAATGCGAGGACACAGATGAGTAAGTACTGGACTTTTACTGTTTTATCAAAGCTTCGATAGACTCTGAATGAAAGAACAGCAAGGCTGCCAAGAACTAGCCACATAAGCAATGCCCACCAACCAGTCACCTGATTGTGTTCGAGGTAGTAAAAAACGTTGGTAAAGTAATTTGCGAGACTATCGATACCCATTGGACCAATCCAGAAACCTGTCGCCTGTATGCCCGTTAATTGTGTATACATAAACGGCAACCATGGTAAGAAAACGACGATTGCAACGACGTGAGCAATGATAAAGTCCTTTGAAAAGAATTTCTTCCAAAATAGTTTTGGCTTCTTCGTATTCTTTCGAATAACGAGCGCTCGCCATCCCCAGTGCGCAAGCCAGGCAAGGGCGGTGAAATAATGCGTCCACATACCAAGACCAACCAAAAGGCCGTAAAGGACCCATTGCCAACGCTTGCTTGTCTCGTTTGCTTTCACTAAAACATACGTAGCAATGAGAATAATAAATGCCGCCAAGGTATACATGCGTGCTTCATCGCTGTAACGAATCAGCATTGGAGAAAGCACCAAGAAAAGAAGTGTGACACCAGCAACTAAGCGACCAAAGAATCGACGTGCGAGTAACGCCGCGGCCGTGATTACCCCAGCTCCAAAGAGAATGCTCATTGAACGGAACGCAAGCTCACTCGTACCGAACATCATTGACCAAAGTTTTACCAACCAGTAGTAAAACGGTGGGTGCACATCACTGGCAGTATATCTCGCGATCTCAGCAAAACTAAACTGACTAATATAGGCAGTAAAGGCTTCATCGAACCAAATCGAAGCATGTGTCACATTCAAAAGAGTAATCGTAGCGAAGATCGCCAATCCAATCAGAAGGTAGGCAATGTCAACACGAGGATGCGCTCTGAGATATTCGATTTTTTTTCTAAACAAGTTCTTCATAAATACAGTATATCTATCATACCGTGACTGATACTAAATTGACAATGTGACCACTAGAAAAAGTCCCGCCACTAAGGTATAATTACCCAAGTCACCTTTTCGGGGTGTGGCGCAGTTGATAGCGCGCTCGGTTTGGGACCGAGAGGTCGAAGGTTTGAGCCCTTTCACCCCGACCAAGAAAATACCTGCCTTCATGGCAGGTATTTTCTTTTCTACTTTTCGCCCCAGGCTGCATCATCATACAGCCAGCGGACTTCCCCGCCATACGTTTCGACGGTTTCTGCGACTGCAGACACGGGCAATCCACCCTTAAGTCGTGACGTTCGAAGTGCTTCTTTCTTATTGGCACCAACCGCAAAGATCACCAGCTCATGAACATGCTCCATTGCTTTAAGTGACAATGAGAATCGATCAGATGGAGGTTTCGGTGAATCGTGAACGGGAACCGCCCACTCTTCAGTCGGTTCAGTAAAGCCAGGGTTGTTTGGGAAGAGTGACATACAATGTCCATCTTCGCCTACTCCTACCCAGACAAGATCAAATCGTCGCGTCGCCACGATCTGACCAACCATGCGACCATATTCAGTCGCTGCTTCCTCGGCAGTCCCTGTCACATCAGGCACGACATGCCCCATACCAGCAAAGGCGGGATTTTCGCTAAAAATATCAACAACTGTTTTCCAGTTTGACTCTTCGGCGCCTGGAACGACTCGTTCGTCACCAACTAAGATGGTTACCCTGCTCCAATCAATCGCATCTGCGTAATCTTTGGCGATTATCTTGTAGGCGGTGATTGGTGACGTTCCACCAGCGAGTACCCAATAAGCGGAACCGTGCATTTCAATTGCTCGGCCTAAGATCTCTACGGCATTTTCGGCCGCAGCGTCTGCGACATCTTGTGCGTTATCGTAGTTACGAATCTCAGACATTATTTTGCGTACTCAATTGCGCGAGTTTCGCGGATAACGTTGATTTTAATTGTTCCAGGATATTGCATCGTACTCTCAATCTTGTTGGCGATATCGCGAGCAAGCTTGATAGCACTAAGATCATCAATTGCTTCAGGAGTCACCATGACACGGACTTCACGACCGGCGCTAATCGCATATGACTTTGAGATACCCTTAAAGCTATTAGCGATGTTTTCAAGATCACGCATACGTTCTGCGAAGTTCTCAGCACTAATGTTTCGAGCACCAGGACGAGCAGCTGATAACGCATCACAAACACGGACAACGAGTGCCTCTGGAGTAGTGGCATCGATATCATCGTGGTGAGCTTCGATAGCGTGAACGATCGCTTCGCTCATGCCATACTTACGAGCAAGTTCAGCACCAATATGGTGGTGCTTGCCTTCAATCTTGTGCGTGACTGCCTTGCCCACATCGTGAAGTAAGGTTGCGGTCTTCGTAATACGGACGTCTGCACCGATTTCTTCAGCGATAAGTCCCGCCATGTGCGCCATTTCAGTACTGTGCATCAAGACGTTCTGTCCGTAGCTTGTACGGTACTTCAATTCACCAAGGAGTTGGATCATCTCCTTAGGTATACCGACGACACCAACTTCTCGTGCAGCATCTTCACCGGCACGAATCGTTTCTTTTTCAATTTCTTTCTCAGCTTTGGCGACCACCTCTTCGATGCGACCTGGGTGGATACGTCCATCCTTCATCAACATTTCAAGCGCCATGCGAGCAACTTGACGTCGCAATGGATCAAAGCTTGAAAGAATAATCATTCCAGGAGTGTCATCAACAAGAATATCGACACCCGTCGCACGTTGCAGTGCTTGAATGTTACGACCTTCTTTTCCGATAATTCGACCCTTCATCTCATCATCACTTAGCTTAATAGCGGTGACGGTTCGCTCAGCCGTCACTTCGCTGCTCATTCGCTCCATAGCTGTCACGAGGACCATTTGTGCTTTTTCTTCGGCAGTATCTTTTGCTTCATTTTGAAGTTTTGCGACGAGACCCTTCAGGTCTTCTTTGATATCCCGCTCTGTCATTTCCATGAGCTTGTCAGCGGCTTCCTGCTTCTTCAGGCCAGCAATCTTTTCAAGTTTCTCTTGTTGTCGAGTGCGGATGTCACGAATTTCATTCTTAAGGTCTTCGACTTCATCCTCTTGTGCACGAAGATTCTCTCCTCTTTTATCGAGATCGTCGAGTTTCTTATCGAGATTAGTTTCACGCTCAGCAAGACGACTTTCGGTTTTTTCCCAACCACGTCGTCGTTCAGATTCTTCTCGTTTTGTTTCATCAACTAATTTCAAAGCCTCGTCTTTCGCTTTGAGAACAATATCACTCGCCTTCAGCTTCGCTTCGGCAATTTCTTTATCTGCTTTGTGCTTTCCACCGTTCTTTTTCTGTCGGTCATAAGCGTATGTTCCGCCCACGCCAGCAAGAACTCCGATTACCGCGGCAATTATTCCTTCTACCATATTGTTTCCTTCCTCAGTGAGCGGCCTGGTCAAGTGTTCGTCTTGAGCAATTTGGATATCAACAAGTCGCACTGAAAATTCAAAAATTTATTCAAAGTCCCTCAATTCTCCGGACTAACTCTATTGTAGCTCTTTTTGATTTGCGAAGTCTAGTTATTTCCGCGGTAAGGTGATGTGAGCATCACTCCCATATTCCGGTAAGACTATCTCGTCATCTTCTCCAGCTTGGAGTCTAGCGAGCCCAACAGTTTGCCAGTCATCTCCGTGAGCACCGACGATCGGAATATGATTACCGTCAGCGAGAGTATTCAACACAGTTAAACCGATTCGGAGTCCTGTAAAACTCCCTGGGCCACGAAAAGCCACAATACCAGAAATATCTGTCCACGACTTTGCGTTCTTTTCAAATTCGGTCTGCAAATAACCAAGTAATCCTTTAGCAAGGTCGCGATTGGCTTCCCATTCATTGTCGTATCGCCAATCACCGTCTACGAGAGAGAGTCTACAGACAGGAGTTGAGGTATCGAGAAGAATAATCATAGCTTTTCCAACATATCCTTATCCCCTAGCAGGGTCAATGTCCGTGTTTCTTCGGTCGGTGAAGCAAAGTGTATCGTGAGGCGATCTTCTGGCAAAATACCTTCAACAATATCAGCCCATTCAATGACAGTGATCGTCTGTGGATCCTGCATCGTTTCAGCCAGTTCATCTTTCATAATCCCAGCATCATTGAGGCGGTAGAAATCATAATGTGCTAATTCTAAGCCATCACGCGCTTCGTAGACTCGGCTGATAGTAAAACTAGGGCTTTGCACATCATCCTCGACGGCAAGTCCCTTCGCTAACCCTTTCGTAAATGTCGTCTTACCCGCACCAACATCACCTACCAATTCAATAGTGAGGCCCCCTCTTACGAGACGTCCGACCTTTTCACCAAATGTGAGCATCGCATCGATGCTTTCGACCTCTATAATCATTGATCGTATTATACCACCTAGCGCTTTTGAGGTCTGTCCTTTACAATAGAGCGTAAGCATTATGCGCATTTCCGACACCATTCTGGAAACGTTGCTTGGGCGGGCAAGTCTTGCAACACCTGAGCAAGTGACTGCCTTGAAACAAGAGGCAGCTCGTTTAAAGCGCCCCTTACAAGACATTGTTCTTGAACAACAAGTTACCGACGAAAAAACGCTTGTTCAGGCTTTCTCCGATTACGCTGATATTCCTTACGTAGAGCTAGACCCTGCAACTATTCCCACTGACATTTTGAAATTGATCCCTGAGCGTGTCGCCAGACAATACAACGCTGTTCTCTTTAAGGTGGATGAGGATGGTGTCCGTCATCTCGCCATGGAAGACCCTGACGATGTTCAAGCGGTCAACTTTATCCAAAAAGAAATTGGTGTTAATTCAAAAATCTATATCGCTACTAAGGACAACATCCTCACCGCTCTCGAAGGGTACAGAGGTGACGTCAACAAAGAGTTGAACGAAGTTATCGACGTCCAGCGAGAAGACGAATCTGATAGTCAGCAAGTGAGCGAACAAGATATCGCTGAAGACTCTCCTATTGCCCAAACGGTAAACCTGTTGCTCGAGTACGCCATCCGTTCTCACGCGAGTGATATTCACATCGAGCCTCGGGAAGACTTCGTCCAAGTTCGCTACCGTATCGACGGTATTTTGAAAGAAGTAAACCGGCTCCCTCGAAATGTGATCGGTGCGCTGACGAGTCGTATCAAAATTCTCGCTACCCTAAAGATTGATGAACGTCGTGTCCCACAAGATGGTCGATTCAAGGTAACTATCGGTGGTCGCCAATACGCTCTTCGTGTCAGCACCCTCCCTATTGCAGATGGTGAAAAGATTGCCATGCGTATTCTTGATGAATCCAACCAAGCTCTGTCACTTGAGCAGCTCGGCTACTGGGGTAAGGCGCTGATCGATCTTCGTCGTGAAATGAGTGAACCAAATGGAATCGTCCTAATGACGGGTCCGACTGGATCTGGTAAATCGACCAGCCTCTTCAGTATTCTTTCAATCCTCAACAAGCCAAACATCAATATCTCGACTATTGAAGACCCGGTTGAGTATAAGATTCCTGGAGTCAATCAGACACAGACAAACGTCAAAGCGGGAATGACCTTTGCAAACGGGCTTCGCGCTCTGCTCCGTCAAGACCCAAACGTCATCATGATCGGTGAGATCCGTGACGGAGAGACCGCGAATCTCGGTATTCAAGCAGCTCTGACTGGGCACATGGTGTTTAGTACACTTCACACCAACAACGCCGCGACGACGCTGCCTCGTCTCCTTGATATGGGTATTGAGCCATTCCTTATCGCAAGTACTATTCGTGCCGTCGTCGGTCAGCGCCTGGTTCGCCGGCTTCACCAAGCTTCACGAATAAGTGCGGTACCAACTGAAGAAGAAAAAGCAGCCATTACCAAACTATTTAACCTTCACCCTGGTCAAGATTTCAAAGTCATTCATGAACTTGAAAAACAAGCAGCCAGCCAAGGCGTTGGTGGTGATGCCCCCCTCAGTACTGACGAGACCGGCATTAAGACTATCTGGCGTGCAAATACGCAGTTCAACGAAGATGAAGCCCAAGAAGGCTACAAAGGACGAATTGGTATCTATGAGGTACTGACTAACTCTGAAAGCATCCAAAAGCTGATCATGTCTCATGCGACAACCGACCAGATCCAAGCACAGTCAATTGTTGATGGCATGATGACCATGCAGATTGATGGACTTATTAAAGCACTCCGTGGAGAAACGACGATTGAAGAAGTGCTAAGGGTCAGCAGGGACTAATCGTGGCTCAATTTGCCTATGTTGCTATTGATGCTCAACGAAATGCGGTAAATGGCAAAACCGAACAACTTGACCGTGCCAGTGTGATCGCCGCATTAGCCAAACAAAATCTTCGACCAGTCAGTATCCGAGAAATTAAGAATCGAGTCGGATTAAACATCGACTTCAAACACCTCTTAGAACGTACCAAGGTAAAGCCTGATCAGCTCGTTATCTTTACTCGCCAGCTTAGTGCCATGATTAGCGCTGGAGTACCCCTACTCCGCGCACTGACATCACTAGAGAAACACGCTGAAGATCCGGTACTCAAAAAAATTCTTGGTGAAGTCATTAAAGGTGTCGAAGGTGGTAGCTCACTTGCTGAATCGCTCTCCAAGCACCCTGAGACATTCAATGATATCTACGTCAATATGGTACGCGCTGGTGAAGCGGCGGGAATCCTTGATGATATTTTGAAACGACTTGCCTACCAGCAGGAAAAAAGTGCCGCGATTCGAAAAAAGATTCGTAGCGCCATGGCCTATCCTACCGTTTTGATCGTTATTACCGTCCTCGCCTTCTTCGGCTTGATGCTCTTCGTAATTCCTCAAATCGGCAAGATTCTTACCGATCTCGGTGGCCCTGACGCAAAACTGCCAACTATTACCCTAGTCATGTTGGGAATTAGCCATATCATCACTAGCTATTGGTTTATTATCATCCCGGTCATTCTCGGAGCTATCTTTGGCGTTATTCGCTATATTAAAACTCCTAAAGGAAAACGTAACTTCGACACCCTCATTCTAAAGATTCCTGGTGTGAATACCATTATTCGAAAAGTTGCTATTGCTCGTTTTGCTCGAACGTTTTCTGCTTTGATGGGTGCCGGGGTGGCTGTGCTCGAGTGTCTTGAGGTTACCTCTCGTGCCGTTGGTAACACCCTCTACCAAGAAGCGTTGCAACAAGCGGCCCGCGAAGTAAAAAACGGTAAATCACTCTCATCTGTTATTGAAAAAAATATCTTGTTCCCTGCTATCGTCGGGCAGATGCTTTCCGTCGGTGAAGAGACCGGTCAAACAGATACCGTCCTGATCAAAGTAGCTGACTTTTACGAAGAAGAAGTAGACCTCGCAATTGAGGGCATTAGCTCCATCATTGAGCCTGCCATGATTGTCATTATGGGAAGCATGGTAGGACTTATCGCCGCAAGTGTCATGACCCCTATTGCTCAACTGTCTCAAAACATCAAATAGCGGTGGTTGAGAGCAACCCGCTCATGCTATAATACGGAGAGTTATTTCTACCCGTGGGCATCATGTCGAAATTATTTTATAAAGATAAACCAATAGCAGGACTTGATATCAGTACGACTGGCATCAAGATTATGTCAGTTGACCCAAAAAAATGGCTAGTCAACGGCTATGGCTCTCTCGATCTTGAACCACAAAAGGTTAAAGAAGCTCTCGAAAAAGAAGGCAATACCTATCTCACAGACAACATCAAGCTCCTCCTAGCTGAGAAGCTCACTGGTTCTATTCAAACAAACCAAGTAACTGTTGCTGTTCCGACCGCCCGAAGCTTCTCTCGGACCTTTACACTCCCAATCGCAACTGAAAAATCACTCAAAGATGCGGTCATACTCGAAGCTGACCAATACATCCCTATTCCTTCAACGAGCCTCTACATCGACTACCAGGTTATTGAGCGGACAAAAAAAGAAATCACCGTCTTGATGAGTGCAGTGACCCGAACGGTCATCGATAACGTCGTCGCTGCCATCGAAGCAGCCGGATTACAGCCTATTTTAATCGAACCAAGTATTAGCTCTGTGGGTCGTGTCCTGACTGCTACCGAAGAAGGAAGCCTCCCGACGGTTATCGTCGACATTGGGCCAACGAGTACGGATATCGCTATTCTTGATCGGGGTACTATTCGTGTCACCGGTGGTCTCGCGATTGGAGGGAACACCTTCACCCTCGATATTGCTAAGAAGCTCAATGTTGCGCTCGAGAATGCCCACCAGCTGAAGGTCCTGAACGGACTCAGCGCAGGACCTCGTCAACAAAAACTCAGTGGTGCCCTCGAGCCAAGTCTCCAACGTATTTTGAGTGAAATCAAAAAGGTCATGCGCTACTACGATGAACGAATCAGCGATACCCGTAAACTTGAACAGCTCTTGGTTGTCGGAAGTGGTAGCAATGTCCCTGGGATCGGTGAATACTTTACCGACAAACTTGTCATGCCTGCTCGTGTTGCTAGCCCATGGCAAAAGCTTGATTTTGGTAAACTCCAAGAACCTCCGAAACAATTCCGATCAAGATACATCACCGTCGCGGGACTTGCCGGCATTAATCCTGGGAGTATCTGGAAATGATAAATTTAATGCCCGACGGTGACAAGAGAGAACTTCGTGCAGCACGCACAAACGTCCTTCTCATCCGCTATATCACAGTTGTTTTCCTTGGGGCAGCCTTCCTAGGATTTATCCTCTTTGGTTCGATCTACCTTCTCAACCAAACTCGTCAGAGCTCTCAGAGTCTTATTGATGCCAACAGCACGAAGGCGTCTGTCTTTAACGAAACAAAAGCGCAAGTTGATGCCCTCAGCGGACAATTGACGGAGACAAAGAATATTCTTGACCAAGAAGTTCAATACTCAAAAGTACTGACAAACATTGCTCGGACAATGCCTGCAGGAACAATTCTTGATAAGCTCACTCTTGATAGTGCGTCATTGGCAAATAATACGCCGATCAGCTTGAAGATTTATGCTAAAAAAACCGATGATGCAGTGCAGCTCCAAAATAATTTCCAGAGTTCTCCATTTTTTGCGAATGTTACTTTCCAAGATCTTGCCGATACCGGTAAATCAGCCGATTCCTACCCTGTTAGTGCGACGATAACTCTTACTTTGACGAAGGCGATCACCCAATGAAAAAAACTGGAATGAAAGCAACCTCTCTGCGTAGCCTCCTCACCTTCTTAATCGTGATTTTGATCGCAGGAACTGTTGTCGGGTTCTATCTTGGGCTTCAGCTTGTCCGCGAGGCATCTGTCGAAGTGAGCCATACCGCACAAGATGCACAGGCAAGCGGAAAGGCTATTGATGAACTTCAGCAACTCAAGGTAACACTTACCCAGAGCCAAGCTCTTGTCACTAAAGCCAACCAACTCTTCACTACCTCAACCGGCTACCAGGCACAGGCCCTTAAAGATGTACAAAAATACGCAAGCGAAACTGGTGTGACAATCTCAAAAACTAACTTCGATACTGGTGCCAACGACCCTAACTTATCGACGAATGCAAAACCATTCTCTATTACCTTACAGTCACCAGTTTCATACAGTAAGCTTATTAACTTCCTCGATGCGATTGAAGGTAACCTTCCGAAAATGCAGGTAACCAGTATGGAGTTGACTCGCCCTGCTGCTGGGGGTATTGATAATGTCGGTATTGGAGATGTAAAAATTGTGGTATCAACAAGGTAAATCATGAAAAATATAGACCTCACCTCAATCTTCAAAAAGTTTGGCCGCTCAGTTGCTCGTTTTCACCTGACACTCTTCATTGTGTTTATTGTCAGTGGACTTGGCACAGCCGTACTTGTATTGAACTCTATTTTGAGCGACACTGCTGGAAGTGACACTTACACCTCACCTATTTCTCCCGGGACTATCGACCAGGCAACACTTGAACGCATTAACCAACTGCATACTAGCGATAGTACACGCCCACCCGCTACTCTCCCCGAAGGACGAATCAATCCTTTCAGTGAGTAGCATCAGATCAGCAAAAAGCTTATACTAATACTATGTTAATCCTCGGATCACGACTCAAAGACACAGCCGTTATGAGCCTGCAAACAGGAACTCGTTTAGCACGACTTAGCGCTCCCATTATTGATCCGAATAATCTTAAGATTATGGCGTATCTTGTTGATGGTCCACTTCTCGCTGAACATCCTTCATTCTTACTAACGAGTGACATCCGGGAAATGAGTACGCTCGGCATGATTATCGACAGTAGTGATGAACTTATCGGTATAAGCGACGTTATTAAAGTAGAAAAACTCCTAAAGATTGCTTTTCAAGTTATTGGCAAACCCGTCATTGACGAACATAAGCGTAAACTTGGCAAGGTAGAAGACTACACTGTCGAGTCACGATCATTCGTGATCCAACAACTCAATGTAAAACGCGGATTGATAAAAGCATTTAACGATACTGGACTGTTGATCCATCGTTCGCAAATTACCGAAATCAATGACAAAGCAATTATCGTTAAAAGTCCAAGTAAAAAAAGTCCGGCCCCCGTCATGGAAGCGGTCAAGCATGAATACGTGAATCCATTTCGAGGCACAAAAGTTCCCGCACCGGAGACGCGAGAAGCTTAATCGTCTTCCTGATTGAGAGCGGCTTTTATATCTTCGTAGCTAAACCCTTGTCTCGCTAAATACTGCATAAATTTCTGGTCATCATCATAACGATTTCGTTTCTTTTCGATTATCTTTTGCAGTTCATTTTCATCATCGCGATCTGACTCATGAAGCATAGTTTCAATAATCGCTTTATCAACTCCCTTAGCACTCAACTCTGCAGAAAGTCGACGCATGCTCGATCCCTTCCTCATGTTGCGATTTTCTACCCAAAATCGAGCAAACTTCTCATCGTCAACATACCCTTTTTTCACCAGTCGCTCAAAGACACGTTCGGTTAATGCCGGTGAAACACCTTTCTTAACCTCACCAAGTTTTGTTCTGGTATCTCGAGTCTTACGATACAGATAATCTTTTACCTCCCGTTGACTGTGCGGACGCATCAAAGAATATTCAAGTGTCCTGGCGTATAGTTTACCAAACTGACTTTCTTCTTCGAGAGAAGTGAGCTCTTCATCGGTATATTCATTGCCGATCTTCACCCCCAACTCAGTAAGCTGAAGGATATCGAGACTAAAACGATATTTCCCATCAACTGACACGTTCACGCGATCTTTATCGCGAGCCTGGACAGAGATAGAGGTAATCTTCATAGTATCCTATGAAACGTGAAGCTTTGATTTGAGATGTTTCGAGAGCTGAGCAAAGTATTGATCGTTGTGCGGCACCATTTTGTATGCAGCAGCCTCAGCTTGAGTTGTAGGGAAATCTTTGTAAGCAACCCACCGCGTTGCAGTCACTTCACCATCGTCGAAAGCAAATTCATCGTGTGACGTCAATTCATAGGTATATACCCAGTGTAGTTCAGTCATTTGTGAGGTGATATTCTGCTCAGTTTTATCAATGTATTTTCGATGAGCAAAGACGAAATCGAGCTCATTCTCATCCATATCAAAACCGATCTCTTCTTTTGCCTCACGAACACCTGCCTGCACAGGTGTTTCATCAAGATTGATATGTCCTGCTGCAGATATATCTAAATAGCCAGCCCAGGATATAATATCCTTCGCTCGTTGCTGTAAAAGAATTTCAATACTATCATCCGTGCGGCGCCATACCCAAACGTGGGCGGCGCCATTTAAGGTACCGTCAAGAAACGTTTCTTTCTTGCGACCATCACCTTTAACAGGTTCGCCGTTTTGACCATAAACCTGCCACAACTCTTCGTCGTGCATGAACTAAGCTTCTGCTTCCTCGGCAACCTTCTTGCGAACCTTGGCTTCAATCTCGGCCAATACTTCAGGGTTTTGAGAAAGGTACGTCTTACTTGCTTCGCGGCCTTGGCCAATTTTTGCGTCCGCATAATCAAACCAGGCACCTGATTTTCCAACGATACCGTGCTGTACAGCGAGGTCAAGGACATCACCTGTCTTTGAAATACCTTCGTTATACATGATGTCGAATTCAGCAACTCTGAAAGGAGGAGCGATCTTATTCTTTACGACCTTAACTTTCGTACGGTTTCCAATGATTTCCTCACCGGATTTGATCTGACCAGTTCGGCGAATATCAAGACGAACCGATGCGTAGAACTTCAAGGCATTACCACCAGTAGTGGTTTCTGGGTTACCAAACATCACACCAATCTTCATACGAATCTGGTTAATGAAAATGACGGTCGTGTGACTTTTACTGATGATACCAGTTAACTTACGAAGCGCCTGACTCATCAAACGAGCTTGAAGACCCATGTGACTATCGCCCATCTCACCTTCGATTTCTGCTTGTGGGACAAGCGCTGCAACTGAGTCGACAACAACAAGATCAACAGCATTAGAACGAACGAGGGTTTCGGCAATCTCAAGTGCTTGCTCACCATTGTCTGGTTGTGAGACAAGGAGGTTATCAGTATCGACACCAAGCTTACGGGCGTAAGCTGGATCAAGTGCGTGCTCTGCATCGATAAATGCTGCGGTACCACCAAGTTTCTGAACTTCAGCAATTGCGTGAAGAGTCAGCGTTGTCTTACCTGAGCTTTCTGGACCGTAAATTTCTAGGATACGTCCTTTTGGATAGCCGCCACCAAGTGCGAGGTCAAGTGACAATGCACCACTGCTGACGAGTTCAACGTCAACGGTCTTTGTATCACCAAGACGACGAATGGCGCCATCACCAAATTGCTTATTGATTTGCTCTTGCGCAAGTCCTAACGCCTTCAGTTTTCCCTCAGATGCGATGGGTGCTTTAGTATCTTCGGACGCTGCTTTCTTCGTCGGCATATGCTCTCCCTCTCTTTATAATCTACCCTTTATTATACTCGGCGAAATCTTAATTTGCTATAATACATACTAATGAATACTACACAGCGCGGCTTCACAATTATCGAACTCTTATTTATCATCGTTATCCTTGGTGTAGCAAGTGTTCTTTTCTTCGTTCAGAAAAATAACGTCGAAGTTGCTGGCCGAGATGAAATCCGTAAGACATCGATTAACGCTATGTATTACAGCCTTGAGGAAGTCTATTTCAAAGCAAATAACTTCTACCCTCGTACTATCGACGAAAAGACGCTACCTTCTGTTGATCCTGCGCTATTTAAAGACCCGCAAGGTGTTAAGATTACTGAATCAAAAAGCGATTACCGCTATGAACCATCAAATTGCGATGGAGACAAATGTAAAAGCTACACTCTCCGCACAACCCTCCAAAACGAAGATGACTTCGTTAAAACCAGTCGAAATAAATAGGCTTATTCGGTAGGGCGACCGTTTTTAAATGCTTCAACAGCGTCATTCAATGTCGCTATGTGCTCTTTTGGATGTGAGACGTAAGTAAATCGGTAAGTCGTCTCATCACCTTCAGTGCTCAGTCGAATAGAACCATAATTAAATACTGATTGCCAGAAACCTTCCTGGGTATAACTCGCATCTTCGACATTTGCTAGGCTTACCGTTTGTTCAAGCCGAGAGAAGAGACTTACTTGGATCTCTTGGATCACACTCTCATTTGTGAGGTAGAAACGATTGTTGATGTAGACATAGTACGAGACAGCCATTCCGATCGCGACCAACACACAAAACAGGATACCTGGCATGAGTACTGTCGATAGATTAGCAGCGGCGCCATCAATATTGAAGTAGTCGGCAAATTCCGTGTAATTCACAAGGAGTGAACTAACCAGCGCAATAATCAACGTCCCGACGACAAGTGGCGCGACAAGACCGATAGGATGACGGCGCACGGCACTAATCACATACTCTGCACCACTCAAATTGAGATGTGGGAATGCACGTTGTGAACGTTCGTGACGTTTCATCGCTTCAGGACTTATATGAACTGGTGCAGGTTCTGTCGCACGGGCAAGATGAACAACCGGTGGATGTTCTTTCTTTGGAGGGTGTGCATACAAAGGGTTACCTTGTGCATCGTAGGCAACAGGTTGGTCGTAGTCTTTATCAGCATGATCTGCATTCATGATTTTATTATATCAACGATTCTTGCGAATCGTCAGGTGTTTTACCGATGTGTTTATACGCCTTCATTGTTGCCCGCCTACCCCTAGGCGTACGTTCTATAAAACCAATCTGTAGCAAGTACGGTTCATAGAAATCTTCGATAGTTGTTGGTTCATCGCCGGTCAAGGCTGCGAGCGTATTGAGGCCAACAGGTTCACTTCCATAATTATCTATCATATGCGTCAGAAGATTACGGTCTCCTGGATCAAGTCCTAGTTCGTCAATCTCAAGTAGCTCAAGTGCCTTGCGGGTAATAACCGTGTCGATAATCCCATCACCATTCACATCGGCGTAGTCACGGACACGCTTCAGAAGACGATTTGCGATACGCGGTGTCAATCGTGCGCGAGTCGAAAGTGTCTGCGCTGACGCTTCGTCAATACCACTCCCAAGAATCGCTGCGGCACGAATAATAATCTGACTGATCTCTGAAGGATCATAAAACTCGAGTCGATAAATGTGACCGAAACGATCACGAAGCGGTGCAGCTAATGCGCCGGCCCGTGTCGTCGCACCAATAACGGTAAACTTCGGCAGATCAAGACGAACACTCCTTGCTGCAGGACCTTTTCCAATCATAATATCGAGTTTGTAGTCTTCCATTGCAGAGTATAGAACTTCTTCTACAGTGCGCCCGAGTCGATGGATTTCATCGATGAACAATATGTCACCGTCTTGAAGGTTTGTCAGAATACTCGCGAGGTCACCCGCCTTTTCGATCGCCGGGCCAGACGTGACTCGAATGCTCTTCCCCATTTCGTTGGCAATGACTGTTGCCATGGTTGTTTTACCTAACCCTGGAGGACCATTCAAAAGAATGTGATCAAGTGGTTCATCACGTTTTTTGGCTGCTTCAATCGCTAACTTTAAATTTTTCTTTAAACGATCTTGTCCAACATAGTCGGCAAAAGTACGTGGACGGAGGGTGACTTCAATAATCTGCTCTTCAGCATCTTCATCGTGATCACTTGTATCAACGATACGTTCAATAGCCATTAACTTTGACCTTTCAGTGCAAGTGTGACTCGTTCGGCAGTGCTCAAATTTGTCGGTACTGATTCAAGCGCCGCAATCGCATCGTTGAGATTGTAGCCAAGCGCCATCAAAGCTTCCATCGCTTCGTCACCAACAGAAGTTGAAGCTACTCCACTAGCATGAGCAATACTGACAGCAAGTCCGACCTTATCGGAAAGATCGACTACCACACGCTCTGCAATCTTTTTACCTACACCATTTGCTTTTGAAACAAAGCCGCTGTCGCCACTTGCGATCGCATTACGCACCACTTCACTATCGCCAACAGACAAAATAGAAAGAGCAGCCTTGGGACCAACTCCCTGAACAGTAATAAGCAGTTCAAATAATTTCTTTGCAGCGAGAGATGAAAAACCGAATAGTTCCTGCGACTGCTCGCGGATATGATGATACGTATAAAATTTAATTGGCTCACCAAGAAGCGCACGATCAAAGTCACCAGCAGCAACTTGGACTTCATACCCTATATCGTGGACATCGACAATCACAGAACTCGCGAATTTCTCAGCCACTACTCCAGACACATGCGCAATCATTCTATTATTATGACACAACCACTGAGATATATTGAAACTTAGACACGAGTCATGAGCGCATGTGTGATCGCTGCTGCTAATGCATCAGCACAGTCATCCGGCTTTGGTACTTCCTTTAGACCTAGTTGGATACGCACCATTTCTTGAACTTGTTTTTTATCTGCCTTCCCATACCCGGTCAATGACTGCTTAATTTGTGGCGGAGTATATTCAGCGATCGGAAGACCTGCCTTTCGTGCAACCAGCATCGCTACTCCACGTGCTTCAGCGACCGTCATTGCTGTTGTAATGTTTCGGCTAAAGAATAATTTTTCAATCGAGAATGCATCCGGCTTAGTAGCAGCGATGATCTCGGTCAGTCCATCAAATATTTCTTCAAGGCGCTCTTCATGAGCGGTATGTGCTGGGGTGCGAATAACACCTGCTTCAACCAGCTTCATCTTTGTGCCGGTGACTTCTATGACGCCGAAACCAAGGATACCAGTACCGGGATCGATCCCAATGATCTTCATGGATCTAGTATAGGTTACTTGCGATCACGCACAAAATGTTTGAATCTTCGAAGTAACTTACGAATCTCATAACGCCATTCCCATATTGTGTAAACGAGTGCGAGTAGAATGATGACGATGATAGTAAGCCAAAGTGACAAATTGTTTCCTGAAGTTGATGATTGAACACCTAGCACTCCATAGTCTGCTTTTGAGACTGTCTTTACTGTACGGCAACGATTCGTTTCAGGATTTCTTTCTTGACCTTCTTTACATGCAGCGGGTTCATCGCTAGATGCGATAGTGCGGCAACGATTCGTTTCCTCACTTCGATACTGATTGTCTTTACACGGAGTAATCGTTTCTGTATTTGACGTAATCAAACGACACCGGTTTGTTTCAGTACTTCTATATTGATTCGTCGCACATGGTTTTTGTGTCACTACTTCTTCTTCGACAACTTCAGGAACTGAAACAACGTTTGCTCTACCTGGTGTCGGTTGATTTGTGTACTGCCAGCTACCGTCTATAAGCGCCCACGACGTACCATCTTTCGGATTCATGTATAAAGGAGTCTCGGCATCGACTGTTCCCATGTCATTTGAAATACGAACTCGGCTCGACGTATTAAGCAGTGAGAAATCAAGATGTGCATTTGAAAAGCTAACGTAGGATTGAGCGGGTATAGCGGTGCCGGCTGGAAAATGGGTCGACTTTTCAAGCTCTTGGCCATACCACAATGTGTACCCTGATACGTCTACATCTTGGCCATTAGGATTATAAAGTTCTATAAACTCAGATCCCACATCACTACCATCGGCATTCGGAAGTAGCTCGGTAATTTGAATTGGCATCAGCGTTGGCGGGCCAGGTACAGGGTGACAATCACCCAATTCATTTTGTATCAAACTATCAGGAATAACTTCTTGATCACCTTCAATATTCAGACACAAATCAATCGAGGTTACAATTCTCACCAATCCACTTTCTGGAATAGCTCCTGGTGATTGTATGTGCCAGTCACTGGATTGGTCGGTGTCGACATACAGAATTGGTGTTTGTGTTTGGATATTTCGAGCATACAACATGCCACTTGTGATGCTCGAGGTCCAGTTGTAGGTGTCGACAGCATTCTTATCACTATCAGCTAAAGTGATATAGTCGCTACTCCCGACAATACTGCCACTACTTTGATTGGTTGGTGAATAGACAATCGTAAACGCACTATACCCACTCGCTGCTTGTTCTGATGTTGAAGCTACTGTCGCATAAGTATGGCTAGGCAATAGTAGCAATTCATTTTCGCTAGCTTTAGTAAAGCACGCAAACTCAACATTACTTTTGTTTCGTAAACACCAGTCACTGATATCGACATTCTCGTCGGAGTTGTTATATACGACTATGAGCTCTTGCAATGCACCCGTGATACCCCCAGCCTGAACTTGAGTAAGAACCAATGACGCTGAAGTGGCGTATGTCGGGGGAACATACGCACATCCGAAAAGGATTGTCAGACACAGGATACATCCACGAATATACTTCAGCATGTAAAGAAGTATACGGATCGAAGATTAACTAGTTTGGGTACTAACGACTAAACGTCGACAAGTATGTCGGCATTGGTGTGAACTTGCGTCACATCATCGAGATCATCGAGCGCGTCGAGAACTTTGAGTACTTTTTCGGCAAGTTCCTTTTCCTCAATTGCAATGCTTGCATTCGGAACATATTGAAGCTCAGCGCCGGTGACCGTTAGTCCGGCATCGACAATAGCAGTACGAACTTTGGCGAGATCCTTCTGTTCTGTATAGACAATCATTTCACCGTCTTCTTCGATCGCATCTTCAGCACCAGCATCCAGAACTGTCAGGAGCGCGTCTTCGCCTGTTGCTGCAACATTGATGACACCTTTTCGAGTAAATTGAAAAGTAACACTGCCCGCATCAGCGATACGTCCCCCGTTTTTCGTCAACGCATTTTTTACGTCTGGCAACGTTCGGTTTTTATTATCTGTCGCAGTCTCGATGATAATACCGACGCCGCCCGGACCCATTGCCTCATAAGTCGCCTCTTCAAGTTGAGCAGCGTTTTTATCGGCGACGCGATCAATCGCCCGCTGAATATTTGCCGCTGGCATATTGGCTTGTTTTGCCTTTTCAATCGCCATAGCAAGTGAGGTATTCATTGTAGGATCAGCGCCACCACGTGCTGCAATCGCAATTTGATTACCAATTTTTGTAAAGACAGCGCCGCGCTTCGCGTCCTTTGCGCCTTTTTCTCGTTTGATTGTTGACCACTTGCTGTGTCCAGACATAAGAAAGCTCCGTTTAGTGTCTCGGTGTAATTTTCTTAATTATAACAGATTACTCCTCTGTTGTCTTGGCTAGTTTCGTAAGATGGTTCGTTTCGTACTCCATCGGAATATAGAGTGCTACGTCCGCTCTGAAAGGTTTGACCACGCCATCATCGCGTATGACTGCAGCTTCGGTCATGTTTAGGAGTGGTGTAATCAGGTGATCGTTAGGTTCTGACTTGAAAGTTTTATTGGCCTTGTTGCTCTCTATGACTTGTCGAGCAATGTCTTCTTTTGCAACCACGCCAACATCGATATCTTTAATAATTGCTTGTAGTCGCTGATCGTCGCGGAGTGGAAGAAATGTGAACTTAGAGCTAGGAGTCATTCTGTACATAACGATTGCAGGGCCCTTGACTTCGATCCGATCAAACAGCTCAACATCCGACTGTGCCTCAAATTCTTCTTTTATAACTCTACTCAAAACATCTAACGTTGCATTAAGCTTTGCTTCGTCAGCCATATCAACAGTACCAAGAGCCTCCCTTCGAGCTTTAAATGTAGCTAAATATTTTTCCTTAAACGAATCGAGAGGAATCTCAACAATTTCGACTTCATCTCCCTGACTACTCTCAACGATTCCATCAAATGTCTCACGCATTTCTGTAAGATCTGCTGGCTTCACCAAAATCTCGCCACTTCGATATCGCACGAATATATAGCCATCGATGAGTTGTTGCTGTTGCATGGGATTATTAGGCGCGAGCTCCAAAGCCCACATCGTAACTAGCGCAATCTCTTCATCAAACACTTTTGATTCAACGTCTTGATCGACAAATTCTTGACGAAGCGCTTTTGCTATATACCCAGGACGTAAGAATGAAAGTTCAAGCTCTGGTTTCTCTCGCCGTTTTACTTCAACTTTCATTACCCTGTTGGTAGTTAGTTGAGCCTGTGCATAAGAAACATTAAGACCTTGGTAGACTTTATCTTTGACATCTTCACCTCCGGCAAGCTGCATTGCTTCGAGACCCAATACCTGCCCCATAACAAAAGCTGGTGCATGAACATCTCTCGGATCACCGAGAGCGATTCCTATCGTTGCATTTCCTATGCGATTAAAGGCGTTAAGAACTGGTCCGTAGCTTCGTTCATGGCGCATAGCTGAATAGACTCGGTTGATGTATCCGAGGACACTCTTATTCTCGCCACGATTTGCTTCTAGCTCCTGCGCAACGGATCGGTCAGTCGTAATGGACGATACAGTCTCTCTGTCTGGTGAACTCATTGTGGGGTATTGTACCCCTCTCACCGACATAGTGCAATCTATAAATAGCGAGTGCTGCCGAAAGGAATCTTCTGTTTGACGTAGACTCCCGTCTTTAGCGTATCGGCTGAATGAATCGTGCGATCACCAAATCGTTTGTTTATATCGTCGATTGCATTCGTCACTTCTCGTTCGCGCACAATCTGATCATTAAAGAAAGTAAGCTGAGGATCTTCGATAGATTCAAGTTCATAACAATGGATCCCTATCTCTCGCAATCGATCCGGTGCATTTTCAAACAGGCGTCGCGCCTGGGCATAAATCGTTTGGTCAGAAGAAAAGGGGAGTGATGATAGGGAAGAAGCATGCCAATATTCACGATCGCGTGTTTTTGCATAAACATATACTCCCCTGGCTGATTTGTTCTGGCTGCGCATACGACTGCCGACCGATTCACAAAGATGATGTAATCTTTGTGTAATTTCTTCGTAAGAAAGATTGAAACTTTCCAAAACGTATTGTCGCCCTACCCGTTTAATATCAGTTGCGACGTCATCAACTTCCCAACCACGCAGTCGTTTATACCACCAGATGCCGACGACACTTTTAAAGACAACTTTTTGTAACGTCACTGGATCAGCATTCAAAAAATCTATCGGCGTAAAAATACCGACACTATTTAGTCGTTTTTCATTCCGACCGGCAATACCCGTTAGGTCAGTCAACTTCATAGTCGAAATGACCTGACGAATATTTGCAGGAGTGATGATATCCAAGCCATCAGGCTTATGAAGCCCGGCGGCAGTTTTTGCTAGGAATCGATTGGTCGCAATCCCGACATTACACCGCATCCATATCCCAATTTCGTCCTTTAAACGCTGTTTAATCTCATGCCCTATTTCCTCTAAATCACGTCCTGAGATAGCGGCGGGGGAGTCATGAAAATCAATAATCCCCTCGTCAATACTTTTCATGGTGACATGAGCCGAGTAGTCACGCATGATATCAAGCAGACGATGATAGATATAGCGATATTTAGGAGGGTCACTTTCGAGCGCGATAATATCTGGGCAATAGATTCTTGCTTCTTTTAATCTCATACCGACCTTCACCCCCATCGCTTTGGCTTCATAGCTTGCGGTCACAATCGCCGTGTTTTCCGTTCGACGATTGACGATCGCTACTGGCTTACCGCGAAGCATCGGCCTCGCCTGCTGTTCAACGGTCGCAAAGCAACTATTCAGATCGATGTGCATGATCAACGGTCGTTCGTGATTAAACTCACTCATAGTGATCCGCCTCCATCGTCAGGTGCCAGATCAACCGTTCGCTATCAAACTCCAATCGATAATCTGCCCCGCCGTCGGTCACATCAAAAATATGAATCGTTTTCTTACCCGAATTAAATGGATGTCTGAGACCGAGTTCACTGATCTCAATTTCTCGTCCACTCGCCCGTCTAAATTTCAGTGGCTTGCACGGTTGATGACCGTGACCAAAGATAGCAATTACTTCGACCTGTTCGTTCAAAAAAGTTTCGTCATTCATTTCAAAAATCCTCTAAAAAGTTGTAGAGAAACGTTTTGAATTGTTTGCCCGTCTATTCACCCGTTTCTAGTGAATGTCCGAAGACAATTGAATGACCGTTCGTGAGGGACGCTTAACTTATTAAGTCAGTGAGTATCACGTGGTAATACTTCTATTCTAACCTACCATCTAGCTGCGCTTCAATATGTTGATGGTGAAGTGCGCTAAGGGCAAGACTTTCGGCTAACAAAGTAAGGTTTGTGGCCGCAGCAAAATGGAAATATTCATCGGGATATTCGTGACCGACTGTAATGTCATCAGCAATCACTCGAGTTAACGCAGCAGGGGCACGTTCGAACCGTCTTGGCGCAACAAGCATCCGATACATAAATGGCTCGCCACCAGCAGTGAGTCCAGCACGGAATTCGATACCGGCAACGAAGCGCTTGATCGTCGCTTCGTGATGACGACGAGCATAGATGGCATTGAGCGCTGACCGAACCAGTCCATCATCAAAGACCTGATCAGCTTGTTCGATGTAGGGGATCGTCTGATCAATCATTTCGCTATAGGCATCTTGACTTGGACCACTTGGCACAAACCCATCCCAATCAAAAGTAGTGACTCCTGAACTCGAGTAATTTCCTATTAAGTACCTCCCCGCAACGACACTATGTGATTTTGACGGCAATGTATCGGCACTAATCCCATCAAAATCGATAATATGATCACTGACCTGGTGAGTGTTCCCTACATTCCTTACTAATGTTGCGAGTTCAGGACGAAACATCCCAATACGTGAAACGACGTACTCTCGCGTATATTCATTTGCCACTACAAAATACCTGGTTCGTCGCTATAAGCATCAACCAGTGAAAAACCAGCCAAAGCTAATTGATTATGAAGGGCATCAGAGGCGTGGATCATTGCCAAAGATGCATCAATCGTTGCAGGATCATACGGACTGAGATTACCGCGTGCGTGAATACGTCGTTGCATCTCAGCTGCATGCTCAATAGGAGTTCCCGTTCGCGATAAACGCAGGTGAACATGACGCCACTCGCGACCTTCATCGTGATTCGCAAATAACTCGAGGCCTCGAACATGACTCGCCATAGCATTAGTCGCTACTCGACCACTGATAACGTCATGAATAAATACTTTATGAAAAGGATCAGAATCAACAATGACTGATCCATATTCATCATCCATCGCCATTGCTTGCCTGTGCGCCCGAGTAATCATTTCATTAAAGAACATGAGGTCTGCGGAGGTAGTTTCGTAGATTCCTTCACGGGTAAGGAAATCGTACCATGAGGTGTCGGGCCAAGCAGCCGGCTTGCTCCCATTAAGAACAGGGACACCTAATTCATTGCCAAGCACTTCTGCAGCGGTACTTTTTCCCACCCCGTCTGGACCAAACAGGGAAATAATCATTGGAATTATACTAGCGCACCTCTGGAAAAACAGCAATATCTCTGATACAATAAACCGCACCGTGGCAGCGTAGCTCAGTTGGTTAGAGCGTAGGACTCATAAGCCTAAGGTCACTGGTTCAATTCCAGTCGCTGCTACCAAGAAATTATAAGAAGTCCCTTTTCGGGACTTTTTAATTTAAACTTTCGAGTGGCGCATCAAGAATCCTCTGTCGCAATGCAATAAATGAAGAAAGATCATCTTCTGAACTATAAAAAGTTTGGCTATGTGCATACCCCGTTTCGTCATAGTGGCCAATCACGACATTTTTTTGATCAAACATCATAAGATCACCAGCAGGAAGATCGACTCCTTCTAGGTTTTTTCGATCAACCAAAAAAACTGTTTCTTTGCCTTGAGGAATATTTCGCATCTTATAGACTTCAATTTCCCATTCCATGTAGGGAGATAGGGGATAGTCGACCACATGAATGCGGGTGAGCGTCACTCCCCGTTCCACTTTTGCTCGGCAATCTTCGCTCCATGGATTTGGCTCTGTGCGAAGTAGCTCAAGACTTCGTTCTTTATCGCCAGCCATCCAAGCATCTAAGGATTCGCCTTTGTCTTCAGCCGAATAATCTTGTAGGACTTCTAGTTTGAACCACTCGACCCGCATCGAGTCCCATAGCCTATCCCACTCTTCATTCGCCTGTTCCCTTGGCAAGGTCTTCATAAGTTTATGATAACAAAAAATAGGGCAGGTAAGTGCCCTATTTTTTCCAGTTATTTATTACTGATGATTGCTTCACGACGAGAGATAAAATTTCGTAGCTCTTCTGTCGATCGTGGTCGATCCCAGGTTGCGAGCTGTAATACTTCGCTCATTGTGACTGGTTCGACTGATGATGTTTGCGTATCCATGATGCCCTATGTTGCCCTTTTTCGTTTTTATTGTTTTATGCTCTTATTTAAGCACAAACGTCATATAATGTCAATACCCTTATGCTAATTACTTTGCTAAAGGGTTACGCTTATGGTATAAACAGATCAGAGGATACTAAAAATAAACATATGGACATCGCCTCGTCTCTCGCCATCGTCACCCTCGCCGCATTGATACATGCGAGCTTTCAGCTCAGTGTCAGTGTTTTGACGCTTCTTAGTGGTCACGCGATTGGTGCAAAGAAAACACAAGCGAAGGTTATTCGTCTCACTTTTGGTTTTGTCAGCGGGGTAGGGGTAATGACTCTCCTCACCCTTTCGTTTATTTCACTCGTCTTCCTTCACCTATTTGGTACTGAAGCTCCTCAGTTCATTTGGGCAATTGCTTGTGGGCTTCTCATTGGCGTTGGTATCGCTGTCTGGTTCTTTTATTACCGACCCGAAGCCGGGACAACGCTTTGGATTCCCCGTGGCATGGCTCGTCACTTGAGTGAACGAAGTAAAGCTACGAACCACAGTGCCGAAGCTTTTAGTCTTGGGCTTGCGAGTGTTGCCAGTGAGCTACTCTTCATCATCGCTCCGATGGTAATCAGCGCACTTGTCCTTGTCCAACTTCCTGGCATGTGGCAACTTATCGGGATTGCGATTTATGCCGTCATTTCCCTACTCACTTTACTCAGCGTCTGGATCCTTATCAGTAGTGGTCACCGCCTCAGTGAGATCCAAAAATGGCGTGAAAAAAACAAACGCTTCCTCCAATTTAGTGCCGGGAGTGCCTTGGCTATCCTTGGTTTCTTCGTCTATGTCTGCAAGATCTTAACTGACGTTTCCGGAGCCGCGTGATGAGTGAGGGTGGGTCATACGACATTATTAAGCGTAGCGGCCGTCGACCGACTGAGTCTTTTGATGAAAGCAAACTCAAGCTCAGTATCGAAGCTGCCTGTCTCAGTGCCGGAACCGCTCCAGGACACGCCGAACAGATCACCCGAGTCGTTATCAGAGAAGTCCACGAATGGCTCAGCCAACATCCCGAAGTAACCAGTCACGACCTCAGACGTATTGCCGCGAGAACATTGAAGAATCACCACCCAGACGCGGCCTACTTATATGAACAACATCGGATAACCCTTTAGGAGAGATTATGGCTCAAGCACACACATTTGATTACGACCTTATTGTTATCGGCAGCGGTGCTGGTGGCAGTGCCGCAGCAACTATCGCTGCTCGTGAGGGAAAACGCGTCGCCATCGTCGAAGCCGATACTTTCGGAGGTGATTCACCAAACTGGAGCGATGTTCCAACAAAAGCATTACTCCATGTTGCCCGACTCTTTGATGAAGCTCGTCACGGCGATCGTTTTGGTCTTCGGACTTCAACACTCGGCTACAACTACCCTTCAATCCGCGCCTGGAAAGATCTTGCGGTCAAACGGACTGGCGCAGCAGGGAACAGAAAGTTCTACGAAAACCACGGTATCGCTGCATTCAATGCTAGCGCACACTTCTTAAGTCCTTATGAAATCAGCGTGAATCGTCGTCATATCTCGGGGGCAAACTTCCTCATCGCTACTGGCTCACACTGGACGACCCCAAAGATCCAAGGAATCAACGACATCGAATTCTTTACTCCCCGCACCATCCTCGAAGCGATGCGTCCACCAAAGAGTTTGTTGATTATTGGTGGTGGCAGCCACGGTGTCGAAATCGCCCAACTTATGGCAACTTTTGGTACGAAAGTCTACATCGCCGAACAAGCTTCTCGCCTTCTCCCACAACAAGATAGTGAGGTAGGGGAGTTAATGGAAAGGGTATTGACCGAACAAAAAGGGGTCACTGTCCTCACCCACTCTAAAGTGTTGTCTGTATCTAAAGAGGGCCTCGGCAAACGCATCCTTATCACCCGCGCTGGTACTGAAAAAACCATCAAAGCCGATGAAATCCTCGTAGCTGCAGGACGAGCACCAAATCTTGACCTTGGTCTTGAAAATGCCTCTGTAAAATACACCCCTAAGGGCATTGAGGTAAACG
Source organism: uncultured Candidatus Saccharibacteria bacterium (assembly GCA_964556125.1). Classification (GTDB taxonomy): domain Bacteria; phylum Patescibacteriota; class Saccharimonadia; order Saccharimonadales; family Saccharimonadaceae; genus Microsaccharimonas. The sequence continues at coordinate 832 of CAZKUW010000001.1, read as the reverse complement.
ACAACCTACAGACGACTAACAAACACATCTACGCTGCTGGTGACGTCCTGGGACGTGATAGTCATACCCATACTGCCCTTCTCGAAGGTCGCGTTGCGGTTCATAACCTCTTCTCAAAAAATAAAATCGTCCCGAACTACGTTGCGACCCCTGCTCTGATCTTCACTACTCCCGAGATCGCTCAAGTTGGCCTGACTGAAGATGACTGTCACAAACGTGACCTATCGATCAATAAGGCAGTCGCACCGCTGAATATCATTGCTCGGAGCAATACCGCAGATTTTCGTGATGGGTTCGTCAAAATCATCACAGACAAGAAAGGCGTTGTTCTAGGAGCTACCATTGCGGCCCCACACGCATCTGAGATGATCCATGAGCTCGCTTTAGCCGTGAAGTACAACCTCACTGCTCAACAAATCGCAGACACGCCACACGCCTTCCTCTCTTGGGGAGAAGCTGTTCGCGTTGCTGCAAGCAAATTAAGCTAAACGTCGTTTTCGTCAGTGCGACGAGCAATTGCTGTGTAGACTCCTTCGCGAGCCCGAAGGACCTCTAGATCACGGCGCTGGTCGTAATCACTAATAACACTGACTGCAGCTGTTGGAGCACCGTCATACTGTAATCCTCCTCTGCTCTCCCATGCTTGCTCGCCGTGTGGCACCATCTCTTCCCCGTATCCCAAATCTTCTAATACCATAGTAGTTATGAATATGCGCTTCCTATTTGGCTCTGTCAAGAGACTTGCCATAAGTGTTTATCTCTGTTAAGATAGACGTTGTATCGCGGGGTGGAGCAGCCCGGTCAGCTCGTGTGGCTCATAACCACAAGGTCG